>NZ_RKQE01000010.1:0-735922 GCF_003815055.1 Acinetobacter sp. BIGb0102
GCAAACTTAGGGCCTACTGTTTTTTGCACCGTGGTAAAGTTTTCAATATCCATGGTATCCATCACCTGACCGCCAAAGCGTTCAGCCACGATACCTGTTTTAATGCCTTTACGTGCTGCATAGATTGCTGCTGTACCACCTGCAGGGCCACCACCAATCACCAATACATCAAACGCATCTTTGGCATTGATTGCCGCTGCATCTTTCTCAGCAGAGTTGGTATCTAATTTGGCAACGATTTCTTCCAAAGTCATACGACCTTGACCGATATGCTCATTGTCCTGAAATACCATAGGTACAGCCAAAATTTTGCGTTCTTCCACTTCATCCTGGAAGAAAGCACCATCAATCATGGTCGCTGTGGTATTTGGGTTGTTAATCGCGATCAAGTTGAGTGCTTGCACTACATCTGGACAGTTATGGCAGCTCAATGAAACAAACACATCAAAGTTTGCAGTCAAGTTTAAGCCCTTGATTTGAGTCAAGACTTCATCAGACACTTTTGGCGCATAACCAGAGACTTGTAACAATGCCAAGATCAAAGAGGTAAACTCATGTCCCATCGGTAAGCCAGCAAAGAATACACGCGGTTGTTCACCTGCTTTCGCTACACCAAAGCTAGGACGGCGAGCGTTTGAACCGTCAAAACGCGCCGTAACCTGATCAGAAAGTTCCGCGATTTCAGTCACCAGTTCTTTGATTTTTTCTGCTTTATCCGAGTCATCTAAAGCAGCAACCAGTTCGATCGGACTTTCTAAACGTTCTAAATAAGCTTTTAATTGAGTTTTAATATTTTGATCTAACATGTATTTCTCCAAACCCTAAGACTTTTAAATCAGTAAATTCATTCAATGAGGCTATAGTACGTAAAAACTATAAATAGGTAAAACAGTATGTTTTTATTATTTTGATCGGTTTTTTGAATTTTTAATTTATCCGTTGAATTTTGAAATGTATCTTTCGATAAAAAAATCAGTACAATCAAACTTGTTATACAACTGCAATCATTGCGTGGCATAAATAGAGGATAAGCAATATGGCATTACAGCGCGGCATCTATCAACATTATAAAGGGCAACTTTATCAGGTCTTTCATGTTGCTCGTCATAGTGAAACTGAAGAGGAGCTGGTCGTGTATCAATGCTTATATGGCGATTATTCAATGTGGGTACGCCCATTGGCAATGTTTACTGAAACGGTTCAACTGGCTGATGGACAAATCCAGCCCCGTTTTAAATTGATTCAAGCGACCTAAGCGTAATTTGCCGACTTGGCATTTGGGGAGTCAGAGATGACCAGTAGTGTATTCTTACAACGTATTTCTGATTTATATGATCAGTTCAAGCAACATGATGCTCAACAGTCTGATCGTCTGAGTCGCTATCGGAATATTGAAGCTGAGTCGGCAAAATTATTGGCAATGTTGATTCGTTGCCAGCAATCAAAACGTATTCTGGAAATCGGCACTTCTACTGGTTATTCAACCTTATGGTTGGCTGAGGCTGCCCAAGCAGTAGATGGCAACGTTCAAACTGTAGAAATTGATCCTTTACGCAGTGCTCAAGCGAAAAAATATGCAGAAGAATTTGAGTTAGAACAGCAAATTGATTTCTGGGTGGGAGATGCCGCGGATTTTCTGGCGCAAGCCAGTGAACCGTTTGATTTTATTTTACTGGATGCAGAGCGCATTCATTACGTCAGTTACTGGGCCGATTTAAAGCGTTTATTACAAAACGCGGGCAGTACCTTGATTATTGATAACGTAATTTCTCATGCTGCCGAAGTAAAAACCTTTCTGGAATTGATCAAGAATGATGGACATTACATGAGTACAACTTTGCCGATTGGAGCGGGCTTATGTATGGTGATCTTGAAGTGAATTGATTTTATCTTGGTGGTTTAAGCGATAAGCTTGTGGACTACAACCCACCACTTTATTAAAGGCACGGGTAAAATTGGCAGGGTTGGAATAACCCAATTCATAAGCAATCGCTGTAATGGTAAAGCAAGAATTCTCTAACAAATCAATGGCACGTTCAGTACTGATCTGCTGTTTTAATACCTGAAATTCAACACCTTGCTGCTGCAAATAGCGTTGCAGCGTTTTTGTAGAAATATTCAGGACTTTGGCACATTCAGTTAAGGTGGGGACTTGATTGGCTTGTCTGAGCATCATACTGACCCATTCCACAATTTCACCTTGATGATAAATCTTCTGGATTTGTTCCTGACAGCGTTGTTCAACTACTTTTAAACTATGCGCATCCGCCAAAGGTAAGGGCAGTGCAAGTTGTTGCTGGTCAATAACGACACGGATTCCTGAGAGCCAAGTGTAGTTAAAATGAAAATTGGCTTTGATTAAAGAGAGATAACGTTCTTGGTAACTCGGTTCAGGGATACTCAGATAAATTTGATAACGTTGCAACTGCTGACCAGCCAACTCGAGCAGACTGTAGTAAAAGGCTACCGCAATGGCTTCGATATGAAAGGCTAAACATTGTTTATTCATTTGCAAGATCGGTTCAAATAACAGTTCAACCTTTTGTTGATGGGCTGGCAACTGAATGCTGAGCTTAAAACTTGGCATAATCAATCTAAAATACTGGGCAATTAATTTGAGCGCATGCTCCAGATTCGGACTGGTCATCAGCGCATAACCCACCAGACTATGCGAGCTGAGTTTAAGATTTTTACCCAGTTCAAAGGCCAGATCTTGGGTATTGGGCAGACTTAAACCAATTTCAATAAATTGTTCAATCTGTTGAATGGACAACAGTTCTGTTGTTGCCAGTTGTTGCTGCAAAGCGATCAACACGTCATTGCTGTATTGATGAGTCGCGATCAATATTTCAATCAGTCGTGAATAATAACGTGATGGAATAACAGGAATCTGCTGCTTCTGCACAATAAAAACTCAGTAAAGTCTTAAAATGATAATAGCAAGTCTTAAAATGATAATATAGGGTTGCTGCAAAAGGACACAATCAATTCAAGCAAAACAGATGTGTTTGATTGAGGGAATTCTAATGAATATGCATACACAGCTTGATGTAGCGCAAGCAACGACAACATTTAAAGATAAAAAACGTCATTTGTGGTTATTGGGTTTGGCGGTTCCTGCGATTGCCATGAGTGGCTTGGCGGGTTATCAGTTTGGCCCGAAAAAAACTAAAAAATTCTTTGCTTCATTTGGCCCGTTATTTTTACATGGCGTGATTCCAACGCTGGATAAATTCATTGGTGAAGATACGGAAAACCCACCCGTAGAGGCGATTGCAGGTCTTGAGGCTGATCCGTATTACGCACGAATTGTGAAACTGTATATTCCACTGCAATATGCTGCAAATCTTTATGGGGCTTATCTTGCTAGTCGTAAAGATACCCCAGTCGCAGATCAGGTGTTATTGGGAACCTTGGTGGGCATGGTTAATGGCATTGCGATTAATACCGCACATGAGTTGAGCCACAAAACAGGGCGTCTGGAACACTATCTTTCGCATTTGGCTTTGGCGCCATCGGGCTATAACCATTTCCGAATCGAACATCCTTATGGACATCATCGTCGTGTTGCGACACCTGAAGATCCTGCATCGTCCCAATTTGGCGAAAGCTTCTGGAAATTTTTACCACGTACTGTGGTTGGCAGCTTTAAATCGGCGATCGAGATTGAAAAGAATCGCTTAGAACGCAAGAAACTGCCTTTTTTCTGTAAAGAAAATGAGTTGATTCATGGTTGGGCAATGTCGGCTGTGTACCATGCGGCGATGTTGAGCAAATTTGGTCTGCGTTCTGTGCCTTTTCAACTGACGCAAGCGGCTTATGCGATTACCTTGTTCGAGTCGGTAAATTATATTGAACACTATGGTTTGAAGCGTGAGAAAAAGGCCAATGGTCAATACGAAAGGACGTTGCCTGAGCATAGCTGGAACAATAATAATGTGGTGACCAATTTGTTCTTATACCAATTACAGCGCCACTCTGATCATCATGCCAATCCAACCCGAAGCTTTCAGACCTTACGCCACTTTGAAGATGCGCCGCAGTTACCAGCAGGGTATGGCGCAATGATTTTGCCCGCATTTATTCCATCATGGTGGTCAAAAATTATGGATGATCGTGTGGTACAGCACTATCAAGGCAATCTGGACAGAATCAATGTCTATCCCGAGGCCAAGCAGAAGATGTTAGACAAATATATTGAGCAGCAAGATGTGGCTTAAATGAGTCAGCGTTAAATAACAGATCAGCCCATAAGGGCTGATTTTTTCTATGCTTTAAGCTGAAATACAGAGTCGTTTAAAGTGCAGATCAAATTCAAGATATTTATGCACAAAGGCCGTTTTATCATTGGTGCGAAGCAAGTTATTGTAGATAAACTCTGGAACGGGATGGTAAAGCTCGCCTGAGCCATTGCTATAAAAGATTTTTAAATAGCGTGAAGAAACATCGTATTTCCAAGAGGTTACAACAACAGATTTTTCCATATATTCGTCCCCATATTGATTTGATCTTTTAGTACATATTTAACAACTCTGGTGTTCTATGATTTGACAGTACTCCAACTCCAATCATCTGACAATTGATAAATGAGACTGGCTATAAACTTATAAGTATAAGAATTGTAAAAAATTAGCTATAAAATTTAGGCGGGAGTAAGAGAGTATTTTTAAAGAAGGCAGACAAAAAGAAACCACCCTAAAAAGGGTGGTTTCTGACCATTGGGTCTAATCTAAATAATTAGATTTTACCAACTAAGTCGATAGATGGAGCAAGCGTAGCTTCGCCTTCTTTCCATTTAGCTGGGCAAACTTCACCTGGGTGAGCGTGAACGTATTGAGCAGCTTTTACTTTACGAAGAAGTTCAGATGCGTCACGGCCGATACCACCAGCGTTGATTTCAACGATTTGGATTTTGCCTTCTGGATCGATTACGAAAGTACCACGGTCAGCAAGACCAGCAGCTTCGATTAATACGTCGAAGTTTTTAGAAAGCGTCCAAGTTGGATCGCCGATCAATGGGTATTGGATTTTACCAATAACGTCTGAAGTGTCGTGCCAAGCTTTGTGCGTGAAGTGAGTGTCAGTAGACACGCCATAGATTTCAACGCCTAATTTTTGGAATTCAGCATAGTTGTCAGCAAGGTCGCCTAACTCAGTTGGACATACGAAAGTAAAGTCAGCTGGGTAGAAGAATACAACAGACCATTTGCCTTTAAGATCTGCTTCAGATACGTCAACAAATTGACCGTTGTGGTACGCAGTTGCTTTAAATGGTTTAACTTCAGTATTAATTAAGCTCATCATTGTCTCCATGATTGAGGTTTTATTGAGAGGCTAACGCCTTACTTGTTTACGAGGTCTAGAATAAATAATTTTTAGTTATTGGGGAAATAGTATTTTTACATGACTAAAATCGGAAAATTGAATAACTCAATCAAAACGACTTTCACCCAAAGATTTCTGCTCTATTTGACGACATAAAAATGAAGCAAACATGACAAAACATCTGAAAACTAATGTGCATAACAACATGAAGTCTACGCTGTTAAAATTCAAGGGTAAAATTGAAAAAATCTAAAAATATATAAAAAACCAAGATATACGCTTAAACTTTCTCCAATATTTACGGATGCTTTAGAGAATGAAGGATATAGACACCAATGGGATGAAACTGCACAAAATGTTATGTATTTATGTTCTTGTTGTTGAGTTAAGAATAGGAATAGCTGCCAAGACAGGAGGCTGATCATAGATTGATCTTGTGGTTCAATAAGTGTTTGTCTAAAATGAGCTGTAACTCTTTGAAATACTAAATAGTATCTATTTGAGAAAAATTATAATGTGATATGTATCAGCATGATGTGCTGACATCCAGAGTGAAATTTATACCGACAATGACTGATCAATTAAGAGCTAAATTTGAAAATCTGGAACTCAATGCGGGTTTGGGAAAAATTAGTGCATTTATTTCCCTGTCTTTAGGCCTACTTTGCCTGTTTGGTGCATTGTGTTTTCTGTTTCCTTCGGTGATGACCACACCTGAGTTACGACCATTTTACGCAAAAAATTATGATGTATTTTATTTTAGCCTCATGGGCGGCATTATTCTGAGTGTCGGTTTTGGCGCGTTTAGCTCCATTATTCGTCAGAACCGCTATGGCTTTTATGGTTTATGTTTTGCTCTGGTCGCTGCGATTTTAGGTTGTGGTGTGATCAAGGCGCCGATGTTACCCAGCGTGCCTTTTTATGCAGGAATTGATTATTTTGTCCTCACGCTGGTGATTCTGGCGCTGATTTTTATTCCTCTGGAAGGTTTTTTTGCCAAAAATCCCGAACAGAAAATCCTGAGAGTCGGCTGGGTGACGGATATGAAATATTTCATGTTCAGTCATATCGGCATTCAACTATTTAGCTTTTTAACTGTAATGCCGATCCAGTACTGGATTACTCATTTGCCGAATAACCCGATCGTACCTTATGTGCAGGCTCAGCCAATCTGGTTGCAATTTATTGAATTGCTGATTGTGGTGGATTTCGTGGTGTACTGGCTACATCGTGCCATGCATGAGGTCAATTTTTTGTGGCGTTTCCATGCCATTCATCATTCTACGGAATATATGGACTGGCTGGCTTCTTCACGCCTGCATGTGGTTGAAGTGTTGATGACCCGCTTTATTGCAACGTTGCCGATATTTTTATTAGGTTTCCATACGTCTGCTGTATTTGCCTATCTGATTTTTATTTCATTTCACGCGATTTTTATTCATTCCAATGTGCGTTTCCGTTTCCCATATTTACGTTGGTTGATTGCTACACCTGAGTTTCATCATTGGCATCATTCATCTGAAAAGCCTGCAATTGATAAGAATTATGCTGCATTTATCCCATTTTATGATGTGCTGTTTAAAAGTGTGTATATGCCGAATCATCTGGCAAGTGTTTATGGGACAGTGGGCTATAAAATCCCGAATAGTTTTGTGAAACAGTTCACTTGGCCGTTTAAAAAATATGTCAAACGCTTGCGGAAACGCTTCGACCAGTCACCGAAACCCTAAGCTGAATGGAGGGGACTGTATCAAGATCAGCAGGAGATTGATGCAGTTTCTTTGCATAGCAAGGCTTTAAGGCGTAAAATAGCCGATTAGTTTATTTTTCAGGAAAGCTGTTCAGTGCAGAGTCATTTAAATGTAGATCAATTGGTTATGGCACGTGACCGTCACCGTTTAAATCGACTGCGCAAAGATAAAAAAACACAACCAGCAGACATCGAAAAACTGTTTGAACAGTCTAACCACAAGGTCAAGCAACGCCTTGCACGCCTCCCAACGATTAAACTCAATCAGGATTTACCTGTTACTCAATATGCTGATCGTTTGATTGAAGCGATTCAAAAGCATCAGGTTATTATTGTGGCGGGTGAAACGGGTTCGGGTAAAACTACACAGCTTCCACAAATTGCTATGCTGGCAGGGCGTGGTCTTACGGGTATGATTGGTCACACCCAACCACGTCGTCTGGCTGCGCGTAGTGTTTCGCAGCGTATTGCTGAAGAGGTCGGTGAAAAACTCGGTGAATCTATCGGTTTTAAAATCCGTTTTAACGAGCAGGGCTCACAAGACTCGATTGTACGTTTGATGACCGATGGTATCTTGTTGGCTGAGCTGACCAATGACCGGTTCTTATCAAAGTACGACACCATCATTATTGATGAGGCACATGAGCGCTCACTCAATATTGACTTTATCATGGGCTATCTCAAGCAGCTTTTACCGAAGCGCCCTGATTTAAAAGTGATCGTCACTTCAGCAACGCTAGATGTAAATCGCTTCAGCCAGTATTTCTATGACGCACCGATTTTTGAAGTCGAAGGTCGTAGTTTTCCCGTTGAAGTGCGTTATCGTCCGATTTCAGAACTAAGCATCGTTGGCAGTGACGATGATGAGTTTGATGACTTCGAAGAAAATTTACCGCGTGCCGTGGTACAAGCTGTCGAAGAATGTTTTGCTGATGCGGAAAGCAAAGGCCATCCTGAGTATGCCGATATTCTAGTTTTCGCCAGTACGGAACAGGAAATTCGTGAATTACAGGAAACCTTACAGAAGTATGGCCCTCGTCATACCGAAGTGTTGCCTTTATATGCACGTTTGGCACTGGCTGAGCAGCAAAAGATTTTTAGTCCAAGCGGTAAAGGTCGCCGTATCATTATTGCGACCAACGTCGCTGAAACAGCACTGACAGTTCCGAATATTCGCTATGTGATTGATAGTGGTTTTGCACGTATTTCGCGTTATAACTATCGTTCGCGGGTTCAACGTCTTCCAATTGAAGCAATTTCACAGGCTGCTGCCAACCAGCGTAAAGGTCGTTGTGGTCGTATTGCGGCGGGTGTGTGTATTCGCTTATATAGTGAAGAAGACTTTTTAAGCCGTCCTGAGTTTACCGAGCCAGAAATTAAACGAACCAACTTGGCCTCTGTTATTTTGCAAATGCAAAGCCTTGGTTTAGGTAGTCTTGAAGATTTTGATTTTATCGAGCCACCTGATTTTCGTTTGGTCAATGATGGTCGTAAACTGCTGATCGAGTTGGGTGCACTGAGTGAGCGCAAGAATGATTTGACCAAAGTCGGCCAGATGATGGCTCGTATGCCGATTGATCCGCGTTTAGCCCGTATGATTATTGGTGGGGCTCATTTTGGCGTACTCAAAGAAACGTTGATTATTGTCAGTGCCTTGGCAATTCAAGATCCGCGTGAACGTCCTGCCGATAAACAAATGCAGGCCGATCAGAAGCATGCGTTATTCAAAGAAGCGGATTCAGACTTTTTATTCTATTTAAAGCTTTGGAATACGATACAAACCAGCCCGGATACGCAGACGGAAAATAAGCGCCGTCAATTTGCACGTCAGCATTTCTTAAGCTGGTTGCGTTTGCGTGAATGGAAACAGACCCATCAGCAACTGGTCGAGCTGGCAGAAGGATTAAAACTGAGTTTTAATGAAAAGGGCGCTAATTATGAAAATTTACACCGCGCTTTACTGACTGGTTTACTTTCATTCATTGCCAATAAAACAGATGAACGTAATACCTTTATGGCAGTACGCCAGCAGAAAGCCAAAGTGTTCCCAGCCAGTACCTTG
The DNA here is from genome assembly GCF_003815055.1 of Acinetobacter sp. BIGb0102. Taxonomy (NCBI): domain Bacteria; kingdom Pseudomonadati; phylum Pseudomonadota; class Gammaproteobacteria; order Moraxellales; family Moraxellaceae; genus Acinetobacter; species Acinetobacter sp. BIGb0102. Next base: position 9,138 of record NZ_RKQE01000010.1, read on the forward strand.
CATAAAACCAATACCGCTTGGGTCATGGCCTTCGAGATGGTCGAAACCTCTCAGGTCTATCTGCGTACTTTGGCAAAAATTGATCCTGAATGGATTTTATTAGCTGCGCGTGATTTATTGAAGTACCACTATTTTGAACCGCATTGGTCAAAGAAAGCGGGTATTGTGAATGCCTATGCACAGATTTCGTTGTTTGGTTTAATCATTGAGCCGAAGCGTTTAATCAACTTTGAAAAGGTCGATCAGCCTGCAGCACATGAAATCTTTTTACGTGATGCTTTGACCACAGGTAATCTTGGAATTACACCGCCATTTTTAAAACACAACCTCCTTAAACTTGAGGAAGTTGAGCGCGTTGAAGATAAGTTGCGCCGTCGTGATTTAGTGGTCGATGAAGAAACCATTTATCAGTTTTATGCAGCGAAAGTGCCTGAGGAAATTGCCAGCCGTCGTAGTTTTGAAGATTGGCGTGCAACCGTCGAACCTGATCAGCCACGTTATCTATTTGTCGAAGACGATGCGTTATGGATGAATGATCGTCCGACCACGCAACAATTTCCTGACTATTTGCATAGTGGGCAATTGCGCTTGGCTGCTAGCTATCGATTTGACCCAAGCCATGATGAAGATGGTGCAACGGTTAAGATTCCTGTACAGGCATTACCGCAAGTCGATGAAAAGCAATGGTCATGGGGAATTCCAGGCTGGCGTCAAGACTTGATCGAAGCATTACTGAAAGCTTTACCTAAAGATAAGCGCCGTAATCTGGTGCCAATTCCTGATACTGCGAGAAAGCTGATGCAGGGCGTAGATGCAACGCATTTACGTGAACATCTGTTTAGTTATCTGGCTTTTGCTTTACGTGGTGAGCAGATTACGGAAAAAGATTTTTCTTTTGAACGGATTGATCAGTATCTAGTGCCTTTTATTAAGGTGCTGGATGAAAAAGGCAAATTGATTGCACAAGGGCGTGATCTGGATGAGCTAAAAGCACGCTGTCGTGTTGAAACCCATCGCCCAGTGAAACAGCAAAAAGGTGAATTTAAAACCTTCCCTGACAACTTTATTTTTGAAGCTTCGCAAAAAGTCACGGGTGTCGTGGTCAAGCAATATCAAGCGTTGGTACCAACCAAGCTTTTTGTCGAGCTGGATGCGAAAGATGAGTCGGGTGTGGTGATTCAAACCTTCAATGATCAGGATGAAGCGATCAAGCAACATCGTGAAGGGGTGATTCGACTGGTGCATATGCAGTTGGGGGATTTAATCCGTCAATTGAAAAAGCAGATTTCCAAGCCGCTGGCTTTGGCTTATTCGCCTTTAGGTGAGCGGGCAAAACTGGAACAAATGCTGGTTTATGCAACGTTGCAGGTTTCGATTCAGGAACTACCAAAAAATGCCGATGAGTTTCAACAGTTATTGACTGAAACCAAAAAGCAGTTTTTAGCAAATGGTCAACAGACATTAGCTGATTTAACTGAAATATTTACCCAATGGCAGCAAATTCGCCGTGAATTGCTGGTACTTGATCAAAGTATCTTTGGTCGCAGTGTGGATGATATTGAAGATCAGCTTGATTTAATGTCGTTGGCAGACTTTGTTTATAGTCAGTCACCTGAGATTTGGCAGGAATACCCGCGTTATTTGAAAGCACTGCTATTGCGTTTAGACCGATTGCCAAATAATCTACAACGTGATCTTGCTGCAATTGATGATGTCGATCCATGGATGGACAAAGTATTTAAATTTAAAAAAGATCCTAAAATCAAAGAATTGTATTTGATGTTGGAAGAACTCAGAATTTCCTTGTTTTCTCAACCGATGAAGACAAAGCTGCCTATTTCACCAACTAGATTACAAAAACTATGGGATCGATTAGCAATCGGTTAAACTGAGAAATATGAAAGTTAGAAGCATTCTTTACAGGAGTTTTACATGGGCATCCGTATAACAGGTACTGGGTTATTTCACCCAACCGAATCTATTTCCAATGAAGAGTTGGTTGAAAGTTTAAATGCTTATGTAGAACAATATAACCAAGACAACGCAGCTCAAATCGAAGCGGGCGAAATCGAGGCTTTACGTGGTTCAAGCCCTGAATTTATTGAAAAAGCATCAGGGATTAAACGTCGCTATGTAGTCGAAAAATCAGGTATTTTAGATCCAACACGCTTGCGTCCACGTTTGCAGGAACGTAGCAATGATGAGCTTTCACTTCAAGCAGAGTGGGGCGTGATTGCTGCAAAACAGGCGATGGAAAATGCAGGTGTAACCGCTGAAGACATCGATGTGGTGATTTTAGCGTGTTCAAACATGCAACGTGCTTATCCTGCGGTTGCGATTGAAATTCAGTCTGCACTTGGGATTCAAGGTTATGCTTATGATATGAATGTGGCATGTTCTGCTGCAACATTCGGTTTGAAGCAAGCGTATGATGCAGTGAAATGTGGAGCTCGCCGTGTGTTATTGCTCAATGTTGAAATCACGTCTGGTCATTTGGATTATCGTACCCGTGATGCCCACTTTATTTTTGGTGATGTTGCGACAGCGTCAATTATTGAAGAAACTGAAACAAAAACAGGTTTTGAAATTTTAGATATTCATTTGTTTACTCAATTCTCAAATAATATCCGTAATAACTTTGGTTTCTTAAATCGCAGTGAAGATGCGGTTGTAGATGACAAACTGTTCTGTCAAGACGGTCGTAAAGTATTTAAAGAAGTTTGTCCGCTTGTTGCAAAAATCATTTCTGCACAATTAGAGAAACTTGAATTAACCCCTGAGCAAATCAAGCGTTTCTGGTTGCATCAAGCCAATGCCAACATGAATGAACTGATTTTAAAATTGGTTGTCGGTAAAGATGCTGATCTTGAGCGTGCACCGATCATCTTGGATGAGTTTGCCAATACTTCATCTGCGGGTGTCATTATTGCGATGCATCGTACTGGTGAGCAGGTAGATAATGGTGAATTCGCTGTGATTTCTTCTTTCGGTGCTGGCTATTCAGTTGGCTCGATTGTGGTACAAAAGCATATTGCTTAAGCCTTTGTGCTAGAGCATAAAAAAACACCACGATTGTGGTGTTTTTTTATTGCCTTATGAAACTTTAAGCTTCAATCGCTTGAACTGCAATTTTCTTGGCAGGATCTGCTTTACGACGTACAGCTGGTACTGGTTCACCATGATATTGACGATCAGCAAAGTAGCTTGAACGAACCATTGGCGCAGACCAGATATTTCTGAAACCGAGCTTACGGCCATGTTCAGCATAACGCTCGAATTCTTCTGGTGTAACAAAACGGTCGATTGGTGCATGTTGCTTAGACGGTTGCAGATATTGACCAATGGTCACGTAATCCACATCGTGTGCACGAAGATCATCTAGTAATGAAATTACTTCTTCTTCGGTTTCACCAATACCCACCATCAAACCACATTTGGTTGGCACATCAGGGCAGTATTCTTTAAACATTTTTAACAGGTTTAAAGAGTGCTGATAGTCAGAACCTGGACGCATCGCTTTATAAAGACGAGGTACAGTTTCAATATTGTGGTTGAATACATCTGGCGGACATTCAGTCATGATACGTAAGGCGATATCCATACGACCACGGAAGTCTGGTACCAGAATTTCCAATAAGGTTTTTGGACTTAATGCACGCGCTTCTTTGATACAGTCAACAAAATGTTGAGCACCACCATCAAGAAGGTCATCACGGTCAACCGAGGTAATCACGGCATATTTTAAGCCCAGATTAGAAATGGTTTCAGCCATGTGACGAGGTTCATCAGGGTCCAATGCATTTGGACGACCGTGTGCAACATCACAGAATGGACAGCGACGGGTACAGATATCGCCCATGATCATGAAGGTTGCTGTACCACCACCGAAGCATTCAGGCAGGTTAGGGCAAGCAGCTTCTTCACATACGGTATGCAGTTTTTGTGAACGCAAGGTTGTTTTGATACGCTGAACTTCTTCTGGAGCGGTCATCTTGACTCGAATCCAGTCAGGTTTGCGAGGTACTTCAACCGTAGGGATAACTTTTACAGGAATTCTTGCGACTTTTTCCGCGCCACGAAGTTTTATACCCTGTTCAGGTTTACGGTGTTCAGACATATACTTCCTACAGCCTTTGATTTGAGATATGTGAATATTATAGTCAAATTTACTGCATTAAAGCAGGAAAAGTGGTATTCATTTTGAAAATGTAAATATATAAAAATATATAGTTGTGAAATACATCATCTCGCTGCATATTGGTTATCATATAGAGAGCAAAAACGGTTAAGAGACAAAGGAGCTTTGAATGCCACGTAAGAAAGAGGTCGTTGGTGGGAATATTGTTAAATATGATGCAGTAATTCTCGGTTCTGGCCCAGCTGGCGAAGGCGCGGCAATGAAGCTTGCAAAAGCAGGTAAAAAAGTTGCAATCGTTGATGTTCGTGATCAACTCGGCGGTAACTGCGCACATGTAGGAACAATTCCAAGTAAAGCTTTGCGTCAAACAGTTTCAAGTATCATTCGTTATCAACGTGATCCAATGTTTCAAAAAGTCGGTGAATGGAAACAATTCACCATGAAACAGGTATTACGTAATGCGCATAAAGTGATTCAACAGCAAGTTGACACGCATACACGTTTCTATGATCGCAATAAAATCGAAGTCTTTCATGGACGTGCTTATATTCAAGACAAGAATACGGTTCTGATTTTTGGTCAGGATGGCATCAAAGACACCATTATTTGCAAGCAGATTGTGATTGCAACGGGTAGCCGTCCATATCAACCAAAAGGTTTGGACTTCAATCACCCGCGTGTATTTGATTCAGACAAGATTCTTGATCTCGATTATGCCATTCAGAAAATCATCATTTATGGTGCAGGCGTGATCGGGTGTGAATATGCGTCGATTTTCATTGGATTAGATCATAAGGTTGATCTGATCAATACGCAGCAAAAGCTTTTAAGCTATCTGGATGATGAAATTGCCGATGCATTGTCATACCACTTGCGCGAACAAGGTGTGTTGATCCGTCACAATGAACAGATTGACCGCTTAGAGACTTTTGATGATCACGTAGTTTTACATTTGCTCAGTGGTAAGAAGATCAAGGCAGATGCGATCTTGTGGTGTAATGGCCGTTCAGGCAATACCGATGGTTTAGGCCTTGAAAATGTGGGCTTAGTGCCAAATGGCCGTGGTCAGTTGATGGTGAATGATCAATATCAGACTGAAGCAGAAAATATTTTTGCGGCAGGTGATGTGATTGGCTGGCCGTCATTGGCATCGGCGGCGTATGACCAAGGTCGTTGCGCAGGTGCGAACATGGTGGGCGAGAAAAATGTGAAGCCAATCCGTGACGTTCCAACGGGTATTTATACCATTCCAGAGATTTCATCGATCGGTAAGACTGAGCAAGAATTAACAGAAGAGAAAGTGCCATACGAAGTGGGACAAGCCTCTTTCCGTCATCTGGCGCGTGCGCAGATTACAGGCGATACAGTTGGTGAATTAAAGATTCTATTCCACCGTGATACTTTAGAAGTATTGGGTATTCACTGCTTTGGTAACAATGCCGCAGAGATTATCCACATTGGACAGGTCGTGATGCATAGTCCAAACAATACTTTGAAGTACTTTGTTGAGACCACATTTAACTATCCAACCATGGCTGAAGCCTATCGTGTTGCGGCGTTGAATGGGATGAATCGTTTGTTCTAAGCTAGCCAGACATTGTATGATCCAAATGCCAATCACCTCGATTGGCATTTTGCTATCTTGAGTTTAAATAAAAGGGAAATATGAAAAATCAAAAAAATAATCTGATCATTATTGCCATCGTCTTGTTAGTCGCGGCTTATTTCGGTCTGGATCTTAAGCAAAAACAAAATACTGGTGCTGGCGTTCAGACTTCCAATACAGGAAATACGGTTTCTGTCGATGATCAACAGAAGATCATGCAAGCTTATCAGCAGCAACGCAGTAATGTTCAAGTACAGGCTCAAGGAACGGTGAAAGCCATTTTGCCTGACGACAATGAAGGCTCAAGACACCAGAAAATGATTCTTAAACTGGATAACGGTTTAACCGTCCTCATTGCGCACAATATCGATTTAGCACCAAGAATTGAGGGGCTGAAGAAGGGTGATATCGTTGAGTTCTATGGTGAATATGAATATAGCCAGAAAGGTGGTGTCATTCACTGGACGCATCATGATCCACGCGGAAAACACATTGATGGATGGCTAAAATATCAAGGAAAAATGTATCGATAATATAAGAGGGTTAAGGAGAAATAATTATTTATTCATCCCAGAAATCTCGATCAAATGGTTTAAATTGAAGGGCATCTTTCTTTGAGATGCCAAATTCATTCATTAAATTGATATAAACTCTCTCAACATTTTCAAGTGCTGACTCTTCAATTGGACCATATATTTCACCATTTTTCATAATAAGTGCGTAAATATAGTCAATTGAGCCGCCAAAACACTCATATTCAATAAAAAGCCATTGTCTAACATGATTAATATTCATTGCTCTAAAAAGAGCTTTTATTTCATCTGGTGACGATGGCGTTTTAATTGATGGGGAGAGCTTTATCCCAATGCCATGGAATGGTTCTTTGATATCTTTCCAAGTAGCCCCGTCAATAGGATAAAAAGGGCTTTTCATTTGCTCGGTTAATGCAAAAAAACCTACAAATTGATATGACATTTAAATCCTATTCCTGAATATTTAGAGGTTTGTTGTATGATGTGCGCTAAATTAGCTTGTAAGCGCCAATTTTTGACGAATTTTCCATTTAGGTAGGACTTTAGCTAAATAAGCGTCCATGCACCATACAGGGCCAATCAGAAGGAATTGTAAGTCTTTAAAGAAAGAAGGCTTCTTACCTTCAACTTTATGGCCATAAAATTGACCGATCCATGCGATCACAAATACCCCAATATAGAATCCTACACCGACTGGCAAGATCACAATCAGCCATGCCATCACTGCCAGTAAGGCTGCCATCGCAATCGCCAGCATAATATCCAGACGTGCATAAAAAACTAAAGTTAAAACCAGCAATAAAGCTGTGAGTAAGGTGCTAAAGTGCGCAAGGATACCAATAATTGAAAATAAGATTGCAGGTACACAGACCCAGTGAATTTTCTTGTTGGTCTGGTTTTGGTGGCTATCACTATATTCATCAAACCATTCGTCTATCGATTTCACAATGCGTTCCTCGCTGTATTCATTTTTATTGCTTCAATATAACCAACAAGCGAAGAGGGCGTAAAGTCCTAAAAAAGAGAATCGATAAAAATAAAAAAAGCCGCATGAGGCGGCTTTTTTTGAATGCTGTGGTTAACGCTTAAGAGTTAGGACCATCAACACGTTCGATGCTTACATTGCCAGTACCAGCGCTAGACATACCCAATTGCTTTGCAGCACCGTAAGATAAGTCTAATACACGGTTACCATGGAATGGGCCACGATCGTTTACTTTCACAACAACACTTTTACCATTGTCTTTGTTTGTTACACGGATGTAACAGTTCAAAGGAAGGCTACGGTGTGCAGCGGTCATGGCATTCATATCGAATGTTTCACCACTTGCCGTTTTACGACCATGGAATTGACGGCCGTACCATGAAGCAACGCCACTTTGGCTGAATTTACGAACGGTGTTCGAAGCAACAGTATTCAGTTTTTCAATCACTGAAGGCTCTTCTTCAGGGATATCGATCTTTGCAGCAATCGTCTGGCGACGTACTTTGTCACCTGAACTCTCAGTGATTGAAAGACTATTAACGTTAGAGAAACGAGAATTAAAATTTTGAGAATCTTTGCTTAGAACGCGGGCAGCCAAATTAGAACCATCCACATCATTTGATAATGATGAAGACTGTACCATTTCAGCATGTAACGGGCTTAAACTTAAGCCTGCCGTCAGCGCTAGAATATATTTTAGCGAAAACTGCATTGTATAAACTCCTAGAGAACATGCTTTTCTATTTCAGTAAAAACTGCCTGAAATATAGTGCACATGTCTAATTATTCACTTTTGCAATTACTTTTAACTTGCGGCGATAATATTCATCGCTTACGAAGTGTGTCTAGTCTTTAACGATAAATAGTTACAAAAAGGGCAAAAACTTACAGTTTCTGGTTAAATAATAATCAATTTTGTAACAAAAAATGAATTTTGCTGGTTCTGTGTTCGTTTTTTATTAAAAAATTATTGACTTTTCATAATCTTGTAAAAAAGCTAGCCTATCGGCTAGCCACTTCTGTACCTAATAACCATACTGCTGTCGCATACATACGGCTTCTGTTGTAGGTGGTAATCACTTGAAAATTTGGATAAGTAATATAGTAGATCGGACCAAATTTATCCTGTAATTGAATGACATTGACCAGATCAAGATCATCAATTTTTACCAAAGGGTTAACAGGTGTAATTCCTAGTCTTTTCAGCTCGCCATAAGGTGTTGGTTGGGTTAGATCCTTGGCAATAATGCTATCAGGATTGTTGCCTGAGTAACGTGCAGGGAAGCCAATTGGACGATCACGCTCCCAACCATACTGAGCTAAATAGTTTGCAATTGAACCAATCGCATCAGCAGCAGAATTTCTGAGATCAATATGTCCGTTACCGTCGTAGTCCACCCCGAGTTTCTGGATGTTACTTGGCATAAATTGTGGATAGCCAATCGCACCTGCATATGAGCCAACGATGCTGTTGGTAGGATAACCTTCTTTATAGGTCCAAGAAATCAGGGCAGCGAGTTCATCACTAAAATAGTCGGCACGACGTGGATAGCCGAATGCGAGGGTTGCTAGTGCATCACGTGTGATGAAAGAGCCCTTATTTGCGCCATAGCCAGTCTCTACACCCAGAATACCTAAAATGACTGCTTTAGGGACGCCATACTGCTGTTCTGCGCGATTGAGGACATCTTCATATTGGTTTTTAAAACGAATGCCGCGTTGAATAGTGCCTTCTGCTAAGAACATTGAACGATAGTCATACCAAGGCTTACTTTCGCCAGGACGCGTCATGATATTTAAAATGTTAGGTAAATTACGTGCGCCGCTCATTGCAGCGTCAATTTGTTCGCTGCTTAAGCCGTAAGTTGTCATTGCTTTTTGTTTAAAAGCAAAGTAATTCGGGTGATTATAAAATTCATTTGCTTGTGCCCAATTACTGCTCAAGAATAAACCAGCGCTTAAAGTTAAAAATTTAAAAGTTTTATTCAAAGTAGGAAGAAACATAAGTTTATAAAATTCCTCATTATCGATGTGTATGAATAGACATAACCAGTCCAAAAGTTGACATAAGGGTAATAATTGCAGTTCCGCCATAACTCATGAACGGCAAAGGCACACCTACTACAGGTAAAATACCACTGACCATGCCTGCGTTTACAAATACATAAACAAAAAATGACAAACCAAAGGCACCAGCCACTAAACGACCATAGTTATGGAAGCTTTGCAGGCCAATCTGGAACGTCCTGAAAATAATTGCACAATAAAGAAGAATCAGCAGGGTAACACCGATTAGACCAAACTCTTCTGAATAAGCTGCAATAATAAAGTCTGTATGGCCTTCAGGTAAAAAGTGTAAGTGCGACTGAGTACCTTCAAGAAAGCCTTTACCCGAAAAACCACCTGAACCAATCGCTGTTTTGGACTGGATAATGTTCCAGCCTGTACCCAAGGCATCTGCTTCGGGATTAAAAAGTGTTAATACCCGTTGACGTTGATAGTCATGTAATAAAAATTCCCATGCAATCGGAATAATGATACCAGCCGCACCTGCTGCTGCCGCAATCAACTTCCACGATAAGCCGCTGAGGAAAAGTACAAAAATACCGCTGGCGAGTACCAGTAAAGAAGTGCCTAAGTCGGGTTGTTCTGCAATGAGGAGAAAAGGCACCACAATTAGCATCAAAGACAGAATGACCTGAGAGAAGCTAGGAGGGAGGGCTTTGCGAGACAAGAACCATGCAACCATCATTGGCATGCCGATCTTCATAAACTCACTTGGCTGCACACTCCCGAAGCCCGGAATATCAATCCAGCGTTGAGCCCCCATACGCACTTCACCAAAGACCATCACTGCGATCAGGCACAACACACCGAACACATAAAAGTAAGGTGAAAATGCCTGATAGACTTTTGGTGGAATCTGGGCCAAACCAAACATCACCGCAAAGCCAATTCCGAAACTCATCGCCTGTTTGGTAACCAGTCCTACATCTTGTGCAGATGCACTATATAAAACAGTCAGGCCGAGTATGGCATTGAGGATCAAAAACAGGCAAAGCCAAGGATCAAGGTGAAGTTGTTGCCAACGGGAAAGTTGATTGGCTGTGCTCAAGCCATCACGTGGTGCTTGACGCAAAAATTTGTATTGTGAGCTTGGAGACATGCGATTCTAAATCAAGTAAATCAACGCTTCGCGCATGCTAACATAATCGCCGATTTAGACAATGCAAATTTAGAAATTGTGACATTTATAAGCGGTTAATTTTGCATAAAATCGGCATAAAAAAAGCGACGATTTTACAATCGCCGCTTTCTGCTGAATTTCAGCTTATTTTTGTACCAGTAACTGATCGAAATGTTTGGTAAACACTTCGAGTTCAACTTGGCTTAAGCTTGGAATCAATTTCTTAATCACAATATGAACTGCGGTTTCAACACCACTTGTTGCAACGCTAGCAACGCCACGTTTAACCATACCAAGACCAAGCGTCTTGTTATATTCTGTCATAAAGTGGTGGATCAGCGCATCGGCAAATGTTTTAAACTGTTTTGTTAAAGCATCGCGTTGCTCTTTACCATTTCCAGCAGCTACTTCAGCAAAGCTCTTTTTCATGTCAGCAACAAGGCTATCTGGTAATGCTGTACCGATACGTTGTTTACCGTCATTATCAATGAATAGGCTCTTTTCCATAAAGGCTAAAGATTCAAGCACCTGTTCATTTGAAGCTTTGCCTAGAAGCTGTTTCATGAGGGTTTCAACAATGCCGCGAATTTTAATCGCAAGACCTTCGGTAGTATCTCGTTTGTCACTTGGTGGAAACTGCTGAACCAGGTGAACCAACATGGTGTCAATTAACTCATCAGTAAGCTGTAGAGAAATTTTGTCACGTAAAGGGTATTGAGGCTCTTTACTGTCACGATTGGCTTGTGCAAGTTGAATATCCTGACTCAAACTTGCTGACGGAAGAATACCGAAATAACTGGTCATTGAAGAACGTCCTCTATATATCAAATTTATTCGTTTTATTGTCGTGCCAAGCGAATTGGCTCGGGCATCCATGACAAATCTGATACTCGGCATGGGTTAATATCCAAGCCCCCGCGGCGAGTATAAGTTGCATAGACCATCAGTTTTTCTGGCTTCAAAAGTTGCCAAATGTCGGCAAATATTTGCTCAACACATTGCTCATGGAAACCATTATGCTGACGGTACGAGATAATATAAGCTAAAACGCTGCGATAACAAGGCTTTTTACCTTGCAAACGAATAAAAACCGTCCCCCAATCTGGTTGACCTGTAACAGGACAATTACTTCTTAAAAGATGAGAGTAAAGCTCAATTTCTACATTTTCTTCAGCAGACGTATCTAATTGCAACAACGTTGAATCAGGATGTTCGGAAAGACGTTCAGGAATCAAATCATCAATGCAAATGCCTTGAGGTTTTGAAATCTCTAAATCATCGACTTGAAACAGGTGTAATTCAACTTTTGCACCTGCTGCTTTTGAAAGATCCTGTTCAACTGCTGCAATAAAGGCTTCTTTCGACTCAAATTGAGTGAAGTTCATGCTGTTGAAATAAAGCTTAAGTGACTTCGATTCAATTAAGTTGGGTGAGCTTGCCGGCAGCGTTAAACGGCCAATCGCCACCTGAGGTAAACCCAGCTGATTCAACCATGAAATTTCAAAAACATGCCACCAGTCTTTGCCTTGAGTAATGCCTTCAATATGCGCATATTGTTGACGAGACTCAGCACGAGCAATTGGAAATAAAACTTCTGGCTGATATTGAGTCGGGTATTGGGTGTCTTTACCCAATAAAGAAAGTTCAACACTCATTCACGCATTCCTGAACCACGAGCTAATAAATGATATGCAATTGCATAGAGGACAACACAACAGAGGGTCACAACACCTAAAGAGAAGGCAACATTGACGTCACTGTGCCCTAAAATGCCGTAACGGAAGGCATTGACCATATATACAATTGGATTAACTAAAGAGACGTTTTGCCAAAAAGGGCTTAATGCACTGATGGCATAGAATACACCACCTAAATAGGTGAGTGGGGTCAATACGAAAGTCGGGATAATCGAAATATCATCGAAAGACTTTGCATATACGGCATTAATAAAGCCACCCAGAGAAAACAATAATGACGTAATAATGACGGTATATATTGTCACAAATAAATTATAAATTTCTAAATGAGTAAAGAATAGGCTCATGATGGTCACAATCAAGCCAACCAGTACACCACGGCTGACCCCACCAATCACATAACCCCACAGGATTAAATGCAATGGCACAGGACTCATAATCAGTTCTTCAATACTTTTCTGGAATTTGGCACTAAAGAAACTTGAAGAAACGTTGGCATAGCTATTGGTAATGACGGCCATCATGATCAAACCGGGCACGATGAATTGCATATAGCTAAAGCCACCCATTTCACCAATACGGGAACCGACCAGATTCCCAAAGATCACAAAGTACAAACTCATGGTGATCGCTGGTGGCAGCAAGGTTTGTGGCCAGATCCGCATAAAGCGACGAATTTCTTTAAAAACTAAAGTCCAAAGCGCAGTTTTTAATTGACTGAAGTTCATTCATTCGCTCCTGCAAGATTCTTCTCGACCATTTTCACGAATAATTCTTCCAGACGATTCGATTTATTCCGCATACTGTTCACTTGAATGTTTTGTGACTGCAATATCAGGAACAGGTCATTCATACTGTGGGCTTTGTCCATAGTCACTTCAAGTGTCACTGGATCAATCAGATTAAATTTGAAACCAATAATATTGAGATCAAAACCACTAATCGGTTCAGCCAAATCACAAATGAATGATTCTTCATTCAGCTGATTGAGGAAGCCTTTCATGGTGGTATCTTCTTTAATCACGCCACGATCGATAATCGCAATGCGACGACACAACATTTCGGCTTCTTCTAAATAGTGCGTGGTTAGAATGATTGACGTACCGTTCTCATTCATTTCGGTAAGAAAGTCCCACATCGAACGACGAAGTTCAATGTCAACACCAGCGGTTGGCTCATCAAGAATCAGCAGCTTTGGCTCATGCATCATGGCACGTGCAATCATCAAACGGCGTTTCATACCGCCTGAAAGCATACGTGATTGAATATTACGTTTTTCCCATAGGCCAAGCTTTTCTAGATAATGTTCGGCACGTTGTTCTGCCAATTTTTTAGGAATGCCGTAATAACCAGCTTGGGTCACTAAAATATCGAAAGTTTTTTCGAATTGACCAAAGTTAAATTCTTGAGGAACAACACCAAGACATTGTTTTGCTTGAGAAGGATGGGTATCTAAGTTATGTCCAAAAATCTCAACTGAACCAGATGTTTTTTTGGCTAAAGAGCTAATGATACTGATCGTCGTCGATTTTCCTGCACCATTAGGGCCTAATAATGCATAAAACTCACCTTCAGGGACGGTTAAATTAATACCTTTTAACGCCTGAAAACCATTACGATAAGTTTTGGACAAATCGCTCAACACCAAAGCATCAGTCATAAACGTCTCACGTTGTTAAATAGAACGGGTATTTTGAGCGATATGAATAAATAAACCAAGTAGAAAAATAGGTTTATGGCGTGTTAAAAACAGAACGATTATAGAAATATGAGAATTTGGGTAAAAAAGAAGAAGCAATGGTGCGCTCAGCGGGACTCGAACCCACGCCACAGGCTTCGGAGACCTGTACTCTATCCAGTTGAGCTATGAGCGCATGCGTGCCACATCATAGGCAAAAAACACAGGCAGGTAAATATATACCTTTGAATAAAGCGATTTCTTGTTTATTAAAACATCAATTTTATTCTCGACTTAGTCAAATTTTGGAATAAAACTATAAATGCTGTACTGAATAATTGATTAATTTCAACGTTTGATTCAACTGACTTGGTGGAATCCGTGATTCTTGTAATGACGTAATCCATTGCATCTGACAGGCTTTCAGTTGCTGTAAAGAATGAATCGACTGAATTTTCTGGATTAACGGGCGAGCCATCAGACCACAATAGCTGGTCAATGTCTGAATCATGACTTGCTGGATTTCAACAAAAGGAAGTTTTTCCAGTTCAACTGTTTCTTCAACCTCTAATGCAGTTTGAATTATGTCTTGTTCTTGAACTGGGAGTGATTGAATAGGTAGAGCTTCTTCAAGAATTTCTGTCGTTAATACTGTTTTTGTTGCTTCTTTATTTATTGGTGGAGATGTGTGTTGTGCCAATAGGCCCATCTCGATTAGCTGTTGCACCAGTTCCGTGGGTGCAATTCGATCCTTATAATCTTGATCCAGTTCTTTAAAATCTTCGTGATCAATTAAAAGCAACAAACGACGTTGACGGGCAGTTAAAGCTATATGACGTTCCTGTAACGCACTTTGCCCAAGTTCAGTTTTAAAAAAATGTGACATCTCTTAATTTCCCCCTAATCAAGATAAGACGGGGATTAAGATAGAGTTGAAAAATGACAGTAATATTAACAATTTATTAAATATCACTGCCTTTTTTTGATAAAGAAGGAAAGTTGCTAAATGACTTTCCTTTTGAAATTATTTAACTAATTTTGCTTCTAAAGCTTTGCGTAAATAAGGATCTAAATCGTCCTGACGCATCAGCCATTGAATATAGTCGGCAGGAAGATCCTGAATGGCAGTGCCTTTATGTTTCCCAAAGGTGATACTTTTTGGAATACGGGCTTCTTCGGAGGCAATATAAAGTTGCTCAATATCTTGGATGTTGAGTTGATGGATGATGTGCATCAAGATATTGGCAGTTAAGATAATGTCAGCGTCTGCACGATGTGCACCTTTAAGCATTTCACGTGCTTTATCACTGCCTTTAGAAATGAGATAGATGAGGGCAGAGATATTATGTGCTTCAGCATTTTCCCAGACATGGCGTGCCAGTGCCAAAGTACAAATTGGCTTTAATTGAGATACATCGACACCGCAACGCGCAATAGCGGCAATATCATAGTCAACGTTATGACCAATAATATAGGTGGTTTGAGCTGGAAGCTGAAACTCATTATAAAAAGGTTGTCCCACCAGATCGGATTCTAAAATATGGTGTACTGCCATGGCCGCATAAGAAATCGGTTGTCCAACCTGATAAAGTTGGTCAAAGATCTGCTTTTTATCTAGACTGAGTTTTCCATTTTCGATTTCAATTGGAGCGTAGGCGATTTCAATCGGCAAACCATTCAAAGTATGCGTTTCTGTATCTAGGATGATGGCTTGCATGAAAGTCGACCTGATCTGAGTTGAGAATGCCAATATCTTACAAGAAATTTATTTGAAACAGGATTGAATCAGTCAAGGTCACTTTATTTTTTTTAAACATAAAATTGAGTTTGGATAAATTAACATCGAAAATTGAAAAAATACTTGAACAATTTGATATTAAGCGCATTCTTATGGAAGTAATTGCCTTAGTAAAAGATGTGCTAAGGATTAAAATGAAAAAGATAAAAAAACAGGGAAACATGACATGAATATGAAATTGTTAACGGTTGCGCTCATCAGTTCAAGCGTGTTGCTTAGCGCGTGTAATGACGATGATAACAATATTTCGTTTGTACCTAAGCCAGACATTCCAGAAAATAATATTAAAAATCCAGTTGTGGGGATTCCAGTAGCATATACCAAAACAGATTTTAGCGCGGTGGCTGCTGAAAGTTCCGTAATGACTTATAAAATGTTGGGACAGAATGGTAAGGAAACGATGGCAACCAGTCTATTGTTTGTACCGGGTGGGCCCACACCTCAAGGAGGATGGAAAATTGTTGCATGGGCACATGGTACGACAGGGGTAGCAGATCAATGCGCGCCGAGCCGTAACGCAACTGGCCCTGAGGTTGGAAATATGATTACGCAGTTACTTGCAGCAGGTTATGTGGTGGTCGCGCCTGATTACGAAGGCTTGGGAGAACCGAGTGGCCGAGAATTGCATCCATTTTTGAATGTTAAGAGCGAAGCATTCTCTATTACCGATGCTGTAGTTGCTGCACGATATTATTTAGCTGGACAAGGTAAAGTTGTATCTCGTCAATGGATGACAGTGGGGCATTCACAAGGCGGTCAAGCAGCATTAGGCGCAGCGCAATATCAAAGCCGTGCCAAGCTGGATTATAAAGGAACGATTGCTGTTGCACCTGCGTCTAATTTAGCGGCTATTTTGGTCAATGGGAATGCATCTGTTGAAAATGCACCTTTGCCGCAAAAAATTGAAATGTATGCACAACTGGATACATTTACGGCCTTAATTACCGCTGGACTACGAAACCTTGAACCAAGCTTTAGCTATACCAATGTATTCCAGTCGCCAACGGATGGGATCGCTAACAATGCAGAAACTGATTGCTTTGATGTGCTAGGTAAAAAGTTTGGAGATGCCATGCAGAAATATGCACTGAGCAATGGTAATTTAACCAATTATCCTCGCACACAAACCAATTTTATGGCTGTACCATTGGTCAAAACATTCCTAGAAAAGGATTCACAACCCGCTCAAGTGAAGTTGAATCAGCCTGTCACGATTTATCAAGGTGCACAGGACACAACCGTTCCTAAAGCAGCAACGGATGCACTTGTAGCGCTAGCTCAGAGTAAAGGGTCAAGCATCCAGTATATTACGAATGCACAGTGGAATCACGGTACAGCTTATGACTTGAATATCAGCAATATTGTCGGGGATGTAAAAGCGGCGATGCCTGCGAGTAATTAAGTCACTGGGAATAATTTAATGGTAAATTATTCCCGAATTTTACTTTCTAGATAAGCAATATCTGGACATAGTGTTTTGGTTGGCTTGTGTTCATAAAGCTCTGCCCTAAAATCAATTTTTTCAGGTTCATTAAAACCGAAAGTTTTATAAATTTGCATACTTTCGTGAACAGCTTTTTTATATAACAGACTAACTGAAAAATATGCCAGTAAACCCAAGGTTCCACTGATAAGAATAGAGGAGATAATTGCTATAAACATTTCTCCCGTAGATTCGCTATTAAATAAAAAGAAAGTATTTACTAAAAGGCCTATTATAAGGAATGCCATACCAATCGTTTTTTGTCTTCTTTTTAAACCTTCTAGAGTGAAGCCATGTTGAGGAAGCGAGTAAATTAAATTTTGTTCTGGGTGATAGATTGCATAGGCAGGGCTTATGTCAGTGAAGCTCTCTGCATCAATAACAGCATATAACTCATCACCTTCTTGAAAAAAAATATATTCAGCAACGCCCATTACTGTGCGTTGGTCAATCATAAAACTATATATTTTATATTGTTTATTTATCTTATATGCTAAAGCACGAGCATCAAAATCGAACAATTTGTCTATAAGTATCTGTGCCAACAGAGCTTGATCTTGTTCTATCTGAGTTTCATAATTTCGATTTCTGATACAGTAAAAATCATATATTTTTAAATGCTGAATGTTCCCGTTAATGCGTATCATTTTATCTAGATAATTAACTATAAACTCCAATGATAAGCTTAAGGAAAAATCTTAATCAACCAAAAGCTAGATTTTGATAGATATAAGCAATTTTTATTGAGAAATGAGTAAACTTCATTCTGCTTAATTACAAACTTCGTGCTACAATACGCACCAATCTTTAGCACGGCTTAAAAGCCCTAATTTATAGGACCCTCCGCTAATGTTTGCCAATATTTCTATTGCTGAATTTGATCCAGAATTAGCTCAAGCGATTGCTTCTGAAGGCGTACGCCAAGAAGCACATATTGAGTTAATTGCATCTGAAAACTATTGTTCACCAGCTGTGATGGAAGCACAGGGATCAAAACTTACTAACAAATATGCAGAAGGCTATCCTGGCAAACGCTACTACGGCGGTTGTGAATATGTTGACGTGATCGAGCAACTTGCAATTGATCGCGCAAAAGAATTATTCGGCGCTGATTACGCAAACGTTCAACCACACGCAGGTTCTCAAGCGAACTCAGCTGTTTACCTAGCGCTTCTTAACCCAGGCGATACTGTATTGGGTATGAGCTTGGCGCACGGTGGTCACTTGACGCACGGTGCAAAAGTAAGCTTCTCTGGTAAAACATACAATGCGATCCAGTACGGTTTAAACCCAGAAACGGGTGAAATCGATTATGAAGAAGTTGAACGTTTAGCTTTAGAACATAAGCCACGCATGATCGTTGCTGGTTTCTCTGCATATAGCCAAGTTGTTGACTGGCAGCGTTTCCGTGACATCGCAGACAAAGTAGGTGCATACCTTTTTGTTGATATGGCTCACGTTGCAGGTCTTGTGGCTGCTGGCGTATATCCAAACCCAGTACAAATTGCAGACGTAACAACCACAACGACGCATAAAACACTTCGTGGTCCACGTTCTGGTTTGATCCTTGCTAAAGCAAACGAAGAAATCGAGAAAAAACTTCAATCAGCTGTATTCCCTGGCAACCAGGGCGGTCCGTTGATGCATGCGATTGCGGCAAAAGCAATCTGCTTCAAAGAAGCAATGTCTGATGAATTCAAAACTTACCAACAACAAGTTGTGAAGAATGCTCAAGCAATGGCTGAAGTATTAATCGCACGTGGTTATGATGTTGTGTCTGGTGGTACAGAAAACCATTTATTCTTATTGTCTTTAATCAAACAAGACGTAACGGGTAAAGATGCTGATGCATGGTTAGGTGCTGCACATATCACTGTAAACAAAAACGCGGTTCCAAATGATCCACGTTCTCCGTTTGTGACTTCTGGTATCCGTATCGGTACACCAGCAGTGACCACACGTGGTTTTGGTGAAGCTGAAGTTCGTGAACTTGCTGGCTGGATCGCTGATGTGATCGATAGCAAAGGTGATGAGAAAGTTATCGCTGATGTGAAAGCAAAAGTTGAAGCAGTTTGTGCAAAATTTCCAGTATATGCAAACTAATTTGTATAGCTAAAAAAGCGCCGTCAGGCGCTTTTTTTATCGCTGTCTTTTATACAATTTGTAGATGTTTAAACTTTTGTAAAAGTTCAGCTTGAGTTTCAGGGTGCTGCAGATCGGGTTTAATACAGTCAATCGGACACACCGCCACACAAGTGGGTACTTCATAAAAACCGACACACTCGGTACAGCGGAGTGGGGCGATTTCATAGACTTTTGCACCTTCATCGATCGCTTGATTGGGGCATTCAGGCAAACACATATCACAATTGATACATGCATCTGTAATCAGCAAAGCCATTTTAATCTGCCGAATAGGCTAAAGCTGCTGAATGCAATTGCTCAGCAGCATCAGGTAAATTACGGATCAGCAGCGCATAAGCAATATCAATCTCTGGAGAGAGGGGAATTTCGACAATGTGGCCTGAGCCTTTGGCATTCTCAATCGGATTGCCTTTAAGGTCTCGCATCTGTTCCAAGATAAAGCTGATATTACCTTTTGGAGTCATCAGTTCCAGTGAATCGCCGACCAGAAAGCGGTTTTTGACTTCGATACGAATATAGTCGCCATTGCGCTCCATCACTTCACCACAAAATTGTTGATAGTCAAAGTGAGATGAACCATCCGTATAATTCTGATAATCGCGATGCACATGACGGCGTAAGAAGCCTTCGGTATAACCTCTATTGGCCAGACCTTCCAGTTGGGTCATTAAGCTGGTATCAAATGCTTTGCCAGCAAGTGCGTCATCTATGGCCTTACGGTAAATCTGTGCGGTGCGTGCACAATAAAAATAGGATTTGGTGCGACCTTCAATTTTGAGTGAAGCCACCCCGATTTTAGTAAGTCGATCAACATGCTGCACGGCACGTAAATCTTTTGAATTCATGAAATAAGTACCATGTTGATCTTCTTCAGCCGCAAACATATCTTCATCGTTGCGTTGTACTAAAACAGTGTGTGCTGATGAATGAGATGTTGAGGTTTGAGAACAACATGTTTTTTCTGAATGGATCTGTTGAACAGGGATCACATCACCATTGGCATCTTCTTGTGCGGCATGAATTTTGTAATCCCAGCGGCAGGCATTGGTACAGGCACCTTGATTGGCATCGCGTTTATTCATATAGCCTGACAATAGGCAACGTCCTGAATAGGCCATGCACAGTGCGCCATGTACAAAAACTTCCAGCTCAATGTCTGGGACTTGTGTCTGAATTTCCTCGATTTCTTCGATCGACAATTCACGAGACAGAATAATGCGGCTTAGACCATAATCCTTCCAGAATTTAACCGTTGCCCAGTTGATGGCATTGGCTTGTACCGATAGATGAATCTGCATTTCGGGGAAATGTTCACGTACCATCATGATCAAGCCTGGATCAGACATAATCAATGCATCTGGTTGCATGGCAATAATCGGTTCGATATCTCGGATAAAATTTTTAAGCTTGCTGTTATGAGGCTGGATATTGACCACCACATAAAACTTTTTGCCTAAGGCATGCGCCTCATCAATCCCCATTTTTAAATTGTCATGGTCAAACTCATTATTACGTACACGTAAGCTATAACGAGGTTGACCTGCGTAGACCGCATCTGCGCCATAAGCAAAGGCATAGCGCATATTTTTAAGGGAACCAGCAGGAGAGAGTAATTCGGTATTCATCATGCAATAAAAGGCATATAAAAAATAGGGAATTATTCTAAAAAGTTCGAAACAATGATTCAACCTAGCATTTTGCTCAGGATTTTATCGATAAGCGGGAAAGGTTGCGGGCATAAAAAAAGCACCCGAAGGTGCTTTTTCTAAGAAATTAGTGATGACGATGCTTTCTTTTTTTCTTGTATTTTTTTGACTGGTGATTGTCATAATAACGGTCTTGACCGACTTTGCGGCCTAAAGCAGAACCACCTGCGGCACCCGCAGCAGCGCCGATATAACCACCTGTCGTACCACCGAGGTTTTTACCGACAGTATAACCACCCACACCACCTAAACCACCACCAATGGCAGCTTCAGTACGTGTGCGTTTGCTACTTGCAGCCGCTGCACCACCAGCGCCACCAAGTGCAGAGCCAATCATTGCGCCGTTATTGCCACCGATTTCTTTACCAAGTGCAGTACCAACGACACTACCGAGTGCAGATGTTGCTGCAACACGAGTTGCGTTATCAGCATGAGCGACAGTAACAAGTGATGAAGTTGCAAAGATTGCACCACATAACCAAGCGTTTAATTTCATTTTTTGACTCCGTGTCCGCAATAAATCGGACGTCTTTCTAATGGCAGCAAATGTAACAAAGTTTGAGAATGAAAGTGTGGAGAAGCTGGCCTAAATTATTACTCTTTGGTGTCTGGATTGTAATCTTTTGTTTTGTATTAGGTTTTTATAAAATATATAATGATTTAAAAACAAATGGTTAGGATTTTATTGTTGAGGATAAGGCTTAAATATTTTTAAGCCTTTATTTCAAAATAAAACTTAGTCCTGTTGTTCATCTTTTACAGAATTATCTTCTAACTTGAGTTGACGCGGGTTAAATTCTGTTTGGAGACGTAAATAATTTAGATCGCGAATATTCTTTTGTGTGGCGACGACACCAAATAGACTTAACAGGAAGGACATAATATAAAAGCCTTTCTCACTCATTGTCAGTTCGGCGTTCCATAAACTAATCAATAAAAGCACGATACACACTGCCATTGAGGCCCAGCAGAGTCCGTAGTAAATGGCAGTCACAGGAATTTCTTCAAGTTGATCTCGTACCGTTTTTTGCAGGGATGCTGCCGAGAAAAGACCATAGAGTAAAATGACCAGATAATAGCCTTTTTCATGGAGTGGCATATTGGCATTCCACAACCCAATCATAAAGCCAACGGCACCTGCAATTAAGGCAACCCAGCTTGCTGCAATAAAGGCAGAGGTAGGACGATTAATAAAATTATTCATAGTTTATCCTGTTGTTTTATCATTCTATTTATCCTTCATTATTTATAGCTAAGCACTCGGCAGAGAACAAGCTGTAAAAACTAAAACTGAACAATTTGTGATGAAACGAGGGTGGAATAGTAAGTTCCACAGTTTCACTATGTCTTTTAAGCAGCAGAGTCTGTAAACTATGCGCAATTTTTTGATTTTGCTCGTGCTTCGTAGGGGCGCCATTGTCTTTCCATGCCTTGTTTCTGTTGTTTTAGCCGATAACGTAATGCATGGCTGAAAGGTCAACAAACCCTATTTTGATCGCACTGAGTCTTTAGATTTTGAGATATTCCGCCCATGAAAGCATCACTCCGTTTAAGACTCGATCAACTTTGTGATCGTCACGAAGAGCTGACTGCATTACTCGCTGATGTAGAAGTAATTTCGGACAATAAACGTTTCCGTAAATTGTCCCGTGAACATAATGATTTAACTGAAATCACCGAAGTTTGGAGTAAGTATCGTCAAGCGGAAGAAGATATTGAAACTGCCGAAATGATGAAATCAGATCCTGATTTCAAAGATATGGCCGAAGAAGAAGTCAAAGAAAATAAAGCACTTCTGGTCGAGCTTGAAGATCAACTTAATGTGTTGATGATTCCTAAAGATCCAAACGATGCCAATGCAGCTTATCTTGAAGTGCGTGCGGGAACGGGCGGTGATGAGGCTGCGATCTTCTCGGGCGATTTATTCCGTATGTACAGTAAATACGCTGAAACCCAAGGCTGGCGTATTGAGGTGCTTTCTGAAAATGAAGGTGAGCATGGCGGTTATAAAGAGATCATTTGCCGTATCGATGGTGAAGGTGTGTATGGTCGCTTGAAGTTTGAAAGTGGCGCGCACCGTGTACAACGTGTCCCTGCAACTGAATCGCAAGGACGTGTTCATACCTCGGCATGTACAGTTGCTATTCTTCCAGAAGTCGATGTAGATACCACAGTTGAAATCAATCCTGCTGATTTGCGTATTGATACTTATCGTGCATCAGGTGCGGGTGGTCAGCATATTAACAAAACTGATTCTGCGGTACGTATTACCCATATTCCGTCTGGGGTTGTGGTGGAATGTCAGGAAGAACGTTCACAGCATAAGAACAAAGCCAAAGCGATGGCATTATTGGTTTCACGTCTGGAAAATGCCAAGCGTGCAGCAGCAGATGCAGCAACATCAGAAATGCGTCGTGATTTGGTAGGTTCAGGTGACCGTTCAGAGCGTATTCGTACCTATAACTACCCGCAAGGTCGTATGACTGATCACCGTATTAACCTGACTTTATATAAGTTAGATGCAATTATGGAAGGTGATTTAACCGAATTACTGGACAGCTTGCATCGTGAATATCAGGCTGATCAGCTGGCGATGCTTGCACAGGAAAATGGCGGCTAATGAATATTGCTCAAGCGTTAGAGATTAAAGGTGAAATTGATAGCTATGAACGTCAGGAGGCTGCATGGCTACTTGAGCATCTTCTTGGTATTAATGCGCTGGAACTCAAATTACGCCTTGAGCAAGAATTAACAGACATGCAGGAACAGGCTTATCTGGATGGTCTTGCTCGTATTGAGCAGGGTGAGCCATTGGCCTATGTCACTGGTTCACAGCCATTTTGGACCTTAGACCTAAAAGTTACCCATGACACTTTGGTACCTCGTCCAGATACTGAGATTCTTGTGGAAACAGTGTTGAAGCTGCCACTGGATCAGCAAGCCAAGATTGTTGATTTGGGTACGGGAACGGGTGCAATTGCTTTGGCACTTGCGAGTGAACGTCCGCAATGGCAAGTCATGGCGACTGATATTTATGAGCCAACTTTAGCGGTTGCTCAGGAAAATGCGGTTCGGCATGGTCTGATGCAGGTGAAATTTGCTTGTGGTGCTTGGTTTGAAGCACTGGATGAGCAGCAGTTTGATTTAATTGTGTCGAATCCACCGTATATTGATCCAGAAGACGTGCATATGCAGAAGCTCAAGTCTGAACCTGAGCGTGCCTTGATTGCGGATCGTCAGGGAATGGCAGATATCGAAATCATTATCGATCAAGGTAAAAACTGGCTCAAACCAGAAGGCTGGATTGTACTTGAACATGGTTATGACCAAGGTGAAGCTGTTCGTCAGGTCTTCGAGCAGCAAGGTTTTGAGCAAATCCAGACCATTAAGGATTATGGCGGCAATGATCGGGTCAGTTTAGGTCAAAAGTCTGCTTAATCTTTAATATATTGCTGTACGGCTTTTGCTAAATTGTGACTGCCGTGTTTTTCAAGCCCATCAACCACGCCTAAAGCATCTAATTTTTCCCGATTTTGACTCAATTTAAATTTGCCTGTGATCTCGGTTATCTGAATTTCAATGCCCACAATTCCTTGCAATTGCTGAGTAATATATTCGGCAGGTGCATCTGACATTTTCCATGGAACAGGCTGTTTCGCTTCATGTGTACGTGTCAGTTTTGCCAAAATGCCGCGCAATGCTTTTTCATCAGATAAGAAATTAATTTTGCCTTTAACATGCACCACCTGATAGTTCCATGTCGGTACATGTTGATGATGCTGTTGTTTGCTTGGATACCAGTTCGGTGAAATATAACCTTGCTCACCTTGAAAGATAATCAGGACTTCTGTGCCATTTGGGATTTGCGTGTGCAATGCATTTTTTTTGGCAATGTGTGCAATCAGTGTCGCTGTTTGATTTTCTTCATCGAGTATCAGTTTAAAAGGCAGATGATGGGCATCCAAGCCTTCTGAACTGTGGCTGATAAGGGTCGCAAAAGGATAATCCTGAATCAGCTGATAGAGTTTTTGAGGGTCTTTTTCTTCAAAAATTTCAGGTAAATACATGGTTTAATTCCTTTTACTCATCAAGTAAGTTCAGTTTATTTTTCTTTAATGGAGAGGTTTTGCGATAACTGCCTGGACTGACACCACTCCATTTTTTAAAAGCACGGTGAAAAGCACTGGGATCATGAAAGTTGAGGTCATCGCTAATACTTTGAATTGAATCATCCGTTTTGCTCAGCCTTTCAATTGCAATATCACAGCGAATGTCATTCTTCAGCTGCTGGTAGCTGACACCTTCCTGTTTTAAACGACGTTGGATGGTGGCTGTCGACATATTGAGCTGCTGCGCAATATCTTTGAGTTCGGCCCATTCCGAAGGTGGTTGTAGTAATAATTGCCGACGTATTTGTAGACTCAGCGAATTTTCATTCTTAAAACGTACAATCAGGTTGTAGGGCGTATGTTTAAGAAAATCATTGAGTGCCTGTTTGTCTTTTTTGATTTTATGTTTCAGATAATGTGCATCAAATTCGATGCTGTTTTGCTCAGCATGGAAGTGGATATTTTCACAAAAACGGACACGATAATCCTGTATTTCGACAGGCGGATGGCATCTAAACGTCATTTTATGAAAGTGAATGCGCTGATCGCTGAGCCAGCACATTAAGCTGTGAACCAGCATCAGAAAGGTCGAGTAAGTAAACATCCGCTTTGGTTGTTCGCGATCATGCAGGATCAGATAAGCCTTAGTACCTTTCTGAACCAGTTCACCGCGAATATCATCCAGAATCAGCGCTAAAAACTTTAAAATTTCTTTAATTGCCTGTTCCAGCATCTCAGTATTAAAGGCAAGCTTTGCCAGTAATTGATAGCTGCCACGGCGCATGGGATGGGTATCCATACCGAGAAACTCATCATTCATACTCTCCGCCAGCTCTACCCATAATTGGGCACACTGCGCGACAGGAACACGAGCTTTGCTTGAGGTTAACAACTCAGCAGAAATGCCAGCCCGATTGGCAATACTGACAATATTTAAACCGCGACTTGCAGCAACGCTTAATGCTTCCCGAATTAAAGCATTTGAAATTGTATCCTTGGCCGCATTAAGATCGTGAGTGTAGTTTTTGGTCATATCAGCATGAAATACAGGAGAATAAATAGATCGACTGCTCAAAAGTCGCATTAACTTTGCTACTTTTTGAAATTGTATCGGAAAAAAGTTGCCTTTAGGCTTAGTTATAAAAATTTATATCTTTAATTTGATAGGAAACGTAAATGAAAATTCAGGGAAAACATTTTGTTATTACAGGCGGTGGCTCTGGTCTAGGTGCAGCAACAGCTGAACATTTGGTTGAAAAAGGTGCTTCAGTCACTTTGGTCGACATGAATGTTGAAGCAGGACAACAACAAGCACAAGCATTGGGAGCACAGGCAGAATTTGTAAAACTGGATGTGACCGATGAAGCAGCTGCGGAACAGTTTTTTAAAGATGTACTTGCCAAACATGGCAGTGTATATGGCCTGATCAATTGTGCGGGCATCGGCCCCTCGGCAAAAGTTGTGGGCAAAGAGGGCGTACATGATTTGGCAATGTTCTCGAAAACGTTACACATCAATGTCACAGGCACATTTAATATGTTGCGCTTTGCGGCGGATGCCATGAGCAAGAATACCGTTGCGGAAGGTGATGAAGATCGAGGTGTGATCGTCAATACAGCTTCGGTTGCAGCCTTTGATGGACAAATTGGGCAAGCAGCATATTCTGCATCGAAAGGTGCCGTTGTGGCGATGACTTTGCCGATTGCACGAGAACTTGCTCGTCATGCAATACGCGTGATGACCATTGCACCGGGTATTATGGAAACCCCGATGTTAAAAGGTTTACCGCAGAACGTACAGGATGCCTTAGGGCAAATGGTGCCTTATCCTTCACGTTTGGGACGCCCAGAAGAATTTGCTCGATTAGTGGCACATATCGCGGAAAACTCATATTTAAATGGTGAAGTGATTCGTCTGGATGGTGCGATTCGTATGGCGCCAAAATAAGCTTTTAAAAAAACTGAATCAATCTACAGAACAGTTGCGAGCTTGGTGCTTGCAACTGTTTTTTTATCTTCGTTCTCAAATTTTATATTGTGTGTTGATGGGTTTGACTCTAAGGTAAGAAACAGCTTCTTGATAAGAATAACGATAGCTCAAGGATTTAGATATGAAATATAGACTGATGATTGCTGCATTATTTGGCCTGAGTCTAACGGGTTGTGTCGGTAATATGAATCCAACAGGTGGAAATTCATCACCGAATTATCCCTATTATAAAACTCGCGAAGCGCGCATCGTTAAAAAAATTCAGGTGCCCGTCGGTACAACCTTGGTTTATGAAACCCAGTTTTTAAAGGAAGGCGAGCAAGATAAAATAATGTCTGAGGATAAACTCAAAGATATTCGTTTTCCTCAAGATCAACCGATGATGTGGGGTGGCGTGCCTGTCAGCATGATTTCGAAATTTTTTAATTCAGAAATGCATGGTTTTTCTGTGTATGCCGATTTTCAACAACTTGATGCAAAGCAGCGCAGTCGATTTGCTCAATTGTGGCAGAGTTGTGATGATGATTTAGGGATTACAGTCAAAGACACCACGGACTGGTCTTTTAATAAAGCCAATATCGCCGATGTAGAAAGCTGTAGTGTCAATTATCAACGTTATTTTAAAGACAATCAGAAACAGCAGCAGTTTCTAGATACCTTGTATCGTGAAATGATGAAAGCTGAATAAATAAGGCAGGCAATGCTGAAAAATCATTGCCTAAGACCTTGCTGATTATTTGGCTTTAACTTCATCACCAATCAAATAAAAGGTTCCACCCGCAATATAGTGCAAGCTTCGCAACTCTTTTGCAGCGTCCTGAAAATGCCAATGTCCATCTCGGAATACGCGAGAGTCGGCCCATGCTGCAACCACAGATCCAATAAATAAATCGTGTGCTTGCTGGTTATGCGGCTCTGGAATCACTTTGCAAATCAACCATGCCAAACTGCCTGTGACCAGCGGGACTGGATAGGGATCCTGATAAAACAATTCCGTTTTGCAATCTGCCAGTTTGGTGGGCTGATCAAATTTACTAATCGTACCGAGTTGGTGCACCATATCAATTTGCGCATAGCAGGGCACCTGCAGTGCAAAATAACCACTTTGCTCAACCAGTTGTCGTGTCTTGGTGCTTTTGTCTAGAACAACAGTGACTTTGGCTGGCGTAAGTTCTAGTGCACAAGCCCATGCAGCGGCCATCACATCAGTGTCTTGTTCATGCTGAGCAGAGACCAGAACGGTAGGGCCATGATTTAATAGACGGTAGGCTTTGGGAAGTTCAACGGCTGTAATGTCTTGAGCACTCATACGCGATCCAGCAGGATGATAAGACTGGTTATTGTTGCATAATCTCTGGAAAAATAAGATTCAATTTTTCTGCATTTAACATGTTCACTACAGCAAAAAAGGCAGCATGATTCTGTGTTTTTTTGTGTGAAAATTCAAAGCAGATATAAAGTTCTCATATACATCGATGCTTATATTTTCATTGTGTCTCGCGTAGAACCTTTTTAAGAATGCGTAAAGTGGAAATCCATGCCATTCGCTTTGGATATGTACATTCATCGGAATTTTATCAATCAGTCGTAATTTTGGCCTGAATTGTTATGATTTTGGCGCAGTTTGCTTTAGTCTAAAAATCAAACAATATTAAAGGAGGGCGATTGGATATCCCTTTTGTATGCTAGGAATGATTCCACATACAAAATTATAGGACTAACACTTTGTAATAAAAATGAAAAATGCTCGGAGCAAAAACGTGAAAAAGAAATATTTAAATGCTATAGCGTTAATGGCAGGCATGTTTATTAGTAGTGGAACCGTTGTTCATGCAGGTTTGTTTGATTTTCTATCACCTAAAGCCTCATGGCAAAACTGTAATGTGAACGGTTGCTCAGTCGGCGGTAGTACCAATGTTACCTCCAGTTATGCAAAAACCAAGTATCCTATTCTATTGGCACACGGTATGGCTGGATTCTCAGCGGTTGGCCCATTGCAATACTGGAACGGGATTACTGAAGATCTGGTTGGAAACGGGGCCAATGTATTTGTTGCACAGCAAGCTTCTTTTAATTCATCAGAAGTACGCGGTGAACAACTACTGCTACAGGCAAAACAGGTGCTTGCAATTACAGGTGCTGAAAAAATCAATTTAATTGGCCATAGTCATGGCTCACAATCGGTTCGTTATGTAGCAAGCTTATTGCCGAATAAGATTGCTTCAGTAACAGCAGTAGGAGGTCCAACTAAAGGTTCAGATGTTGCAGATGTGGTCGATTCAGTTGTTAAATCACCTGCTGGCCCAGCACTTGCACCTATTATTGCGGCAGGCGTAAATGCCTTCTTCTCATTGGTCGGCATTGGTTCTGGTCATTACTATGATCAAGATGCAATTGCAGGATTAAACTCACTCACGACCAGCGGTTCAGCAGACTTTAATAAACGCTTCCCAGCAGGTGTACCAACCACAGCGTGTGGATCTGGTGCCGAACTGGTGAATGGTGTTCGTTATTATTCATGGAGTGGAACCAGCCCATTTACCAATGCAGCTGATCCGATGGACTATGCTTTAACAGCGACCTCTTTACTGATCTCAGGTGAAAATGACGGTTTAGTACCACGTTGTTCGAGCCATTTAGGCACGGTCATTCGTGATAATTATGCATTTAACCATTTGGATGAGGTAAATCAGGTATTAGGTCTGGTAGGGTTTTTGCAAAATCCAGTCACGCCATACCGTGCACAAGCCAATCGTTTAAAAAATCAGGGGTTATAATAAATAAGCTAAAGGGGCAGCATTTGCTCCTTTAGCTAAAACGGATTGAAAAATAAAGGATAACTAGAGCAAGGGATGATGAACGGTAAATTTTTAAATAATAAAACCATCAGTTTGTGTGTAATTATCGGTTTATTGCTGATATTGGCTTTGATTTACTGGATATTTAAGCCCGATGCACAAACGACTTCGCATCCATTGAACCAGCAGGCTCAAGCACAGTCCTCAGAGCATAATTTTGCTGGTGCAACACAAGATCATCAAAAAGGAAAATTACCTGTTCTGGCGGCTTCATTACAAGGAACCGAGATTGATTGTCCAATTCAGGTAGATGCCAACGGTAAACTTGTACTGACAGTTGGAATCCGTAGTTGTTTTGATTATTTCTTTTCAAGTCTGGGCGAGAAAACCGAAACGGAATTGATCGCTGATATTCGTCAATATCTAACAGCGACGCTACCTGATACGGCTTCAAGTTATGCGATTTATTTGTTAGATCAATATGTGGCGTACAGTCATACCCTCAAAAATTTAAAACCCAATGGTAATTTTAAAACGGGTGATATTGAAGGTTTTCAGAAAGTCCTTGATCAGATGTATAAAGTCCAGCAGCAGTTTTTTAATGCAGCTGAGATCAATGCCTTGTTTGGCAATGAACGTAAATTAAATCAGTTTAATATTGAGCAGATGCGTATCCATGCCAATAAGACTTTAACTGCACAGCAAAAAGCAGCTGAATTGGCAAAACTGATTGATCAGCTTCCTAGTACGATGTCGGATGGTGTTCGGGTTTCTATGCAATTTGCTGAGTTACAGCAATTGACGCAGGAGATCCGTGAGAAAGGTGGTTCTGCACAAGAGCTTCGTAATATGCGTGAAAGTCTGTTAGGGCCAGAAGCTGCAGATCGTCTCGAAAAGGTGGATCAGGAAGAGGCAGGCTGGCAAACACAGGTCAATGGTTATTTGGCTGAGCGCGACCAGATTTTAAAAAGTGATGCGAGTGATGCCAGTAAACAACAGTCGATTAATCAGTTGCGGAATCAATCCTTTGGAACTAAAGAGGATGTGTTAAGAGCGCAATCTTATGAAATGATGCATGATCGGAAGTAGTGTTTTTAAGTGTATTTGAATTTTAGAAAATAATGGATGATAGATAAATTTATGGCTAAGGTATTTTTGAAATCTTGTTGCCTGACCTGACCATAGCAATGATGGCCTTAATCGTTCAAAAAAATTAAGGTCATTTTTATATGGGTGAACATAATCTACCTATACGGTAGTCAACCCGACTAACGAAGCTTTCAAACAATTCTTAGACTTCTAAACTACCTATACGGTAGTCAACTTGGCCGTTTCTGAATTGATGAAGTTGCTCACCTTCTAAACTACCTATACGGTAGTCAACAAAACATATACCATGTTTTTGCCTTCCAATTCCTTCTAAACTACCTATACGGTAGTCAACACCATTGAACATGGTTTCCGTATAACCACTTGCTTCTAAACTACCTATACGGTAGTCAACCATGGTGCAAATCTCCCCAAGAACACTTTAGACTTCTAAACTACCTATACGGTAGTCAACCTCTTGCGCGCTTGGGAAAATCCAGTCAGAGACTTCTAAACTATCTATGCGATAGTCAACGCAATGGAATTATGCTACGAATATTTGAATAACTTCTAAACTATCTATGCGATAGTCAACCATTAGAACCAGGTGTATATCCGTTACCAGCTCTTCTAAACTATCTATGCGATAGTCAACCTAAGGGAATTTTAGCTTAGCTTTTTTTGTAACTTCTAAACTATCTATGCGATAGTCAACAATCAATACAGGCTTGGCGTCAGAAACAACTTCTTCTAAACTACCTATACGGTAGTCAACTATAAAATATAATAGATAACTTACGTTAAAACATAAAGTTATAATTAAAAAAGGATAAATACCTAAAGTTTTTAGTCGATATTATAAGTTTTTGATTTTATTCAGCTATTAAAGTTCGATCGAATTGTTGGGGTAAAAACAAAGCTTGGTCGAAAGAAAATGCGTTTAGATAAAATTTATTACTTTCCTCAAGTCTTGCATCGACTTAGAATCAGCACTATCTTGAAGATAAAGAAGTAGCCACGTGTCAGACCATTTTGAAAACGAATTTGAGCTTAGTAATGAGGAAATGCATCTCTATAGTCGTCAGATTTTATTAGATGGTTGGGATATTGAAGCACAAGAAAAACTAAAACTTGCCAATGTACTGATTATCGGCGCAGGTGGAATCGGCTGTACCAGTGCCGAGCTGCTGGCTCGTGCTGGAGTGGGAAAAATTACTATTGTCGATGCCGACACCATTGAGATGAGTAATCTACAACGCCAAATTGCATTTACCTCAAATGATTTAGGCCGATACAAAGCCGAAATATTGGCAAAACATCTACAAGCCATTAATCCACATATACAAGTCCGCTATCAAAATATACGTTTCGATGAAACGAATGCTGATGACTTCGTACAGCATCAGGATGTAGTGTTAGATGGTTGTGATAATTTTACCACGCGCTATCTGGTGAATCGTGTCTGTAAAACACACCAAGTGCCACTGATCAGTGCTTCAGCGATTGGTTTTGAAGGGCAGATGTTTATGGTTGAGTCAGATTCAGCTTGTTATGAATGCCTATTTCCTAAAGAAGAGCATGCCAATGAAGGCTTGCGCTGTGCTGAGTCTGGTGTATTGGCAACTACACCTGTAATGATAGCGTCATTACAAGCACATCACACTTTGCTGTTTTTAGGGTTAGGTTTGACGCCACTTAAGCAAAAACTGTTGCTCTGGAATGGCTTAAACCTGTCGCAACGCATTCTTAAATTTGAAAAAGATGTAAATTGTCCAGTTTGTCAGGCAACTTGATCGGTAAAATGAGCAAAATTTGCTAAACTAATGCCATCTGTGAGGCAAGAAAGATTATGAAAAGAAATATTTTATTCGATGGATTACGCTCTGTTGCACGTATTGGTGAAACAGTGGTGGTTGCAGCACAAGCAGGTGTGAAATATGCAACTGAAAAACCAAGCAATGCCAAGCTCATGCGTGAGACCTTTGAGTCGCTTGGTTCGACTTATATTAAGTTGGGCCAGTTTATTGCCAGTACGCCGTCTTTATTCCCGCGAGAATATGTTCAGGAATTTCAGGGCTGTCTAGATCAAACGCCAACTTTACCTTTTAGCTATATTCAAAAGGTCTTGGCTGAAGAATTTGAGGGTCGAAATCTCAATGAAATTTTTAGTTTTATTGATGAAAAACCATTGGCTTCTGCTTCGATTGCGCAAGTGCATCCAGCAAGATTGGTAACAGGTGAAGATGTCGTTTTAAAAGTTCAGAAACCTGGCGTTGAAACGATTCTTTATACCGATTTGAATGTGGTGCATTGGGCAACCAAGTTACTCGAAAAAGCAGTGCCTAAAATCAAATTTGCTTCACTGTCTGAAATTGTAGATGAAATTAAGACACGCATGGTACGTGAAGTTGATTTTATCGAAGAAGCACAAAATCTGGATGACTTTATCCAGTATCTGAATATCTCAGGCAATCAGGCTGCGACAGCACCAAAGGTGTATCACCAGTTTTCAACCCGCCGTGTACTAACCATGCAGCGTTTATATGGTGTGCCATTGACGGACTTTGACGTAGTCAAACAATATGCTAAAGACCCAACCCAAGTTCTGATTACGGCTATGAATACTTGGTTTGGTAGCTTGATGTTATGTAAGAGTTTCCATGCAGACTTACATGCAGGCAACTTGATGTTGCTTGAAGATGGTCGTATTGGCTTTATCGATTTTGGTATTGTCGGTCAGTTAAAACCAGAAGTCTGGACAGCATGTATGGCATTTATGGATGCGTTGCAGCACACCAACTACGTTGCGATGGCTGAGAATATGCTCAAGATGGGCATGACGCATCAAAAAATTGATACGCAAGTATTGGCCGATGATCTCGAACGTTTGTTTAGTGGTGTATTGCTGGCAGATCCACAAGAAATTCTAAGTTCGAATCCAGCAGACCTGAATGATATCATGATGGATATGGTGGCTGTGGGCGAACGTCATGGCATCAAATTCCCGCGTGACTTTGCGTTATTATTCAAGCAAATGTTATATTTTGATCGTTTCATGCGTGTTCTTGCGCCATATACCGATATTTATGCTGACCAACGTCTGAAAATGGTTCACAATATTGAACCTGCTTCTTTTTTAAAGCATTAATTTATTTATCGGTTCAATAGGTCATTATGGATGCCATTATTATTGAAGGGTTAAAAGTTGATACTGTGATCGGCTGTTTCAACTGGGAACGCCAGATTATTCAACCTTTAATGCTAGATCTCACCATTCATAATGATCTTAGTCAGGCTGCAAACTCGGATGAGCTGGAAGATACGCTCAACTATGCTCAAATCTGTGAGCTTGCAGCACAAGTGATTCAAACAGCAAAACCAAAACTGATTGAGCATGCTGCTCATTTGGTTCTTGAGTGTCTATTTACGACTTTTCCTTCTATTGAGTCGATCACGATCACGATTCGTAAACCCGCAATTATTGCTCAAGCTAATGCAGTAGGAATTCGCCTTGAACGCAACAGAAACAATTTTTGCGCTCGCACTGGCGAGTAATCTCCAGCAGCAACAAAATTTCACTTTTGCTTATGAGCAAATTGCTCAACTCGGTAGAGTGGTGTTTTCTCCGATTTATGAAATTCCATGTCGAGATGGGATCGGGGCTGATTACTGGAACTCGGCCTGTCTATTAACAAGTCAACTGAGTATTGATGAAATTACTGAACTGTTAAAAAGGCTGGAACAACAATCAGGGCGTACTCGTCCTTCGCATCAGATCACGCTGGATATTGATGTGATTGCTTGGGGACATACCTTAGAAAATATGCAGTTTAATCCTAAAAAATTACCTTTAGCGTTGGATGTGAAAATTCCTCTATTTGATTTATGGCAACATGCTGATCTAAGCTATGATCAAAAGGCGAACTATCCTGTCATTACAATGTAATGTATTTGAATGTAATCGCATAATAATTAGGAACATTTTCATGAAAAATATTTTAATTTTATCGACTTTGATGGTTTTACTTTCTGGTTGTGCAGCTATGAGTGTTGAGCAATGTAAAACTGCCAACTGGTTAAGCGTGGGTGAAAAAGATGGTTCGGCTGGGCATGAATCACGTTTAGATAAGTATTATTCATCTTGCCAGAAAGCCAATGTTGTCCCTAATCAGAGTCTCTATGAAAAAGGCTATCAACAAGGTCTAGGCTATTATTGTCAGCCTGAAAATATTTTCAGTGAAGCGTTAGAAGGCCGCGGGGATTTCCGAGTTTGTCCTGTTGAAAAACGCCAATCATTACGACCTTATTATCAGGCTGCCAACGAATATTATCAGGCCGATTCGGAGTTCAGCCGTTCACAGAATGAGATGAATCGGTATTTAAAAGAGCTGGAACGTACCGATCTTTCTTCTAAAGTTCGGGATGATTATAAGAAGCGTTTATATGATCTACGGATCAATAGCAGCAGCGTACAATCGCGTTATCATGACGCCGTACGAAATATGGAACGTTTCAAAGTAGAACATGGTCTAAATTAAGTTGAAAATATGGTTTTAAACAGCCTGTGATTTCGGTCACAGGCTGTTTGCTTTTGGGATTAAACATTTAAATTACAGACCCATGCCGAGATCAATGTTTAAATATTTAACTGATCAATCGCAAGGGATGCATCATGCAAATCAAATTTATTACTGTCGGACTGATGGCATGTGTTGTCATGAACTCTGCTTATGCCATTGATGCCAAATATAGAGAACAGCTCGAACGTTCAGGCTGTACGCAACTGAGTGAAGCGCAAGGTTGTGATATTAATAAAACAGCAGAAGAAAATATGAAGGTTGGATTTACAGCGCCAGATGCAGTTGCGGCGCCTGAGAATGGTGTCAATCAACCACAATGGATTGCTGAAAGATCAGATGGAACAACCTTGGCAACCATTCGAATTGACCAGCAACAGCGTGTCTGGGTGAATGATACCAGAGTAGCCGCAACTCAAAAAAATGGTCAGTTTGAGTTTAGACAAGGCAAAATTAACTATACGATTTTTACGGATCTGGAAAAGCAACCACAAAGTTTCTGGTCTGACCGTTATTCGACAGATAAAGGGAAAATTGTATTTCGCTGATCTTTTATAAGAGTTTTATGAAAAATTGAGCAGAAAAAAGGGAATTATGAAGTCATAATTCCCTAGACGAGTTTATAAATAATAACTAGTTTTTGTCATTAATTTTGAAATTGCGGTCATGGTAATGCGTACAGGCACGGGTAAATCAACTCCACCTGCATTCAATGCGGTATCACGATGATGCAATTCGTCTTCATTCATCTGTTCAAGAATTTTACGTGAACGATCATCATGCGCTGGCAATTGCTGGAGATGTTCTTGTAAATGCTGGCTCACCTGACGTTCAGTTTCAGCGACAAAACCTAAGCTGTATTTGTCGCCTGCAATGCCTGCAATCGCACCCATGCCATAAGACAATCCATACCAGATTGGATTCAATACACTGGTATGGCTATCCAGTTCTTTTAAACGATCTTCACACCACGCCAAATGATCTTGTTCTTCGATCGCAGCATGCTGCATTTCTTCACGAACGTGTGGCAGCTTTGCCGTCAATGCCTGTCCATGATAAAGCGCTTGAGCACACACTTCACCACTGTGGTTAACGCGCATTAAGCCTGCAACATGGCGTGCATCACTGACACAGAGTTGTGAAGGTTCATCACTGGCTGGATTTGAGCGTTGAGCACTGGTTGCTCCAGGTACCAGACTACGTAAAGCCTGATCAAAAGAATTAATAAGTTTATCGAGACCTGTGTATTGACGCATATATTAATCCTCTAAAGTATTGGGCGCATTTTCCAATAATGGTTTGAGTCGTTTTAATAACCAGAATGAGAAAATTGCACTTAAAACAGCAGTAATGGTGAATAAGATTTTAATATCAATTTTTAAAATGCTTAAGATTAAAATTGAAAAAACTGCCGAAGAGACCATAAATACAGCATTTAAGATATTGTTTGCTGCAACAACACGCGCCCGGTGTGAGCGTGGTGAGTAGGCCTGCATCATGGCATAAAGAGGCACGATATAAAAACCGCCGCTAATCCCGAGTAACGTAACGGCAAGCATAACGTGATAATAGACGGCACCTTGCGTAAACATATCTTTTAACGTGAGCAGGTCACCAGTACGTTCAGGTACAAATGTCAGACTTGCTGCAAGATACAACGCAAAAACAGTTAAGCCAATCGCACCATAGGGCACCATTTTGATATTGATTTCGGTACCGCCGATTTTTCTGCAAAGTAAAGAACCAACACCAATACCAACCGAGAAGAAGGTCAGAAGCAGACTCACCACATTTTCAGAAGCATGTAAGTTTTGCTGTGTGAGTTGTGGAATCTGGGTCAGGTAGGTTGCACCATAAAACCAGTACCAAGAATTGCCTAGCAAAATTACAAATACGATGGGGATGCTTTTGGCATATTTAATAGTTTGAAAACTGGTACGCAAAAAATTCCAGTCAATTTTAAGATCTGGTGCAGCGACTTTTTGTGGCAGAATAAAACGACTACACAAATAGCCTAAGCAAGCAATAGTCACCACAGTTACACTGATCCAGAGCAGATTACCTTCAGAAGAAGCAATTACCGCACCACCAAGAATCATCCCCAGTAAAATCGCAATCGATGTACCTGACTGGAATAAGGCATTACCAGACATCAGCTCTTGTGGCTTTAAAATTTCAGGCAGAATTGCATATTTGATCGGCCCGAAACAGGTGGAATGTGTTCCCATTAAAAATAGGGCAAATAAAAGCAGCCAAAGATTGCCTAGCAAAAAACCTGCTGTACCAATCAACATGATGACAATTTCTAATATTTTAATGAAGCGAATAAGCTGTGAGCGTTCGTATTTATCTGCAATTTGCCCAGCTGTAGCTGAAAAGAAGAAGTAAGGAAGAATAAACAGTAACGCCGCTAAATTATTTAAAGTACTGACGGGCGCGCTTTGTTGTTGAATCCAACCATAAGTGATGACTAACAGAAGCGCTTGTTTATAAACATTATCATTCAGTGCTCCAAAAAATTGCGTGAAAAACATCGGGGCAAACCGACGTGATGTCATTAAGCGCTCATCTTGTTTCATCGTGTGTTCACTTCATTGTGATTTATAAAAAAATGTGACGAACTGTAAAAATGTGATGAAATGCATGTATGATATCACTGTCTGATTGGATGAAAAATCAAAGATTTGAAGTTGTTTCAGCCATCAAAAATGATAAATTAAAAAATAAGTTTAGAGTTCTACATGCCATCTAAATCGAAGTTTAAACAGTCAACACTGGTTCATTCTATGCATTTAATTTTTAAAATGCAGGGTTTTCCTAAACTTATTTGTAGTGGTTTTTTAATTACTTCTTGTATATCAATTACTTATGCGCAAGATCAAATTTTAAACCCGACTGAAAATCAGACAGCAGATCAGGCCGAACAACAGGCCAATGCGGCAACTGCTTTGATGAAGCAGCAACAAGCGCTTTTAAATGATCAAGAAAATTCGTTGTCTGTGCAGGACAGTTTGACGGCTTTAAAGCAGCAAGAACAGTCTGCAAATCAGATTGATGAGTTAAAACCGATTCAGTTGGATGATAATTTAGAGAATTTGCCGGTGATTCCTGTGGATCAATCGATGGCAAATGAAATCTTTCGTGTCGCAGAAGACGCAAAGAATGAAGCAAAGAACTATCGCGAAAATACCGCTAAAACCCCTGAAGTCTCGGTAAGTGATGTTTCTCAATCTGAATTGACTGAAATTAAAAGTGCGCCTGTCAATATTGATCAGTTGATGCGTGATATCCAGACTGACAGCAAGATTGTGGTAGAAGCCAATGAGGCGGGACGAACCTTACCTGAATTTCAGACGCAAACAGAGCAGACTGCTGAAAAAGAAGGTTTCTTTAAAAGAATCTGGCATCGCTTGCGTCCAGAGAATCTGCTGAATACAGATAAAGTGCCTCGTATTACGGCTGATGTTACGGGCGCACCGCCAATTCTGGCTGCAAATATCAAGGCCAAGTTATCCAGCTTTACTCAGGAATCTTTTGAAGAGTTTAATGTTGCTTTGCCGCAATTACGTGCTTTGACCAATCAGGCAGCACAAGCAGTGGGTTATTACAATGCCACTTATACTTTTGTGAAAGAAAGCGAGAGTAAAGTTAAGGTTGTTGTGGTGCCGAATGAACCCGTCAAAATTAAAGAACAAAATATTGAATTTACGGGTGCGGGTGCAAACATTCCTCAATTCCAGGTGATTCGTTTGATTCCAGAGCAGGATGAAGGCGATATTTTTAACCATGGAAAATATGAAGAGACAAAAAACAAAATCACGACTGTTGCGACAGATAATGGTTATTTTGATGCGTTCTGGCGCTTGCACGATGTGAAGATCAGCCAGCCTGAGAAAACCGCAGACATTAACCTGAAATATGAAACAGGTGATCGTTACAAACTGAAGAAAGTAGAATATCGGATGAGTGATCCGAGCAAGCCATTACCTTTAACGCAGAAAGTGCTGGATAGTCTGGCGCCCTGGAATGAAGATGATGACTATGCGTTTTGGCGTGTCAATGCTCTTGCAAATAACTTAACCAATACCCGTTATTTTAACTATACGCTGGTGGATACGATCAAGCCGGATGCCATTCAGCCGCCACTTGAGTTACCGCCAGATTTGCAAGCTTTGGTCGATCAGCAACGTATTCAACAATCACAGTTGTTAAATAGTCAGCAAAAGGCTGATCTTGCACGAGCAAAAATTACCTCGGCGGAAGAAGTCACTCAGGATGTTGTGGATGAGTCGCAATTCTCAGGCGGTGAACAGGCACAGGCTTATTCTTTAGCCCGTTCAATGCCAATGCCAACGCATGATGAAGATGATGAAACGCGTCAAAAACAAGAAGAGCAAGCACGTATCGATCAGAAAATTCCTGTGGTCGTCACTCTGAATGCTGACCGTTTAAATAGTTTAGAGACAGGTATTGGTTATGGCACGGATACTGGGGCGCGTATTCGTAGCCAGTACCGCCGAGCGATTGTCAATAAATATGGCCATTCTTTTGATGCTAACGTCGAGGTTTCTGAAATCCGTCAGTCGATTGATGGTCGTTACAGCATTCCTTATAAACATCCGTTAAATGATTATTTCAACCTTGTGGGTGGTTACGAGCGTGAAACGCGTGATGATATCGGTCCAGATGTTAACTTGCTGACCGAGTCTGCGGTCGTGGGTGGTGAGCGTGTCATCAAAAATCCACTCGGCGACTGGCAACATACTTTTGGCTTGCGTTATCGTTTAGACCGTTTAACTCAAAAAGGCGATGTTGATATTGATGAATTACCTGATGCATTTAAAGTATCTGGTATTGATTCGGAACAAGAATCCTTGCTTCTCGGATATGAAGCTTCTAAAACCAATAGCAATACCCGTTTGAATCCAACCAAAGGGTTTAAACAAACATATAAAGTTGAACTGGGTACAGAATCATTATTGTCCGATGCCAATATGGCGATTGTAAGTGCAGGCTGGCGCTTTATTTATTCACTAGGTGAAAATGACAATCACCAGTTTGTTGGTCGTGGCGATGCAAGCTATATTTTTACCGATGATTTTAATAAAGTGCCTTATAACTTACGTTTCTTTACTGGTGGTGATCAGTCTTTACGTGGTTTTGACTATAAGAGCTTATCTCCAGAAGAAAATGGCTATAAGTTGGGTGGACAAGCTTTAGGGGTTGGTTCATTAGAATATAATTACCAATTTAAAGATGGCTGGCGTGCGGCCATATTCTCGGATTTTGGTAATGCTTACGACAAACAGTTTAGCAATCCAACAGAATATAGTGTGGGTGTCGGTATTCGCTGGAGATCACCAATTGGACCGATTCGTCTCGATATTGCCTCTGGTATTTCGAATGAGAATAATCCGATCCGATTGCATTTCTTTATTGGTCCACAACTTTAAAACTTTTTTATAACCCTTCTATAAAGGGAAAACAATTTCAGGTTGATTATGACGGAAGTAGAACAGCAACTGACACCTCCAGCTGGACCAAGAAAAAATCGGCACATTGTTCGAAATATTGTGCTGATCGTGCTGATCATTCTTTTATTATTGGTCAGCTCTTTAGTTGTAATGATGTCTACGGATAAAGGTAGCCGTTTTCTATTAGATCGCGTGCTGCAAAGCCAGAAAATTATTAAATATGAATATGAAGGCGGTAATCTGCTATCGGGCATTATCCTGAAAAATATTCTGGTGCAATTACAGGCCGTTGATGTTTCTTTAGATCGTGCCGATGTCTCCTTAGGCTGGAGAGCGATTCTAAGTAAAGAAGTACATTTGAGTCATGCCGATGTTCGTAATCTGAAAATTATTAATAAAAAACCACCATCAGATGAACCGTTTGGATTTGATCCGATCAAGCTGCCATTTGTCTTGCGTATCAATGAAGCCAGTCTGGATCATCTGGAAATCCAGACCGCAACCTCAAAGGTTGATTTTAATGATGTTTATTTAAAAGATGCGTTGTGGTCTGAGACCAAGCTGGAATTTGAAGACTCGCGTATGGATATGGGCTATTTAGCCGTCCAGAATGCTTCAGGTCAGATGGATTTTAGTGGTAAATATTCTTTAAATGCCAACGCTGATTTAATTATTCCGTCGTTAAAAAGTCTGGATATTGAAACGATTAAGGTTGCAGCGCGTGGTTCTTTAGATACTTTGAGAGTAGGCGTTGCAACAACCACACCTGATTTGCTCACAGGTCGGGCAACGCTTCATCCTGTGCGTGAACATGTGCCCATGCAAGGTGAGTTATATTTAAAAAATTATCATTTGCCTTTACTAAAAGACCAGAAACTCTTTGCTAAAGATGGCGTGGTCAGATTTAACGGTGATATACAAAAACTGGCCTTAAATCTCGATACGGATTTAAAAGGTGAGCAAATTCCTGAAGGGAAATATACCGCACTGATGGATACTGATTTGACCCATCAGTTAAATATCCGTGATTTTAATGGTCAGTTAATGAAAGGTGCTGTCAGCCTGAATGGTATGGTCAACTGGCATGAGCATGTCTCTTGGGATGTTAAAGGTCGTCTTGATCATCTGGATCCTGAAAACACCACAGTACCGCAGATCGCACAAGACTTTTTACCACCAAAACTTGATGCAAATATTAGCTCTGCTGGTTCATTGGAAAAAGGTTTGGCGCTGACTGCTCAAGTGGCATTTGATAAATATGAGACGTGGGCACTCAAACTTGATCAGGCTGAAGAAAAAAATAATAAAGCTCAGCCTATGCTGCTGGATATTTCATGGAAAGGTATTGATCGTGCCATGCCTTATATTGGCTGGTTGAGTAGTGAGGAAGGTCATACCAATGTGGCACTCAAAGAGGGACAACAGGATATTTATGTTGCAACCACTGTGCGCCCGCATGAACAGGCTTTACTACCAACAG
Source organism: Acinetobacter sp. BIGb0102 (assembly GCF_003815055.1). NCBI lineage: Bacteria > Pseudomonadati > Pseudomonadota > Gammaproteobacteria > Moraxellales > Moraxellaceae > Acinetobacter > Acinetobacter sp. BIGb0102. Next base: position 51,610 of record NZ_RKQE01000010.1, read on the forward strand.
GTAAATATGAAGCGCGACTCGATTTAAAAGACAATCTGTTAAATGTCGAAAATTTCCGATATCAAGCTGAGAAAGGCAGTTTGTCTGGTCTGGCAAAAGTTAAATTGCCAACTGAAAAGCAGCAGTTGTCATGGCAAGCTCAGCTTAAAGCTCAAGATTTCAATCCGCAAACTGTTGCTGCGGCAGCACCTGTCAATTTGTTAAATGGTGATATTAAAGCAAGTGGTTTTGCCAAGCCAAATCAGCAAGTGATTCAGCTTGAACAAATTGATCTGAAAGGCCAGCTTGCCCAAGCCAATCAACAGGAAACCATTGCTTTAAAAGGAAAAAGTACAGCAGCTTTAATTTTCCATGACGAAAAAGCGGGTGGCGGATTCAAAAGCTTTGCTGTGGACTATAACGGCTCTTTAAATGCCTTGAATCAGGGTGATGGTCTATTAAAAATCAATGTCGCAGGAACACCGGATTACATCAAGATTAATGAACTTAAGCATGATGGCGTTGCAGGTAAGGTCTTTGCGACGGGTGCCGTGAATCTTAAAGATAAGCTCGGTTGGGATATCGATGCTTCGCTGGTACGTTTTAAACCACAATATTTTGTTTCCAGTGTCAAAGGTGAAGTGTCGGGGCATGTTAAAACACAAGGTGTCTGGTCAGATAAACTGAAACGGATTGATATTCGTCAGCTCAATGCAGCAGGCTTCTTGAACAATAAACCGATTCGTGGCCGTGGTAATCTCAGCTTATTGCTTGATTCAAATCAGGAAGGTTTTTTACCGCAGCAATTTGAGGCCAATGACCTATTCCTTGCCTATGCACAGAACCAGTTGCAAGCCTCAGGCAATGCACAAAGCTTAAGAATCAAACTGAATGCACCTGCGTTGTACGAGTTATATCCTGGTTTGCGTGGGCGTGCGTATGGCAGCTTAAACGTTCAGTCACAACCGCGATTAAGAGCAACGGCAAACATGGCGGTCGATGACTTTGGATTTAATGATCTGGTCAGTATCAAGTCATTACGTGTACAAGGTGAACTACCGACATCTGAGACTACACCAACACAATTAACTGCGACGTTGACTCAGCTCCGCAATGGTAATCGTGAAATCCAGAATGCCACTGTCAATCTGGCAGGAACACGTAAAGCACATGTCTTGAAAGTAGAGAGTAAAAATCGTCAATCTAATTTTTATGTGCAACTGGCAGGTGGCTTTAATCCAAATAATGACTGGTTAGGACTGGTGCAGAAAGGTAACTTTACTTCACGTAATATCAGCCTAGTGCAAAACCAGAATGCACCGATTATCTATACCGCTGCGAAACAGGAACTCTATGTTGGACAGCATTGCTGGCAGAGTGCCAATAGTCAGTTATGTCTGGATCAGCCTGCACGCATCAGTAAGGCAAGAGGTAACTTCTCACTGATTACCAAGAATCTGGACTTAAAAGACTTTACTGCATTTATGCCAGAAGGTCTGGCGGTGACAGGTCAGCTCAATGGTTATGCTAAAGCCTCTTGGGCAAATGGCAGTCATCCAAAACTGGATGCTCGTTTAGTGACACGTAAAGGTGAAATCGGTCTGGCAGCAGATGATCCGCAAGATCCAGCCACAACTGTGACCTACGATGAATTGAGCCTGATTGCTAAAAGTATCAGTGAGGGAATGTTATTCCGTGTGGATATGAAGACCCCTGATATCGGGACGGGCTATGCCAATGTCATTATTGATCCATTCCAGAATAATATGCCAATGCGGGGCGAAGTGGCCTTTGATGATGTGCAGTTAAAAGTCTTCAAGCCGTTTATAAAAGATGTACGTTCATTGGCTGGCACATTGTCACTGGCTGGAAAAGTAAATGGGACCTTAACGCAGCCACAGATTACCGGTGAAATGCGTTTAAAAAATGGCGCAATCAGTATGATTTCGCTGCCAGTCAATTTAAGCAATATCCAGCTTTATTCATCTATTCGCCAAGACTATGCCACGATTGATGGGGCATTCAACAGCGGACAAGGTGTAGGGCGCTTAAAAGGGAACTTTGACTGGAAGAATGATCCACATTTAAATCTGACATTAAAAGGCGATAACCTACTGATTCGTCAGGCGCCAATGATTACGGCAATTGTAGAACCTGACCTGACGCTGGATGTTTATCCATTTAATCAGCGTCTCAGCTTAAAAGGTAAGATTGATGTTCCTCGTGCGCGTATTTCGATGCCAGAAAGCTCTGCTACAGTTGTGAATCTGTCACCAGATGTACGTGTTGTACAGCAAGGCCAAGATTTACTTGCGACTTTAAAAGCAGCTAAACCGTGGGATATTCGTGCTGATATGACCGTGACACTGGGTAATCAGGTCATCTTCCAGGGCTTCGAAAGTACCATTCCACTGGTCGGACGTTTGCATTTATCTCAACGTGGTCTGGAAACAGCAATGCGTGCCAATGGTGCAATTGGTGTGAGTCAGAAAGTGAAGATTGAAGCGTATGGTCAAAGTCTTGACCTGAACCGTGCGATTGCGCGTTTTAACGGGCCGCTGGCGAACCCAACATTGGATATTGATGCCAATAAACCGGTTCAGGGCAGTATGGTCGGTGTACGGGTAACAGGTACAGCAACCGTGCCGAATATTCAGGTTTATAACGATGCTGGCTTATCTGAACAAGAAGCACTCAATGCCTTACTGACGGGGCGTATTAATGAAGGTAACAGTGGTTTAAGTAATACCGAAGGCTTTAAATCTGATGTCAATAACACCATTGCTGCCGCGGGAATCAGTATGGGCTTAGGTGGTACACGTGCCTTGACCAATCAAATTGGTAGAACCTTTGGTCTAAGTGGTTTGGCACTCGATGCACAAGGGACTGGTGACGATACGCAGGTGAGCCTGACAGGCTATATCACGCCAGATCTGTTCATTCGTTACGGTATTGGGGTATTTACACCAGTGAACAAGTTAACCTTGCGTTATCAAATGAACCGCCGTTTATATCTGGAGGCAAGTCAGTCTTTAGAACGAGCCATCGATATTTTCTACAACTGGCGTTTCTAGCAATACCAATCAAAACCTGTTTTACGAAAGTAAAGCAGGTTTTTTTATTTTAGTTTATTTTGTAATTAGAACGTTGTAAGATAACGATAAGGTGTTGAAAAATATTAATATTTATGAAAATTTTGGGAGAAGTTGAATGAAATCTGTCACTTTAAGTCAGCTTTTGGCAATGCTGAGCTTAGGCGTATTCAGTTTTGGCTTTCAGATTCATGCAAAAGAATACTATAAGTGGGTGGATGCAAAAGGTGTGACGACCTATTCAGCGACACCACAACCCGTTCAGAGACATGAGCCTCAATTAGATTCTGCAAAAAAGACTACAGACTCTACGATGAAAAATCCTTCCATTCCAGCATCGGGACAGAATGTTGCGGTCAACTCCAAGACAACAGCATCTATTCAAACTAAGCCTATAGCTGCCACGACTGAAGGAAATAACACCCTTAAAGCATCATCGGAGATGCTTTTTTCAATCAAAAGCTGTAACGGTGTGCGTTGCTGGGACATGAAAGGACAGTCTTATCATCTAGTCGCAGGAACAACTTATCTTTCTGCAAAGGGTGGCAAGTGTCAAAAGATCGCCAATCAGATGCATTGTAATAAATGATTTGTATGTTTTTATTACGGAAAGCAAGGTTTTAGCCGCTTCCTTTTTGCAAAACAAACAAGTTTGAGTATGATGGTGGGCATCAAATTAGCCGCAGTATGAAGATGAAAAAAGTTTTGTTGATTGCAATAGGTTTAGTTTTGGCTGGTTGTGCTGAGAAAAAGCCGTTAACTCCCGAAGAACAATGGCATGGTTACTGTGTCAGTGTAGGGAATGCTGCGCGCTCAATCACTTTAGATCGTCAAAATGGAATTGACCAAAAGCAGGCAACGGAACATGCGGGTAAAATTGAAGATGAAATGACACGTAAGTTTATCTTTAATATTTTGGATACGGTTTATGCAATTCCAGTCGATGAACTGAAAAAAGATCCAGAAGCATTACGTGAAAATTTAAAGAAAAAATTTATGGAAGAATGCTTGGCTACACCACATGACAAGCTACCGAACTATAAACTTTTTTAATGTGTTCATAAAAAAGACAACATCGTTTGTCTTTTTTTATAGATGTAATTTATTGTTTTATTAGACTTTAACCTTAGACCAAAGCGGTATTTAAAAGAGGGGATCATTTCGCTATAAAATAATGGACATCACGTAGAAATACGGTAGTTGCATTAACATTTGACGCGAAGTCTAGTAAAATTTTGCTGTCCACATTGCTTGTAAAGCTTGTACAAAGCTGGAACTTACAAGTAATTTTTTAAAAAAGAGGAATAACACTGTGCTAGAAGCTTACCGCCAACACGTTGAAGAACGTGCCGCACTCGGAGTCCCACCGAAGCCGCTTGATGATGCTCAAACTGCTGAACTTGTAGCCTTATTAAAAAATCCACCAGCAGGTGAAGAAGCATATCTCGTCGATTTGCTAGAAAACCGTGTTCCAGCAGGTGTTGACCAAGCTGCATATGTAAAAGCTGCTTTCTTAGCTGCCGTTGCAAAAGGCGAAGCAACCTCTCCACTCGTAACCAAAGAACGCGCAGTATACTTACTTGGTACTATGCTTGGTGGTTATAACGTAGCACCGCTTGTTGAGCTTCTTGATAATGCTGAACTTGCTGAGCTAGCTGCTGAAGCATTAAAGAAAACACTTCTTGTATTTGATGCATTCCATGACGTAGCAGATAAAGCAAAAGCAGGTAATGCTGCAGCTAAAGCTGTTTTACAATCTTGGGCTGATGCTGAATGGTTCACAAGCCGTCCAGACGTTCCAGAAGAAATCAAAATCACTGTGTTCAAAGTAACAGGTGAAACCAACACTGATGACTTGTCTCCTGCACAAGACGCTTGGAGCCGTCCAGACATTCCATTACATGCAAATGCAATGTTGAAAAACGAGCGTGATGGTATCAACCCTGAAAAACCAGGTGAAGTTGGTCCATTAAGCCAAATTAAAGAACTCATCGCGAAAGGCAACCAAGTTGCTTACGTAGGTGACGTTGTTGGTACAGGTTCTTCTCGTAAGTCTGCAACTAACTCAGTTCTTTGGTTCTTCGGTGACGAACTTCCACACATTCCAAACAAAAAAGATGGTGGTGTGTGCTTAGGTTCTAAAATCGCGCCAATTTTCTTCAATACAATGGAAGATGCAGGTGCATTACCTGTAGAAATCGACGTTGCCAACATGAACATGGGCGACGAAGTTGTATTGAAAATTGATCACGCTGCTGCAAAAGTAACTGCATTCAAAGACGGCGCTCAAATTTCAGAAGCTGACCTTAAAACGCCTGTACTTTTAGATGAAGTACGTGCGGGTGGTCGTATTAACCTGATCATTGGTCGTGGTTTAACTGCGAAAGCACGTGAAGAATTAGGTCTTGCACCTTCTACATTGTTCCGTACTCCAGTACAACCTGCTGACACTGGCAAAGGCTTTACACAAGCTCAAAAAATGGTTGGCCGCGCATGTGGTTTACCAGAAGGTCAAGGTATCCGTCCAGGAACTTACTGTGAACCTAAAATGACTACAGTTGGTTCTCAAGATACAACAGGTCCAATGACTCGTGACGAGTTAAAAGACTTAGCATGCTTGGGCTTCTCATCTGACTTAGTGATGCAGTCTTTCTGTCACACTGCTGCGTATCCAAAACCAGTTGACGTAACAACTCACCATACATTACCTGACTTCATCATGAACCGTGGTGGTGTATCTTTACGTCCAGGTGACGGTATTATCCACTCTTGGTTAAACCGTATGTTACTTCCAGATACAGTAGGTACTGGTGGTGACTCACATACTCGTTTCCCAATCGGTATTTCATTCCCAGCAGGTTCTGGTCTTGTTGCGTTCGCAGCAGCAACTGGTGTTATGCCACTTGATATGCCTGAATCTGTACTTGTTAAGTTTAAAGGTAAAATGCAACCTGGTATCACTTTACGTGACCTTGTACATGCAATTCCTTACTACGCAATTCAAGCGGGTGATTTAACTGTAGAGAAGAAAGGTAAGAAAAATATCTTCTCTGGTCGTATCCTTGAGATCGATTTATCAGAAATGGAAAATGACTTGACTGTTGAGCAAGCATTCGAACTTTCTGATGCTTCTGCTGAACGTTCTGCTGCTGGCTGTTCAATCACACTTTCTGAAGAGAAAGTTGCTGAATACCTACGTTCTAACATCACGATGTTGAAGTGGATGATCGCAGAAGGTTATGGCGATGCACGTACACTTGCTCGTCGTGCTGAAAACATGCAGAAGTGGTTAGATAACCCAAGCTTGTTAAAAGCTGATGCTGATGCTGAATACTTAAAAGTTTACGAAATCGATCTAGCTGACATCAAAGAACCAATTCTTTGCTGCCCGAACGATCCAGATGACGCGAAACTTCTTTCTGACGTTCAAGGCGACAAGATTGATGAAGTATTCATCGGTTCTTGTATGACGAACATCGGTCACTTCCGTGCAGCTGGTCAGTTACTTGACAAAGTACCTGGTGGTTCATTGTCTACTCGTTTATGGTTGGCTCCACCAACGCGTATGGACGAGCATCAATTGATGGAAGAAGGCATGTATAACATCTACGGTCGTGCTGGTGCGCGTACTGAGATGCCAGGCTGTTCATTGTGTATGGGTAACCAAGCGCGTGTAGCACCGAACACAACATGTGTATCGACTTCTACACGTAACTTCCCGAACCGTCTAGGTCAAGGTGCAAACGTTTACTTGGCTTCTGCTGAGCTTGCATCAGTCGCTGCGGTTCTTGGTAAATTACCAAGCCCAGAAGAATATCAACAGTACGCGTCGCAAATCGACAGCGCTTCTGCTGATATCTACAAATACTTGAACTTCGACAAGATGAGCGAATATACCAAAGAAGCTGATCAAGTTGATACCAAGAAAATTCAAGCTGCTCAATTGACTTAATGTTTTGATTTAGAAAGAATAAGGGCTGATTAATCAGCCCTTATTTTTTATGAATATATTAGATATTATACATAGTAATGAAAGTTTGAATGATTATTATCAATTAATTTTGAGATTATGCGATAACTATAATTATCGACTTGCATTAGAATATAAGTCACTTAATGACTCAACGCCAAATTTAGGTTACTTCTTGGATGAAGGCGAAAGTGGTGTAATAAGAATAAGTACATCGTTAAATTATGAGGAAAAAATATCTTGTATTGCACATGAATTAGCTCATGTAGAATTAAATTTTTTAGGTGATACAAATGAATTATGCTATCAGATAGAAAGAATTACGTATCCTTATGATTTTAATTTATTAAAAGTACAGATATTTAATTTTTTACAGCACTTATTAATAGATGATATTTTAACTGAAAATCAATTGTCGAATCAGCTTTACCATAGTGAAATTTTAAAAACGGATATTACACATGAATTCCCCTTTACAATTGATGAGTTTTATGCTGGTTCTTCAAGAGAAGAGCTAATAGTTAAAATGAAAAATCTATTTTTATCTTTTAAGGAAGTTGAAAATAATTTAAGTAAATTCAATGGAAATTATATGGAAGTGGATTGTTCGCTATTGAGTAAAGAATATTCTTTAAATGTTATGGAAATTGTAAGATGTGGAAAGACTTTTAAAAATTTAAGAAGAATAGAAGATCTAGCTCTAATTTTAATCAATACAGTTAAGAGTGATTGAGTTATGAAATTATTTCCTAGTATATTATTGGGTAAAGTCTGGCATATGACTTCTATAAATCATTTAAAAAATATTTATGGTAAGGGTTTTATTTACGCTAATCCTAATGATGATTTACTGTTCCAAAATAAGTGGGTTAACTTTGCTGTTAAATCAGGTAAAACTTATGTACAAAGTATAAATGGAGTTAGTGTTTTTGATCTAATTGATTTTAATTATTCTGAATATTTGGAAAGGATAGATCCACCTAGAAATGCAGTTAAAAATATAGTCAATAGTAGGGTGGTTGAAGGTGCTTGCGTATGGTTGGAAGTTGATGTTGATGGTATTGATTTTATTGATAGAAATAGTTTGTATGCTAAATGGTCAGAAGATATTAAATCAGAAATTAACTTGCAGTTTTTACCAGGATTAGAAGCGGCAGTTATAGGGGATATTCCAGTTGATAGAATTAAAAAAGTATATCTATATATGGAAGAAAATAATAATTATTATTGTGTTGGGCGTGAACTAATTTAGTTTTAATGTTAATTAGCTTTACTCTTAAGTAATTAAATAGATAGTTTTGTTTCGTAAATACCTGAAATTATGTATTGGTGGATTTCTTAACGGTTCAGCAGTGAAAGATCAAGGTGACAGTTTTATCTGTGTCGAAAATGGTAAACAAGTAAGCTACCACAAAAAGGAAATTTTTCACCAAGACTCGTGGCATCAAGATTATTACGTCTGCGAAACGACGACGGATCAACAAGTACGAAACTGAATTATGACATTAAGCCTATTATTCGGTGTCTGGGCTTATAATTCAAGTATTCTTTAAATACATACATAAAAAAGCCCCTTTGATAGGAGCTTTTTTTAAACTAAATCATCCTACCAATAACCCAACACTTTCCACCAAAGTCCGCCAATCACCACAAAGATGATGATATTGACGACACTCATGACAAAGCCAGCTTTCCACCATTCACCGAGTGTGGTGTAACCCGAACCGAATACCACAGGCGATGTACCCGTTGCATAATGAGTCAAGGTCATCATGATGCTAGAAGCCGCTGCCATCATTAAGGCAAATAACATCGGTGGGGCACCAAGTGCAAGTCCTGCTGTATAGAAGGCTGCAAACATTGCAGTGATATGGGCCGTGGTACTGGCAAACATATAATGTGCATACAGATAGGCGAGCATTAACAATAAACAGGCAGGCATCCAGCTTAAACCTAAATGACCAATCCCAGTTTCAAGAACACCTGAGAACCACGTGATTAAACCTAGTTTATTTAAATAAGTCGCCATCATCACCAAAGCCGCGAACCAAGTAATGGTATCCCACGCACTTTTTTGCGTCAGGATATCTTCCCAAGTCAGTACGCCAGTGATGAGTAGTAATCCTAAGCCAATAAAGGCTGTTGTAGTTGGATCTACTGCCCAAGCTGAACCAAAAATCATGGCTGGGATACCCGCCCATAACAGCAGTAAAATCCCAAATACACCGAGCATAATGATTTCATTTTTACTGACAGGTCCCATTTCCTGCAACTTGGTTTTGGCAAACTGAGCTGCATTCGGGGTTTCTTTGACCTCAGGTGGATACATCCAGTACATAATCAGTGGCATGATGATCAAGGCGATCAAACCGGGTAATAACATTGCCAGTGCCCATGTACTCCAACTCAATGAAATCTGGCTATTGGTCGCTTTCGCCACCAGATCAACTACCAATGGGTTAGGAGCAGTCGCGGTAATAAACATGGCAGAAGTAATCGGGTTAGCTTGGTAGTTCACCAACGCTAAATATTTCCCCATACGACCTTCGGTGCCTTTAGCAGGGTCAGAGTCATAACTGGTGGAAATTGCACGGACAATCGGGTGAATAATCCCGCCACCACGAGCCGTATTACTTGGGGTGACAGGTGCAAGAGTCAGCTCAGAAAGCACCATGCTATAACCAATACCAATGGTTTTCTTGCCCCACACCGCGATAAATAAATAGCCTAAGCGTGCTCCCAATCCAGTTTTTTGCAAACCTTTGGAAATCATAATTGAAATACCAATCAACCAGATTAGTGGATTTGAAAAACTGCTGAGAGCATCTTGAATTGCGCCACTTGGGCTGTCATTGGTGACACCTGTTACGGCGACTAAGGTAATCGCAATAATCGCAATTGCACCAATTGGCATAGCTTTACCAATAATGGCGGCAATGACACCGACAAACATTGCCAATAAATGCCATGCATCAGGATCGACTCCAGCAGGTACAGGAATCACGAACCAGATGATCAATGCAATAAATAAAGAGATAAGCGTAGGGAGAGCTTTAAATCCCATGTAAATTCCCCTTGTTGTCACGGGTTTAATAAAATTTATAGTTCTTTATGAATGAATCGTTAAAGAAATAACCACTAAGCTTTTATTATCGGTGAATGAGGCCACAAAATTCAAAGAGAGTTTTGTTGAAACCGCGTGAGATAGGCCAATGATTTGGCAAATGATTTTGTTTTAAGCAGTAAAAGCGAGGTTCCCACCAAAATTTCTTATTAAAAACACAGTCAACGTGCTACATTTTTAAACTGCTTGATCGAACAATAAATATGGTATGACTCAATTTTCATGGCAACAATTAAGACGATTCATTTATAACAACCTACATAACGATGACTATAAAAGTAGCGTCAGTACCTGTGTGAATTATCTCTTAATCGCATTGATCATTGGCAATGTTGCAGCGGTATTGCTTGAGTCGGTGAATGAGTTTTATAAGCTATATCGTGTCTATTTTGATTTTTTTGAAAATCTCTCAATCATAATTTTTAGTGGCGAATATCTATTACGGTTATGGAGTATTGTTGAGAAAAAACCTCAAGAGAGCGCTTGGAAACAGCGTCTCCGCTGGATGAGAAGTGGCGGTGCAATTATTGATTTAATGGCAATTTTACCTGCCTATCTAAACTTCTTCGTACATCTCGATTTACGCTTCTTGCGTGTATTACGACTATTCCGTTTATTGAAATTGACACGCTATTTTGTGTCACTACAAATTCTTTTACGGGTCATCCAGCGAGAAAAAGGCTCGTTCCAAGCTGTTATTTTTATCTTGGTCATTATGATTGTGATGACAGCTTCTGCAATCTATGTGGTTGAGAATAAAGCGCAGCCTGACGCCTTTAGTTCAATTCCTCAAGCGATGTGGTGGGCGGTAGTAACGCTGACCACAGTGGGCTATGGCGATGTGACACCTGTAACCAATTTAGGGCGGATATTAGGGGCATTTATTACCATTCTCGGGGTAGGGATCGCTGCTTTACCGGCAGGTATTTTGGCCTCAGGTCTAGCCAATGAATTGAATATGCGAAATCAGCGTCTTGAACAGGAGTTTCGTGAAGTTCTACAAGCGAAAGGACTGGATCTATTACATGACCAAGTGGAAATTGAACGGATTCGCAAGAAAGTCGGTTTGCCTAAGGAACAAACCCATGAAATTATCATTCAGCTGGTTCGAGAAAAATTACTTGAAGACCAAGAGCAGGAAAAAAAGCATTATCGCTTCTGTCCACATTGCGGTGAGAAATTATCTGAATAATTCAAAGATTTATTATAAAAATGTAGAGCAGGGTTAAGCTCAAGTTCCTAATCATTTTCAAATCTGAACAATTTTGGAGCGCTATAACTGAGGTGTGTGAGTGCTTAGCGCTTTTTATACCTAAAAATAAAATTCTTTAAATGTTAAGTTGTACTTAATAGAGATTAAAATCCATTTAAAAAAGTTAACAATAATCTTTCTCGTTTGTGATAGTTTCTTATTATCTATTTTGTATTTTTTAAGCTTATTTTAAGTTTACGCATCCTATGAAGTTCTCCCAACATGATTAAGCGGCGTTACCTGATTCTATTATTGCTTCCGCTGGCATTTATTTCCTTATTTGTCGGTGTGGGAGGGATGAGCCTTACTGGTCTGTGGGCTGGCAATCCTCAAGACTGGCAGTTGTTCTGGACCAGTCGTTTACCACGTTTGATGGCGATTATTGTGGCGGGCGCAGGTCTGAGTGTCTGTGGTTTGATTATGCAGTCACTGAGTCGTAACCGCTTTGTCTCTCCAACCACCGCAGGTTTATATGACTGTGCACGTTTAGGCGTACTGGTTTCGATTATTTTACTGCCAAGTGCTTCGATCTTTATTAAAACTGGTTTTGCGATTGTCGTAACGCTCATTGGTGCGATGGCCTTTATGAGTATTCTGGCGACTTTAAAGCATCGTGATACGGTTTTTGTTCCACTGGTGGGGATGATTTTTGGCAGTATCATTTCTGCATTTACCACCTTTATTGCGCTGCAACTGGATTTATTACAGAACTTGGCAGGTTGGTTGCAAGGGGACTTTTCCACCATTTTAAATGGTCAATATGAGCTGATCTATCTCAGCGTGCCCATTCTGATTCTAATTTATATCTTTGCCAATCGTTTTGTTTTGGCTGGATTAGGGCAGGATTTTGCGACGAATCTTGGACTGAATTATAAGCAGACCCTTTTTATTGGCCTGTTACTGGTTTCGGTCATTACGGGTGTGGTGATTGTCACTGTGGGCGCGATTCCATTTCTTGGTTTGATTGTACCGAATCTGGTGAGTCTGTATCTGGGCGACAATATCCGTAGAACGCTTTCGCATACTGCATTGTTGGGTGCTTTGCTGGTTCTGCTTTGTGATGTATTTGGCAGGGTGGTGATTTTCCCTTATGAGGTCTCTGTGAGCCTGATTATGGGGGTGGTGGGAAGCGTGATTTTCCTGTGGTTGCTACTCAGGAGATATCGTTATGCCTCATAAAACCAAGCTGATTGTTTTGGCTGTATTGGTGCTTGCAACGATTGTACTGTACCTTGGCTGGAATTTAGGCGTGGCATGGCAATATGCCTTGAATCTACGCTTAAAAACCGTTGCTGCCATTATCGTGGCGGGTGTGGCGGTCGGTGTTTCGACTTTGGTTTTCCATACTATTGTGAATAATCGGGTGGTGACACCACAGGCTTTAGGATTAGATAAGTTATACGAACTCTCCAAGACGGCGATTATCTATTTCTTTGGTGCCAGTACGTTATTGTCACTGAACTTTGTCACCGATTATCTGATCAGTTTAATGTTAATGGTGATCTTTGCCTTGCTGCTGTATCGGTTTATTTTCCAGAAAGTTGCACAGCAAAATATCTATTTCCTCCTGCTCGTTGGTCTGATCTGCTCGACTTTATTCGACAACATGACCACGTTCTTTCAGGTTTTGCTAGATCCCGATGAATTTCAGATTGCAGCCTACGCTGGTTTTGCCAGTTTTAATGTGGTGAAAATGGAAACAGTGGGGCTATCCTTGCTGACCATTGTGCCAATTTTATTTTACAGCCTGAAGCATTATTACAAGCTCGATGTCATGGCGCTGGGACGTGATCATGCACTGAATTTGGGACTGGATTATGACAAGACCAGCCGCTTGCTATTGATTCTGGTGGTATTGGCATTGGCTTCTGCAACAGCGTTAGCTGGCCCAATGATGTTCCTCGGTTTATTGGTTCTCAACATTACCTTAGAACTGTTCAAGACCCATCAACATCATATCTTACTGCTTGGCATTATTCTGGTCAGCATTCTTTGTCTGATGCTTGGGCAATTCATGGTTCTGCATGTACTGAATTTCAAAACAACGCTCAGTGTGATTATTAACTTTGTCGGTGGAATTTATTTCTTCTGGATCTTATTGAAGGAAAATAAAAAATGGCAATAGAGCTTAAGAATTTAAGTAAAAGCTATCAACAGCAGCGTGTGGTAAATGCACTTTCGCTGACGATTGCCAAAGGACAGTTTACGGCGTTTATTGGCCCAAACGGTGCAGGTAAAAGTACAGTACTTTCGATGATGAGCCGCTTAATTGAAGCAGATCAAGGCCAAGTTTTGCTGGATGGGCAAGATTTGCAACAGATGAAAAGTGCCGACATTGCCAAAAAACTGGCGATTTTAAAGCAATCTAACCACACCGAGTTACGCCTGAGTATTGAGGATCTGGTTGCTTTCGGTCGTTTTCCCTATTCACAAGGCCGCCTTACACAGGAAGACCGTGAGGTGATTGATCGCTCAATTGCCTATATGGATCTGGAAGCCTTAAGACACCGACAAATCAGTGAATTGTCGGGCGGGCAGCGACAACGCGCTTATATCGCCATGATTTTGGCACAGGACACCGAATATATCTTGCTTGATGAACCCTTAAACAATCTTGATATGAAGCATTCTTCACAGATTATGCGGGTTTTAAAAGATTTGGCCGAGAATCATGGCAAATCAATCATTGTGGTGATTCATGACATTAACTTTGCTTCCGTCTATGCCGATCACATCATTGCCATGAAAGAAGGTGAATTGGTGTATCAAGGGCATCCACAACAGTTGATGGATGAACATATTCTGCAAGATATTTTTGATTTCCATATTCCGATCCAGCAGGTTCAGCAACATAAATTAGGTTTGTATTTTATTAGTTAGGAGTTTGTTATGCGTTTCAAAAAAACATTGCCAGTCATGATGCTGAGTGTGGCATTGGCTGCATGTGGCAATTCCAACACACCTTCGGCAAATCAGGACAGTAATACTACTGCTACACATGAAACCTTAAGTTTTAACAGCAAGGCAGGGCAGATTACTATTCCAGCGAATTTATCGCGTATTGCGGTACTGGATACCAGTGCTTTAAATACCATTCATGCTTTGGGCGCGGACGATAAAGTGGTTGCCTTGCCAAAAGGAACGCCGTTGCCGAAAGTCTTGCAAAATTTCAGTGAAGGTAAATATCTGGATGTAGGGACAGTGAAAGAACCGAATCTGGAAAAAATTGCAGCCAGTCAGCCTGAACTGATCTTGATGAGTGGCCGCATGGAAAATCTAGTGGGTCAAATCAAGCAGATCGCGCCAACTTATTTTGTCGATGTAGATTACAACGATCAGTTCAATTCTTTTAAACAGCAAACATTGAATATTGCTGAAATGGTGGGCAAGAAGCCTGAGGCAGAACAGCAATTACAAACTTTGGAAAAAGATATTGCTGCATTAAAAGACAAGACCAAAGGTAAAACGGCTTTGGTAATTCTGGTGAATAACAGCAAGATTGCTGCTTATGGCCCAGGTTCGCGTTTTGGTAATATTCATGACCTGTATGGATTTACGCCAGCCGATCCTTCAATCAAGGTGGGATTGCATGGTATGGCGGTATCGCATGAGTTTATTGCCCAGAAAAATCCAGATTATCTGTTTGTGATTGATCGTGGTGCAGCAATTACTGAAAATCAGGAAGGTGCAAAACGCGTATTGAATAATAAGATTATTAATGAGTCCAAAGCTGCGAAAAACGGCAATATTGTCTATCTGGATTCGAGTAACTGGTATTTGATGAATAATGGCTTGGGTGGTATGCAAGCCATGCTTAAAGAAGTCACGGATGCCGTGAAATAAAATCTAATTTGCCGATTTTATAACAAAAACCCGCAGGACTTTCCGCGGGTTTTTTATATGATGATATAAATAATGAGATCAATACTTTTATAAAATGATGCGTATTTCTTTATTAAGCTTGGGTACTGCGATTCTAGCCATTCTATTGGTCATTTCAGGGATCCAGCCTTTTGATCGTACCACTTGGTGGCTTGAAGTCACGCCCGTGCTGATTGCGATACCGTTATTATTTGTCACTTATAAAACTTTTCCACTTACCCATTTGCTATACGTACTTATTTTCTGTCATGCCATTGTACTGATCGTAGGTGGGGCATATAGCTATGCGCGTGTGCCTTTCGGTTTTGAAATCGCAGAATGGTTCGATCTTGATCGTAATCCTTACGACAAGATTGGGCATTTTATGCAGGGCTTTGTGCCAGCAATGGTGGCACGTGAAATATTGATTCGAAATCATATTTTAGCCAAAGGCAAAATGCTGAGCTTTATTGTAATTTGTATTGTGTTGGCAATTAGTGCGACCTATGAATTGATCGAGTGGGCTGCAGCATTGTTATTGGGACAGGGAGCAGAAGAATTCCTCGGAACTCAAGGGGATGAATGGGATACGCAATCAGATATGTTTTTTGCCCTAATTGGGTCGATCATGGCCTTATTATTGTTATCAAAGTGGCATGATCGACAGATTGCAAATTTAATGCATGAAAATTAGTAAATGAAACTGCTGTTAAGACGCAGCAGTTTCATTTTTTTGTGAATATTTGGCATAAGCCAGCGCAATTAATAAAATAGCCAAACCACCCAAACTTAAGACAAAACCAACCCAGATTGGTGCTAACCAGCCCATATTATGGCTGAGTACCCATCCACCTAAGAATGCACCCAGAGCATTAGCCAAGTTAAATGCTGAATGATTGAGAGACGCTGCCAGAGTTTGTGCATCGCCAGCAATATCCATGAGATGTGTCTGTAATGCACCACCTAAACCAATCACGGTAAAACCAATCAGGAATAAAGCTGCAATCGCGGTATAAAGATTGGACATCATAAAGCTGGCCGCGACAAAGGCAAGTGCAGAGCTGATCAGGATTCCGATAATGGTTTTAAAGAGGTTTTTATCGGCCAGCCAACCTGCAACCAGACCTCCAATGACCATGCCTATGCCCCAGATTGCTAAAGCAATGGGTACGACACTGATATTGGCATGAGTATATTCCGTCAGAATCGGTGAAACATAGCTATACACCGAGAACATGCCACCAAAACCGATTGCGCCAACCGCAAGTGTCAGCCACATATTGATATTTTTTAGACCTGCCAATTCAGCCTTGATACTTGCACTTTTTTGCAGAGGAATATTCGGAACAAATAAGCCAACACCAATCAGGGTAATAAACGCAATCACCGCAGAAAATTCGAATCCTGCTTTCCAGCCAAATTGCTGACCGAGCCATGTGGCAATGGGTACACCAATCACATTGGCAATGGTTAAGCCCATCATCACTTGGGCAATCGCAGTAGCACGACGTTGTTTGCCTGCCAGTTCAGCAGCAACCAGCGCCGCTACACCAAAGTAAGCGCCATGTGGAAAACCTGCAATAAAGCGGGATACCAGCATGGTTTCTGGTGTTGTGGCAAAAGCTGTCGCTGCATTGGCTAAGCCATAAAAAAGCATCAGGCATAGCAATAACGTTTTACGCGGAACTTTTGCGCCGAGGATGGCAATAATCGGTGCACCAACCATGACCCCAAGCGCATAAGCACTGATGAAATAGCCTGCATGAGGAACACTGACATTTAAGTCCGTGGCGATTTCCTGAATCAGACCCATAGCGACGAATTCAGTTGTTCCAATACAGAAACTACCGACAGCCAATGAAAAAATAACCAGAAATAGGGAATAATTGTGTGAGGGAGATGTGTGCAAGGGAGAGCTTGGCGAGGACATAATATCTCGAGTCTAA
This sequence comes from Acinetobacter sp. BIGb0102, assembly GCF_003815055.1. Classification (NCBI taxonomy): domain Bacteria; kingdom Pseudomonadati; phylum Pseudomonadota; class Gammaproteobacteria; order Moraxellales; family Moraxellaceae; genus Acinetobacter; species Acinetobacter sp. BIGb0102. The sequence goes on from NZ_RKQE01000010.1 coordinate 68,834, forward strand.
AAGTACCGCCGTATTATATTCGAGTCGCATTCAGAAAAGTGAAACAGCACATAATTTTTATCTCATTCTCTGCATAAGTTCAGGTCAAAAAAGATATTATGTAATGATAATTATTTTCATTTATGTATAATGCAAAACATACATATTTAGATGACAACTTTCAGGGTGGAAAAGTGAAAAAATTATTAATCAGTTCATTGCTACTTGTTTCTGGCTATAGCGCTGCACATGAACCGTATGTTGCACCAATTGCCTATACAACTGAACAAACACAAGTGGCGATTATTTCTGGTTATGCAGAAGAAGCCTTAAACAGTGAATATGCGTTGAAAGATGCAAAGTTTGAGATCACTGCGCCGAATAAGACCAAAACCAGCATTCAAGCTGATTCTAAACTTGGTTCAGCGACAGTGTTTGATTTGAAATTGCCAGAAGCGGGCACTTATCTCATCCAGACCAAGGCATCTTACCCATTGAAATACGTGCAAGATCAAAAAGAATGGAAAATGTTCTTTGATATGCCAGCAGATAAAGCACCTGCAAAAGCTGAGCGTGATTTTGTGATTCCTGCGGATCTAAAAGCTAAAAAAATTAGCCCAGTAGAAATCACGCGAGAATGGACGTTATTGACGTATGTGAGTAAAGAAAAACATACTCCCGTTCAAGCAAGTACAGCACCGATTCAAGTTGAGTTTTTAACGCATCCAAATGAGTTAAAGGCCAATCAGGCAGTAAAAATTAAAGTATCGAAAGCCAATAAAGCCTTAGCAAATGCCGAGGTGGTGATTCGTGCCAAAGGTGCGACCGATAAGCAAGGAATTAGCTTGAAAACGGCGGCGGATGGCAGTGCTGAATTGTTATTTCCAAAAGCTGCTGAGTATTTGATTGAAGTGAGTGAAACGGTAGATGTGAAACAAAAGCCGAGCAATCAGTTCTATAGCATTATCAGTGTTGCTGTAAATTAAGATGTGAAAAGGCTAATTCACTAGAATTAGCCTTTTTATTTCGATTTCATTTTTATTAATTGGACTCATCATCCATCGCATTGCTATAAAATTTCACACCCAGTTGAATTCGGTCACGACCATTGCTCATACGCCAGCGATTGGTATCTCTGAGTGAATAGACACAACCGCAATATTCCTGTTGATAAAACTCTTCACGTTTACTGATTTCCAGCATACGCACTGCGCCACCGTGTTTGCGCCAGTTATAATCCCAATATTGAATATCTGGATAATGTGCAGCAGCACGTAGACCACAATCATTAATTTGCTGCATGTTTTTCCAACGGGAAATCCCAAGAGAGCTACTGATCAGACTAAAACCGTGTTCATAGGCGTAGAGGGCAGTCCGTTCAAAACGCATATCAAAACACATGGTGCAACGAATGCCTTTCTCAGGTTCATTTTCCATGCCTTTAGCGCGTGCAAACCAGTTGTCGGTATCGTAATCACAGTCGATAAACGGAATATTATGCTTCTCGGCAAAACGGATATTTTCTTCTTTACGAATCAGATATTCCTTTACTGGATGAATATTGGGATTATAAAAAAAGATCGAGAAGTCGATACCCGATTCAATCAGGGTTTCCATGACTTCACCCGAACATGGCGCACAGCATGAGTGCAGCAGTAACTTGTCATGTCCTTCGGGTAAGCTTAGTTTTTGGCGTTCAAGCGTCTTTTGACTTTGACGGGTCATAGGCGACATGGTCTATAAAAATAATTTTATATTGTAAAAGTTTTAAATGAGTAAAACGTTTGAATTAACTGAAATATTCTCAGTTCAAGCTGAAAATTTTTAAAGCCTAAAAGTATATTTCCTTGTTTCATTATTTAAGGTTGAATAGAGTTTTTTCAAAATTCGAAAAATAATCAATAATTGGCAAGAAATTACTGTTCAAAGTTCCTTCTCCCTTAGGGAGAAGGTTAGGATGAGGGGTTTCATATAAATTTTTTCCTTGAGATTAGGATTATTAATTTTGTTAAAAAAATACATTCTTTAAATTAGAAAATTTCATTGTATAGGAAATGATTGAAATTAAATTCATGTTGAGACTTGCTAATTAATTTTATGTTAAGATGAAATAAATTCAATTTTGGTTGTTGCTGTGCTAGAACTCCGTCATTTAAAAACATTACTTGCGTTAAGAGAACATGGTTCATTGGTCGCTGCGGCAACTGATTTATGCCTGACACCGTCTGCAATTTCTCATCAATTAAAAGAACTTGATCATTGGTATGGGGTAGAAGTGGTGAATCGCCGCAGTCGCCCGGTCAGCTTTTCCAATGTCGGAGAGCGTTTGCTTAAACTGGCAGATGATGTATTGCCGCAAGTTCAGATTGCACAGACCGATATTACCCGTATCGTGCATGGTCAGACGGGACGAATTATTTTTTCTTCGGAATGCCATAGCTGTTTTGACTGGCTGATGCCGTTGTTGAATCAATATCGTCATCAATATCCAGATGTAGATTTGGATTTTGCCGCAGGTTTTGAGTCTAATCCACATGAGCTGTTGCAAAATTCCGAGTTTGATTTGTTGATCACAGCAGATCCAATTGCCTTGAAGGGAATTGAATATTTCCCAATCTTTAAATATGAATCACGTTTAGTGCTTTCCAGTACGCATCCTCTAGCTCGTGCTGAGCAGGTTTCAGTTCAGGATTTGGCTGAAGAAACCTTGATCACTTATCCTGTCGATAAGCATCGTTTAGACATTATGGCGCATCTGTTTATTCCTGCCAATGTATATCCGAAGCACATTCGTACCACGGATCTGACTCAAATGCTGATTCAACTGGTGGCAAGTGGGCGTGGTATTGCAGCTTTACCAGATTGGGTTGTGAATGAATATGAGCAAAAAGGCTGGGTGGTAAGTCGCCGTCTAGACTGTGTAGCACCAGAAGGTCTAAGACGTACTTTGTATGCGGGCTATCGGGTAGAGGATAAAGAGAAGAACTATTTTGAAGGTTTTATCAAGCAGCTTGAAAAGTTTTCCAAGATGCGTGCCGTGTATTACGAAAATTAATTGAAGTTGATTTAAAAAATAAAGGTAGCAATCGGCTACCTTTATTTTTATGATGCGATTAAGCAGATCATAAATGTTCTAAGATTTCCCAATCAGCAGAGACAAAATACCTGCTGCAATCAGTGGGCCGACGGGAACACCTCTCAATAAGGCAACACCTGCAACGGTACCGATCAGAAGCCCTGCGACGACATCAGGCTGATTACTCATCAACTTGACTCCGCGGCCTCCTAGCCATGCAACCAATAAGCCAACGGCAATTGCAGCCAAAGATTTAATACTGATAAATGATTTAAGGATGCTTTCACCACTGATCTTGCCACTTGCAATCGGAGCGAGTACGCCAATAGTGAGGATAATGATACCGATATTTAAACCATGATTCTGAATATAAGGAAAAAACTGGTTTAAAGGTGTCAGTTTGACCAAGATCAGGCAAGCGGCTGCCACCGTGACTGCCGTGTTTTGGCTAAAGATACCGCAACCTAATAAGACAAGCAGAACCACTAAATTGATATCGAATTGTGAGAACATCGCAGGGCATGGAGAGGGAAATAAAGTTGAATTATATCGTAATTTATCGAGGTTTATTTTAAAAAGGGCTTTTTTCTTATCTTATGATTGAGCTTTAATAATATAAATATTTGAAATTTAATAAAAAATAAAGGAAGCCATTTCCAAAATTAGAAATGGCTTTTCCTGAGAAAGTTAGGCCAGTTTTTTAAAGCTTCCGTAGTATGCAATTTGTTCATCCCAGAACTGTTCCCATAAATCACAGTATTCAAGACAGATTTGACGGATTGAATCATATTCAGACTCAACGCAGGCTTGTGCCAGAACAAACCACAAATCATCTTCATGGTCATCATCAGCCGCTTCTGCGGTCGCATCATGTGAAACACCATGAACATAGTAATAGCCGCTATCGACATCAAAACCAACCGCTTTGGTTGCTTGGCGTAAAGCAGGACTGAATAAAATCACTTCTTCTTCTGCCACAGCAAGTAAAGCAGAAACGGCTTGATAGCTGTTAAACGAGTTCTCCAGATAGTTACGCACACGTTGAGCGATTAGCGAAGGTTGATAGTCATTGCGCTCAGACTGGCTCAATTCGAAGTCATTGAGAACCTCTTCGAACAATGGATAATGCGCGTATTCAGGATTACCAGAATAATAGCCTTCCTGATCCAGACCAGGTCGGAAACCAAATTCATCCAGAATATTCAGGTTTAATAAAAACCGTGGAAACATTTTTGAACCCGATAATAAGCGTGGTTCTAATTGTTTAGTTTGGAATTGTGCCATCAGCAAAGCATCAGTAAATACCTGAACAATGGCATGTCGATATTCGAGATGAATATGTTTTAATGCCTCTTTGTCAATTACACCGTCATTTAAAAGTTGAATGGCAGGATGTCTCGAAACAGGATGATTTGAAATTTCTGCTCTTAATTTGTTCAGAAAGTTCAGATTCTTGTTCCATACGTCTGTAGAAATACTATTCTTCATTCCTTCAATAGCTTTCTGTCTTGGGTTATCAAAGTTTTCAAATTTTTTTGGCATAGTCTTGTACTCGATGAATTAATAATATTATTGCTTTTCCAATTATTTAGTTAGATTTTCTTTGGTTGATTATGGATATAACTATTGGTACAACCAAACATCTTTTTATTGGATGATTTAAATATAAAATGATTTTTTTGTGAAATCAATTTATTAAGACGGCTAAAAAATGGCAATAAAGTTTATTATTTAACTTAACTGTAAATAAAAGGTGAAATGATTCACGGTATATTCTTTTATTTAAAAAATAGAAAGATTTTTTTACAAATGATCTTGTGTATAAGCCTTTTTTTTCATACCCTATAAGAGGAACAATAAAGAAAATTCGACTTTTCTATAATGCTCTTAAAATAAGATAAACATACATAGTGGCCAGAAATTTCCAGCATGTAAACTATGTCTTAATAATACGTTAAGTTTTTTGATAGAATTCTAAAAGGATAATAAAATGTCAAAAAAAGAAGATATTATTGTAACGGCTCTAGACCTTTTTAACCGTCATAACTACAGTTCTGTAGGTGTGGATCGAATTATTAGTGAGTCAGGTGTTGCCAAAATGACTTTCTACAAATACTTTCCCTCTAAAGAGAACCTGATTGAAGAGTGTCTGTCTCGAAGGAACAAAAGCATTCAAGAAGCTATTGAAACAGAAATTAACCTCAAACAGGAAGATGACTATTTGGGTAAAATTAAAGCAGTCTATTTTTGGCATTTGGGCTGGTTTAATTCAGATGATTTTCATGGTTGTATGTTTCAAAAAGCTTCATTAGAAATATTACAACAGTATCCTTCAATTATTCGACCAATCATGGAGTATCGTGAATGGTTAATGGCATTGGTTGAGGGGTTGTTTGTAAAGGCTCAGGTCTATCAGCCTCATGTATTAACCGCCATGTATATTAATATTCTGGATGGAATGACTTCCTATGCAAAGGTTAATAAAGATCATGCTGAGATTGAAGAGTGTTGGTATTATATTGAGCGATTGATACATTTAGATGCTGCATAATCACTCATTATTTTAGTTTTTCAATCATTACGTTTATATAAATAAAATTACATTTTTATAAAACTTAAAAATAAAAAACCGAGGTTTTAGCCTCGGTTCTTTTTGCATCTATTCAAATTATTTTTCAACAAATGCGCGTTCAATTACATAATCACCCATAACGCCCATACGTGGTGATTCGACTAAACCATGTTGGTCAAGCAGTGCAGCAACGTCTTTCAAGAAGGCAGGGCTACCACAGAGCATGGCACGGTCAGTTTCACGGTTAAAACGTGGTAAACCAATTTTTTCAAACAGTTCGCCTGTCTCAATTGCCGTCGTTACACGACCTTGAGTGTGGAACGGTTCACGTGTCACGGTTGGGTAGTAGATCAACTTATCTTTGATTCCTAACTCTTCAAAGAATTCATGGTTAGGAAGTTCATTCAAGATTAAATCTTGGTATGCAAGTTCAGACACATAACGTGTACCGTGAACCATAATCACTTTTTCAAATTTTTCGTAAGTTTCTGGATCACGAAGTAAAGAAAGGAATGGTGCAAGGCCCGTACCAGAAGATAAAAGATATAAATTTTTACCTGGTAATAAATCGTCGTGTACTAAAGTGCCTGTAGGCTTTTTAGAAATAAGGATTTCGTCGCCCACTTGTACTTTTTGTAAAATAGAAGTTAATGGACCGTCTTGTACTTTAATAGAGAAGAATTCAAGCTCTTCTTCATAATTCGCACTGGCGATCGAATAAGCACGCATCAAAGGCTTACCATTCACTTCAAGGCCGATCATTACAAACTGACCATTTTTAAAACGTAAGCTGACGTCGCGTGTAGTTTTAAAACTGAAAAGTGTGTCATTCCAGTGGTGAACATGAGTAATGCGTTCAACGTTAAAAGCAGCCATTAAAGGTCTCGATCACAGTTAAAAGAAACAGATCGCTATTCTAATCTAAAATCATTCTCGATAAACTGAATATATTTAATTGTGTTTATAAGAAAAAGTGATGAACAATTCTGTAGTGATGCCAATTATTGGCCATATGCGTTCGCCTTACCGTGAGAAATTCGGCATTCCGCGCCAGCCAAATCTGGTGCAGGTTGAGTCTTATATAGAGATGACGGAGGCTTATAGCGATATTCTGGCATTTGAGGGGATCGAAGATTTTAGCCACTTATGGCTGCTGTGGCAGTTCCATGAGAATAAAAAATCGGATAACACCTTGAATCAAATGCCTAAATTTCGTGCACAAGTACGTCCGCCGAGACTTGGAGGTAACCAGAAAATAGGAGTTTTTGCGACGCGAAGTATGTATCGTCCATCTCCGATTGGTTTATCGGTCGTGCAATTTTTACGCGTTGAAAAGCATGGTAAAGCGGTGCGTGTCTATGTCACGGGAAGTGATTTACTGGATGGGACGCCAATTTTAGACATCAAACCGTATATTCAATATTCGGATGCAATTGCTGATTCCGTCAGTGGATATGCACAAGATGAGCCGCAGCGTAAAACGGTTGTTTGGTCGGAAAATGCACAACAGCAACAGCAGCAGTTATTAAAGCAGGGAATTTTGGATAAAAAGATATTCGATGAACTTGAACAAGTGTTATCTTTAGATCCTCGACCTGCGTATCAAAATGATGCTGAACGCGTGTATGGAATGTGCTTTGCAGTGTTGAATGTGCGTTTTACGGTCGATGAACAGGATGTCATCGTTGTTGCAGTTGAACAAAGTTAAAACTTTAAAAATATAAATTTCGTTAAAAAATTTGGGGAATGAACGGTTATGCAAGCTCAGGCAAAATTCGCAAACTTTTCTTTTACGATTGATGTGACGTGGTGCTTAGAGCAACTACTGAAAGATGGTCGGATTACTGAACGCGACAAATTGCTGGTTCAGACCACACATCGCCAAAAAGATCAGTTAAAATGGCATCCTTTGCAGTGGATTGCCAATTTTAGTTTAAAAGATCAACTGAATGCGGGTATGACCTTATCGTTGAATCGTTTGTGTCAATGGCTAGCCGAAAAAGCCGATCTTCCCTTATTTATCATTGATCCGCTTAAAGCCGATGTAGCTGCCTTGACCAGTGTCATGTCGCAAGAATTTGCAGTCAGAAATCATATTCTGGCGGTGGAGGTACAGGCAGACCGAATTTTGATCGGAACCGATCAGCCTTTTACCACCGAATGGTTAAACAATCTGGAACGTAGTCTGGCACCTAGAAAGATTGAAAAAGTTCTATTAAATCCTGAACAGTTGCAGCGCTATATTATTGAGTATTATCAAGTCAGCCGTGCAGTTAGTTCCTCACAAAATGCCAGTATCTATGACCGGGAAAATAAAGGCGTTGAAGCTTTATTACAGTTAGGCGATACACAAAATCCTGATGCCAATGACCAGCATATTGTCAAACTGGTGGACTGGGTGCTGCAATTTGCGTTTGAGCAAGGCGCCAGCGATATTCATCTAGAACCACGAAAAGACAAAGGTAAGGTGCGTTTTCGTATCGACGGTGTGTTGCATACCATCTATAACATGCCTGCCAATACACTGACAGCGGTGATTTCCCGTATTAAAATTTTAGGTCGCATGAATGTGGCGGAAAAGCGTAAACCGCAGGATGGACGCTTAAAAACCCGTACCCCGAAAGGTCAGGAAACTGAATTACGTCTTTCGACTCTGCCGACCGCTTTCGGTGAAAAGCTGGTGATGCGTATTTTCGATCCGGAAGTATTGGTGCGTAGTTTTCAGCAACTGGGTTTTGAAGGTCATTTATTACAGAGCTGGCAGCAGTTGACACAACACAGTCATGGCATCATTTTGGTCACAGGGCCAACAGGTTCAGGTAAGACCACCACTTTGTATTCATCTTTAAAGCAATTGGCAACCGAACAGGTTAATGTCTGTACCATTGAAGATCCGATTGAAATGCTGGAACCTAGTTTTAACCAGATGCAAGTCAATCCAAACATTGAGTTAGGCTTTGCAGATGGCGTGCGGGCTTTAATGCGTCAAGATCCTGACATTATCATGGTCGGTGAGATTCGTGACCATGACACCGCCAATATGGCGATTCAGGCTGCATTAACAGGGCATCTGGTGTTATCTACCTTACATACCAATGATGCACCGTCGAGCCTGACGCGTTTACATGATCTAGGCGTGCAGCCATTCTTGACTGCTGCAACCATTCTGGGGGTATTAGCTCAACGTCTGGTTCGTCGCCTGTGTCCGCATTGTAAGCAAGAAACACCAATCAATGAGCAAGAATGGGAACATCTAACCTTTGATTATATGATGGATATGCCAACCAGCATGTATAAAGCTGTGGGGTGTGAAGCATGCCGTCATACTGGATATAAGGGCCGTGTCGGTATTTACGAATTTATGCCTGTCAGTCTGGAGCTCAAGTCGATCATCAGTGCGCATGGCACACTCAATGATCTAAAAGGGCAAGCGAAAAAAGAGGGAATTGAGCCATTGCGGATTGCGGGTGCACGTAAAGTGATTGAAGGCGTGACCACGTTAGAAGAAGTATTGCGCGTGGTGCCATTAAATTAAGCTACAGTGCCATCTTCAGATTCACCTCATCTTGGTTTGTTTTAATGACTCCATCGAAATGATGAAACCACGATGAGGGGAAAGTATATGAACGTATTATCTAAATTTGCAGTTGTTGCTGGCTTGGTTGGCGCAACTACTTTTGCCGTAGCGAATACTACTGCCGTAAATCAGCAAGCATTGGCGCCGACTCAAATCACCACAGTCAAACAGGCTTTGACCTTGAAAGATGATACGCCAGTTAAATTGAAAGGTTATGTGGTAAAAGCAACAGGTGATGAGAAATATCAGTTTAGTGACCAGACAGGTTCAATGACGGTCGATATTGATGATGATTTATGGCAAGGTAAGCCAGTATCAGCAAAAACACCAGTGACCTTAATTGGTGAAATCGACATCGACTATAAGCCAGCGAAACGTGTTGAAGTTGATGTTGATCAGGTTCAATTCTAAAGATTGATGGACGAATAAAAAAACCACATGATCATCATGTGGTTTTTTGTTTATGATTTATTTTAAGATTATGTGAAAGATCAACAGAGTGGGCTGTTTTATGCGAATTTTATTGGCTGAAGATGATGCCTCGCAGGCGGAAAGTATCAAAGCCTGGCTGGAAATGGACGGTTATAGCGTTGACTGGGTGGAACGGGGGGATCATGCGATTCTGGCGGTCGAACAGCATCAATATGACTGCATCCTTCTGGATCGGGGCTTACCGCAAGCTTCAGGCGATGAAATCCTTAAAACCATTCGCCGACAAAACACCAAAACTCCTGTTATTTTTATTACTGCCAAAGACCACATCCATGATCGGGTAGAAGGACTGGATCTGGGGGCTAATGACTATCTGGTCAAGCCATTTAATCTGGAGGAATTATCAGCTCGGGTTCGTTCTCAATTGCGTCAACATCAGACTCAAGCGGGTCAATATCTTCATTTTGCCAATTTACAACTTGATCCTCAAGCCAAGACTCTGATTCAGGACGGTAAAGCGGTTAATCTCACTGCCAAAGAGTTCCAGATTCTATATAAGCTGATGCAGAAACCTGAGCATATTGTGACACGGGAGCAACTGGAAGAATCTCTCTATGCATGGGGCGATGAAATTGAAAGTAATGCCATCGAGGTGTTTATCTATCAGATTCGTAAAAAGATTGGTGGGCAATATATCAAGACCATTCGTGGTCTAGGCTATCGCATGCATCAAGGGGAATAGAATGAAAGTGGTGTCATTACAAACCAAGCTGGTTAAAACTTCTTTAGTAAGTTCAATGATTGCTGGATGTGTGGCATTACTTTTGTTCGCCGTGATTTCGGTATATCAAACCATGCAGGTACAAGATGAAATCATGGACGAGATTTCAGATATGTTGCTGATTACGGATTTAACCCAAACCTCTGGGCAACAAATTGATGAACTGAGTGATGAATTTGATATCCAATATCAGTTGAGCAATTCGCAGCAAGTTTTAACCCAATCCACTGATTTTCAGCTTGATCCACAGCATCACACTTTGATTGCAGCAACTCATGGCGACTATGGCATCATTTGGCAGCAAGGCCAGTTATGGCGGAGTTATGCGGGCGAAGATGAACATGCACATATGCAAGTACTAATTTTACAGCCGCTTGGCGAACGTTTTAAAGACTTGCTGAATAGTTTCGCAGGCTATGCACTGATCTTGATGCTGGTGTGGCTGATGCAATGGATCATGATACATTTCCTGATTAAACGACAATTTAAAGTGATTCATCAATTATCTTCAGAAATATCAGAAAAAAATGCAGATGATTTGAGCCCGATACATGCTGGAGACGTCGAACTCAAAGAATTGCAGCCAATGTTGGGGCAGCTCAATCGACTGTTACAGCGTCTCGAACAATCCTTGCTAGCAGAACAGCGTTTTACCGCTGATGCATCCCATGAATTGCGTTCACCTTTATCAGCGATTCAATTGCGATTGCAGTTACTACAGCGTAAATATCCTGAACGGGCTGGGGATTTCGTCCAGATGCAGCAAGATGTGAACCGTGGAATTCAGACACTGGAAAATTTATTGCTTTTGGCGCGTCTAGATCCTGAGCATGCAGAAAATCTACCCAAAACTTATTTTGATTTACAAGAGGTGGTGCAGGAAGCAACACAAGCATTGGCATTATTTGCTAAGGAAAAGTGCATTCAAATCCATGTAGACATCACAGAACAATCAAATATGCTGCATGCCAATCAGCAACTCATATTTACCTGCATCCGAAATATAATTGATAATGCGATCCGATATAGCATTGAGCAAGGACAGATTTATATCAGTTTGGAGCAGCAACAAGATGCTATAGCGCTGGTGATCGAAAATGAAGGACAAGGCATGGACAACGACATACTAGCGCGATTGGGAGAGCGTTTTTATCGTGCCTTAGGAACTAAAACCCAAGGTTCGGGATTAGGTCTGTCGATTTGTAAAAAAATTGTTGAATTGCATCAGGGCAAAATCAAGTTTTCCCAATCCAGCTATGGCGGACTCAAGGTGAGTATCCAGCTACCTGTATAAATTTACCAATGAGCAAAATAAAAAAAAGCAGCATGCGCTGACATACTGCTTATTCCCACGTTTATTATTATGCGGTTGTTATTATATTACTTCGTTAAAATCAGGCGATTATTACGCGTTAGACGTAAACGATATTCTTCGCCCGCATGCATAATGCGGATTTCGCGCCCCAAGGCAAAAAGGTTGTTTGAATGCAACATTGGCAATGATTGAGCTGCATCTGTACTACGAGTAAATAGGTTGAATGGTGCGTTCATTTGTTATGCTCCGTGGTGTGTTCTTTAATGTTTTAAATGATAATCATTATCGAATAGACCTGTCAACGGAAATTTTAAGAATTTACAAAATCAGTGATTAATTTTGTTTTTGGTCATGTGAATTCGTGTTTAAATTCCCTAGAATCGGGATAAAAGGTGAGAGATTTTAGTCTGTTATGACCAAAGCTACTGTTGATGTTGCAATCGCAATTTTATTACATAAAACCAAAGTATTGGTCGGCTGGCGACAGGCCAACCAGCATCAGGGCAATAAACATGAGTTTCCAGGTGGAAAAGTTGAAGCAGGTGAAACACCAGAGCAGGCTTGTCGCCGTGAGATTTATGAAGAAGTAGGGATTGGTATAAAAGACTGGCATGTTTTTGATGTGATCCGTCATGAATATGATGACATTATTGTGAATCTACATTTGTTTCATGCCTATGTGCCCGATGAATTGCTCGATCTGATTCATCAACCGTGGGGATGGTATAAACGTGAACAACTGGCTGAGTTAAATTTTCCAAAGGCCAATGATGCCATTCTACAACGTTTGATCTGGCCTCATTTCATCAAGATTAGTGACCAAATTGATGCCTTGCCGCAACAAGAGGCACTCTTATATTGGCGTACTGATTGTGCTGATATTAGACAGATCCAGCAGCAGCTTTTAAGGTTGAGCGATGCGCAATTACAGAAATTGATGATCAATGTCGATCTGTGGCAGCAACTGGATGTTGAATTACGCGATAAGATCTCAACCATCCACTTGAAGCAATCACAATTAATGAGTTTCAGTAAAGCTGGCTTAGTCGTTGGGAAGCGCTTTATCGCTGCTTGTCATGATGCGGTCTCTTTGCAACATGCCCATCATATTGGTTGTGATGCGGTGTTGTTAAGTCCGGTACAGGCGACAGAAACGCATCCTGATGCGAAAAAATTGGGTTGGGAAGGTTTTGAAGAACTCGCTCGAACAAGCGATATTCCTGTGTTTGCTTTAGGTGGTGTCGCACCTGCTGAATTAAAACAAGCCCAAAAGCATCATGCTTATGGGCTTGCCGGGATTCGTCAGTTTAGTGCAATTGACTAGGATTAGAGTGCCTGAAGGGCTCTACGAGCTTCTTGGGCCTTCACCGAATGATTGCGGGCTTCACTGGCTTTAAGAATAATTAACCACAACTGCTTTTTCATGGCATTGCTTTGCGCGTAACTAAGGCCACGGCGTGCCAATGCTTCTGCATTGGCATACTCTTTACGTTGATCAGCAATCATTGCCAAATACAAATAAGTTTCGGTGGCTTGTGGCGCGATACGTTGCGCCTGAAGCGCATAACGTTCAGCTTCCGCAAGTTGTTGCTGCTTATAAGCTACCTGCGTTTTTTGCATCAAGGTTTTAAATGCAGGTAGCTGACTACCATCATTAAACTTCTGCTGAACCTTTTGTTGAGGCACAACCACAGGAACGCTTTGACGCTTAATCTCTTTTTGATCATAAGGCGTAATTTTCACTCCAGAAGAAGGTTGAGTCACTTTCTTCGGTGGGTGAGTTGGCGAAGTCTTGGTTGGTGCCTTTTCAGGTGCCGTCGTACAACCCGCCAGTATAAGCATTCCGATAATCGCTACTGTTTTCTTCATCATGTCCAATCATCCTTTTGAGGCTTAGTTCTCACCGTTACCGTTATAGCTGCCACTGGAAATAACGCGTGCAGGGCTACGATTGGATAAATCTGTATCCATTTGGTTTTCACTTTCACGAATATAGTTACCAATGCTATCTTCATGCTCATCATTCTGTGTGTCATCTGTTTGTGGAATATAGGTTGGTTCCACTTCATAATGAGATTGACCACATAAGGTTGCACGACGTGGCACGGTTTGACGGAGTAGTGGAATATACAACGCACCATCACAGCCTTGCGCAGACAAATCACCACTCGCGCTATCAATCCATTGCCATTGCACATTATCGGTCTGGCGCAGATTAACAGGCTCTTGACGAAGCTGTTTCATCACATTAGTCCAGACTGGAAGTGCACCAGAAGAACCAGTTAAACCTGTGACTTTATTGTCGTCGAGACCTAACCACACCACTGCAACATGATTGCCTGAATAACCTGCGAACCATGAATCTCGGGTGTCGTTGGTGGTACCAGATTTACCCGCCAGATTTAATGATTCAGGTAAGCTGTTATAGGCAGAGCGACCTGTACCAGAACGCATTACTTGTTGTAAGCCAAAGTTCAGGATATAGGCAGCAGCAGGGTCAATGGTCTGTTGTACATTTAGGCCATAACGCTCAAGTAAATGTCCTTTAGCATCCACCACAGTACGGATAGAACGAGGCGGATATTTAAAGCCACCTGTCGCAAAGTTGCTATAGATGCTTAATACTTCCATTGGTGACATATTCACTGCGCCCAGATAGATTGAAGGGTAAGCAGGAATATCTGAGGTCACACCAAACTGTCTTAATTTATTGCTAAACGCAGATAAACCAAATTCATTTCCTAAACGGACAGTGGATAAGTTGTATGAGTTTGCCAAAGCTTGTTGCATTGGTACAACACCATGCTCACCACCGCTATAGTTTTTCGGTGTCCAGCTCTTATCACCATCAATTGGAATATTGACTGCGCTATCTTCAATCGGGCTTGCCCATGTGTATCGGCCTGACTCGATTGCGTTCAAGTAAATGATCGGTTTAAGCAAAGAACCCACTTGACGTTTTGCATCAAGCGCACGGTTAAAGCCAGTAAAGTCCTGAGTCGAACCTACGGCTGCAACCAGTTCACCATTTTCAGGGTGCGCAACCAGCACAGCACCTTGCAGGTTTCTTAAACGGCCGGGGTTGGCATTGGCTAAACGGCTGACGGTACTCTTAAATGCGTTCTGCACCTGAGTTTGTGCGATTGGATCAAGGGTTGTGAAAATTCTTAAACCTTGATTGGTAATATCACTCTCTTGGTATTCCGTGCGTAATTGACGACGCACAATATCCAAGAAGTCAGGGAATTTTGCAGGGCCTAAAGTTGGCTTGCTGACCACATTTAAAGGACGGGCAATTTCATCTTCATATTCTGCATCGGTCAAATAACCCATCACTTTCATGTTGTTTAGTACAACATCACGACGTTTCTTCGCCGATTCTGGATTACGCCATGGATTATAAAGAGAAGGGCCTTGAACTAAGCCAACCAGAAATGCCTGTTGTGAAATATTCAATTCACGCAATGGCAGACCGAAGTAAAACTGTGAAGCCAAGCCGTAACCATTAATAGAATAGCTACCGTTTTGGCCTAAGTTCACTTCATTTAAGTAAGCTTCCAGAATCTCATCTTTACTGTAATGTAATTCAATCAATAGCGCCATAAGTGCTTCATTGACTTTACGTTTCAGCGTCTTTTCTGGTGATAGATAGAAGTTCTTGACCAATTGCTGCGTTAAGGTTGAACCACCTTGACGACGGCCACCTGTCACATTACTGACGACAGCACGGGCAGTACCACGAATTGAAAGACCATGATGGTGATAGAAGTTACGATCTTCTGTCGAGATCAGAGCTTCGATCAGGGTTTTTGGTACTTTATTCAATTTAATGAGAACGCGGTCTTCATTATGTTGTGGATAAATACCACCAATCAATAAAGGTTCTAAACGTGCAATCCCTGTATTTGAGGGTTTGGTTGAGCGAACCTCACTCACTTCGCCATTGGCAAATGCTAGTTCCAGTACTTGTTCAGGCTCAGTGCTATCACCGTAGTCAAATCCACGGGTGTGTACATACATCTGATTGCCTTGAACCACATAGCTACCAGACTTATCGTAGTTAGCTGTATTCTTATACCCGAGTAATTTTAACTCTTGCGTAAAATTATCCTGAGTAATCGGTGCATTGGCGTAGATTTCCAATGGGCGTGCAAACACCTTGGCAGGGATGTCCCAACGCTGACCTTCAAACTTGTCACGAATAATATTATCCAGTCGGATCAGATAGATACTAAATGCAACAAAGACACCTATCACTAACATTGAGAAAATGAGTGCTAGAAAACCAATACCACGTTCAAACTTCATAGATTTGCGTTAAAACCAAAACAATGACGGTAATGATGCGATAGCTTATTGTCATTTTGCAATCATAAAACTGTGAATAAATAGCAACATGCAATAAAAAGATTAAGAATGTGTTGACATTAAAGGTATAAAAAAACAACGGATAGACATTTTTATACTTTTTAATCAATCATCAACGCAACATTGATTGTTAATGATATGATAGTCAGTAATCGCGACGGAGCTGAATTATTCGTGCAAATTTCACATAAATCCTTTCGAAATATTGGTCTCATTGGACGACCAGACAAGTATTCTGTAGTAGAAACGTTATGTTTAATTCATGATCATTTGATCAATTTAGGTTTAAACCCCGTTTTTGATCAGGAAACAGCGAAACTTGTCCCCTATAGTCATGGGCAGACTGTAAGCCGTAACTTGCTGGGTGAAGTCGTAGATTTAGTGATTGTGGTGGGCGGTGATGGTTCACTGTTACATGCAGCGCGAGCTTTGGTTAGACATAATACGCCAGTGCTCGGTATTAACCGTGGTCGACTGGGCTTTCTAACCGACATCAAGCCAGCGGAAGCTATTTTTAAGCTGGATCAGGTGTTACAAGGTCAGTTTCAACTGGATCGCCGTTTCTTACTGGAAATGGAAGTGCGGACCAATGGCGAAACGATTTATGACGCGATTGCATTGAACGATGTAGTGTTGCACTCAGGCAAGTCGGTACATATGATCGATTTTGAACTGAATATTGATGGGCAATATGTCTATCGTCAGCATAGTGACGGTTTGATTGTTTCTACACCAACGGGTTCGACTGCTTATGCGCTGTCAGGCGGTGGACCGATCTTGCATCCGAGTATGGATGCGATTGCACTGGTTCCGATGCATCCGCATACCTTGTCATCACGTCCTATCGTGGTCGGTGGGCAAAGCGAAATCAAGATTACCATTCGTGAAAATCGTGTTTTGCCTATGGTTAGTGCTGATGGACAACATAGTGTTGCATTAAATGTTGGCGACACGGTGCATATCCGCAAACATCCGTTTAAACTAAGCTTATTACATCCACCAGGTTATGACTTCTATATGGCATGTCGTACCAAGTTAGGGTGGAATCAAGATTTTGAATCTTTTCAACAGGATGACTCATGAATATTGAACAAATGCTCGCTATTTTAAATCCTGAAATTGTTGAGCGTCTTCGTACAGCTGTTGAAATTGGCAAATGGCCAAATGGTGTTGTATTGACCAAAGAGCAGCGTGAAATCTGTATGCAAGCAGTTTACGCATGGGAAATGGAAAATTTACCAAAAGAACAGCGTAGTGGTTATATCGACCGTGGTACCAAAGAAGAAGGTGAGGAATGTGATGATGATCATCACAAAAATGAACCTGAATTTAAGCCAATTCGTTTTGTTTAAATTTAAAAAAGCTCAGTGATCACTGGGCTTTTTTTATTTTCATTAAAAATGTCATCATAAATTTTATGAAACTTCAGAAATCTGTTTGACCATGTTTAGTGGAATTACATTTGCAAAACAGCCGATCGAATGTTTACTCAAAGTGAAAGTTGTCGCCAGCCAAAAATATGCTTTGCCTCAAACAGAGTATACACCCTTAAAGAATGATGGTTATCCCATGTTATTGATTGGGATTAGAGTTCTGGATGCTCAGACGATGCGAAGCTCTCAAAAGAGCAAAGCCCATTATTCATATTGTAATAAGCTGATTGGTCAGCAGCGAGATGCTTATCTATCTGATGCCTACGATTCAAACAAAATCACATTTAAAATTGGCGATCAACTCATCTTGAGAAATATTCACTCTTCAGGTCAGGAATATCCATTTTGGCCAGATTTTTATTATGTTGAAGATTAAGACCAAGATTATGCAATATAACCTTGGTCATTAATTCTAGATCAGAAACGACTTTCCCAAAGCTCTTTCGCTTTTGTCATTGCATCATCATAGCGACTGACCACACCCATGGTATACAACGCAATCCCCATCGTTTGGATCACTGCCATTTCTCCATATTCATGCGTTTGTTCACCCAACCAAACTGCTTTAAATACTGTAAGATCAAGCTCTTCTTCAACAGGGCTGCGGTCAGGAGTTAGTTTTGGCAGCTCATGTTCATACAATTCACCATTTTTAATCCCACAGATTAAAGTTTTGGCATCAGGATTACGTTCAAACTCACCACCTTCACCTTTAATCACGGCACTGTTTTGATAACCTAGACGGAAAGCAGTTTGCTGGTGTGACGTTCGATAGGCAGGGTGGAAAATGGCCTGTAAAGTAGCTTTGGCATTAAATGGATTAATCAGGCGTGCCAGTGTATGAATCGGAGAGCGTAATCCCATCACATTTCGCAGTGAAATAAGTTCGCTTAAAATAGGTGAGATGGCTTCTAGCGGAAGGTAGGCAAAGTTGTGCTGTTGAAGTTGTTCACGGACATCCTGTTCATTCTGGCAAATAGAATAGCCTAAGTATTGCAAAACCTGTTCAGTATAAACACGGTTAATCGTGTGACCAGATGCACCGTGCATCACAATCTTGTAACCATGATGCGCTAAAGTCAGTGCAGCCAATAAAAACCACGGATAGTGTTTACGTTTACCTGCATAAGAAGACCAGTCAAGATCCACTTCAAGTGGTTGAAAATTAAGCTGGTCACGCGTAGCTTGGACAAAACCTGCCAGTTCATCGACAGATTCTTCTTTAACGCGGAGTAGCATTAAAAATGCGCCAAGCTGCACATCTAGCACTTCATCTTTCAAGATCATGCCAAAGGCCTGATAAGCCTCTTCGTAACTGAGTGAACGTGAACCTGTTTTGCCTTTCCCTAAAATACGAACATATTGAGCAAATGGATGTTCTGCGGTTTTATAGATATTTCGTTTTGTGTTCATGGCCGTATTGAGGATTGTCACTAAGAATGAAATCAATATGACATAAAATAGAGACTTGTAGCATAAAAAAACCAATAGGCTGTTTAATCAATAAACAGTTGTGGTCTGGAAAGCCACCGTGCAAACAAAATTATTGACCCAATCAGTCTAGTGATTTGATGTAAACGGGACATGACATCTGATCTAAAAGTTATTAGCATGACTTCGTACAAATTTTTAAGAACAAAGAAAGCGAAAGGAAATAAAGATGTTAGCTTATGATGCAGATTTGGAACTCTTCCGTGATAATTTTAAACGCTTTATGAGCGAGCAGATTGCACCGCATTATGATCAATGGGAACGTGAAGGCATTATGCCGCGTTCAGTGTGGTCTGCATTGGGTGAAAATGGATTCTTGTGTGTGGATGTACCAGAAGAATACGGTGGTTATGGTGTGCCAACACATTATTCACTCATGTTGGTGGAAGAGTCTGCCCGTGCAGGTTACTGTGCACTATCGACTGCAATTTCATGTCACTCTGAAATCGCTGCACCGTATATTCAGCACATTGCAACAGAAGAACAAAAACAATACTGGTTACCAAAAATGGTGTCGGGTGAAGTCGTCGGTGCGATTGGTATGACTGAACCAGGTGCAGGCTCAGACTTACAGGCAATGCGTACCAGTGCAATTTTGCAAGATGACCACTATGTATTAAATGGTTCGAAAACCTTTATTTCAAATGGTCAGCATGCTGATCTGGTTGTGCTTGCAGTAAAAACTGATCCACAGGCGCGTGCTAAAGGTGTGTCATTGATGTTAGTCGATACGCATTTGGATGGCTTTAAAAAGGGCACCAACCTCGACAAAATCGGATTACATTCACAAGATACCTCAGAGCTGTTCTTTGATAATGTCAAAGTGCCGAAAGATCAATTGCTAGGTCAAGCAGGGCAAGGTTTTGCTTACTTGATGCAGGAGCTTCCGCGTGAACGTACTGCGATTGCGGCGACAGCTTTAGGTGCGATTCGTGGAGCAATTGATTTAGCAACGGCTTATGTCAAAGAGCGTCAGGCATTTGGTCAGGCAATTTCACAATTCCAGAATACTCGTTTCGTCTTGGCACAAGCGAAGATTGATGAGTTGGCAACTGCTGCTTTCTATAACCAAAACGTTGAGCTATATAACGAAGGCAAACTGGACGTAGAAACTGCTGCGGCATTGAAGAGCTTCAGTACTGATATGCAAATGAAAGTTGCAGATAACTTACTTCAGTTATTTGGTGGTTATGGTTATATGACTGAATACCCAATTTCACGTTTCTTCGTTGATGCACGTATCCAGCGTATTTATGGTGGTACCAACGAAATTATGAAAGAAATCGTGGCGCGTGGAATTATTGGTAAAACTTAATTCATACGCTTCAAAGAATAGCCTGCTCAATAGCAGGCTGTTTTGTTTCATGCAGGAGGATTAAGGCTTTGGTTCATCAAATAAGGCCGCACAGCGTTCAGTTTGACATCCTGCAAGTAGAATGGCTTTGGGTAAGCTGGCATACATATTGGTCAGGTGTTGTTCAGCGGGATGTTGAAAATACCAAAAAGAAAATTGTTTTGAGTGTTGGTCTTTAAAATTTTGATAGAAATCATTTTGCTTTTTTAAAGCATCTGGATTTGCCGCGGGTCCTTTGCCTAATTCTTGTGTACCCACGGTGGTCATGAGCATCACGTTTTGAGTTGTATTGGCTTGATTCTTTAACCATTCAGCCTGTCTATTTAATAAGGCATAGTTGTCAAACCAGAGTGAAGGGCTGGCTGCAATATAGCGCTGAAATGTTTGTGGCTTGGAAAAGAAGGTATGTAATGCAAACAAGCCGCCAAAGGAGTGTCCGAATAAGCTTTGTTGCTGGGCATTGACTTTAATCCGTGAACTGATTGCTGGTTTCAGTTCTTTATCCAAAAACTGGATGAACTGGTCTGCACCACCATATTGATATTTTGCCTGCGCTTGAAACTCAGCAGACGTTTTAGGGGTATAGTCTAAAGCACGTTTTTGCACATCAAACGTGCTCTGGTCAGGATAGCCTACAGCAACAATCACCACAGGATTAAGCCCCAAACGATTTGCACCTGCACCAACTGATTTCGCAATATTGGCAGCGCTTTCAAAAGCAGCATTGCCATCTAGAACATACAGCACAGGAAAGCCTTCTACAGGCGCTGCACGATCAGGAATAGAAATCTGAATCAGGTAGTCCTGAGCAGTATATTTCGATTTCAGGATAAAACTTTGTCTGGTCTGGGTATTTGCTTGCACTTCACGTACTGAACTGGAGCTTGCTGTAGAAGGCTGCGCAATCACGGATTGGGTCGCGATCATAAGAGAAAAAGTTAAAATACCAAGACGTTTCAACATCACTTTATTTACACTCGTCAAAATTTTGATAAGAAATATATAATGAAAATCATTATCAATAAAGTTTAATGGGAAAAAGAGTTAAAACTCAGCGTGTTTAATGCATAAAAGTATTGTTATACTCTAGCTCGGATAATCGATTCATAGATAGATTGTAATCCATTCTTATAGATGATTTTGCTGAGGCTGCATTCAATGGTAAACGATGGACAAAACACATCGAATTCACTTAATTTAGAACAAATTCGTAACGATATTGATAGTGTTGATCAACAAATCCAAGAGTTACTCAACCGCCGTGCGACACTGGCAGAAGCGGTAGCTAAAGCGAAATTTGCATCCGAAGAAAATCCACTGTTTTATCGCCCAGAACGTGAAGCGCAAGTGCTCCGTAAAGTCATGGAGCGTAATCAAGGGCCTTTGTCTGATGCAACCATGGCACGCTTATTCCGTGAAATCATGTCGGCATGTCTGGCGCTTGAAGCTCCACAAAGCATTGCATTTTTAGGGCCAGAAGGGACGTATACGCACTCTGCTGTGTTAAAACATTTTGGTAAAGATGCGGTTGTGCGTCCATTACCAACCATTGATGAAGTCTTCCGTGAAGTTGAAGCGGGCAGCGCACATTATGGTGTTGTTCCTGTAGAGAACTCATCTGAAGGGATTGTGAACCATACGCTGGATTGCTTTAAAGCATCGACAGTGAATGTGATTGGTGAAGTTGAGCTTCGTATCCATCACCAATTCCTTGTCTCAGAAAATACCCGTAAAGACAGCATCAAACAGATTTATGCGCATCAGCAAACCTTGGCGCAATGCCGTAAATGGCTAGATGCACATTATCCAGGCGTTGAGCGTGTTGCACTGAACTCAAATGCAGAAGCGGCTCGTCGTATTCGTAACGAATGGCATTCTGCTGCGATTGCATCTGATATTGCGGCAAGCATGTACAATCTTGAGATTTTACATAGCAATATTGAAGATAACCCAGAAAATACCACACGTTTCCTTGTGATTGGGCGTGAGAAGATTCCTCAAAGCGGTAATGACAAGACCTCGCTATTAATCTCTGCACATGACCGTGCGGGTGCTTTATTGGAAATTCTTGCACCGTTTGCGAAGCATCAAATCAGCTTGACCAGCATTGAAACACGTCCAGCTTTACCTGAAAAATGGGCTTATGTGTTCTTTATCGATTTAGAGGGACATATCGGTCAGGAAAATGTTGCGGCGGCATTGGAAGAAATTCGTCCAATGGTAAAAGAATTACGTGTACTCGGATCTTATCCAATCGCTGTTTTATAATCCCGTTCTATAGAATGGATAGATGACTTCGGTATCTATCCATATCAATGTCGTCTCATTAGGCAAATATGTTTTATGTCTCAACCATTATTTAAAAAAGTTGCATTTATCGGACTTGGACTGATTGGGTCTAGTCTTGCCCGTGTGATTGTGGCAGAACAACTTGCATCTCAAATTGTGGCTTCAACACGCTCAAAAAAAACATTAGAAGATGCCAAGACACTCGGTCTTATTCAACACGGTTATGCAACGCCTGAAGAAGCAGTTCAGGATGCAGATTTAATTGTTTTAGCATTACCCGTTCGTGCGACACAAAAAGTGCTTGAACAGATCAAACCCTATCTTGCCGAAAATGCCATTATTACCGATGTAGGTAGTACTAAAGGCAATGTGGTTGAAGCGGCAAAAGCAGTATTTGGTGAAAATTTACCTGTCGGTTTTGTGCCGGGGCATCCTATTGCAGGTGCAGAACATACTGGTGTGCATGCGGGTAAAGTTGATTTATTCGTCAATCACAAAGTGATTCTAACGCCACTGCCGACCAGCGCGGAGTGGGCGGTTGAAAAGCTGATTCAGCTTTGGTCTGCGGCAAAAGCAGAAGTGATTTGCATGGATGTTGCTAAACATGATGAAGTGTTGGCACATACCAGTCATTTACCGCATTTGATGGCATTCAATCTGGTTGAGCAACTGGCAAATCGTGAAGATAATCTAGATATTTTCCGCTATGCTGCGGGTGGTTTTAGAGACTTCTCTCGGATTGCAGCCAGTGATCCACAGATGTGGCATGATATTTTCTTTGCCAACAAAACCGCAATTTTGAATGCTGTTGATGGCTTCGAACAGCAATTATCCGTTTTGAAAAAATTGATTGAACAGGAAGATTCGCATGCGTTGATGGGGCTACTAGGCCACGCGCAAGCGGCACGCCAACATTTTAATCATATGTTAGCCAAAAAACCTTTGATGGAGAAAAACAAGGTGACACAGCAATTTAGCATTTTACCGGGAAAGAAAACATTTACAGGTAAATTCACCGTACCGGGTGACAAATCTGTGTCACATCGCTCAATTATGTTTGGTGCGATTGCAGAAGGCACGACTCATGTGACAGGCTTTTTGGAAGGTGAAGATGCCCTCGCAACTTTGCAGGCTTTCCGTGACATGGGCGTGAGCATTGAAGGACCAAAGAATGGTGAAGTGACCATTCATGGTGTTGGTATGCAAGGCTTAAAAGCACCAGCAAGCGCATTGTATATGGGCAACTCAGGCACCAGTATGCGTTTGTTATCAGGCATGCTGTCTGCGCAAAAATTTGACTCTGTCATGACGGGTGATGCCTCATTGTCTAAACGTCCAATGGAACGTATTGCTAAGCCACTTCGCGAAATGGGTGCACTCATCCAGACCACCGGCGAGAAAGGTACACCACCTGTGAGTATTACAGGTAGTCAGGCGCTTAAAGGAATCCAATACGATTTACCAATGGCGTCAGCTCAGGTGAAATCAGGCATTTTATTAGCTGGTTTATGGGCTGAGGGTGAAACTTCAGTGACTGAACCAGAACCGACGCGTGATCATACTGAGCGTATGTTGCGTGCCTTTGGTTATGATGTAAAAACTGAAGGCAATAAAATCTCACTTGTCGGTGGTGGCAAGTTAGTCGGTACAGATATTCAAGTGCCTTCGGATATTTCATCTGCTGCATTCTTTATGGTGGGTGCTGCGATTACTGAAGGTGCTGATGTGGTACTGGAAGCGGTCGGTATTAATCCAACTCGTACAGGTGTGATCGAAATCCTTAAGCAAATGGGTGCTGATCTGACAGTGGAAAATGAACGTATTGCAGGTGGTGAGCCGATTGCAGATATTCATATCAAAGGTTCAAGAACATTGAAAGGCATTCACATGCCAGAAGATCAAGTGCCTTTAGCCATTGATGAATTCCCGGCATTGTTCATTGCTGCTGCGTGTGCAGAAGGTCAAACTGTATTGACAGGCGCTGCTGAGCTTCGTGTTAAAGAATCTGACCGTATCCAAGTGATGGCAGATGGTTTGAAAATCATGGGGATCGACTGTACACCAACGGAAGATGGCATCATCATTGAAGGCAAAGGTAAATCTGGCGACTGGTCAGCGATCTTTACGGGTGGTGAAATTGAATCACATCATGACCATCGTATTGCCATGAGCTTTAGTATGGCTGGTTTACGTACCTCAGGTGAAATTACGATTCATGGTACAGAAACGGTTGCGACAAGTTTCCCAACCTTTACCGAGCTTGCAAATTCAGCTGGATTGGATTTAAGTGTTGTAAATCCGTAATCTAATTTGAATTAAGTAGCATTCAGCTATTGAAGGTTGAGTGCTGCTTTTTTTATGTGTTTATCTCTAAAAAGAATTTGTTAAAACCATCCATTTAACGCTTAAATACTAAAAATGATGACTTCTCTGATGTACATATCTAATCGGGTCGAAATTTATCAATTTAACAATAGAACTAAGACAATCAGCTAATCGTTTAGAGACGATTGTATATATAATAATTCAGAGTATAGGCGTTGGATTTAGGTTGTGATGCGGCGCTAAAATATAATAAAAGAGGGAATAGCATGAAAACGTTGCAGTTTATAGCAGATTGCCCAAAACATGGAGTGGTCGATCATCCACCCAATGAGTGCTATATCACACAAGAGTATGTGGCTGCACTGCTGTTTAAACAATTAGAACAATATGGTTTTGATGCACAGCATATTCGTCATGAGCATGAAAAAATTGAAGTGCGCATCGACAATCATCAATTGCCGCTTTCGATTTTATGTTCGCAACAAGATACCGAAGGGCATATTTTGTGTGAGATTTCAGCCAATCCACAACGTGAACAAGCGTGGTTTGAAAAGATCGAGACGCAAAGTATTATTCGCCAACTGGCTCAGGCCGTAGAAAATAGTTTAAAAGCAGAGCATAGTTTTTCTCAGTTTGTATGGAAAAGCTAAGTCTTTTTTACAAATAGAATCTTAAATGAAGTGCATTAACATCATGACCGTTTCTGTGTATGGTGTATATTGATTTAAACGCTTTATTTGAGAGTATAGGTGCATGATACAGGTCGATTTTTCTAAATTATCACCCCAAGTGGTTTGGCAACATTTTGAGACCTTATGTACCATCCCTCGGCCTTCCAAGCATGAACAACAATTAAGACAACATTTAAAAGATTGGGCGGAACAGCGTAAGCTCCAAACTTATGTCGATAACATTGGTAATCTGATTATTCGCAAAGCGGCAACTGTAGGTAAAGAACAGGTGGCTGGTGTGATTTTGCAGGGGCACTTGGATATGGTGACTCAGGCAAATCGCGGAACCCAACATGATTTTTTTAAAGATCCCATTCGACCTGTATTAAAAGATGGCTGGCTAATTGCTGAAAATACCACTTTAGGTGCGGATAATGGGATTGGTGTTGCATTGGCACTGGCGGTATTAGAATCAAATGATATTGCACATGGGCCGATTGAAGTCTTATTGACCATTGATGAAGAAGCGGGAATGAGTGGTGCGCGCTTACTCGAATCTGGCGTTTTAACTGGACAATGGCTTTTTAATATTGATACCGAAGAATGGGGCGAGCTATATCTTGGCTGCGCAGGCAGTATTGATCTGGAAGTGGGGCAGCCACTTGAATATGAAACAGCACCAAATGATTTAATCTTTGTAGATTTACTGGTATCAGGGCTAAAAGGTGGTCACTCTGGGGTTGATATTCATTTAGGTCGAGGGAATGCCAATGTCATTCTAGCCAATTTCCTCAATGATTATTTGACACAATCCAATGGTCGATTGGTTGAATTTGTCGGTGGAACAGCACGCAATGCCATCCCGCGTGAAGCTGTTGCAACCATTGCAATTCAGGCAGAACAACTTACTGATTTGAAAAACGCTGTGGCAGCGACACAAGCTGCATGGCAACAGAAACTACAGGGCATTGATGATCAGTTGCAAATCACGGCACAGCAAAATACCAGTCAGATAAATGAAGTCATTGCCTTGCATCAACAACAAGCGTGGTTGCAGGCATTAGCAACGTGTCCTTATGGTATTGCTCAATGGAGTAGCGCTTTACCTGATGTGGTCGAAACCTCGAATAATATCGGTGTGGTAAAGCTGACTAAAGACGAAGCAAAAGCCTTGATTATGGTTCGTTCGATGGTAAATCAGCACGCGTTAGCCTTTGCTCAGAACATTCAACAGCACTTTTCTCATTTCCAGATTCAATCTGAATTAACGCCGTTAGTATCAGGTTGGACACCGAATCCAGAGTCGGCTGCGTTAAAGTGCTTACAACAAGCGTATCAATCCGCATTTAAAATTGAGCCAAACTTGAAAGTGATTCATGCAGGTTTGGAGTGCGGCATTATTGCGGAACATTATCCTGATTTGCAAATGGTGTCTTTTGGCCCAGATATTCAGGGCGCGCATGCACCGGGAGAGCGAGTTAAAGTGGATACGGTAGAGAAATGCTGGAAGTTGTTGGTGACTGCTCTGGAGTCTATTAAATAAGCCCTTAATAAAAAGAAGCTCAAAGATGAGCTTCTTTTACTTTAACTGTGATCTGAAACAGTGTTTTATCCAACTTGATAAATTCAATTTCACAATTAAACCTGTGAATTAATCTTCCCAATGGAAAAAAGCATCAAAGTAGCAATATCCATGATTTGTGAAATTTGTATGTACCCCATAATTTGAAGGTAATTTTATTTTTAATTGTTTTTGATTTAATCGAATTAATTCAAATTTTGATAGTAATTTCTCAATCTGTTGTGCAATCAATATAATATTTGAATTTTTAATTTCATCAATTTGATCTAACTCTGGAAAACCATTAAAACGTTCTATTTTTCGGGTTTTACTTTGCCAACGATATTCATCTTCAATCATAATGAAATAGGGAGCTATGCGACAAAAATATATTTCTAATCCCAGAAAGTTTTGGTTATAGGATGTATATAGCTGTTTTGTACGAAATTCGTCTTTGAAGAAAAAAGTAGGAATATAAGATGCATAACCTGAACCATAGTGATCAAAATCTACGAGGAATTGTGTACCAGATAGTTTTGAAATATCTAAAAATATTTGTTTATAGTGTTGATCAATTAAGTTTTCATTATTTGTGCTCCATGGGAACACATCTGAAATAGAATCTCCCGAGATCAATGATTCAATTTCTAATTGTGATAATTGAAAAAAACTCATAACTTTCCATTAAGGTTAAATGAACATACTGTCAGTACATGGTAATGCGAAGTAACGTGTCACTTTGCTTTCGGCAAAGGTTTACGAGGTACATGGTGCTGAGCCTAATCTGTGAAGATTGATGCACGGCTCACATGCTGCCGTAGCCGCCTGAATTATTTTCAATCCCTCAAGCGGATGCAGGATCTTGTACTCGCCCAGTATGTCCAAACTGTGATTGTGAACTAAATTCACAAAATCTGTTGTCTATTCGACTAAATCAATCTGCCAATTGGCAGCCTGAATCTTGATATTTAAATCACGTAGTTTCGCGCTGATATCATCGGCTTGTTTTTGCAAGCTAGAAACAGGGATAACCTTCTTCCATTTAATCTCTCGTGAACTATAACGATCAGATTCACGATGGGTATTGGCAATCGCATCAACTAGAATCTTATGCTGTTCTGCATAATTATCACGTAAGCTTAATAGGGATAGCAATATTTTGCCATCCTCTAATTTTGCTTGCGCATTGGTCAAATGAATACGACAAATCAATTGATTGCTTTCTTGGGTCAAAGCAAACACTTGTTTGATTAGCTCATTTGGATCTTCACTCGGTTCATCACCATCTTGTACCAATACATTGGCATTGATCCGTTGTTTTAATGAAGCGAGCTTTTTTTGTTGATCACTTCGAAGTAAAAGTGCTTCTGCGAGTTTCATTTTTCTATCTCTATTTTATTCCAATCAAAACTATTATCAGGTAAAAAGTCTGAATCACAGGCTTGAGTATGTTGCATAGCCCAATCAAAACCTGTTTCAATTTGATTCATTAAATCACCCTTTAACATACGCCAGTTGTCTTAATGTATAAACCACTTCAACCAAATCCCGTTGTGGTTTCGGCTTATAGGTCGATGCAATTTTATCAATCACAGTAACATCTTTACGGCCTTCCACATCTTTAGTTTGAGAGACTTCCAGTAATCATTCTCCTAGACGATCTTTCTTATTTTGAGATGGGCTAGATAGAAACTCTAAATTCCAGAGTTTTTCGGCATGCCGACCTAGCCACCAGAAAGATGCTGCCAATATAATAAAGAAAATGGCTTTGTGCATACCATTCCAGAAGAACTCAAAGTACTTGGTATATAGGTTGATAAATAAGAAGGTGATACCAAAACCACGTGAGGTGGCATCGTCATGTTTCAAACCATAGACAATTGCAATGATGGCAATAAATGCGAATAAAACACCCCAATGCAACAGCTCATATTGTTTAACGTTATACCAGCTACTTAAGTCACCATAGTTGCCAAAGATTGATAGAAGCCACAAGGCAATAAATAGATAAAGCAATCCCATGACATAAGTTGAGTGTGCAAAATCTTTAAAATGCGCATAACGTTTAAAGAGAAGACTCAATCCAATCAGTACACCACCAAAGAATACAAAGCGTAAAGGGAAGTTCATCCCTAGATAATACGCACCCCAACCAGACATATAACCTGTTTCAGTTCCAAACCATGAACCCAATGAGAGTAATGAAAATACCCAAATCAGTTTGGATGGGAACCAGAAGGCAAGAGCAGCATAAATGAGGGTTGAGAGCAGGAATAACAACGAGAAATGTCCGCTGCCAGTATCAATCGCTTGTCCGAAATAAGCCACAGATGCTGCTGTAGAGAGCACACCAGCAAAAATTATGGCTTCATTGCTAAATTGATGCAGTGGTTTGGTTTTACGTCGACGATATGCAAAGCCATAAAAGGCCGCAGCGACTCCTGCAAAAATCAGACAAGGAATGATTTTGGAATCAATAAATATTTTTTCAATCAGTTCCATCAAGAACTGATCCGCTGTAATTGCGGCAATGGCAATCACGGCACAAATCATCGAAATCCAGAATGAGTATTTTGCCAAGCGTTCCCAGTCAAAAGGACGAATCGAAATACTATGCTTTAACTCATTGGCAACATCAGGCGTAATGGTGCCTTGTTGTTGCCATTGTTCAATGGTTTGCTTTAAAAAAAGTCCTTGTTTTTTATTTAATTTCATTAAAGAACCCGAATGTCTGTACATCTATACTGATATAACAGACATTGGATTGAAAAGACGTATAGTTTTCTTAGTAATTTGTTGTTAAGTCTACAGTTTTAAAAAGCGAGCAATCACTTGTCTGAGCTGTTTTAAGTAACCTGTAAAGAAATGATTGGCACCTGGCAAAATCGTGATTGGATGTTTTTGCGGTTTTGCCCATGCAATCATATCTGATAGCAAGGTAATGTCATCTTGCTCGCCATGAACAAATAAGATATCGCCGTCAATTGCAGGGGTTTTATAGTGGCGTAAATCGACTACAGAACCAGTTGGTAAACCACAGAGCACCAATTGTTTCGGACGTAATTCATTACTGAGTTGTGCTTGGCATTTTGCCAACACATGAGAACCAAAGCTAAAGCCACCAGCGTAGAAAGTAAGTCCTGCATGCTTCTCGCGGGTATATTCAATCACAGCCATGATGTCATCAGTTTCGCCGTGTCCTTGATCATGTGTGCCTTCACTGCCTGCTAGACCACGGAAACTTGGACGATAAACTACACAGCCCATTTCATTAAAAATCTGAGCCAGTAGCACAGGAACTTTATGATTTGGTGTCCCGCCTTGCAAAGGATGTGGATGGCAGACAACAGCAAAACCTGTGACTTCACCTTGAGGTTGATCGACAAACATTTCAATTTGACCAACAGGACCTTGGATGAATAATTGCTCAGACATAAGATACGCAATGGATAATGGAAGAATCCACTATTTTACCGATAATGAAGAATGAAAACACGAATTGGCATTAAAAATTATCAACTGTTATAGTTTCACCAAGATAAATTTATGTTTGATTGATTATGCTTGCTTTAATTTCTCCTGCTAAAACACTTGATTACACAACAGCACTTCCTACAGATACACATACCCAACCACGTTTGTTGGCACAATCACAACAGTTGATTGATGTATGTCGTAAGCTTTCGGCAACTGAGATCGCGTCGTTAATGACGGTAAGTGAGAAAATTGCCAACTTAAATGTAGAGCGTTTCCGTGACTGGAATGCTGATTTTAATTTTTCCAACGCACGTCAAGCCTTGTTTGCATTTAAAGGTGATGTGTATACGGGTTTAGATGCTTATCACTTAAAAGATCAAGATATTGATTTTGCCCAGCAGCATTTGCGTATGTTGTCTGGTCTTTATGGATTGTTGCGTCCTTTGGATTTGATGATGCCGTACCGTTTGGAAATGGGAACTAAATTAAAAAATACCCGTGGTCATAATCTGTATGAGTTCTGGGGCAGCATCATTACGGATCAAATTAACAAAGATTTATCTGAAATTAATTCGAAAGTATTGGTAAATTTAGCCTCTGACGAATATTATAAGTCTGTGAATGAAAAGAATATTCAGGCGGAAATTATCAAGCCAGTATTTCTGGATCAGAAGAACGGAAAATATAAAGTCATTAGTTTCTATGCGAAAAAAGCGCGTGGTCTGATGGCAAGATACTTGATTGAAAATAAATTAAGCCAAGTAGAACAATTAAAAGCATTTGATAGTGAAGGTTATTACTTCGATGCTGAAAGTTCATCGGATAAAGAATTGGTCTTTAAGCGAGATGAACAGCACGCAGCGTAAGTTTACCTTGGGCAGGGTGGGATGTTAACCAAAGAGCATTTATTAAAGTACGCAATATCGTCTGATCAAGTTTGTGTTAAAGGGCATTTAACAGAACCTCGCAGTTATGGAGTGTACGCACTACCATTAGATACAGATGGTACTCGACGATTTCGATTTGGTAATCATCCCATGCGCCAGCAGGAACTAAAACATGAGTTTGGTTCCTGCACTTTGTATCAGCTTTTTCTTGAGCGCAAAGATGCTGAATCTTTAGCAAAATGGCTTAATAACGCATTTCAGTGATAATTGGCAATGCAGCAATATTTAGCCGTATTGGAAAAATCATGGTTTGAGCTGCATCAGCATTATCATTTTTCTGAGCCGCAGAAAATTTTTAACAAGTTGATTGCTGCCTATAGTGAAAAGCAGCGCGCTTATCATACAGTTCAGCATTTATATGAATGTTTGGTGTTGCTTGAATCGATTCGAGCCAATTTGAATGATGCAAATGCTGTTGTATTAGCACTTTGGTTCCATGATGCGGTTTATGATCCGCAAGCAAAAGATAATGAATTGAAGAGTGCCGAGCTATTTGAGCAATATGTAGCTCATAATTTATCAGCAGATGTTGTTCAAAAGATAAAGCGATGGATTGTTGCGACGCAAAAGCACGAATCGACGCATGAGTTGGATTTACAATTTTTACTGGATATTGATTTAGCGATCTTGGCTGCATCTCCAGCGCGTTTTGCAGAATATGAAAAACAGATTCAAAAAGAGTATGCTTGGGTTAATCCTGAGATTTACTCCCTTAAAAGAAAAGAAGTTTTAGCGCACTTTTATCAGACTGAACCGCTGTATCAAACGGAATATTTCCAACAGAATTTTGAGCAACGCGCTAAAAGCAATTTAAAGAATATAGTAGATTATTAAAAACGAATTCATTGAGTGATAAATGAAAGATTTAACATTAGAGATAGCAGAGGGAAAGCTTAATATCCGTGTGGCTGCTTGGATAGAACATGAAGATCAGATTTTGGTTTCTACATTTCCAGATGGAAGTATTTCTTTAGTGGGTGGTCGATTAAAATTTTCAGAAACTACTTTAGAGGGGATTCAACGAGAAGTGTTTGAAGAAACAGGAGAGTATTTTAATTCGCCTGTGCTCTTTGCGATTGTTGAGAACTTTTTCTATGATCCTGTCGTAGGACAGCATTTCCATGAATTTCTTTATATTTATAAAGGTCAGATCCAAGCCAAAGCTTTTTATCTTGATGATGCAACTGAAGCTCAAGTGATTTCATGGATGCCAAAGCGTGAGATCAAACTGCTAAAGCCAGATGTCTTAAGTGACCTTGCTGTACGATCAAATGAGCATGTTGTTCATCTCATTAATCTGGAATCAAGATAAAATCATCATTGCATTAAAAAAGGGAGCTCAAAAGCTCCCTTTAATATTTTTCTTACTTAAAGAAATACCCAGTCTCAGGCGAGCTGGCATTCGCCATACGCTTACGTGGCATACGACCCGCTAAAAATGCTTCACGACCCGCTTCAACTGCTTTTTTCATTGCAGAGGCCATCAGAATCGGGTTTTGAGCGGCAGCAATCGCCGTATTCATAAGAACGCCATCACAACCGAGTTCCATTGCAATGGCAGCGTCACTGGCTGTACCAACACCCGCATCTACCAAGACAGGAACCTTAGCATTTTCTTTAATGATTGAAATGGTATGAGGATTCAAAATACCAAGACCAGAACCAATCAAACTACCCAAAGGCATAATCGCAACACAGCCCATGCTTTCAAGTTCTTGGGCAACAATCGGGTCGTCCGAGGTATACACCATGATTTCGAAACCATCATCAATCAATGTTTGCGCAGCTTTCAGGGTTGCAGTGACATTTGGATATAAGGTTTTTTCATCACCGAGTACTTCTAATTTCACCAGATTATGACCATCAAGTAGCTCACGTGCCAACATACAGGTACGAATCGCACTATCTGCATCGAAACAACCTGCGGTATTGGGCAAAATCGTGTATTTCTCAGGTGGAATCACTGAAAGTAGATTCGGTTGATCGGCATGCTGACCGATATTTACACGACGAATCGCAACGGTGACAATTTCTGCACCACTAGCTTGAATGGCTAAATCGGTTTCATTTAAATCTTTATATTTACCAGTTCCGACCAATAAACGTGATTGAAATGTACGTGAACCAATAATTAAAGGGGAATCTTGCATGGGCTTACTCCATTTTTAGCCAATTAGCCGCCACCAACAGCTTGAATAATTTCAATACGATCTTCAGGAGCAATTAAGGTCTGCTCAAGTCTACTTTTCGGAATAATCTGTTGGTTCTTCTCAACAGCGAAGCGTTTACCTTCAAGCGTCAAGCTTTGAATGAGTTGCTGTAGATTTTCACAAGACGTGTCTGTTGACTCGCCATTTAAATAGATGTGCATGATAAATCCTTATTTCGCATGCTTAATCGCTTGCCATGCGAGCATTACCCAGCCCGCAATCATAAATGCACCGCCAATCGGGGTGATTGCACCTAAGATTCTCGGTAGACCAAGCGCCATAATGTACAACGAACCACAGAAAAAGATGATGCCAATTTGGATCAAAATATAAGGAATTTTTATAGAGAAAGTTGGCGTGGTTTTATGTAGGACACCTAAAATCAGTAAGCCCAGCGCATGATAGAAAAAGTACTGGGTTGCTGTACTCCACCAAGCGAGCTGCTCTGGTGTAGCAAAAGATTTAAGACCATGTGCACCGAAAGCGCCGACCATGACTGCAAGCGCAAGATTAAGCGCTGAGATTGCTATCCACATAATGAGAATGGAACAAGAAACTTGATGAACAAAGTTAACATATTCGGATGTTTAAACAAAGCCAGATAAAACAAAAGGGCATGAAAGCCCTTGTGTTTGATTTAATCTTAACTCGCTGACATAGCGGTTTTGATTTTTTCCATTGCATTCTTTTCTAACTGGCGGATACGCTCAGCAGAAACGTTATATTCAGCCGCCAACTCATGCAAAGTTGACTTGTCATCATCTAACCAGCGACGTTGCAAAATATTACGCGAACGGTCATCAAGCTGATCCATTGCCT
Organism: Acinetobacter sp. BIGb0102; assembly: GCF_003815055.1. NCBI lineage: Bacteria > Pseudomonadati > Pseudomonadota > Gammaproteobacteria > Moraxellales > Moraxellaceae > Acinetobacter > Acinetobacter sp. BIGb0102. The sequence continues at coordinate 103,511 of NZ_RKQE01000010.1, forward strand.
CGTGTAAAGCAGAAGTACTTTGTTCTTCGTAGTCTTCTTCTTCAACTAGACGTGCTGGATCGTAACGATTATCTTCTAAATACAGCGCTGGAGCAGTGTGTGGTGTATCGTCATCATCATCGCCTTGCGCTTCAAAAGCAGCATCATAAGCGGTTAAACGACCTTCCATTTCTAACACCTGCTCAGGTGTTACATTTAAATCATTAGCAATCGATTTTGCTTCTTCTAGCGTCAATCGTTTACTTGATTTCTTGAGGCTACGTAAATTAAAGAATAGTTTACGTTGTGCCTTGGTGGTCGCGATTTTGACGATACGCCAGTTACGAATCACATATTCATGAATTTCAGCTTTAATCCAGTGCACTGCAAAAGAAACTAAGCGAACGCCCATATTCGGATCAAAGCGCTTAACGGCTTTCATTAACCCGAGGTTACCTTCTTGGATGAGATCACCTTGTGGTAATCCGTAACCTGCATAGCTACGTGCAATATGTACGACAAAGCGGAGGTGTGACATTACCAAAAGTTTGGCAGCATCAAGGTCTTGGTCATAATAATAACGCTCAGCAAGTTCTTTTTCCTGCTCGGCCGTTAAAATTGGAATTTGATTGACAGTACTGATATATGCACCAAGGTTTACGCCTGGCGCAGACAATGACAGGGGCATCAATTGATTGCTGCTGTCAGTAGTCATGGAGTCTCCTTATAGGATGGTATTTGAGTCAACAATTTCATCTTAATGCGAATGTTCTTCATCACTAAGGAAATTTGAGTATAGAAATGTAAAGTTAACTATTTTATCTTTACCAAGAGTTTAGCAAAGAATCACATAGATTCAATTAAATAGTGAAATTCATTGTCTGAAATTTTTTGTGTCTGGCACTGAAGTTGCTGAATTTGGCAATATCGTGTTACATCAATTTCACTGTGTGGATCTGATGATTTCAATAAAAACTGTGTTGGACGGTCTGCTTTTTTTAAAGCGCGCTTTAACATCAATAGGGGCATTGGGCAGGGTTGTCCCAAGGCATCAATAATTTCAGGTGAATTTGGTGTACCAGTCATAAGCATTTAAATTGTTCCATTCAAACGTATGTTAACAAATTTTCGCGTAATTTTTATGATAAAAATTTCATTAAAAAAACAGCTAAATTATTGAAAAAACCTGATAGAACAGATGGAAATAACTAAAAATAATCCTATTAATTGTCATAAACCCGTGCTAAGCTCGATGCGTTTTAGGAAGAGTTTAATACAATATTAATGTAATAAACCCTATAACAAATGGATGTAACCGGAAATTGTTGATAGTTTTACAGAATGATTACAAGCTTTAAAATTATAAATATTTTAAAACCTTGTTGGCTCTGCTGTTTGCAACACCGGAAGGTCCTTATCTTTCAATATCTGAGGATTGACTTATGACAGCTCGTGAACAAGGCGTAGTAAAGTGGTTTAACGACACTAAAGGCTTTGGTTTTATTCAGCGTAATGGTGGTGATGACGTATTCGTTCATTTCCGCGCAATTATGGGTGATGGCCACCGTTCTTTACGTGACGGCCAACGCGTAGAATTCAGTGTTGTTCAAGGACAAAAAGGTTTCCAGGCTGAAAACGTTCAGCCTTTAGACTAATTTGTTGCTTTAACGCAATATAAAAACGCTCCAATGTAATTTGGGGCGTTTTTGTTTATAATAGCCACTTTCTTTTGGTCATTGATGGTTCGAGAGCATATATGACGTCTGGTTTTGAAACCTTAAATTTACATCCGCAGTTGAAGAAAGCGATTGATGCTTTGGGTTTTACAAAAATGACCCCAATTCAGCAAAAGGTTTTAAAATATACATTAGCAGGGCATGATGCCATTGGTCGAGCGCAAACGGGTACGGGTAAAACCGCTGCTTTTTTGATTAGCGTGGTCAATGATCTGTTAAATAATCCAGTTCAAGAACAGCGTTTTCGTGGTGAGCCACGTGCGTTAATTTTAGCGCCAACTCGTGAGTTAGCGTTACAGATCGAAAGTGATGCACAAGCATTAACCAAATTTTCAAATTTACATCTGGTCACTTTGTTGGGCGGCGTAGATTTTGAAAAACAAAAGAAAATGTTAGACCGTAATTTTGTCGATATTATTGTGGCTACTCCTGGTCGTCTAATTGATTTTGTCGAGCAAAAAGAAGTCTGGTTAGATAAAATTGAATTCTTGGTCATTGATGAAGCAGATCGCTTGCTCGATATGGGCTTTATCCCGTCAGTAAAGCGAATTGTTCGTTTTTCACCATTTAAAGAGCAACGTCAAACTTTAATGTTCTCTGCAACATTTAGCTATGATGTTCTTAATCTTGCACGTCAATGGTTATTTGAGCCGGTTACGGTAGAAATTGAACCTGAGCAAAAAACCAATAATGACGTTGAACAGCGTGTATATGTGGTTGCAAAAGAAGATAAATACAAACTATTGCAAGAGATCTTACGCGAAGAACCGATTGATAAGGTGATGATCTTTGCGAATCGTCGTGATCAGGTGCGTCGTTTGTATGATCATTTAAAGCGTGATGGTTATCGTGTGGGTATGTTGTCGGGCGAAATTGCACAAGATAAGCGTTTGAAGATGCTGGATCAATTTAAGCAAGGTAAGAACAATATTATGATCGCGACTGATGTTGCGGGTCGTGGTATCCATGTGGATGGTGTTTCGCATGTCATTAACTTTACCTTACCTGAACAGTCTGATGACTATGTACATCGTATTGGTCGTACTGGTCGTGCAGGTGCGCAAGGCGTAAGTATCAGCTTCTTATCGGAAGATGATGCTTTCTATTTGCCTGAAATTGAAAAAGCGATTGGTAAGAAATTGCCTTTAACGCGTCTGGATGGTTATTGCTAAGTCTGAATCTACTTTGATTTAAGCGATTTCTGACAGAGAAAGTTTTTCAAAAAAAGACCAAATTATTTTGTGATTTGGTCTTTTTTATTATTTAGTAAGATTTGCTACTCAAATTACACAAAAGATTAAAGATTTTTTTATAATTCCTGTGATTAGTTGCTGAATTGAAATAAATCAACATGTAGAATATGGCGCATTACCTGGGAGGATATTATGGCTCTAATCTCAATGCGCCAGCTCTTGGATCACGCTGCAGAATATAACTACGGCGTACCAGCGTTTAACGTAAACAACTTAGAACAAATGCGTGCAATCATGCTCGCTGCGGATGCAACAAATTCACCTGTGATCGTGCAAGCTTCAGCTGGTGCGCGTAAATATGCAGGTGCACCTTTCTTACGTCATCTTATTTTAGCTGCGATTGAAGAGTGGCCACATATTCCAGTGGTAATGCACCAAGATCATGGTACAAGTCCAGATGTTTGCCAACGTTCGATCCAGTTGGGCTTTAGCTCAGTCATGATGGATGGTTCATTGGGTGCGGATGGTAAGACACCAACATCTTATGATTATAACGTTGATGTAACCCGTCGTGTGGTTGCAATGGCGCATGCTTGTGGTGTTTCAGTTGAAGGTGAGATTGGTTGCTTAGGTAGCCTTGAAACTGGTATGGCTGGTGAAGAAGATGGTGTTGGCGCTGAAGGCGTACTTGATCACTCTCAATTACTAACTTCTGTGGAAGAAGCGACTCAGTTCGTTGCTGATACCAATGTGGATGCTTTGGCAATTGCTGTTGGTACTTCACACGGTGCGTATAAGTTTACTCGTCCACCTACAGGCGATATTCTTGCAATTGACCGTATCAAAGAAATTCATGCTGCATTGCCAAACACGCATCTTGTAATGCATGGTTCAAGCTCTGTGCCGCAAGAATGGTTAGCTGTGATTAACCAGTACGGTGGTGATATTAAAGAAACTTATGGTGTGCCTGTAGATCAGCTTGTAGAAGCGATTAAACATGGTGTGCGTAAGATTAATATTGATACCGATTTACGTTTGGCTTCTACGGGTGCAATGCGTCGTATGATGGCAGAAAAACCAAGTGAATTTGATCCACGTAAATTCTTTGGTGAAACTGTTGAAGCAATGAAAGAAATCTGTGTTGCTCGTTACGAAGCATTCGGTACAGCAGGTCATGCAGACAAAATTCGTCCAATTTCTTTAGAGAAAATGGTTGATCGTTACAAATAATTGATTTGTAATGCAGAAAAATAGCGGCAATTGCCGCTATTTTTTTATTTGTATTCTGCTGGGCAATAAAAATGCCAGCACATGGCTGGCATTTTCAATTCACTTAAGGCTTAACTTACTTTTTTTGCTGAGCTTTAGAGTCTAAATTAGCATCTTTGATTTCAACATAAGCATTGGCGCGAAGTTCACGCATCCAGCTGTCTACTTCAGTATCAAACTGACGTTCGCCCAAGATTTGACGTGCCATACGTTCTTGCACTTCTTTGGTCATGTCTTGTTGGCGAGTATCGGTGACTTGCAGAATGTGCCAGCCAAATTGACTTTGGAAGGGTTGGCTAACTTGACCAACAGGTGTCTCTTTCATTACTTTTTCAAACTCAGGCACCATCACACCTGGGCTAACCCAGCCTAAGCTACCGCCATCACGTGCAGAGCCAGTATCATTTGAATAAGTAGCTGCCAAGGTTGCGAAATCATCACCCGCTTTAGCACGATTGTAAAGGCTATCAATCATTTGCTTGGCGCGATCTAAGCTTACGACTTCTGAAGGTTGAATCAGAATATGGCGAGTCTTGTATTGTGGCACCAGCGCTTTTTGTTCATTTTGCTTACGTTCTAACAACTTTAATACGTGTGTTCCATCACGTACATTGATCAGCTCGGTTGTTTGTCCCACTTGAAGTGGAGTGATACGAGCTGCCAATTCTGTTGGAATCTCTGATAATGAACGGAAACCCATATCAAGACCATCTACTTTTACAGCACCAGTTGAAAACTTGGTGCTAATTGCTTTAGGGTCATCACTGGTAGTGAGTGATTGTTTAACCTGCTGAGCGACTTGCTGTACATCATTGGTATTATCACCAGAGATGCGCATATGGATGACATGAACTTGTGTACCCAGTGCAGCTTGACCTTCTGGTGATTTCAGGAAGTTTTCAACATCATGGTCACTGATTTTAATGCGTGACATCACTTGTTGCTGACGTAAACGGCCAATTGCAAGATCTTCCGCAACACGGTTACGCAAGTTTTCGTAAGTACCTGGTGCAATAGTATCTAGCTTTTGCTGAAAAGCTTCTAGTGAGTTTGCACCCGACTGATTTGCAACTTTCAGTACAGCAGCATTCAAGCTTTTCTCATCGGCTTTAATACCGTAACGCTTAACCTGTTCAAGTTGCGCTTGACGTACAATCAGTTGATCTAAAACCTGCATTTGCAAGTATTGTTGCGGTGGAACAGTTTTGTTTTGCGCTTTTAATTGGTGTTCTGTTTCAGCAACACCTTGTTCTAAATCACTTTTAAGAATGACACTACTATCCACAATTGCAACAACCTCATCCGTTGGTTGAGCAAAGCTTTGCATTGATGAAGAAATTAGGGCAGCGAGAACAGTGGCTCTAAAGATATGTTGAAAAGGTTTTATCTTCATTAACGTTGTGTCCAAGATTGATTAATTTTGTTGAAACCTAAAACTCTATTCTCCAGAAGTGAAGCGAGCTTATTGTTTAAAGCACCAAGACCTTTTAGCGTGAATTCAGCCATAACCGCATTCTTTTTACGAACGTCTGGGGTATTTGGATCATCCAGATCGTTATAGTAAGAGCGGCCATAGACTGACACAGCCCAACAACAAGATTCATAATTTACGCCAAGTAAGTATTCGCGCATGACATTGTTGTCGATGTCGTATTGAGCATGACCCATAATACGCCAATTGTCTTTTACAGGTTGTATAAAGGATGCAACCACTTGATCATAAGAGTCTTGACGATCAGGAATATCTTTGCGGTAGAAATAGCCTAAGTTATATAGATTACCTTTGTCGCCTGTATAGTAGGCTTGGAAATCGCGCTGTGCATTGTCACCGTTTGACATCCATGCAGCATTTGAACTGATCGTAACGTTCTGGTTGAGCTGGCTAGATAGACTTACAATTGGGCCTGTACGGCGTTGTGTATCAAATTCATCTAGTTTTTCGTTTAGGCTTACACGACGATCACTGAAATAGTAACTTTGTCCAACACTTGCTTTGATACGTTCTAAACCTTCCGTATCTAAAAGGCTATAAGTCACGCCAAGTGATAGGAAGTTATTGTCATCTAAACGGTCATGACCATAGAAACGGTAGGGGTTAAATAATTGGTCGTAATTGATTGACGCTGAAGTAGAGTCAAAGTTTGGATGATCATCCTGTTTTTTATATGGTGAATAAGCATAGAAAGCACGAGGTGAAATGCTTTGTAAGTACTTACCATCTTTTTCAAATGTCATTCCTGTAGCAAGTGTGAATTGAGGAACGACAACTGATTTTTCTAAGTCATCTGAAGCTGATAATCCACGACCTTCTTTTGAATCCTGATCGAAGAAAGTATTGATACTGCGAACAGAAACTTCTGGAACGACATAGAACCATGATGGCGTTAGATAATTATATCGAACTGCAAACTGGTTGTAGATACGGGTACCACTTGATTCAAGTGCGGAACCATCTTCAATTGATTTCTTGAAGTATGCGGTATCATTATTAAATTCATATTGGAGGCCTTGTGGATCACCAGTGACATAATTTAATAAGAATTGCGGCAATCGCGCATAAGGTTTGTCTGCATCTTTAATCGTTTTATCCAAAGTCTGGAAGTCTTCGACTTTTAACTGGGCTCTAAGACCAGGGATACCATTACCATAATTCAGTTCCCAGGCACGACGTAAATTTAGATCTGTACGTGTGTTGGGGTTGTTATTAAAGTCTGAAAAATAATCTTTATCTGATGCGTAGTTATATTCTAGATTAGTCGACCATTGATCATTGATTCTCCAGTTATGGAGAAAGTGGAGGTCTTCACGGTCTTCATTGTCATATTGATTATCTTGAGCAATATAACCACCCCAAATACGACCAGAACCGAAGCTTTCAGTCATATATCGGAATTCAGCATCTAATTTCGCCCCACGTTTACTCATAAAGCTTGGTGTGAGCGTAAGATCGTAATTTGGTGCAAGGTTTAGATAAACTGGTGCGGCAAGTTGTGCGCCACCGTCATTACTATAGCCAAAGCTTGGACTCAGTAAACCTGTAGTACGGCGGTCATCAATTGGGAAATTGAAATACGGAACGGCAAGTACGGGCACATCTTTAACATAGAATTTTGTACCGCGTGTGACACCACGACCTGTATCCTGATTTAACTCAATTTCTTTGGCCTGAATTTTCCATGCTGGTTTTTGTTCTGGTGGACATGCGGTATAACTTGCATCTTTAAAGATCACCAGATTTTCGTTGGCACGTTTGATCTGAGTGGCATGACCATGTGCATGTTGTTGTTCTGAGATATAGAAACTATTGTTTAAATCCCCAGTCTGGGTCTTTAAATTATAGTCAATTGCATCACTTTGGGTGAGGAGACCTGATTGAGCAAGTTGTACTCGACCCTCGGCATTGGCATGCGTTTGTGTTGAGTCAATAGTGACCTGATCGGCATGAATAGTGCGGCCTTCCTGATCAATGACGACATTGCCTTGCAGAACTGAATCGCCCGCTGGATTGTAGTGTCCATAGTCAGCGGTAATCACTGACGTGGTGGTACTTGCATCTCCCGCCTTGGTTTCAGGATTAATTGGTGTTACCCAAGTCCCTTGGCAAAAAGAAGAACTTAAATAGCGGTTATCACGCAATTGGGCTTCTGGTGCAGATTTGTCTACATAATATTGCTGGAAAAAATGTTCCCCAGGATAACTTTCTTGGTCTTGCTGTCCTTGATTTCGAATGGCTGCTTTGAGCTGTTTGTTGTCAAGCGTAGAGACAGCATCAGCTTGTGCCGCGAAACTGGATTGAATCGAGCCGCCACACAAGAGTGTCAAAATAGCTGTTGCTAAAGGATTAAATTTAAACTGATGTTTCATTGTCTCATTAACCAGTACGCTAATTCACAATTAATTATTGTCGCATCATAGAGAAAAAGTTGATAAGTGGCTACACTTAAGCTTTCAAAATCTCAGCTAGTTTTAGATTTTATTGCAAATGAATACACAACGTGAACAATTGATACAAACTTGGCTTCAAGCCACTCTCCAATCTGATCAATTCGAGATCAACTTTTTAGCAGGAGATGCAAGCTTTCGTCGTTATGCACGAATTAAGTTACAAAACAAAACATATATGCTCATGGATGCGCCGCCTGAAAAAGAAGATTGTGCACCATTTGTAAATATCGATGAGTTCTTTGATAAAAATGGTGTGCGTGTTCCGCATATCGTTGCCAAAGACCTGACATTGGGTTTATTGCTACTGGAAGATTTTGGTGATGTGGTGCTATCAACATTACTGAATGATAAAACAGTAGATGAGTATTATGCTCAAAGCTTTAAACAGTTGATTGAACTGCAACAGGTTGATGGGCAGGCTCATTTGCCAGCTTATTCTTATGAAAAGCTTATGACAGAAATGCGTTTGCTAACAGAATGGATGTTGCCTTCATTAAAGATTCAGCCGACAGAGCAGCAGTTGGAAACCATTGAACAAGCCTTTGATTTTCTGGCGATCGAAGCAACTCAGCAGCCGCAAGTAATTGTACATCGTGATTTTCATAGTCGTAATTTAATGAAAATTGAAAATGAACAAGAATTAGGGGTGATTGATTTTCAGGATGCTGTGATTGGTGCAGATACTTATGATCTGATTTCCATTACGCGTGACGCCTACGTGCAGTGGAATGCTGAGCGTGTTTATCAATGGTTTGAAGTGTTCTACAACTTATTGCCGGCTTCTGCTAAAGAAAATCGTAGTTTTGAGCAGTTCAAGCGTGATGCAGACTTAATGGCGATTCAGCGTCACATCAAGATCTTAGGCATTTTTGTCCGTTTATTCGAACGTGATGGCAAATCAGGTTACTTAAAAGATTTACCGCGCGTGATGTGGTATTTACTTGAAGAAAGCCAAGGTTATGATGAGTTGAATGACTTTATGCAATTTATCCGTGACGTTGTCATGCCTAAGTTCATTGCTCAATATGGTGATTACGAGGTTGCAGCATAATGAAAGCGATGATTCTTGCTGCCGGTTTAGGCAATCGTATGCGTCCACTGACTTTGCATACGCCTAAGCCTTTGCTAGAAGTCGGCGGGAAACCGCTGATTGTCTGGCATATTGAAAAGTTGCAGAAGGTTGGCGTCACAGAGATTGTGATCAATACGGCTTGGTTAGGCGATAAGCTTGTTGCTGCTTTAGGTGATGGCTCGCAATTTGGTGTCACTATCTTGTGGTCACATGAAGGCGAAGGTCTGGAAACAGCAGGCGGCATCATCAATGCTTTGCCATTGCTGGGTGAGGAACCTTTCATTTTGGTGAATGGGGATGTCTGGACCACGATGGACTTTTCAACGCTGCTCAATGTTCAGTTAGAAGACAAGCAGGCGCATTTGGTTTTGGTCGAAAACCCGCCTCAACATTTAAAAGGAGACTTCATCCTGGCAAATGATTTAGCTTATACTTTTGAGCAGGAACAGTTGGGAGAAGCCTTAACCTATAGCGGTGTTGCTGTTTTAGCGCCACACATGTTTTCTGGGCTAGAAAATGGTAAGCGACCTTTGGCACCTTTGTTGAAACAGGCGATGCAACAGCAGCAAGTTTCAGCAGAAAAGATGCAGGCGATCTGGGTTGATGTGGGCACACCTGAGCGTTTAGAACAGCTTGATCAACAAATCAAGCAAGGCGCATTTATATAACAAAAAATTGCTTTGTCTATCTTTGATTTGCCTAAGAAAAGACAAAAACTTAATGGATTGTGCAGTTTATCATGCTTGTAAATGATTAACTGCATAATCGTTCAACAAGTCCTACTGTGCCTTGTATCAGAAATCGGTATACTGCACAGCAAATTTATCGAGATGTTGCACTGTTATGCATCCTTTTTTTCAAGAATTAAAGCAAGGTAGTCAAGCTCTGGGTCTGAACCTGAGTGAGGACACCCTAACACTCTTATTGAAATATCAAGATGCTCTGGTGCTGTGGAATAAGGCATATAATTTAACGGCTATTCGTGAGCCGAAAGAAATGCTGGTTAAACATTTATTAGATAGCTTAAGTATCTTGAATGATTTGCCGCAAGGTCGTTTATTAGATGTAGGAACGGGTGGTGGAATGCCAGGCATGATCATTGCATTATGCCAACCAGGACGTTCTTGTGTCCTTTTGGATTCGAACGGGAAAAAAATTCGTTTCCTGAAGCAGTTTATTGCTGACTTGAAACTGCAAAATGTAATTGCAGTTCAAACACGTGTTGAAAATGAAGATAGTATTGGTGAACTAGGTCAGTTCGATGTCATTACAAGTCGCGCATTTGCGTCTTTAACCGACTTTGTCGATGCTGCACAACCATATATGCATGAGCAGAGTATTATTGCTGCAATGAAAGGCTTGATTCCAGCTGATGAAATTGAGCAAATGAAAAATGAGTATTCATGTAAGATCATTGAACTTCGTGTCCCGAGATTAGATGAACAACGTCATTTACTTTTACTTCAACGTATTCAATAAAAATATTAAGGGTAATCATGGCTCAAATTATTGCGATTGCAAACCAAAAAGGTGGTGTAGGGAAAACCACGACAGCAGTCAATCTTGCTGCCTCTTTGGCGATCTTGAAGAAACGTGTCTTGTTGGTTGATATGGACTCACAAGGGAATGCCACCATGGGGTCTGGCATTCAAAAGAATGATTTACTGTACTCGGTGACAGATGTATTGCTGGGTGAAGTGCCGATTGAAACTGCGATTCAGAAAGCAGAAGTTGGTTATAAGGTTTTAGGTGCGAACCGTGAATTGGCTGGGGTAGAGCTTGCAATTGCAGAACAGGAAGGGCGTGAGTTCATTCTTAAAAATGCCTTGCAGGAAGTAGAGTCTGCCTTTGACTATATTATTGTCGATTGTGCACCAAGCCTCAGCTTGATTACCGTAAATGCCTTAGCTGCCGTAAACGGCGTGATTATTCCAATGCAATGTGAATACTATGCACTGGAAGGTTTGGCTGATCTTACGCAAACCATTGACCGTATACAAAAAGCCCTTAATCCAAACTTGGAAATTGTAGGGGTATTACGTACCATGTATGACGCTCGTAATGCATTGACGCGTGATGTGTCTGCCGAATTAGAGCAATATTTTGGTAAAAAGTTATACGAGACAGTGATTCCTCGTAATATCCGTTTGGCGGAAGCGCCAGCACATGGTTTACCTGTGATCTATTTTGAGAAAAGTTCTAAAGGCGCTATTTCATATTTGAATCTCGCTGCAGAAATATTGAAGAAAAGTAAAGTGAAAAAAGGAAGTGCTGTATGAGCATCAAAAAACGCGGATTGGCTAAAGGTCGTGGTTTAGATGCGCTATTAGGTTCAATTCAAAAAGAGAAATTGCAACTTGAAGCACAGGCCTTGGATCATGGTCAACTCAAGCAAATTGATGTCAATTTATTAAAACGTGGTGAATATCAGCCACGTCGCTTTATTCATGAACAAGACTTGCAAGAGCTTGCGGCATCGATTGAAAAACATGGTGTGATGCAACCGATTGTCATTCGTCCTGTCGACGATGAGCAGCATCCATATGAAATTATTGCCGGTGAGCGTCGTTGGCGCGCAGCGCAGTTGGCGGGTTTGACTGAAATTCCTGCGATTGTGCGTGATTTAAATGATCAGGTTGCCATTGCTTTAGCGTTAATTGAAAACATTCAGCGTCAGGACTTAAATCCAATTGATCAGGCAATGGCTTTACAGCGTTTCCATGATGAGTTCGGTTTAAGTCATCAGGAAATTGCCGATACCGTCGGTAAGGCACGTACCACCGTGAGCAACTTATTGCGCCTCTTGAGTCTTGCTGATCCGATTAAAGACTTGATGCAACAAGGTCAAATCGATATGGGACATGCGCGTGCCATTCTTGCGCTAAAAACTAAAGACCAGATTTCAGTTGCGCAAATCGTGATTGAAAAAGGTTTATCGGTACGTCAAACTGAACAGTTAGTACGTGAGTGGAGTGAACCAAAACCTGAAAAGGAAAAGGCTCAGATTTCTCCTGACATTGAACAATTGACTCAGAAGCTCTCAGAACGTTTCGGAGCAAATGTAAAAATTGACCATAACCAGAAAGGTAAAGGGAAAATGGTCATTCACTACCACTCATTGGATGAGTTGGATGGAATCCTCAATATTTGTTTGCCTAACTAATATTTAGGATACGTCCTTTTATATTTTAAATATTATTGGGGAATAATATGTGGGAACTTGTGAAAGCGGGTGGCTGGTTAATGCTGCCCCTTATTCTGGCATCAATTTTTACGGTTGCGATTACGATTGAACGATATATTCGTTTAAAGCGATCACAAGTTTTACCTCAGGCTTTACTGGTCAATGCGACAGATGCTGATACTGTGATTGCACAGCTCGAGCAGGATGACGCTTTGAAAAGTCCACTCGGACGTATTTTAAAAGCAGGTTATGATCATCAGGATCAGGGTGAACAATTTGCCCGTGCGCAAATGGAAGCCACTGCTTCGCAAGAGATCAGTGCCTTAGAAAAAAATATTAATTTCCTTGGTACATTAAGTGCAATTGCACCTTTACTGGGTTTACTCGGTACCGTACTGGGAATCATTGAATCATTTTTGGTGATTGATGTCGGTTCTGCGGGTAATGCCAGTATGATGATGCCTGGGATTTCAAAAGCCTTGATTACCACAGCCGTGGGGATGCTGATTGCGATTCCTGCAATGATTGCCTATCGTTATTTTCAACGTGTCGTGCATGAATATATTGCAGAGTTGGAACAGCAATCGACTTTATTTCATGCTGCGCTTTTCTATAAAAAAGCGTCTCCTTTACAAGAACACCGTCGTGCAAGCTGAGCCGAGGTGGCATCATGAAATTTAAACGTTCTCAAGTTGAAGATATTCATATTAATTTGACACCAATGATTGACTGTATGTTATTTATTTTGGTGTTTTTATTATTATCCACGACTTTTAGTCAACAAAGTCGTATAAATCTGACACTGCCAGATGCACAAGGGGTTCCGCCTAAACAGTTCGATCAAAAAATTGAAATCATGGTAGACTCCACAGGGCATTATTCTGTGAATGGTCAGGCTTTATCCAGTAAAGATATTGCCGATTTAAGTACTGCGATCAAGCAGGTTGCTCAAGATCGTCGCGATTTGATGTTTATTATTGCTGCTGATGCGAAAGCCACTCATCAAGATGTGATTCGGGTGATGGATGTGGCAGGCCAACTTGGCTTTATGAACGTCAATATCAGCACTAAAGTTCCAACTAGAGGTTTTACTGAGTGAATCAAGATTTTAAGGTTTATGTCCGCTTAATATCGTATTTAAAATCTTATTGGGGCGTTGCCTTATTTGTCTTGCTTGGTTTTGGTATCAACGCTGCCACAGAAGTCTCTGTGGCAAAGTTGCTTAAATACATTATCGATGCAATTCAAAATGGTAGTCGTGAGAATCTGGACTGGTTTCCTGCACTCATCGTCTTGTTAATGTTCTTCCGTGGCGTAGGTTTATTCCTCGGTGGATATTTCTCAGCGGTGATTTCGCGGAGTCTGGTATTCAGTATTCGTCAGGAAGTGTATGCAAAACTTTTACGACTGCCAGCTCAGTATTATCTTGATAACAGTGCGGGTCATATCAGCGCAAAGCTGATGTATAACGTTGAACAGCTCACCGCGGCATCCTCTGAGTCTTTGCAGACTTTGATTAAAGATGGTTTGATTGTTATTGGTTTGTTGAGTTATCTACTCTATACCAACTGGCGTTTAACTCTATGTATCGTCGTTTTCATGCCGTTTATTGGTATTCTGGTCAGAATCGCATCGAAAAAGATGCGTAAGCTCTCGATTCAAGTACAAAATACAATGGGTGATGTGAACCATGTGGTACAAGAAACCATTACCGCAAACTCGGTTGTGAAAAGCTTTACTGGCGAAGAGTTTGAACAGAAGCGCTTTTATAAGTCTTCTGAAGAAAACTTACGTCGTGGTTTGAAAATGGTTGTGGTGCAAAATATCAATAGCCCAATCATTCAGCTTTTGTTGTCGATGGCAATGGCAATCATCCTTTGGTTAGCGCTACGTCCGCAAGTGTTTGGCGATACTTCTGCGGGTGAGTTCATTTCATTCATTACCGCTGCTGGTTTAATTTCTAAACCTGTAAAGAATTTGACTGATATCAATGAAAAACTGCAACGCGGTTTGGCTGCAGCACACTCAGTATTTGAGTTGTTAGATTTACCTGAAGAAGTCAACGATGGTCAGTTGAAACCTGTGTTAAAAGGCAATATTCAATTTGATCATGCGAATTTGCGTTATGAAGATGGTACACACGCTATTAAAGATTTTTCTTTAACCATCAAAGCAGGACAAACTGTTGCTTTGGTTGGGCGTTCTGGTGCGGGTAAGACCTCATTGGTTAACATGCTGCCACGCTTTCAAGAGTTAAGTGAAGGTCAGATTTATTATGATGGCATTGCTGTCAAAGAAATTGAGCTGGCTTATTTACGTTCTCAAATTGCCACAGTGAATCAGCAAGTTGTACTATTTAACCGTTCAGTACGTGACAATATTGCTTATGGTCAATTACAAGATTCAAGTGATGAGCAGGTGATTGCAGCAGCGAAAGCAGCTTATGCACATGACTTCATCATGAATCTGCCACAAGGTTACGACACGATTCTGGGGGCGCAGGGCTTAAACCTTTCAGGTGGCCAGCGTCAACGTATTGCGATTGCCCGTGCAATTCTTAAAGATTCTCCAATCTTGATTTTAGATGAAGCAACCAGTGCGCTGGATAATGAATCTGAATACTTTATCCAACAAGCCTTTGATGAAGCGATGCAAGGTCGTACAACTATTGTGATTGCACACCGTTTATCGACCGTTGAGAATGCAGATCTGATCGTGGTGATGGATAAAGGCCAGATTATTGAGCAGGGTACCCACGCTGAGCTGTTGGCTAAGCATGGTATGTATTATCAATTACATCAACGCAATTTTGAGGAAGACTAAGCATGTCGATGGCGCAACGTATTCAGGATGCCTGGAATGAACAGGCTTCATGGTTGGTGGTGTTGCGCCCACTGTCATGGTTGTACCGATTGGGCTTTTGTACCAATCAGGCACTTTATAAAAATGGTCTAAAAAAAGTCTATAAAGCACCAGTCCCGGTCATGGTGATTGGTAATATTACGGTCGGTGGTAGCGGTAAAACACCTTTGTTGATCCAGTTGGTCAAATACTTGCAACAGCAGGGCGTTCGAGTCGGTGTAATCAGTCGTGGTTATGGGGCCGAAGGGCCTTTTCCGCTCTTGGTTACTCAATCCTCCGGGCCTGATGCTGCTGGCGATGAACCTTGTCTTATTGTGCAGTCGACACAAGTTCCGATGGCTGTTGGCCCGAATCGTCAAGTGGCAATCGAGCTGTTACTGCAAAATCAACAGCTTGACCTGATTATTAGTGATGATGGTTTACAGCATTGGGCCTTGGCACGCGAAATTGAATGGATTGTACTAGATCAAAATCGTGGTTTGGGTAATGAGAAATTATTGCCAGAAGGTTATTTAAGAGAACCTAAATCACGCCTAAACCACAGTACAGTGATTGAACATACCAAAGTTGCTCAGCCTAAGCAGAACATGCATCTAGAAGTAGGTCAGCCTTATTTATTAAATGCCAATCTGGACACACCTTGGTTTGATCCAAAGCAATATTTTAATGCGGTGGTGGGCATCGGTTTCCCACAGCGTTTTTACCAGACTTTGAACAAGCTCGAAGTTGATCAATATCAAGCGCATGAATTTCCAGATCATCATGATTATGAAATTGCTGATTTAAGTTTTGATAATCCAGATGCAATCATTACTACGGAAAAAGATGCCGTAAAATTCAAGGCATTATTAAAGCAACATCCTGAATTTAATATTCCGATTTGGGTGGTACCCGTCGAAGCAGTATTATCGCCTGACTGTTATGTGCTGTTAAAACAGCAATTAAAACAGGTCGGGATTCAACTTTCTTAGAGATCTATCATGAAGCATATTGTTATTCCTGCTCGTTTTGCGAGCTCTCGTTTGCCAGGAAAACCATTACTCCTTATTCATGGTCGACCGATGATTTTGCGGGTGGTAGATCAGGCAAAAAAAGTTGCAGGTTTTGATGATTTGTGTGTTGCAACAGATGATCCACGTATTGCCGAGGTTTGTCAGGCAGAAGGTGTGGATGTGGTTTTAACCAATCCTGAGCATCCATCTGGTACGGATCGTTTAAGCGAAGTTGCTCGTATCAAAGGTTGGTCAGCAGACGATGTGATTGTGAACGTACAAGGTGATGAGCCTTTATTGCCTGCTCAACTGGTACAACAGGTCACACAGCTTTTGATTGATAATCCACAATGCTCAATGTCTACCTTGTGCGAGCCGATCCATCAGTTAGATGAATTTCAACGTGATAGCATCGTGAAAGTGGTGATGAGCAATCGTAATGAAGCGCTTTATTTTAGTCGTGCGACCATTCCTTATGATCGCGACGGCGCAAAACAAGCTGTACCAACGCTACACACACAGGCTTTCCGTCATTTAGGTCTATATGCTTACCGTGTGAAATTATTGCAAGAATACGTGACTTGGGAACAGGGCAATCTGGAGAAACTGGAAAGCCTAGAGCAATTACGTGTTTTGGAAAATGGTCATCGCATTGCGATTGATATTGCAGAAGCGAACTTACCCCCAGGCGTAGATACACAGGCGGATTTAGATCGTCTCAATACAATGCCTGTGAGTGCATTTGAATAAGATTATGGTCGATACTCAAACGAAAACACTATATCCCTGGCATGCACAGACTTGGGAACTTCTCAGTACGCGATTTCCTAATCTTGGACATGGGCTATTATTTTATGGCAAGAAAGGCTGCGCCAAAAAAGAGTTTGCTGAACGTTTTGTTGCCTGGGTGCTTTGTTTAAATAAACAGGCACAAGCTGCTTGTGGAGAATGTACAAGTTGCCAATGGCTAAAATCGGATACACATCCTAATTATGTGCATATCACGACAGACGAAGAAAATAAAAAACAAAACGCAAAAATTAAGATCGAGAAAATACGTGACTTACTGCCATTTGTTCAACAAACAGGAGAAGGCTGGCGTGTTGTGGTCATTGAGCCTGCGGAAGCATTAAACACAGCCTCTGCAAATGCTTTGTTGAAAACGCTAGAAGAACCTGGTGAGCGGGTCGTATTAATTTTACTTGCTGATCATTATTTGAAATTACCTGCCACCATTCGCAGTCGATTACAGCATTTTGCGTTAGATCGTTTAACGCTTGAGGATGCGCAGACTTTTGTCAAACAGCAAATTCCAGAAATTTCATCAAGCCAAGTGTCATTATTGCTGAATCTTGCCAATGATATGCCGCTAACTGCGATTGAAATTGAAAAAAGTGAATGGTTGCAGAAACGCGCTATTTTCCTTGCGGACTGGTTGAAGTTAGTGGCAGAAAAAAATATGCCTTTGAACTATTCAAGCAAATGGTCTAAAGAGCTTAATTTTTCAGAATTTATGACCATGTTTGAGTATTTGCTGGGTGATTTGATTAGTTTGAAACTCAATCAGACACTTAAAAATGATGATCTGGATTTTAGTCGTTTGGTCGAGTGTTATAACCTTGAGCAGCTATTTGGAATCTATTCTGATTTGCAGCAGAAAAAACGAATGGTTGAGCAGAATGTTCAAACCCAATTGGTGATGGATGAGTTATTTATTCAATTGATGAATGTAGCTTAATCATGCTTTAAGTACTCGGCTGACTAATTATTTCAATAAAACAGGTAATGAACTTGGCTCTAAAATAAGTTCATTACCTTGTTTTATATTATTTATGTAAAGATTGTATCTAAAATGTACATTGCTCTTTAATCCTTGATCAAAAAAGAATATAAAATGTGAAACACTTCACAATAATATTAAAAAATAAGGAATATCGAGATGAAAATTAAATCTATCGCGATTGCGTTGTCATTTGTAATTTTACCCAGCATGGCAATGGCTGAACCGAAGTTTATTTCGAATATTAATGGATCATCTTTTCAGATTAATGCGTCTAATGCGGGATCACAAGCTTACGAATGTGTATATAGCTACTCTTTCAATCATGTCCGTGGTACTGGCGCAAATCAGTTCAGTGGTAAATTTTATATTGAAGCTGGGGCCAACAACATTTCTGTCATTGCCAGAAATACCGATCAAGCGATTAGTAAATTAGACTTTGATTATAAATGTACTGAAAAATAAAAAACTTTATTTTTATCATTGTTAAAAAGCCGCTCACAAGAGCGGTTTTTTTTCTAAATCACATCTGTATTTTTCTTGCCATTTCTTTTAAGTTGTCATCTGTTGTAAAACTACGGCACGTATTATTCGAAAAAGTGATAAATAAGCTGCTTTTTTAAATGCCCTAAATGGTATTTAGCCTAAACATCATTTGTTGTTTGCAGGATTGTTTTCTATAATTCAGTCATATAAGACGTATAGATATTAAATGAACGATCACGAAAGATAGGCTATAAATCAGATGGAAACATTCGGATGTTTTATACGTCGATAGTAGACGTTCTAGATTTTGATGTTTCAATATTGAACAGGGGAAAGTTATGCAACCACAAATGATGGGCGGAATTATACAGGTCAACATTCCAGACAAAGCGACCTTACAATCAAGTTATATGCCTTTTGTACAAGGCGGCGGTTTATTTGTGCCAACTAAACAAGCGGTGAAAATGGGACAGGAAGTTTTTGTACTGGCAACACTTCCGGAACAATCCCAAAAGATTCCATTGACTGGGAAAGTGATCTGGATTTCTCATAAACAGACGCATTTTAAGCCACAAGGTTTTGCAATACAGCTTGCTGGTGAAAAAGGCGTGTATTATAAAAATGAAGCTGAGAAATTACTGGCCGGATCCAAAGGTCTGGATCGTCCAAGTTATACCATGTAGTTATGAAGTAAATAGGATAGAAGAGTGTTTGTTGATACGCATTGCCATTTAACCATGTTGGATCTAAGCCCTTATCAAGGCGACTTGGATCAGGCACTTGAGCAAGCCCGTCTTGCTGGTGTTTCGAAATTCATGGGCATTTCGGTTGATCTTGAGGATCATATAAAGTTGGCAGAAATCGCATCCCGACACGATGATGTTGGGTATTCTGTCGGTGTTCATCCATGTGAAGATGAACAGGTGATGGCGCGCGCGACAACAGACTATCTCGTCAATCTTGCTCAATCCGATAAAGTATGGGCTTTGGGTGAAACGGGGCTGGATTATTATCACAGTACAGATTTCGTCGAGGAACAAAAGCGTTGCTTTGCCCGACACATTGAAGCTTCAAAAATCGTGAAAAAGCCTGTGGTTGTGCATACCCGTGCAGCCAAGCACGATACCATTGATATTATTCGTGCAGAGCAGTCTACCCATGGTATTTTGCACTGTTTTACCGAAGATTGGGAAACAGCAAAAGCCGTTTTGGATTGTGGTTACTATATTTCTTTCTCTGGGATTGTTTCTTTTAAAAATGCTCAGGATTTACGAGATGTGGCAAAGCAAGTGCCGCTTGATCGTCTTTTGATAGAAACAGATAGTCCTTATCTAGCGCCAGTGCCTTATCGCGGTAAAAGCAATGAACCGAAATATGTTCCTTTTGTAGCAAAAGCCTTAAGTGATGTATATGATAAATCGGTTGAAGAGATTGGCATGATTACAACACAAAATTTTGAAAATCTCTTAAATTTGAAATAAACGGTTTTGTTGTATTAGGAAAGAGAGTTATTACGTGAAAATGGATCGTCAAGCTCAGTTTAGAGCACGAGAAGTATTAATTTTTCAAATCGCGGAGCAACTCCTGTTAGAAAATGGTGAAGCGGGCATGACGCTGGATGCGTTGGCAGCTGAGCTGGATCTTGCTAAAGGCACGTTATATAAGCATTTTCAAAGTAAAGATGAGCTATATATGTTGCTGATTATTCGTAATGAGCGCATGTTGCTGGAAATGATTCAGGATACCGAAAAGGCATTTCCTGAACATTTGGCTTTCTTTATGTTGCACCATTTGCATCATCCTGAGCGTACGGCCTTATTCCATCAGATAGAAGAGCGGCTTTCGACCACTGGACAGGGTATTCAATTACTATTCAGTGAGTTATATAAGGTGCGTAGACAGCGTTTGCGTATCATCATCCGCATGACGGAAAGTTATTTGCTGGGTATTAACAGTACCATGACAACGCGGGATTACCTTGCTTCGATCTGGTCTTTGACCTATGGCGCAGCCGTTATCCTGAATTCGAGTTTCTATCAGCGTTATTTAGGTTCACGAGATACCTTACGTGTCGCTTATATTGAGCAGGCTTTGGCATTACCGAAGCTGGTCGAAACTGCGCTTGCATAGTTGAAATGATAATGAGATCACCAAAGCATTCACAAAAGGCTTTTACCCTGATTGAGGTGATGGTGGTGATCGTTATTATGACGATTATGGCATCTCTTGTGGTTTTGAATATCGGTGGTGTTGATCAACGCCGCGCAATGCAAGCCCGAGAGATGTTTATTCTTGATCTGAAAAAAATTAATAAAGAAGCCACTGATCAGGCAAAAGTTTTTGCTTTAAATACTCAAAATGCGACGGATGTTGCACCTTTCAGTTATAACCTCTATGAATATCATGACCAGAGTCTTGAACAGATTCAGCAGGCTGACCGCACTTGGCAACTGTATAAAGAGTTTAAGACGCGTCAATTACCCAATAATGTGTCTTTGAGTATACAAAGTTTAGATACAGCAAATTATAACAAAGCAAAAAATGAAGATTTACTGGGCGGTAAGGCTCCTCAACTCATCTGGTTTGGAAATGGTGAAGCGAAGCCTGTCCGAATCCAGTTTTATTATGCGCAACAGCCGATTGGACATGAGTTAGAGCTGGATCATTTGGGCAAAGTCAATGAAAATTAAGTCGTTAGTATATTGTCCAGAGTGTGGTTCTTCTGTTGCTGTAGAACAGAAACCTCGCACCTCAAGCATAGCTTTCGGCCTTGCAGCAGGGCCGAGCGTTGCTCGGCGTAGACCTGCTTCAGGATTTACCTTACTGGAAGTGATGGTGGCGTTGGCGATCTTTGCTGTTGCGGCGATTGCGTTAACCAAGGTAGCGATGCAATATACGCAATCGACATCAAATGCCATTTTAAGAACCAAAGCACAATTTGTGGCCATGAATGAAGTGGCAATGATGGAAATGAATCAAGAGTGGCTGGATGGAACACAATCCAAGCAAGTGACCTCTCAAGGTGAAACCTGGCAAATCGATAAAAAAGCACAATCTACAATCAGCCCTAAAATCCAGAGAATTGAACTCCAAGTCAGTTTATTCAATAAAGAACAAGGTAAGGTCGAAGCGGGGATTACCAATCTTGTGTTCTTTAACTATCCTGCCAAAGCTAGAACATAATGAAATATACACGCGCATTTACTCTGGTCGAGTTATTGGTTGCAATTGCAATCTTTGCAGTACTTTCGATGCTGGGCTGGAAAGTGTTTGACTATTTATTAAAAGTAAAAGACCGTAATGCAGAACATGAATTGCACTTATTTGCCTTGCAGGATGCTTATCAGCAGTTCTTGCGGGATAGTTTGCAGATCATACCTTTGACAGCTAATGATGGACGACAGTTGCAAGCTGCGCTTGTCTTGAATGATCAGCACTTTGCATTCAGCAAGGCTGGTGTTTCTGACCCACTGAAACAAGGTTTGTCGCCTTACGAGCGTATTGAATATCGTTATGATGCTGAACAAAAGAAAGTGTATCGCCTCAAATATTCAAATCTGAATATTCCTAATCGGGTACAGCCTGTTTCAAGTACTCTATTGGAAAATGTAGATCAATTTAAAGTGATGGTTTTGAACCCACAAGAATTGACGCAATGGCCTGAAAATAGTGATCCAAGTAATATCGCTGAACTAAAAAAATTACCGCTTGGAATCAAAGTTCAGTTGACAGTGGCTGGTACAGACTACGAGTGGATTTATAGTCTGCTCAATAATAATTCAGATGCAGGCGGTCAGTAATGTCATGAAAAAACATTCATCTCAACATGGCATCGCTCTATTAACGATTCTGGTAATGGTAGCTTTGGCGACCATTCTAGCGGCGACCATTGCCAAGCGACAAACCAATACTGCCGAAAACACGGGCTATTTAATGCGTCAAAACCAGTCTCTACTTTATGCAAAAAGTGCAGAGGCATTTTTCTCGGAATTGCTGATACAAGATAGCGATAATGGAGAAAGTATTGACCATTTACAGGAAAACTGGGCTAAACCAATGCCGCCATTTCCTGTAGATGATGGATATGTTTCTGGTCGTTTGGTTGATGAGTCTGGAAAATTTAATCTTAACAATCTGGTGAAAGCCGATGGAACAAAGGTGGATGAAGCCGCGCAACGCTGGTTTGAAAAATTGCTACAACGGGTAGGTTTGCCTGCTGAGTTAAGTCAGGCCGTAATTGACTGGCAAGATGTTGATGATGAAACCACAGGGCCAATGGGAGCCGAGAGTAGTTATTATCAGGGTTTGGATCCTGCTTATCTAACGCCAAATACCAAATTCCACAGTGTAGAAGAGTTGAAACTGGTCAGAGGATTTGAGGGTAAGAATTATGATTTGATTAAACCCTATGTCACAGCATTACCTGAGCAAACGAAGGTTAACATGAATACGGCACCTGCCTTGTTATTGGCCAGTATTGATCCAAAAGTCGATGTAAAAGCGGTTGAACAAGAGCTAAAAGCAAAACAGGCGAATTTGACTTATTTCAATAATATTGATGATTTATGGCAGCTAAATGCATTTTCTGGGATAGAAGAACAGAATAAATTTGATGCCGCTGATTTGCTGGATAGTAAATCCAACTATTTTACTGCACAAATTGAAGTGGTTTTAAGCGAACGAAAACGTCAATTTACCAGCTCTTTAGCACGTAAGGATAAGCAAGTGACTGTTTATTCAAGAAGTCTTTCACCTTTCCAGTAAATTTCTGGATTGGTTAATCAAATGGTGACAAGGTTTAAAATCAATCCCAATCCATGTTTTTTTGCTTTATAATAAAATTCGTTTGCAGATAAAGATTAGCTTGGTGCATGTTAATTCGTAAATTGTTTAAGTTTGAGAATGCTCATATTGTACGTAACTGTACATCGGATCGTTGTAAGCGTTCGATTCATGGGCATAGTTATAAAGTTGAATTATTATTAAAAGCGTCAAAGCTGGATCATGGGCAAATGGTCTATGATTTCGGCTTACTCAAAGGCGTTATTAAGGAGCTATATGATAGCTTCGATCATGCAATCTGTTTTTGGCAGAAAGATGACCCTGCTTATATTGATGCATGTAAGACATTCAGTGCGCGCTGGATTTCCTTACCCGTTTCGCCATCGGCAGAACAGTTTTCGCGTATCTTTTTCTATCTCGCTCAGCAAGTGTTAAATTCAACTGTTACCCAGAATGGTGAAGGGGACGTTGAAGTGTATTCAGTGATTGTGCATGAAACAGATACTGGCTATGCACAGAGTTTTCAGGAAGATATTGAAAATACACAAATGGGCGAATTGAATCTGGAACAGATTGTCTTTTCAGAACAGGTACAGGCTGAATGGAGCGACGTTCAGATGTACGAAAACCTGAAAAAAGGAACAAAATTCCAGAATCCGAATGTAGAGTTACAAGTTAATATTTAAGTATTCTTCACTTAAATAAAAGAATTTATTTCAAGGAATGTTGATGCAACTTACTGAACAGCAACAGGACAAACTTAATAAAGTTCAGTTGGACGAGTCTTGGAAAATCTCATTATCAGAGTTTCTTCTGAGCCCTAAAATGGATAATTTGCGTGAGTTTTTACAACAAGAAAAACTTGCAGAAAGAGTCATCTATCCACCAAGCAAGCAGATCTTTAATGCATTGAATACCACACCATTAAATGCAGTGAAGGTCGTGATTCTGGGGCAGGATCCTTATCATGGTCCAAATCAGGCCAATGGTTTAAGCTTTTCTGTGCAAAGAGGGGTTGCATTACCGCCATCTTTGCGTAATATTTTTCACGAATTAAATACTGATCTGGGTGTTCCTGTTTCTCGTCATGGTGACTTGAGTAAATGGGCGGCACAAGGTGTGTTATTGCTCAACAGTGTACTTACGGTCGCGGCAGGACAGCCAACTTCACATCAAAAACAGGGATGGGAAGACTTTACCGATTCAGTCATTGATGTATTGAATGAACAGCGCGAACATGTTGTGTTTATTTTATGGGGTGCTTATGCACAGCGTAAAGGACAACGTATCGACCGTAACAAGCATCTTGTTCTAACGGCAGCTCACCCGTCACCACTCGCTGCAAACCGTGGTGGTTTTTTTGGCTGTAAAGTATTTTCTAAAACTAATCAATATTTGAAACAACATGGCATTGAGCCTATAGACTGGCAATTGGACGCATAATGACTTCTCCCGATTTAAATAGCTATCATCCTGATTTAGTTATTGAGCATGCAAAAAATGGTTGGCGAATCATTCGTCTTAATCGCCCTAAATCACTGCATGCTTTAGATGAGCCGATTGTAAGTGCTCTGCTTAAAGTATTTGAGCATTTTCATGAAGATGAAAGTGTCAAGGCGATCTGGTTCGATTCGACGACACCAAAAGCATTCTGTGCAGGTGGAGATGTCCGTAAATTACGTCAGCTTGTCATTAATAAAGAAGTTGAAACAGCAAATCAATTTTTCCAGCAAGAATATGCGCTTGATTTACTCTTACATAATTATGCAAAACCGATCGTTGTCTGGGGCGAAGGCTATGTAATGGGTGGTGGCTTAGGCTTGTTTATGGCAGCACCATTCCGTTTGGTTACTCCATATTCGCGTCTGGCAATGCCTGAAATCAATATTGGTCTATATCCCGATGTAGGCGCAAGCCGCTTCCTTGCTGACCGTGGTCAAATCGGTTTATTTACTGGCTTAACTGGCTCAATTATGACCGCAGCGGGTGCATTCAGCGTAGGTTGGGCAACGCATATTTGTGAAGCACAACGCGATAATGTGCTGCAAAAGGTTTTAAATGTCGATTGGCATCATTATCCGGCGGGTGCTTTCCGTGCAATTGATGACACCTTGAATAGCTTACATCGTCCTGTTGCTGCGGGGCCTTTGCAAAACTCAATTGATGTAATTCATAGCGTTTGCCGTGGGCAAAACTTTGAATATGACTATCAATCGATTATTGGCCTCAGTGATGCAAGTAGTGACTGGTTACGTCAGGCAAGTGAGAACCTGCAAAAAGGTTCACCAAGCACTGCAGCAATTACTTGGTTGTTATGGCAATGGGGCAAACAAGGTCATGCGTGGGATGAAGTTTTTGCATTAGAAGCACAAATTTCTGAATGGAAAATCCGTCATCCTGATTTTGTTGAAGGTGTGCGTGCCCGTCTGGTTGATAAAGACTTATCACCTGAATGGAAAGCAACAGAACAGTTAACACTTAAAGGTATCTTGGGTGACTGTGCACCTGTAACCAATATCGAGAGCTGGAATGCGTTGTTGAAGTACTATGGCGTGATTGCTTAAGCTGATATGACTGTAGAAAAACATAATGATGAATACTGGATGCAGCTTGCCTATGAGCAGGCTGCATTAGCGGCATCACAGGGAGAAATTCCTGTCGGTGCCGTTCTTGTCAGTGATGATCAGGTCATTGGTGCAGGATATAATGCACCGATTAAACTTTCAGATCCCACTGCACATGCAGAAATACAGGCTTTACGTGCAGCGTGTCAGTCTTTTAATAACTACCGTTTACCTGAAGATACGACACTGTATGTTACGCTTGAACCTTGCACCATGTGTGTGGGGGCTTTAGTGCATGCACGGGTGAGGCGTGTGGTTTTTGCAACGACTGAGCCAAAAGCTGGTTCTCTGGTCAGCGCCAGACAATTACTCGAAAGTGGTTATTACAATCATAAATTTGTTTTTGAGCAAGGATGTCTGCAAGCGCAATGTTCCTTGCAGCTAAGCGATTTTTTCAAACAAAGAAGAAGTGAAAAGAAGAAAATCCGTTCGTCAAAAACGTCCTTAAATGATTAAAAATGTCTCATGAGTTATGGCACACTAAGCCTCCAATGTTTTTGGATATAATCAAAAGGCGAAGTTATGCGTAATGCAATCACGATAGAAAAAGAATTCAATGCACCGATCTCTGAAGTTTTTGACTTGTTGTCAAAACACGCAACCTATAACAAGGCATTTGCACCATTACAGGTGGTTCGTGTGAAAGATTCTGCTGATCCAGAACGTCCTGACGGGATTGGTTCAATTCGCCGCATGGGATTTGGTCCGATTAAACCGCTTCAGGAAGAAATCACGCTACTGGAAGAGAATAAACGAATTGAGTACAAGTTGATCAACAACCCATTGGTAAAACACCATTTGGGGCAAATTGACTTTAAAGAAATCACACCTTTTGTGACTTTGGTGACTTATAAGATTGAATTTACAGCAAAAGCACCTTTTGTAAGTAAATTAGTTCTTGCACAACTCAAAGCAGCGATTACACTAGGTTTTTCAAAATTAGCCAAATCAGTTGCTTCATAAGAGATGGGAATGACAGTTCATATTATTACGATTGATGGTCCAAGTGGTTCTGGTAAGGGCACATTGGCTGCAAAAATTGCCGCACATTATGGTTTTAATTTATTAGATTCTGGTGCGTTATATCGTTTACTTGGGCTGTCTTTGTTTCAACATGGCTTACTGGATCAGCTGCATACCAAGCTAGAGCAGTGTGTTGAGTATGCTACACAGCTTGATATCGAATTTAAATCTACAGAAGCCGCAACACTTGTTTTTCTGGAAGGTGTTGATGTCACCAATACCATTCGCACAGAGCAGGTCGGTGAGTATGCATCTAAAGTGGCAACTGTCCCAGAATTAAGAAAAGCATTATTTGAACGTCAACGTGCATTTATTCAGGCACCGGGTCTGGTTGCTGACGGACGTGATATGGCGACATCGATTTTTCCAGAAGCCCAAGCCAAGATTTATTTAACTGCATCGGCTGAATCTCGTGCAGAGCGTAGAGTAAAACAGTTGCAGGGTATGGGTCTTGATGCTAAAATAAGCGACATTTTATCTAACATACAGGCTAGAGATAAAAGAGATATGGAGCGAACTGTTGCTCCGCTCAAGCCAGCTGAAGACGCGTATGTCATTGATAGTTCTACAATAGGCATCAATGAAGTGTTTCAGTTAATGGTGGACTATATCGATAGCCGTATTCAATAGATAAACCCTTTTATTTTCAGTTGAAGCATTGCTTGATCAGATTTTTTGGACAATGTAACAACTTAACTAAACCGGCCTTGTCTGATCCAAGACCGCGGACTTTATCAGGTATATCATGACCGAATCTTTTGCAGCCCTCTTTGAAGAAAGTGAATTAAACCTCAACGTTGAAAAGGGTGCAGTCATCCAAGGTACTGTTGTTAGTATCGATTCTGACTGGGTTACTGTTGACACTGGCCTTAAATCTGAAGGCGTTGTTGACCGTGCTGAATTTTTAAATGAACAACGTGAACTTGAAGTTCAAGTTGGCGATACTGTTGACGTAGTTGTTGAAGCGCTTGACAACGGTATGGGTCAAACAGTTTTATCACGTGAAAAAGCGAAACGTGCTGAAACTTGGACTAAACTTGAGAAAATCTTTGAAGACGGCGAAATCGTTACTGGTGTTATCTCTGGTAAGGTTAAAGGCGGTTTCACTGTTGACATTGGTCCTGTACGTGCATTCTTACCAGGTTCTTTAGTTGACACTCGTCCTATCCGTGACACAACTCACCTTGAAGGTAAAGAATTAGAGTTCAAAGTAATCAAACTTGATGCTAAACGTAACAACGTTGTTGTATCTCGTCGTGCAGTTATGGAAGCTGAATCTTCAGCTGACCGTGAAGCATTACTTGCTCAACTTGAAGAAGGTCAAACAGTTACAGGTACTATCAAGAACCTTACTGATTACGGCGCGTTCGTTGATCTTGGCGGTATTGATGGTCTTCTACATATCACAGATATGGCTTGGAAACGTATCAAGCACCCTTCAGAAGTTGTTGAAGTTGGTCAAGAAGTTACAGTTAAAGTACTTAAGTTTGACCGCGAGCGTAACCGCGTATCTTTAGGTCTTAAGCAATTAGGCGAAGATCCATGGTTAGCGATCATGAGCCGTTACCCTAAAGGTTCTATCGTTAAAGCACGTGTAACTAACTTAACTGACTACGGTTGCTTCGCTGAAATCGCTGAAGGCGTTGAAGGCTTAGTACACGTTTCAGAAATGGACCACACAAACAAAAACATCCACCCATCTAAAGTTGTTCAGATCGGTGACGAAGTTGATGTTATGGTTCTTGAAGTTGACGAAGAACGTCGTCGTATTTCATTGGGTATCAAACAAACTCGTGCTAACCCATGGGAAGAGTTTGCTAAAGCAAATGAAAAAGGCGAAAAAGTTTCTGGTACGATCAAGTCAATCACTGACTTCGGTATCTTCATCGGTTTATCTGGTGGTATCGACGGTTTAGTACATTTGTCTGATATCTCTTGGAACGAACAAGGCGAAGAAGCAATTCGTCGTTACAAGAAAGGTGACACAGTTGAAGCAGTTATCTTATCTGTTGACGCTGAAGGCAACCGTATCAGCCTTGGTATCAAGCAATTAAACAGCGATCCATTCAATGACTTCTTGGCTGCGAATGAGCGCGGTGCTTTAGTTAAAGGTACTGTAACTGCTGTTGATGCTAAAGGTGCTACAGTTAAATTAGCTGATGACATCGAAGCAACACTTAAAGCTTCTGAAATCAACCGTGACCGCGTTGAAGATGCGACTAAATTCTTAGAAGTTGGTCAAGAAGTTGAAGCTAAGATCATCAACGTTGATCGCAAATCTCGCTCTATCAACTTGTCTATCAAAGCGAAAGACGAAGCTGAAGAGAAAGAAGCTGTGAACAATGCTCGCCAAGCTGCTGCAACTCAAGCTGCAGAAAGCAATGGTCCTAAGACTATTGGTGACTTAATTAAAGCTCAAATGAAGTAATTTGTTAAAAAGTACGTTTCTTGTAACAGAGACGTACTTTTTTATACAAAAATACTGTAAACGGTAGCGTAGTAATCATGTACTGCGCTACCGTTTTGTATTTAAACAGGTTATTATTAAAAACATTGGAAAGTAGCGATAATTAAAGAGGTCATCAATGACTACTGAAGCACTTAATAAATCTGATTTAATTGAACGGATTGCTCTTAAAAACCCACACTTAGCTGAACCTTTAGTTGAAGATGCAGTTAAGATCATGATTGATCAAATGATTGAAGCACTATCAAGCGGTGATCGTATTGAGATTCGTGGTTTTGGTAGTTTTGCATTACATCACCGTGAACCACGTTTAGGCCGTAACCCTAAAACAGGTAAGTCAGTTGATGTTGCAGCGAAAGCAGTTCCACACTTTAAACCTGGTAAGGCACTTCGTGATGCAGTAAACGAATCTGCTGAATAAGTATTGAGGTCTTTATGCGTTATGTCTTAATTGCATTACTCGTTGCCATTTTTGGTTATTCACTTGCTTTGGTACTTCAAAACCCGGCTGAGCTACAAGTAGACTTGTTATTTACTCAAGTTCCAGCGATGCGTTTGGGGTTATTACTTTTATTGACGTTAGTCTTGGGTGTTGTTGTTGGTTTACTTCTAGGCGTACAGGTTTTCCGCGTTTTCCAAACCAGTTGGGAAATTAAGAGATTGCGCAAAGATATTGATCATCTTCGTAAAGAGCAAATTCAACTTGCACAGCAAGCTGCCGCAGAAGCTGCTGCGAGTGTAAGACATGAGAAAACGGTTCTGGATATTAACCCAGAAAGCCAGCCGCGTACTCCGTTATAAATTTCATATTTCAGCCTTATAAAATCTTGATGATTGTATAAGGCCCTTAAAAGCTCTTTATTGGATTAAAGAGCTTTTTTGTTTTTATGGGAAACCGAAATATCTCAACATAGCGGTAATGAGCATGGCGACTAAAATCACCACAATAAGAGAATATTTTTTCCATGCAAAAATGATTGCAACCGAAACGCCAATAATTTTACTGATGCCACTAAAATGAGCTTCAGTAAAAAGGGTATTAAATACCGCTAAGGTGAACAGCAGAACACAGGCAGAATCAGCCAATAATTGTTTATGATGCTCTTTGATCTCAATGCGATTTGCCAGATAAAAGCCTGAATAACGGATCAGGTACGTCCCTAAAGCAAGTACAACAATGCCGATGAAGATATAACTTTCGCTGTATTTCATTTTGTTTTTCGGCCTATCATTAAACCAAGCATAGACACTAAAACAGGAAGTCCTGTTGGAAGTAAAGGAATAGAAGCTAAGGAAAGTGATGTGCCCATAAATACTCGATTTCGTGTGGTTTTATTCTTGAGCATGGGTAGAATCAAGGCAAAAAGAATGGCTGGGAATGCTGCATCAATACCAAAGACATAGATATCAGGAATATTTTTGCTCAGCAGATAACCGATGAATACACCGAGTGGCCAAAGTATGCTGATGCCTAGGCCGCACATCCAGTAAGCCCATTTTTTCAAATGCGCTTCTTGTTGACTCAGTCCGAACATCACACTTTCATCATTCATGATGTGACAGGCAATAAAGTGATAGACATTTTTCTCAATAAAGGTTGCGACCGATAATCCAAAAGGTAAATGACGCAAATTGATGAGTATGCCTGTGAATGCGGCAAATACAGGATTTGCTCCTGTTGCAATCATGCCAATAAAAGTAAATTCAGCTGCACCTGCCAATACAGTTAACGAAAGAGCGAGAGGAATCCACATGGGCATGTCAAAACTGGCTGCAACTGATCCAAGAGAAATCCCGACAATTCCTGTTGCGACTGAGATGAGAATGATGGCTTTGATTAAGTTATAGCGTTCTTTATCTTGCATCTTTATTTTCTATATCAAACGACCGTACGATATAATAGATTAATTTTATATCGTTCGTCAAAACGAACAATCGTTTTTTATGGTGATTTATGGCATTGCCAATTGAAATTGTTGCAAAGGGTTTGCAAAGAGAGAGACAAAAAGCAGGACTGTCATTGGCAGAAGTTGCGCGTCGGGCGGGTATAGCCAAATCAACCTTGTCGCAATTAGAAGCAGCACAAGGAAATCCTAGTCTGGAAACATTGTGGGCCTTGTGTGTGGCTTTAGATATTCCATTTGCAAAGTTAATGGAAAGCAATATTGCACAAACTCAGATCATTCGTTTTGGCGAAGGGCCATCTGTTTCCTCTGAAATTGCCCATTATCAGGCTATTTTATTGGCCAATTGTCCAACTGGCGCCAGACGTGATGTATATATGCTCACCACACAGCCTGGTGAACCACGTTGCAGTCAGCCGCATCCGATTGGCAGTATTGAGCATATTGTGATTATGAAAGGTCAGGCCAGAGTAGGCTTAATTTCCGAGCCAGTTTTGCTGAATGAAGGGGACTACATTTGTTATCCTGCCGATCAGCCTCATATCTTTGAGGCTTTGCAAGACGATACCAGAGCAATTCTTATTTCCGAGCAAAGATAAGGGTTATTTCTGTATGATCGAAACGCTTTTTTGCATTATGGGTGCTTTCTTGCTTTGTTCATGCTGTGAATCACTTTATAATTAACTGATTTTTATGTGATGGAACTAGATTCGTGAGTATTATTGTTGCCCTAGACGCAAAAAGCCAATATGACGCCTTAACAATTGTTGATCAGCTTGATCCGTCACTTTGCCGTGTGAAAGTTGGCAAAGAGCTTTTTACTCATGAAGGTCCATCAATTGTGAAAAACTTACAAGACAAAGGTTTTGAAGTTTTTCTTGATCTAAAGTTCCATGATATCCCGAACACTACCGCTCAAGCAGTATGTGCTGCTGCCGACTTAGGTGTATGGATGGTGAATGTGCATGCTTCAGGCGGCCGTAAGATGATGGAAACTTGCGTTGAACGATTGAAGGCTGGCAACTATCAAACTCAGTTGATTGCAGTGACTGTATTAACGTCAATGGGACGTGAAGATTTGCGTGATATTGGTCTGGATATCGAGCCAGTTGAACATGTGAAGCGTTTAGCAAAACTCACTCAGGAAAGCGGGCTAGATGGTGTGGTGTGTTCAGCACAAGAAGCCAAGATCCTTCGTGATATGTTGGGTCAACAGTTTGCATTGGTGACACCAGGTATTCGTCCAGAGGGTTCAAATGCAGATGACCAAAAACGTATTGTTACTCCAAAACAGGCTATGCTTGATGGTTCAACGCATTTAGTAATTGGTCGTCCAATCACTAAAGCGGAAAAACCGACTGAGATGTTGAAATCAATTTTGGCTTCAATCTGATGAAGTCGAAGTTTAAAACTTCATACTGAGAAATAAGCTGATTAAGAGTGGTGCGAGGAGAGATAGAATCAAACCACTCATCATGGCATGTGGGACATAATGTGTGCCACATGACTGTTTCACCATCGCAAGCGTTACATCCATAGACGTAGCACCCGCACTGGAAATCGCCGAGCGTGGAAAGCGCCAACCTAGACAATACATCAATAAAATTGCAAAAATTTCCCTAAATAAATCGGTTAATAAGGCAATGCCACCCAGTTTGGCCGAATGCAGTTCGGTAAATAAAATCCCAGACATTGAATACCAGCCATAACCTTGTGCTAGGGCCATGACTTCATTCAGGCTGTAATGATTTAATAGAATAAAATAGTTAACAATTGCTGCAAGACAAGATCCAATAAAGGCTGCGACAGGCACCAATAAGATTTTCCAGCTTAACCAGCTACGATCGAATTGAGTAAAGGCCAGTTCAACACCAATCAAGAAAATAAAGATTAATAATAAATACCAGCTATTAAAGGCAATATGCAGATCTAATTTTTGAATAAGCATACCCAAGCCAATACCCACGGCTAAGGCCAGAAAGGCTTTTCCAATGTTTTTCAGTGCATTTAGAAACAAGTGGAGTGAAATTTTCCCTTGCACGCTTTGGCGATCAATCAGCTTATACGTCATTAAACAAATGAAAAAAGAACCAATCGAAGTGGTAAATGCAATGAGTACTGCTGGTGGCAAGATTGCAGCTGGATTTGGAATATGGTTGAGTGCTTGTGTGAGTTCAAACGCAACACTGACCAGTAAAATATAAGAAAAATAAGGAAGAATTCTAAATACAAATTTTTTTAGGGATTGAGATAAATGCGGTGCTATAAAATAGCCTAAGCTAATACAAACAAAAATTTGGAAAATCAAAACAAAAGAGGTCATACGATCAGAGCGTTGAAAGTGCTGATTTATTATGCAGGGAAATCTGATAGTTGGGTAGATTTATATATCATTTGATCAACAAAGTTTAGAGGTGAAATAACTGAAAAGAGTTGAACAGAGCATCTTCCAGATTTTTATTCTATTTTTAAGATGTAGATTGAATGAGCTGATTCATCTATGAATATCGCATGAGGTGAAATATACTTTTATTAGTACAAGAGGTAGATGATTTGTGACAGCAGCTAAGATTCAAAAATATGCATTGGAACGTTTTGCAAAACAGGGCTTTGCCGCCACGTCATTAAATGAAATTGCGACTGATGTTGGTATAAAAAAGCCTTCGATTTATGCACATTTTAAAAATAAGGATGAACTCTATCTTAGCCTGATTCCCATCATGATTGATGAAGAACTGGGATATGCCAAAACAATTTTGCAAGGTGGGGAGCATCTACAACAACAATTGCATGATTATTTTATCAGTATTGAACAGCGCTTTAATGAGTCTTATGCGGTTCAGTTCTGGATGAATGCTTTGATCAGTCCACCCGTGCATTTGTATGATCAGGTGATTGAGCCGATGCATGTGTTTATGGCTGATCTGGAACAGTTATTTTCGCAAGCCATTCAGAATTCTGAAGTGGCTAAAAATCAGCATCAACTCGATTCCCAGACACTTGCTCGGGTATGCATGAGTTTTGTGGATGCATTGCAAAGTGAATTGATCTATGGCGGTCGAGAAAAGTTCCGACTTCGTCTGAATGCCATCTTAAAAGCATTGAATGTATTGATCAGTACCTCAATTTAAAAGGTACTGATGCGTGTGAATATTATTATTCAGCTTCTGCAACAGGGAAGCGAGCCCGTTGTCCTGAGGCGGCAAAAATAGATAAGCCCAGTGCGATACTGCCACAGATGAATAAACTTGCAGGAAGCAGGCTGATATTAACGTCCATAAAGCTGACAATAAAACCAATCAGTGAAGCAAAAGCATATTGGAGTAAGCCCATGAATGATGAGGCTGCGCCCGTTAAATGCTGTGGGCTTTGTTGCATGGTAAGCGCGGTGACGTTACCAAAGATAAATCCTGTAGACCAGATACTTAGTCCCAAAAGAACAATGTATTGCCACAAGCTTAAATCATAAAAAGACACACTCATTAGCAGAATTAAGCTGGCCCCACTAAATATACAGATCCCAAGTACCAGTAAGCGTTGCGCAGACCAGCGTTTCAATAACAGGATTGAAATTTGTCCAAGAATGATTAGTCCAATCGCATTGGCTGCGAATAAGGTACTAAAAGTTTCATTATGAATATGATAATGCTGAATAAAAATAAAAGGAGACTGGCTTAGGTAAACAAAGAAAGCACCCAAGATAAAACCACCAGCAAGGGTGTAGGCCATAAAGCTTTTATTTAAGCTCAATGTTTGATAGCTAGTTTTGATTGTGGTGAGTTGGAGTGGCTGGCGATATTCAGGCTTTAAGGTTTCGGGTATAGCGTAATTACCCCAGAACCATAAGATTGTACCAAGTATAGCCAACGTATAGAAAATAAGCGTCCATGATCCGAATCGAAGAATAAAGCTACCAAATAAAGGGGCAATGATTGGAATGATCATCATCACCTGCATCAGGATGGAAAAGTTTTTGGCACTACTTTGTGCATCACATACATCCGAAATAATCGCTCTGGGTACAACTAAACCCGCGGATGCACCGATGGCTTGTAAGAATCGGGCAGCCAGTAACCATTCAATCGACGGTGCGATTGCAGCCAGTAATGAGCCTAAAATGAAGATCGCGATACCGATTAGCAAAGGTTTACGGCGTCCAAAACGATCAAGTAAAGGCCCGTAAATCCCTTGACCAATTGCAAGACCAATCAAGAAGACCGAGAGCGTCAATTGAACCTGTCCAGGTGTGGTTGCAAAGCTTTCTGCAAGAAGTGGAAATGCAGGTAAATAAATATCAATCGCCAGCGCATCTAAAGCGGTAAATAAGGAGAGCAGTAGTAACAAAGACCAGCTGATTTTAGAAATTGGAGGAGCAGATTGCATATCTTGTAAACTCTAGTGCAGAAAGCGGACAGGTATTGGTTAACTACCTAACGGTAGGTAGTTAAAATCTTAGCATGAATTATTTAATTTTGCCTATAAAAAGAAATGTGGCTTTAAATTGGAAAAGATAAAGGAATAAAGAGAGGGCAAGCAGGAGGTATAAGTCGTTGTATCATTCAGAAATAAAAAAGCCCCTGAGAAGTTCAAGGGCTTTTTAACTGTATTTTGCTATTTATGCAGCATTGGATTTGGCAGCAGTTGAGCTATTGATAAAATTATAATCAGCCACGTTTACTTTGCGTGTCTCTAGCCAGTATCTCCATGTATAGGTTGGCCATAGTGAGAAGTTTTTGCCATCAGCAGCCTGATACCAACTGCTACAGCCTCCCGCTTGCCAGACCGTACCTTTAAGTTGCTCTTGTACACGCTCATTGAACTGATCTTGAACATCCTGCTTGATTTCGACAGCTTGAGTCTTGGTTTGATCGACAGTTTGAATCAATTGCAGAATGTAGTTCACCTGTGATTCGATCATGAAAATCACAGAGTTATGACCAAGAATAGTATTTGGCCCAAGTAACTGGAACAAATTCGGGAAGTTTTTGGTGCTAATACCATAATAGCTTTCCGCGCCATCTTTCCATGCTTGTTTGAGTTCAATACCGTTACGACCAATGCAATTGAAATGTTTTAAGTAAATACGTGGGTCAGTAATAAAGCCCGTTCCATAAATCAGGCAATCAATTTGGCGTTCTTTGCCATCTTTAGTGATGATGCCATTCGCTGTAATTTCCTGAATAGCATCCGTCACCAGTTCAACATTGTCACGGTTAAAGGTCGGGAAGTATTTATTAGAAATCAGAATACGTTTACAGCCCATCACAAAGTCAGGGGTTAATTTTTTTGCCAGCGCCTTGTCTTTTACTTGAAAGCGAATAAAAGCTTCCGCCAGTTTTTGACCATATTTCATGATTTGTGGCTGTACAATCGGCACGACACGAGATTCATTGGTCCAGTACAGACGGGTACGATGAATTTGACGATAGATGTCTGAAGCTTTAAACAGTGTTTTGCTGAGCTGTGAGTATTTGCGTTCATCACGTGGAATCACCCAAGCTGCGGTACGTTGCAATACATAGAGCTGCTTCACTTCGGGTGCAATTTCTGGAATGTATTGAATAGCACTACCACCTGTACCAATGGATGCAACTGATTTACCCGTTAAATCATAATCGTGATCCCATTGAGATGAATGGAACACTTTACCCTTAAAGTTCTCAATTCCTTTGACATGAGGGATTTGTGGAACATGTAGCGGGCCAGAAGCAAAAATCACAAATTGTGCTTCAAGAGTGGCTTGGTCTTTAAAGTCCAATGTCCAGATATTGCGGTTTTCATCAAACTCGGCTTTGGTTACTTCATGTCCGAATTTGCAATAGTCTTTTAATTTGTATTGTTCAGTGATGTCTTGAATATAGGTAAAGATCTCATCTGCTTCTGCATAACGTTTTGACCAATCGGTTTTCGGCGCAAATGAAAGGGAGTACATATGCGACTGCACATCACATGCTGCGCCTGGATATTGGTTTTCACGCCACGTGCCACCGACGTCATTGGTTTTTTCTAGAATTACAAAATCATGGATCTGACTTTGTAACAGGCGAATGGCCATTGCTAAACCACCAAAACCTGCACCAATAATTGCCACTTTTGTTTTTTGAATCGCATTTTTGGTTACATCACGCATAGCGTATATCCTGCACAGCTAAATTTTATGCAAGTTTAATGGTTTTAACGAGATTAAATATGATTGTACCGACGTAAAACTTGACCATTTCGGCAATTCATTTGCTCAGGCTTTTATAGTAAAACATTAAAGTTTTGAGAACTGTATTAGGAACTATGAAGAGATCTATCCTCGGATTGATGTATTTGATTCAAGGCATGCGTCATGTCGGCATTGATGTGGATGCACGTTTAGCAAATATGGGTATACAAGCCGATGCTTTAGATCCAGCTTCAATTATTCCTGATGAGATCGAATGGGATATCTTGCAACATATTAGTCAGGATATTTCACCTGAACAAGGTCTGTTCATCGGGCAACATTATGCGCTGGCAGGTTATGGTCCATTTCTGATGTTATTGGTCACTAGTGAAACTCTCCATAAGGCTTTGTTGAATGGTGTGCAATTTCAGCAGTTGACTCATTTATTTGGTTCTTTACATCTCGAAATTAAAGAAGATTTTATTCATTTGTTCTATCAGCCTGTTGATCTGAATACGCATTTAGGTCAATTGCGAGCACAATGCGAAATTTCAGGTACGTATAAGTTCTTACAAGATATTTTCAAAATGATGGGATTAGAGATTCCTAATATTCGGATTGAATTGCCATTTACCCGCCCGAAAGACTTAAATTTGCTTGCAGCCTATCAGGATTATTATGGAATAGATGTCAAATTTGGATGTAGAGAGGCTGCTTTCATATTAGAAAATACTCAAATACTCAACATTAAGATCCCATCTGCTGATGTATTGACCTATCGCATTTATGAAGAAAAATGCCTAGCGGATATTCAAAATCTAGAAAAAAGTGCCAGTCTAAAATTGACCGTGGTCGAATATGTTAAGGATTATCTGGAAATGCAAAATGGGGTCATTCCGACCATGGCAGAAACGGCCTGTGCTTTGCATATTCCTGAGCGAACTTTAAGGCACCAATTGCAGCAAATGCAGACCAGCTATAAAGAAATTCGTGAAAAGCTGATCCAGCAGAAGGCCATAAAGTTCATCGAAAACAGTTCATATTCGATTGAACAGGTGGCTGAAATGTTGGGTTATTCTGAACCGGCAGCGTTCAATCATGCCTTTAAAAGATGGTTTGGATTGAGTCCAAGACAATATAACCGCAATCATTAAATGATTAAAAATGGTACATTATGATGTTTAAACTCTATGATAATTAAGCCTAAAATCTAATGTCATTGAACGGAATGTTCGATATAATTTTCACCAATTAAAATTGCAATAACACCTTATGTCAAATTCTAAACCAGACTCACATAGCACTGCATTTATCCCAACGTCACCTGCTGAGCGTTATACTCAAGCACTTGAGTCAGGACAATTCATGCCAGATGAAGCACAAGCTCAGGCTGTGCGAGAGTTAGACCGAGTATGGAAAGAGTTACTCACTCGCTATAAGGCTTCTAAGAAGGCGTTTCGACGTTTCCGTCGTCAAACCTATCCGAAAGGCGTTTATATGTGGGGTGGTGTAGGCCGTGGCAAGACGTGGCTGATGGATCAGTTTTACGAATCTGTTCCATTCCGCCGTAAAATGCGTATGCATTTCCATCACTTTATGCAACATGTCCACAAAGAGTTGAATAAGCTTTCAGGTCAACGCAATCCTTTAGATTTGGTTGCGGATCAGATTTATAAAGATGCTGTTGTAATTTGCTTTGACGAATTTTTCGTATCGAACGTTACAGATGCAATGATCCTGAGCGATTTGTTCCAGAAGTTATTTGAGCGTGGCATTACGCTGGTTGCAACGTCAAATATTGCACCAGATGGTTTGTATAAGAACGGGATTCATCGTGACCGATTCTTGCCAACCATTGAGCTGGTCAAGAAAAACTGTGTCGTTTTAAACGTAGATGCCGGTGTGGATTATCGTTTACGTGTTTTGAAACAAGCACAATTATTCAAGTATCCATTGACGGATGATGCCCAAGCTTGGTTATCTGGTCGTTTTAAAGCCTTGACTCAAACACAGGCGCAATCTAACTCTCCAATCATGATCAATAATCGTGTGGTAGAGACGTTAGGCCATACTGAAGATGTATTGTGGTGCGAATTCTCTGAATTATGTTTTAAACCGCGTAGTCCAGCCGACTTTATTGAAATTGCCAACATTTACAATACCGTGCTGGTGAGTAATGTTCCGCATTTGACAGATTTCTTGTCAGAAGGAACACGCCGTTTTATTTATCTGGTCGATGAATTCTATGACCGTGGTGTAAAACTGATTCTTACCTCTGAAGATTCAATCATTGATCTGTATGAGGGTGAGAAACTGGCATTTGAAATTGAACGGACGCGTTCACGTTTATTGGAAATGCAATCGGATGATTATCTACATTCCGAGCATCGACAGATTCAGGTCGCACAAACTTCATAAATCAAAAAGGCATTCTTCTGAATGCTTTTTTTATAAACTTACATTGATAAGGCTTTATTCCTGACTGATTTTTGTTATAACTAGATGAGTTTGAAAAGGGAGTATGTTGCAGAACTAGAAAGAAAAGCATCGACATTTGATATTTTGATAAATATAAAAAATCTTGTTTGTCAATACTTCTAATGGGGAAAATGCTTACTATTTAGGAATGTGATATTACTATTCAGGCTAGTATAAATCAGTATACTAGAATTCTTGTTATAAAAAGTTAGCACCATCAGGAAAGACAATGACTGTACGTATTCAAAAAGGCAAGCTAGCGATTGCTAAAGAACTTTATGATTTCATCGAAAATGAAGCTTTACCAGGGACTGGTTTAGAGAGTGAAACTTACTGGAAAAACTTCGAGCAAGTCGTTGTCGACCTTAGCCCAAAGAACAAGGCATTATTGGCTAAGCGTGATGATCTTCAAGCGAAGATTGATGAATGGCACCGTAATAATAAATTTGAACTTAATGCTTATAAAGCATTCTTAACCGAGATTGGTTATCTGGTACCAGAAGTT
Source organism: Acinetobacter sp. BIGb0102 (assembly GCF_003815055.1). Taxonomy (NCBI): domain Bacteria; kingdom Pseudomonadati; phylum Pseudomonadota; class Gammaproteobacteria; order Moraxellales; family Moraxellaceae; genus Acinetobacter; species Acinetobacter sp. BIGb0102. Next base: position 143,943 of record NZ_RKQE01000010.1, read on the forward strand.
GCAGACTTTAAAGTAAGCACTGAAAATGTAGATGAAGAAATTGCTTTACTTGCAGGCCCTCAATTGGTTGTACCTGTACGTAATGCACGTTACTGCCTAAACGCAGCCAATGCACGTTGGGGTTCTTTATATGACGCGCTTTACGGTACAGATGTCATCTCTGAAGAAGGTGGTGCAGAGAAAGGTAAGGGTTATAACCCAGTTCGTGGTGACAAGGTTATCGCTTTTGCTAAAGACTTCTTGAATCAAACTTTCCCATTGGCACAGGGTTCACATGCAGATGCAACCAAATATGCAGTTGTAAACAACGCTTTGGCTGTGACTTTAAAAGATGGTTCAACCACTGATTTGGCTCATCCATCTCAATTTGTTGGCTTTAATGGCGATGCTGCGGCTCCTGCAGAAATCGTATTATTAAATAATGGCTTGCACGTGATCATTGAGATCGATGCGAATAGCCCAGTGGGTAAAACTGATGCGGCGGGTGTAAAAGATTTAACACTTGAAGCTGCTGTAACCACGATTCAGGATTTGGAAGACTCGGTTGCTGCGGTTGATGCAGAAGAGAAAGTTGAAGGCTACCGTAACTGGTTAGGCTTGATGAAAGGTGACTTACAAGAGTCAATCGAGAAAAATGGTAAAACCATTACCCGTGCTTTGAATAAAGATCGTACTGTACAAAACCTTATTGGTGGTACAACTACTTTACATGGTCGTTCATTGATGTTGCTTCGTAATGTTGGGCATTTAATGACGAACCCTGCGATCCTTGTCGATGGTGAAGAAGTATTTGAAGGCATCATGGATGCATTAGTGACGCCATTACTTACAGTTGCTGATATCCGTGGTCAAAACGAGAATAAAAACTCTCGTAAAGGTTCAATGTATATCGTTAAGCCAAAAATGCATGGCCCAGAAGAAGTTGCGTTTGCCGTTGAATTGTTTGAACGTGCTGAACAAGCGATTGGTTTACCTGCAAAATCGCTCAAAATCGGGATTATGGATGAAGAACGCCGTACCTCTGTAAACTTGAAGAACTGTATTGCTGCTGCAAAAGATCGTACGATCTTCATCAATACTGGTTTTATGGATCGTACAGGTGATGAAATTCATACGTCTATGGAAGCTGCACCCGTTGTTCGTAAAGAAGCGGTTAAAACACAAAAATGGATTGCTGCTTACGAAAACCGTAACGTTGCCATTGGTTTGGCATGTGGTTTACAAGGGAAAGCGCAAATTGGTAAAGGCATGTGGCCAAAACCAGACAGCATGAAAGATATGTTGGCAACCAAGACAGCTCATCCAAACGCGGGTGCATCTTGTGCATGGGTTCCATCTCCAACAGGTGCTGTACTTCATGCCTTGCATTACCATCAGATCAATGTAAAAGCGCGCCAAGATGAGTTGGCTGCTGAAAACATGTTGTCTTTAGATGACTTGTTAACACCGCCGTTTGCACCAGAAACAAACTGGACTGCGGAAGAGTTAAACAATGAACTTGAAAATAACTGTCAAGGTATCTTAGGTTATGTAGTTCGTTGGGTAGATTTAGGTGTTGGTTGTTCTAAAGTGCCAGATATCAACAACGTTGGTTTAATGGAAGACCGTGCAACATTACGTATTTCATCTCAACACGTTGCAAACTGGCTGCGTCACGGTATCGTAACGCGTGAACAGGTTGAAGAAGTGCTTAAGCGTATGGCTGTAATTGTTGATCAGCAAAATGCTAATGATCCACTTTATACGCCAATGGCACCTAACTTTGATGGTATTGCGTTCCAAGCTGCTTCTGACTTGATCTTCAAAGGTGCAGAGCAGCCATCTGGCTATACAGAGCCATTGCTACACGCAGCGCGTTTAAAATTAAAAGGTTATACAGGTGATTAATTTCATCTGAATAAAAAGCCTCTTCGGAGGCTTTTTTTATTTCTACGAGTTGGAAAAATAAGGTTTCTTCATTGTTATTGAGCTAAGCATTGAATCTTTAAAAACAGGATAAAACAGATTAGCACCGAAATATTTGTTATAATTATTACAGTTTGATCATTTAGCCGAATCATAGCGATGTCACAAATTTTAAAATTAGATGCTTTAAAACAGGCGCAAGTTTCAACTTCGCCATATCCTTACTTTGTGGTGGAAAATTCAATTGTAGACAGCGAAGTGAAAGCTGTGATTCAGGATTTTCCAAAGATTGAGCAAGGTGGAAGCTATAACATTGAAGATGTTGAGATTAAGCCTAATTTTGATCGCTTCTTAAAATCATTAGATACCAAAGAATTTCGTCAGATTTTAACTGAAAAATTTGATGTGGATGTGATGGAACATCCGATGATGATCACTTTACGTGGTTATTCACGTCAAAAAGATGGTCGTATCCACTCGGATTCAAAAACCAAACTTTTGACCATCCTGATTTATTTAAATGAATCTTGGGATGCGCCTACAGGTCGTCTACGTATCTTAAATGATGAAAAGAACATGGATGACTATGTTGCAGAGATCGATGCTGGCCCGGGTACATTGGTTGCTTTTAAAGTTACCGATAACGGCTGGCATGGTTATGTTCCTTATGAAGGACAACGTCAATCAATCCAGATTAACTTTTTAACCAGTGATAAAGCCAATGCCAAGCACCGCTTTATTCATGGTTTAAGTGCAAAAATGAAAAAATTATTTGGCTAATATTGGCTGAATAGAAAGAGGAGGGTTGATACCTCCTTTTTTTAACTTTATTTTCGAAGGTGAATACTGAACGAACTATGTGTGCCAACTTTAAACCACTGACAGACGAACAAGCGAAGCAGCTTGGTTTGCCTCCGATTCCATTTGAATATGTAGAAGAGGTTTATCCAAGCTATAAAACACCTTTGTTGTTTAAATCAGAACAAGGGTTTGAGTGGCGTAATGTGCTATTTGGTTTAGTGCCGAAATGGTCGGAAGATATTAATATTTCCAAGCATACCTATAACGCCCGACATGAAACACTGTTTCAAAAGCCGAGTTTTCTGGAGGCTGCTTCCAAATGTAAGTTTGGCGTCATTCCAGTCACTGAGTTTTATGAAAGTAAGTACATTGATAATAAACCGCAACGCTGGGCAGTACGCCGTAAAGATGGAAAGGCTTTCTTCATTGCGGCGTTATATGAGATCAGAAAGCTAAATGATCAGGTGATCCGCTCAGCCACCATGCTAACGATGGATGCCATAGACCACCCGATGATGAAGGATTTTCATGAACCAGGCGATGTCAAACGATCTGTAGTAGTGATTCCTCATGAGCGTTTAGATGAATGGTTAAGCTTAAAACAGCCCCATCAGCTTTATGATTTTATGAAGGGTTTCCCTGTGGAAGAGTTTGAGTGTCTACATGTTCCCAAAGCAAAAATTGAGAAAGTGACACCGCAGTTAAATATGTTTGATTTTTAATTTTTCAAATAAAAAAGGCTTCATGATGGAAGCCTTTTTTATCTTTTATCATTACATTAACGTGCAAGATTTTTAAACATATGACGCAGAATTTCCATGGTCTTTTCAATTTGCAGTGGTGTTAAACCGTCAAAAGATTGTTCTAGTATGACTGCAGTCAGGTCATTGATCTTGGTAATCATTTCTTGACCTTTTTCAGTAAGATAAACACGAGTGATACGTCCATCTTCCTTACATGAGTAGGTGTCAATATACCCTTCATCTTTCAGGCGATAAACGATCTTGGTGGTGGTCGACATTTTTGAAATGACCATCTCGGAAAGTTCGGATACGCTGGCATGCGGTTTGACGTGCAGGGCAATCAAAATACGACGACGTGAATTGTCTAGACCGTACTTTTTCAACACATTGTCGATGTTTTGGACATACTGAGCATTTACTTGAGAAATCCAGTAAAAAGGGAAGTCTTCCAGATTAAATGAATCGGCTGTAGGTAAAAAACGCGCATATTTTTTTGGCATTACTTATTTCCTATGCTTGCACAAGGAGCTAATCCAATTTAGCTCTTAGATTCCATGAAATGTCTACAATTTGCCTGTTAACAAAAATCCTTTTCCTGATTTTTTTAACATCCCATTTTTAACATCTTTGCCTAAAGATAATCTTTAAATTATCTTTGTTCTGAATAGAGAAGTCATCATAAAATTCACATAAATCAGCTATTAAAGATGAACTATCCAGTCGTCTAACCCTAAAGGGAGTTCTATAGTTTCGCATTGCTGCTTGTTTATAGAATACTCGTATTGTAGAAAAAAAATACGAATTTTGACGTGACATTTTTATAAAAATTTCTGTCTAAAATGTCATAAATATATAAAATCAATATATTTATAAAATAAATAACGCTTAAATAAATAGCGAATACATGAGTTTGTCTTGATCAATTGGTTAAAATATAGCACATCAATTTTTTTTAAAAAGATGAATAAATACATTCTTTGTCACACTTTTCTATTAATTTTCTAAAAAATCGAGTGTGTAGTCGGTTAAATGACATTATTTAAGATGATAGATCCCATAAAAAAACGCACCTAAACAGGATTACAGGTTTAGATGCGCAAAAGTAAACTGGTTGTTGTGTTCGCTTTTTATCTGGTCATGGTCAAATCCGTAATTCATTTTCTAATATTGGCCAGATTTTCTGATGAGATTTCTTGAACATCAGCATATGTCCAATTTGCTTATAACCAAGCTGTTGCGGATTCAGTTCAATTAACTTTGTTTCTGCATTCGGATATAAACGAAGCAAATCTTTAACATTGGTATGCGTGGCAATTTCATCATCTGTTGCCCAGAATGACGTGATAGGGCATTGAATTTGCTGATGATAATCTTCAAAGATACTTTTTCCTATGGCATTCATTACATAACCAGGTTTGCTACAAAACTCTGCCCATTGTCGTGCAACATTCTTTGGCAGATTTTCACCCATTCCGATGAATTGGGTCGCGCCATAACCTTTAAAAAAGCTAGAAACAGGAAAAATGACATTGAACATGAGCGGTGCTAGAACTTTGGTTTTACCTTTGAGTCCTTTTACGTGGCCCGTTGAGCCAGCAATAGCTAATACTTTTGCAACCTTGTGATAATTTGATGCAATACCAAGCAACTGTCCGCCAGCACTATGACCTACGATAATGATTTTCTCTGCTTGGGTACGATTCAACAATGCTTCTATCGCAGCAGGAATATCATAAACTCCCCAGTCATTAATGCTTGCTGTGGAGTCTTTTAGTGGACCATGTAGTGATTCTCCAATTCCTCGAAAATCAAAACTCAGTACTTGATAACCTTGCTGGTTCAGCCATTCGGCGAATGCATGATAAAAGTTTTTGGTAATTCCCGTTGCTGGGCAGATCAAAACTGGATAGGGCTTATCAGAATGTTCTATCGGGTAGAACTGGGCAGCAAGTTGATAGCCATCTTTACAACTGATCCAAAAAGATTCAACGCTATTCATGGAGAAAACACTCTTATGTATTTATCTTTATACTTTACATAAGTTCCAAAAAGAAACCTGATTAAAAAATGACTTAAAAGTCAAATTTTATGTAATATAGGCGCCTATAAGAAATTAGGATATAGGGAAATAAGATGTATGTTTTAAATACAGCAACACAATTTGCAATTGTATTTAGTGGGATTTTTCTATGGGTGGGGATGCTTACAGGTGTTTGGAAGTATTATCAAATTAGACAATCTGAGCTGGCGAGAGCACATTATTATGTAGATATCGCGCATCGGAGTAGTCTGCTTTATGCGCCAGCAAGTCTGATTTTAGCTGTATTAAGCTATTTTACGGTTTTATCGGATGAGATCGTTTTATTCTGTGTGATTGCTAATTTATTCTTTTTTGCGATGTCGATCTTAATGTATATACTGCATGGCTTATTAAAAGATACGACCAATCAATTTAAGCAACCGCATAAAGTAGGGCGGTTAAATTTGCCTGCATGGTGTATGACATTGATGATGCTCAGTTTAATTATCGTCGAGTTAGGCGCTACAACAGTGTTGTTATTCGGAACAATTGCTCAGTTTTTAAATTAAAAAAAATGGATGATTACTCATCCATTCTCCCTAGAGAATTTTTTTGGCGTGCTGCGCTTAACTGTCGAAACTTTCGATCGACGATCGCCCACATACAAAAGGCAACAGAGACAATCAATGCATATGCAAAATATTCGGGTTTTAAATTACCTTTAATTGTGCCTTGAAACAGCAACGTTACCATTAAGGCCAGCGTTGTCGTTGCATATACTATTGTATCATTCGCCTTCAGAGCGTTAATGAAGACTTGCTTGTTGAAATGTATTGATAACATCTCCATCCCTCCTTGTTGTGACGACAAAACCATGCGTTTTTGTCTGAATTGTTTTTTAAGTTGTACTGCTATTTTCTGAGCATTTCAATAGCAAAAAGGGGTATTTTGAAAATAAATTTTGGAATGTACTGATTTATATAACTTTATAGTATTTTTTATATTAATTTATAGTATTTTTTAGTTAAATATTGGTCAATATTTTTACATTATGAAATATTTATGACAGCTATATAAAATGGGTTATAGCGCTTATTTTAGAAATATCGAGTATCACAAAAGGATAGAAAACAGTGTGATTTTACGCGGTTTTTAACGGATAAAAAAGAAAGATTTGTCGTAAACAAAAAATGATCATTGGATAAAAGGACATTTTCTGCATAGCTAAAATCATGTTTGGGTAAAACATCACTTTAACGACAAATCATTTTACTTCTTCTGAGCTAAAGCTCGGTCAACCACAATTGCAATCACCAGAACAACCAATGATGGGAGTAACCATGCAAGGTTTTGTTCATTTAAAGGTAAATGCTGAATAAAGGTTGGGAGTTGTGCTGTAAAACCTGCGGCTTTAATCGCTTCAACAATACCAAAAAGGAAAGCTACGGCTGTTACTGAACCTACCACGATCGAAGGATTATTCCAGCGTTTCCAGAAAAAGCTGAGCATGATCACAACAATTGCTGGCGGATAAATTGCACTGAGTACAGGTACAGAGAATGCAATTAGCTTGGTTAAACCCAGATTGGAAATTAATAACGAGAAGCCAGTAAGAATGAAAACAAGTAATTTATAAGATAAACCTGTTAATTCATTGAAATATTCTGCACAAGCACAGGTCAGTCCAATCGCAGTAACCATACATGCAAGGAAAATCAGACAGGTGAGGAAGTAAGAACCATAATCACCAAATGCATGCTGTACATAAGCATGGAGGATAATCGCACCATTGGCTGCATCAGGTGCAACTTCGTGACTACCTAAACCAAGTTTAAATAAGCTGACATAGACAAGGGTAAGTCCAACACCAGCAATTAAGCTTGCGATAATCGCGTATTTGGTAATGAGTTTGGTATCTGTAACGCCACGAGATTGAATCGCTTGAATAATCACAATACCGAATACCAAAGCACCCAAGGTATCCATGGTGAGGTAACCACTGACGAAACCTTCAGAAACCGGACTACTTACATAGTTATTCACCGCAGGCGAGATAAGACCTGTTGGAATAGCAAAAGCTGCAATACCTAAAATTGCCAGTGCAATAATTTTTAAAGGTGCAAGTACATGACCTACAGTGTCGAGCAATTTATTTGGGTACAATGAAACCGCAGTAACAAAAGCAAAATAAACAATACTATAGATAAAGAGGCTACTACCTGAGGTACCAAAATAAGGAGCAAAGCCAATTTCATAAGAAACGGTTGCTGTACGCGGAGTCGCGAATAGCGGCCCTACAGTTAAGTAGCAAGCAATGGTGAGCAGTAGGCTAAAGAAACGGCCAAGCGGAGAACTAATGGTTTCGATCGAGCCTTTCATGCGAGATAAAGCCATGATCGTAATAACAGGTAAACCAACTGCGGTGATTAAGAAACCGAAAGCGGCAAGCCAAACATGTTCACCAGCCTGCTGAGCAACGATAGGAGGAAAGATAATATTGCCTGCGCCAATAAATAACGCAAAGGTCATAAAACCTAAAGCAATGATATCTCCTGTACGAAGTTGATTCATAAAGAGGGAGGCATAAAATAAAAGTGCAAATTTTAGAATAAAAAAGCGTTCATTTGAAACTAATTTATGTGAAAATTGTTTGTTTTTTGACTAAAAAGAAATTATTAAAATCATATAATTAGATGTGGTAAAGCTAATGCATTGAAAAGGTTTTTAAAACTCCGAAAATAAAAAGTGCTGATGTCTTTTCTCAATCAGCTTAATCGAAATTAAATGTAAAATAAAAATGGTCTTTTAGTCTTAAAAAGATTGAAGATTTGCATGCAAGGGCGTACAACTATTGAAATACTTTATGCAGCCCTAATATTTTTGCTTGCATGTGAAATTAATCTGATAGATGAATAAGGAAAATCTCGAATGAGAGCTTCTACTGTGACCATTAAAACTGAACAAGATCTTGAGAAATTAAGAATCTCAGGTCGTTTGGCGGCACAAGTGTTAGAAATGATTGGTGCTTATATTAAGCCTGGCGTTTCAACTGAATATTTAGATGATATCTGCAATGATTATATCGTGAATACCTTGCAGGTGATTCCAGCCAATGTTGGCTATCACGGTTTTACCAAGACAACCTGTATTTCTGTCAATGAAGAAGTGTGTCATGCTATTCCTTCTGCCAAAAAGATTTTGCAAGAAGGCGATATCTTGAATATCGATGTGGCTGTGATTAAAGATGGCTATTTTGGCGATACTAGTCGCATGTATTTTGTCGGTGAGCCGAGTCCTGAAGCCAAGAAACTGGTTGAAACAACCTACGAAGCGATGTTAGCTGGTATTCATACCGTTAAACCTGGTGCAACATTAGGTGATATTGGTCATGCGATTCAGACGGTTGCTCAAAATGCAGGATATAGCATTGTTCGTGAATATTGTGGACATGGCATCGGCCGTATCTATCATGAACAGCCGAATATTTTGCATTACGGACAAAAAGGCCAAGGTATGGTCTTGAAAAAAGGCATGGTCTTTACCATTGAACCGATGGTCAATGCAGGCAAGCCGCATGTGAAAGAGTTAAATGATGGTTGGACTGTAGTCACCAAAGACAAGTCACTTTCTGCACAATGGGAACATATGGTTGCGGTGACCGATGACGGTTTTGAATTACTTACCCCGTGGCCAGAAGGTACAGGGCATTATCCAGCAGTTTAATTGTGTTGCGATACAGCAAAAGGCTCGATGATTAATCGGGCCTTTTCTTTGTTGAGCACTGCGTTAATTGCTCAACCAAATAGTCAATAAATACACGTACGGCAGGTAACAAGCCGCGACGAGATGGATAAACTGCATGGAAAACACCATGTGGCGCTGTCCATTCAGGTAGTACAGTCACCAGTTGTCCTGTCTTAACAAAGTCTTGTGCAATACTGTCCGGTAACAAAGCGATCCCGCAATTTTGTGTTGCCAGCTCTGCCAACATTAAAAGATTCGATCCCATGATGACAGGATTTACCTTAATCTTTTTCTGCTGATGATCTGGGCCAGTTAACAAGAATTGCTGATCCAGATGATCTTCTGACATACTGATAATTCGATGTTCGGCGAGCTGTTCTGGCGTTGTCAGATTACCAAACTCATTTAAATAGGCTTGACTGGCAAAAAGACGTTGTTCAATCGCTTCAAACTGTCGTAGTACCAGATTCGGATCATCATCTAGTTTAGAACGCACTCGTAAAGCCAGATCAATTCCTTCATTAATGACATCGACTCGACGATTACTTACTAACATCTGAACACGTACTTCAGGATATTTTTTCAAGAAAGCAGGCAAGATTTTCGCCATCTGGTTCTGGGCAATATCGACAGGCACACTGACTTTAATCACACCACGTGGCTGACTACTTAAATGATTCACCACATCATGTGCTGCTTGCGCTGCATTCATCATGACTTGCGCGTGGCGATAAACATCCATCCCAATATCAGTCACTGCGAAATGACGCGAACTACGCTGAATCAGACGTACACCAAGTTGTTCTTCGAGGTTATATACCCGACGGCTTAATTTTGATTTTGGAATGTCAGTCGCACGTTCAGCTGCACTAAAACCACCATGCTCAACCACAAGCGCAAAGCAATAAAAATCATCTAAATCCGTTAGCATTACGCTATAAACTCCAGCTTATTGTGTTCAGGTTAAATCATTATAAATGCAATTATTAAACATTTTGGGATAATAATATATCTCGAACCTGTTGATATTCTTTCAATCGTTCAAAATCTTTCACTGTCGGAGTCTGAATCCGCGACAAGTCCATATTGTCTGTGATATCAGCTAATTTAACAACACGTGCAATGGGATTCTGTACAGTCCGTTGAGCCGCTTGTATTCGGGATTCGCCCGCCTGCTTAGTGAGGGCAATGATTGCGTCGATTAGATGTGTCTGAAAACCTAATCTATAGAGTTCATCAATCGTGGTTGCGGTATCTTCTAAAATATCATGTAAAACAGCAACGATTTTGTGCTCAATGTCTGGCACGTTCAACATGACTCTTAATGGATGCAGAATATAGGGCGCATTGGCTTTATCCACTTGGCCTGCATGCCGTTCTGCTGCTAGTGAAATCGCCCGTTCAAGTGTTGCCATGATTGAAATCCTCCCATTCAAAAGTATTGAAGATAGATTCGGGCATCATATTCTTTTAAACTGCATGAAACTTTTGATGCTTTATTATTATGTCATACCAACTGATTAACATTGCCGATGCCACCCAAAATATTGCTTGTCCATATTGCCAGCATGCAGTTTTAGACTGGGATCAGGAACAATATATTCAACCTTGTGAACATACCTTGTTTATGGCAATGGATTTAGGTTTTGAATTTATCGCAGATCGTTTTGATGAGGTTTTGTCACAATCGGTTGATGAAATTCATGAAGATCCAAATATGAATATTTTTGCAACGGTGAGTCAGGCAAATTATCCTGAAATGCAAATTTATAAAGCTGATTTAGGGGTAGAAGGCTTATTTCGCTATGTAGGCTTTAGCCAAAACTAATGACCAACCAATAAAAAAGCCAATCATTTGATTGGCTTTTTGCTTTACAACTTATGCTTCTGGAGCAGGGCTGTACTGTTCAACCAATGGCTTTAATTCACCATTCTGGAACATTTCAAGCATAATATCACTACCACCAATAAGCTCGCCATTTACCCAAAGTTGTGGGAAAGTAGGCCAGTTTGCAATTTGCGGTAAAGTTGCACGAATATCTTGATTTTCCAAGATATTTACATACGCAAATGGACGACCAATTTGGCTAAGTGCTTCTACTGCACGAGCAGAAAAACCACATTGCGGGAATTGTGGAGTGCCTTTCATGTAAAGTAAAACAGGGTGTTTCGCAATTTGATCACGAATTAACGCTACTGTATCACGCGCTTGTTCCGTCATAGATAGATCCTCTACTAATCTCCCTGCATTATATACTTTTTAAGACTATCTATCTAGCTTATTTGAGGCTGTTGTAATGTCTTCAATTGTTGGAATAATTTAAAATATTTAACAGCTAGGTTTCACTATGAAATTCATTATTAATGAGTTAAGAAGGAGTTAGATAAAATATAAAAATGTGTATGCAATATACTTTATACCTTGCAGTTTTTCTCTTGTTTTTATCATAATTTACAGGTTTGTTTCATATGTTAATTATTATCCTTGCTTTTCTATTTGTTATAAAAAACAACCAGTCTTAATTTACCAAGCCAGTTAAATAACAATTTAAATCTTTAGTTTGGTTTGAATAAAAATCAGATTTTTTAATTTTACTTATAGCTTTATTCCTCTTTTTAAAGGTAATTCTTAATCCCAAATTTCTAGTTAGTGGTTAAATAATATATAATTGTTATTTATTTCTATTGAGTATATTTACAACTGATTTAAAAGAGTCTTTATTCATATCAAATACGGCTGGCATTTCATCATTAGCCTGTCTAGATGAGCCACTCTCCCATAGTACAACTCCATTGGCCCCTTGAGATTCTAGAAAAGCAAGAGCCATATCCATATTGCTTTCACTTATAGGTGTAACGAAAAATTTTTTATTACGAATCTCCCAGTTACTTAAAGAAATGAAAGGATAGATTTTTAAATTATATTGATTAGCATACTTTTTTGCTTCCTGCATATTGAACTGTGCTTTATTTTTCCAAATATCCATATTCTGAAGTGAATAGAAATATAAAGTTGGGGAAATAAAATCGACATTTTTTGCAATTTCCTCATACTTTTTATTAAGTAAAATAAAATCATTTCTTTGCTTTTTCGATATGATTTTATTGGGAGTTCTTTGAGGTAATACACCATAAACCCCAATTGGTGCCTTGCCACCGATTTTGTGATATATATTTAAAGCACCTAAAATAACAGGTAAATTAGTTTCAGGTTTGTTGGCAACTCCTATTTCAATATCAAAACAAATAGGTGTATAAGGGTCTATTTTTGTAGCTTCAACAATTTTTTTAATTTTTTTATAATCAGGTCTGTTGTCAGTAAGAATTTGTACTGAGTATATGACATTCATTTTTTTCATGCCAATAGACGATAAATTTTTATCATAATCTATAACTTTCTTAGAGTATTTTACTTCGCCATCGGGCATTTTTAGGTAATGCCAATTTAAAAATTGATATATTTCAAATGAATAAGATGATGGTGAAATTATACATATAAGTGAAAATAAAGTTGTTTTTAACATTTTATTTATCGCAAACACAAGGAGTATTTTCTTAATATTACAATTTTACTAGAATGATAGTTGTATATATTGTGTTAGTTTTTATTTTAGAAAATAAAAAAAGTATTGGCTTTTAGTATATAACGTATTGTTGGAAAAATAACTTTTTAGTTACTCTCTTTTTAAGAATGAAACTTATGAATAGCTTGTCTCAAATTTTGTAATGTTGTTTGTTTAATGGGGTTGTATTCTGGAAAATATTAAATAAAAGCAAAATATATGAACCAAGTTTTCTAGCCATGCATATGCTTTTGAGTTTAAATATCCAAGTAGTTGGTATGTTTGTAATATTTTTAATCGAATTCATTAGGATGGGCTAAGTTTTCGGTATAATTGTAGAAGTAGAGTTTTTACTTGCATAGTATTATTTGAATAAGATTAAAGAGAACTGTGTAAATAATTTATAAGAGAATAACCAGAAACTATGAAGCGAAAAATGATGTTGATTAAAATTAAGTAGTAATTTGTGTGTTTTTTGTTTAAGTGATCGCTAAAGAAGAATGAATCTAATTAGCTATTCTAATCCTTGAAGATTTGATAGGTATAGTAAAAGTGTATAGATGACTAGTCCTAACGTTAAATTTAGCAGTAATTTTTAATAATAAAGCTGATTTCTTGAAGGCTTTGGAAATCATTTTATATTTTAAATTTCAATGAAATTACTTCAATCAGGTCCTTTTTCTACTAAAAAGGCTCATTGCAAAAGATTTTTCTTGTATAAATGTGACTTTAAGCTTTCAATCTATGCAAGTTTTTGCTTATATAACTTTTTTCACCACAACTACTGATAGATTGAGTTTGTTATGACTAATATCACTCTTGCTCCTGTGCAACCTGATCAACCCACACATCTTATGGCTACTTATGGTCGCCAGGCGATCAGCTTTGTACGAGGGCGAGGGGCGTATTTATATACAGCAGATGGCACTGAGTATTTAGATGCATTAACAGGTATTGCAGTATGTGGATTAGGGCACGCACACCCTGTCATTGCTGAAGCAATTGCTGAACAGGCTGCAACTTTAGTACATACTAGTAATTTATTTGAAATTCCTTGGCAAACTGCGGCAGCACAGAAACTCGCTGAAGTTTCTGGAATGGAAGAAATCTTCTTCTCAAATAGTGGAGCAGAATCTAATGAAGGTGCAATTAAAATTGCGCGTAAATTTGGCTCACAACAAGGCATTGCCAATCCTAAAATTTTAGTGGCAGAGCAATCTTTCCATGGCCGTACACTTGCAACCTTATCCGCAACAGGCAATAAGAAAGTACAGGAAGGTTTCGCACCCTTGGTAGAGGGCTTTGTTCGTGTTCCGTTTGGGGACGTTGAGGCGATTCAAGAAGCAGCCATTACTCATCCAGATATCGTTGCCATCCTGATTGAGCCAATTCAAGGTGAAGGTGGGGTGAATACTGCACCTCAAGGCTTTAGCTATCTAGAAGATGTGCGTGCTTTATGTAATCAGCATAACTGGCTGATGATGCTGGATGAGATCCAGACGGGTAATGGCCGTACAGGCAAATATTTTGCTTATCAGCATACCAATATTATTCCTGATGTTATGACCACAGCAAAAGGTTTGGGGAATGGTTTTCCTGTGGGTGCGGTGATGACACAAGGTAAGGCGGTAGGCTTACTTGGCGCAGGAAGTCATGGTTCAACTTATGGTGGCACAGTGCTGGGTTCACGTGTGGTATATACCGTGCTTGATACCTTGGAAAAGGAAAATGCTGTTGAAAATGCGGCAACAATGGGTGCTTATATTGTTGATCAGTTAAGAGCGCAATTGGCGGATCATCATGTACAGGTGCGTGGTTTCGGGATGATGATTGGTATTCAATTGCCAAAAGATTGTGCTGAGCTGGTTGCAATTGCGCGTGATGAATATAAGTTGATTATTAACGTGACGGCTGGTTCAGTTGTTCGTTTACTACCACCTTTGAATATGACGCAAGCGCAAGCCGATGAGTTGTTGCAACGTCTTGTTCCAGCTATTCAAAATTTTCTAAAAGCTTAATTTGTAATAAGTCATAAAAAAGGGCAATTCATTTGCCCTTTTTGTTTTTGATTAAAATTAACCAGAAATATATTGTTGAAGCTGCTCAATCAGAATGCGTTGATCATCCATCGCTGCTTTTACCAGATCTCCAATCGAAATAAAGCCCACTAACTTTTCTTGATCGAGTACTGGAAGATGACGTAAATGGCGATCGGTCATGAGGTTAAGACATTCTTCTACCGTATGATTAAGACTGACCGAAATGACTTTCGAGGTCATAATGTCTGCAACAGGCGTGTTATTTGATGAACGTTCCATTAAGGCAATTTTACGCGTGTAGTCACGTTCAGAGAAAATTCCAACAACTTTTTCATCTTCAGCAACAACCAGAGCACCGACACCTTTATCGGCCATGATCTTAATTGCTTCAAGTACAGTCGCATTGGGTGAAATTGTAAAAATTGATTGTACTGCTTTATTCTTGATGACTTGAGCAACGATTGTCATTGTTTATCCACCTGTGTTGTATTGTCATTTTCATTTAACTTAACGGTATTTTTTTTAATTGCAAAGTGCTAATTTCACTCCAATGATAACTTTTTCTCATAAATGCTCAAAAAGTCATCACTGGCGCTAAATCATGTTTTAAGCAGGTATAACTGCTTCACGGGGCATAAAAAAGAAATGCTGCATTTGCTGTGTTGAGAGCTTAAATTTGCGGTGTGATGAGTTGAATAATGCTGGCTCAACCTGCAAGCGGGTTAAAGTGGGAAGCAATGACTCATGAAAATCCTTAGGGGTAATTTTCCGTGGCGTGTAGTGTTTCCAGTTGGCTTTTGCATAACGATGGGCTTGTACACCATTGAGCCAGAAAGGGAAGACATGACCGTCCTGATCCGATTTGATTGCCCAACCTTCGTGGTAAAGGCCCCAAAGTGCACCACAGTACATCATTGTTTTTAGAATTGAAATTTTAATCATCAACTCTCGTGAAACCGGCTGAAAATGGTTAAAGCGATACATTTTATTGAACTAATATTCTTAAACTTATGGTTCATTATAAGAAATCTAGATGTCATTTATGTTTAACAATTGACTAAAATCGTAAGCAAATATTGTAGTTACTTAGAAAATTGAGTGATTAGTTCTTTAATTTTGTAAGCTAAAGCTTTGGATAAAATAGAGTTATTGTGTTTTTATCGGTCGGGAAATTCGATCAAGATAGGGCAATGTTTTAATGCAGTACGAGTGAAAAAGAGGAGATCATCTTACTAATTATAGTTTAACAGGCATTAAAAAAACGCCACCTGAGCAAATCAAAGCAATAAAAGCTTTGATATAGCGCAAGGACGTTTCTTTAAGCTTGAAGGGTTGCCATCTTCTGCCAATACTGAGCTTTCAAGGAATCACGTTCTACTCGGAAGCCTTGATAATACAATTCTGCTAAAAATAGTGCCGCTTTACCGTGACCTGCTTTAGCGACTTCCTCAAGCTCTTTTACTGCATCTTGGAAGTTTTTTTGCGATTGAATTGTATTGACCGCATTTGCATATAGATGCTCTAGTTCATGGTGTGTAAAATGTTGAATCATATAATAACTCCTTATTTTAATTATGATTACCGCAAATTCTATCCAAAGTTACTCTACTTTGAATTTAAGCTACTTTAACTTAGAATTATTAAAGTAATATGACAATTTGATGGAATTGTCAAATATATTCAGCAATTTTGCGTAAATAAAAGCTTACACGATTAAACATTTACCACAAATAATTTTAAGTAGAATCAAAGTGAGAATAAGAGAAAAGGAGAATAACATGTCAAATGTGATTGATGGTGTGAACGTTGATGTTCCTCCATTAGAAAGCCAAATCATTGCGCTTGCTCATCATCATCGTAAATTACTTGATGAAGCGATTTTTCATCAGGAAATTCATCTAGGTGATTATTGTCTTGCTCAGCGTAAGCGTGTTTATGACTTTGCCAGCCATTTAAGCCCTGAACAGAAAGACCGTTTTTATAAAATTTATGATGGCGAGCTGAAGAATATTGCCGATGACGATGATTTACATCCTGCTGATGCAGAAAGTGGGGTCGGCATGTTTGCAATTTTCATTGTTCTCGTCATCATTGCATTCATTCTGTACTTTGCTTTTGTTCGTTCGCTGGTCAGTTAATCACAGCTAAAGTTGTTTGCACGTTCAATAAGTTGTGGAATTGTGACTTATTGAACGTTGTACTTGTCCTAAGCGAATCAGAGACATACACTACCTCTAATTCGAGGTAGGTTATGTTGTCTATACTTTCTAAACATAAAGTGATGCAATCCAGATTAGGATTCAAACTGGACCAATTTTATAATATTTTGGTCGGTATTATTATTTTGTCCATTTTTATACTTGCGTATAACGCATTACTACGTCCAATCAATGCATCGCAATATCAGCAAGTGGTGCAGTTTGCTCATCAGGCCAGCCATCCAAGAACCCAGCATATGGCGCATGATGTTTTAGACCAGACGCCAATTCGTCGTCTAGATTATTTAAAGTTATTAAATGCTTATCAATTTGAATCAAGCCGGATTAGACAATATCCAGCGATGGCGAAAGAAGATGAGTGAGTTTTAATCGACTCATTTCCATTATAAATGAATGAATTGTCCCATTCGGGAAAACGATAGCAATTTATGCTAGACTGGCCCCATTTTAAAAGCTGCTTTACACTCAAGGAATCGACATGCAACAGCAATCGAATATGCAAAATAAATTCTTGATAAATGCTGACATCGGTGATGACGATGTGACATTACCAAGTTTACCTGCTGTCGATGTTCCCATTATAGAGCCAGCGGTACAGCAAACAGTTGAAACCCCTGTAGTAGCGCCAGTCGTTGAGCAACCTGCATCGGCAGCTGTTGAAGAAGAAGCCAAATCAACAGGCTTCTTTGGTCGCATGAAAGATGGTTTGACGAAAACCCGTCGTAGTTTTACGGATGGTATGGTCAACATTCTGATTGGTGGCAAAGAAATTGATGACGAATTACTGGAAGAAGTTGAAGAACAACTTTTAGTTGCAGATATTGGTGTTGATGCGACCAAAACTATTATTGCCAATTTGACTGAACGTACTGCTCGTGGTGATTTGATTTATTCGCATGCTTTATACAAGGCACTTCAGGAAGAACTGGTTGCTTTGCTAGCTCCACGTGTTAAACCACTACATATTGATCCGAATAAATCACCGTATGTGATTTTGATGGTAGGTGTAAATGGTGTAGGAAAAACCACAACCATTGGTAAACTGGCGAAGCGTTTACAAGGTGAAGGCAAGAAAGTGATGTTGGCTGCGGGCGATACATTCCGTGCAGCAGCAACTGAACAATTGCAAATCTGGGGTGAGCGTAATGACATTCCAGTTGTGGCTCAAGGACATGGTGCTGATAGTGCTTCTGTGATTTTTGATGCATTTGAAAGTGCGCGTGCCAAAGGCATTGATGTATTGATTGCAGATACCGCTGGTCGTTTGCAAAACAAAGCCAACTTGATGGAAGAGTTGAAAAAAGTTAAACGTGTGATGCAGAAAATTGATGCAACTGCTCCACATGAAATCATGCTAATTGTAGATGCTGGTACAGGTCAAAATGCGATTAATCAGGTTCAGCTTTTTGATGAGGCTGTTGGCCTAACAGGTATTACCATCACCAAACTGGATGGTACTGCAAAAGGCGGTGTATTATTCAATATTGCAAGTCGTACTCATGTGCCGATTCGCTATATTGGTGTTGGTGAGAAGATCGATGATTTACGTCCATTCTCGGCTAAATCATTCGTTGCTGCGTTATTTGAAACAGATAAATAAATTAGATTCTAATATGAAATAAAAGCCGAGTTTTCGGCTTTTTTTCTTTTTAAAAACAAGATATAGCTGGCAATATCATTGAGTGATTGCTAATCATTCTACTAAAAGAGATAGAGTGGAACAGAACAAAATAATGAGATTTGCAAGGGCCAAGAGTTAGAAGTGAACCCATTAAAGCCCAATTACATCTGAACCTGAACAGTATATCAATTTGCATTGTTTCAAAAAAAGAACGATCTGTTATGTTTTTTGGTCTATTCCTAAAAAATACCTCGTTATACACTACATTCAATCCAAGATAACGCCTCAGGGCACAAGGTAGGAATAACAACATGAGCAACTTCTTAAATAGTATTAAATCACGCCGTACAATTTATTCGATTGGTAAAAACCTTACAGTAGACCAAGCAACAATTGAAGAAACGATCCGTGAAGCTGTAAAACAAAGCCCATCATCATTCAACTCACAAACTTCACGTGTTGTGACTTTATATGGTGAATCACATGCAAAATTCTGGGAAATCGTACGTGAAACTTTACGTAAAATGGTTCCAGCCGAAGCTTTCGCGAATACAAGCGCGAAAATTGATAGCTTTGCAGCAGGTTTTGGTACAGCGTTATTTTATGAAGATCAAGATGTTGTAAAAGGCCTACAAGAGCAATTCGCGCTATATGCAGATAACTTCCCAGTATGGTCTGAACACTCAAGTGCAATTGCTCAATTTGCAACTTGGACTGCCTTATCTGAAATTGGTGTTGGTGCATCATTACAGCATTACAACCCAATTATTGATGCAGAAGTTGCAGAAACTTTTGATATTCCTGCAAACTGGAAATTACGTGCTCAGCTTGTATTCGGTTCTATCGAAGCTGCTGCTGGCGACAAAACATATATGGATGATGCAGCACGTTTCAAAACTTTTAACTAAGTTTAGATCGGGCATCAAAAAAAGAGCACTTTATGTGCTCTTTTTTATTGGAGTAAAAAATTTCTATTTTAAACTCATGCGCTGTTAGAGGAGCATTTCATTGAGAGAAGACAAATTAGGTGCCGTCTTATAAGAATGCTCACTAAATTTACAGGGAGATATTTTTCGTCGTGCCAAGCTCCTCAGATTCTCCTGTAATAGAAGCTTTAGCAAGTTTGAATAGGGTTGCTACTTTACCTGAACCTTTCCAATATTGAGCGCCGTTGCAGATCACACGGAGTAGTTGAATATCCGGGTCAGATTTACCATGTTCAAAGAATGCTTCATAAGCAGGAGACCAGATCTGATCAAGAATCGCAGGATCGACGACACACTCAGCGATACCATTAATCGAAACATAATCATTATTCGATATATTGCTATACCCTAAATTGACTTGGTTATTTAGCGGAATACTTTTCACAAGTTCAGAACTTTTAGAACCTAAAAACCATACGATTCCATTAAAATCAGTATCTTGGGTGGTCATTGGGACAGAGTGTAAGTGGCCTTTTTCAGAAATGAAAGTAACCATGGCAAATTTAATGCCTTTAAGTAATTGATTTAATTCTTGATATTCATTGTTTAGGTTGTTCATACCGAAGTTCTCCTACGTTTGATTTCTCAATATCCATGAAAACAAAAAAGTAGAGGGTTTCGGTTTGTGGCGCATTTGTTTTATCCATCTAGAAATGATGACTTCATGTTAATTAAATTATTAAAAAATATTTAAAAGCAGTTATTTCAATCGCTTTGGGAAGCTTGTCTTATATTTCGCGGAAAGCCATTTGTATGTTTTTAAGCCAATTAGGTCTGTGACTTACTGAAATACCAGTAACTTTAAGAGGCAGTTATGATTTGTTGGTTTAATTATAAGTTTTTGTTTTATAATGCTTAATTTGAAATGATTATGTGAAAAGTGTAAAATATACACTTGTCTTTATTTGTTTGTTTATTGGGTGGCTTGGTGAAAAAAATATTAATTCTTCTTATAAGTACGGTGATTTCTGGTTCAGTTTATAGTGCAGATGACTTATTTAATAAACCTCAATCTATATTGATTCTGCAAAACGACGAACCTCAATATCAAATCGAGAGTAGTGAACAAGTTGATTTCTTTGAGTCATTGAAGCAGCAAGAGCAAGATCGTCTAAGTCAACGGACTCAAGATTTAGAAAGCTTGAGTGAAATTCAATCAATTACTTCTAATATGAGTCCACATGACAGAGCGCAGTATTATCTTGAGCATCGACATTTGGGTGCTTTGGATGCGCATGGGCAAGAGCAGCAATTTAATTCATTACAGAAGGCCCGAAATAGAGGGATGATTTCAAACCAAGACTATCAACAAAAAATTATCAAACATAGTCCATTACCTTTAGAGCATAGAAGTAATCAGCTTAAATTATCAATTCCGATTGGAGATTAAGGCGACTGATTTCTAATGAAATTGGGTGGACAGATTCCTTTTCCACCCAAAGCTTCCGTAATAATGATATCTGACTTACATTCATTAGCTAGTTGCATAGGACAGGTTATTCGAGCTATGCATTGGCCATTAAAAGCTGAATGGCGATGCGGCCTATAGTTAGGTTTTACCCAGTGTAGATACTCTCTATGCAAGGAGCTTATCCATTTAAATTATCTATAAAAAACAAACTCAGTACTGTAGATTTGAATTGAGTATTTTTGACCATTTGGTAAAATAATAGAGTAAGGTACTGTTTTTGGGGTGCTTTATTTTACTTTTCAAGGGGTTGAAAATTATGAATATTATCAAGTTTTTAAAAAGCTTTAACACAATTGGGGCTTATCTAATCGTTGCAAGCATCGTGCTTGTCATACTTATTTTATATTTTTATTTCATTAATCCAAATTAAGTATTAATCATTGTTAAACAAAGCCACTTTCGGGTGGTTTTTTACTGCTTATATGTTCTTGCGAAAGAGACAAGATGTTTCAATGGTTACAATGTAGAAGCAATTTAAACACAATAATTACAATCGGATTGCGAATTGTTACACTTAATCTGATATAAAAATTTTAACGAGAAGAGGTTGATAATTATGAATATTTTTAAGTTTTTGAAAAGCTTTAATACGGTAGATTTTTATCTGGTTATTGCTAGTCTTATGCTGGCAGCACTTATATTTCTATTTTACTTTGTGAGCCCAAATTAACACCTAACGAAGTATTATCTGACATTTTTTATACCCTAAATTGCAATCTAAATTATTAAAAACTCAGTCAAAATCAAAAAAATAAATAATAATAGGGTTGTATTAAGGGTTTGTAGATATCAAAGAATGTTGAAATCTTTGCCCTTTTAACACTAAGTTTTAGATAAAGCTTTTTTCTTTTACTGGTTTTAAGCTGCACTTATCTTAACAAAGCTAAATTGTTGCAAGAGGCAGTTTTAACTTTTGTCATAAAATCGTCATAATCGCATTGCATAGTGCATACGGTTTCATAAATTGTTTATAACGAGAAGAGTCTAATGTCTTTAAGAGTTGGTGTTGCTGCTTTTGGGTTATTATTAAGTAGTTCAGTGTTTTCAGCAGTTACAATCACTGCACCTGAAGAAATCGTGATTCTTGCTGTAAATGGTCAAGAAGTGAATAATGGATTAATTCCTTCAAAAAAGAATAACTATCAGGTCGATCCGGGTAATTTAGTGGTTAACGTTCGTTATCGTGAATATTTTGAGCATTTGAATGGTGAGCATGACATCCTTAAGTCGGGTGTCGTCACGATTCAAGCACCGAACCTTCAAGATAATCAAACTTATACTTTAGGTTTGATCAACGCACCTAAAGATTTTGAAGCCGCAAAGAAATATGCTGATCAGCCTACGGTTGCTTTATATGATCAAAATAAAAAGCTTGTCGTTCAACAAACGGGTGCGAACAATGAAGCACAACCTTGGTTCTCTGGCAATAATTTTCTAAGCCGCACTCTGGATTTAACCCAAAAGAATAAAAACAATGTTGCCAATCAGCCAGCGCCTGTTTACTCAGGAACTGCTACACAAGCAGCGGTTGTTGCGACTGCACCTGTTGCTGTAACAACAGCAGCTCAAGTAGGTGCAACCAAGACAACCGATCAGCAAATGGCAGAATTATGGCAAAAAGCATCGAAAGCTGAACGTCAAAAATTTATGGCATGGTTAGCTGGACAAAGCAACTAAATCGCATATCAATAAAAAGGCCGATGATATCATCGGCTTTTTTACGCTTTTAAAAATAATTAGACTGTTTTATCTCTGGATCTACGAATAAGTTAGACCTGATTTTCTGTAAGAACTGAATGATCCTGTTTTTGACTAGACCAGATTGAACCTACGGGTGCACTTCGTGCTCGATCTCTTGCTTGTTGATAAAAGCGTAAAAACAGTAAAGAGAAGCATACTGCAACAATATCTATCCAGATTAAATATCCTGTTGAATGCCATAACCCTTGAATAGGAAATAGGTAAGCGAGAACAGAAGTAGTTGGAATAAGCAATAAAATCATCGCAATTGCAAAGAAGAGCTGAGGTAATGCTTTGGCTGCTCCAATTAGAAAGCTGTATAAGACACAAGCAATAAACACAAAATAGTAGCTGTACATGAATACATGGTTATGACTTTGTAATTGCATTGGTATGACGTAGGCCCAGCGTCCAGCCAGCATGCTCACAAATATTGCCAGCATACAGCCTAAACATGCGCCGATCGTAAGATTAGCAATAAACATCACATCCTTACGTTGTTGTGGAGCTGGCAGATTAGGATTTTTCTGTTTCCGTAAACGGGTTTCAATCCAAAGGATATTGCCAGAATAAAATAAATAAGCACCACCTAAACCAAAGATGAGATAAATCCAGCGAATGGAATCACCACCATAATTTCCAAAATGTAGTGCGAACATAGAACGGATCAGTGATGCAGCCGAGCTTTCTTCTGTTGATAGGGTTTTGGTTGGATAAGGTGAATCTTGATAAGGATTAAAATTCATATAATCAAAAGTATCGCCCCGTAGCATGCGATCTGGATGATAAAGTGCAACGAACGCAGAGGCCCGTTCAGGATGATCCAGCTGGTTGAAACGGATACCATCAATGCGATAATCAGGTGCAGCTTTCTGTATATTCTGGAAAATCTTTTCTACATCGAGCTGTGGTGCTGGATCAACAATTTTTACCGCAGGTGGTCGTTCAAAAAGTGGTTTGTCTTTTGAGACCAGTTGGCTGAGTGCGCCGTAGAAAATATCGTGAAAGGCAAAAACAACGACGGTAACGCTGATAATAATATGAAATGGTAAGCTAGTGATCCCGATAACATTATGAGTATCTAACCAAAAACGTTTTTTATTTTTACCTGGACGGACAGCAAAATAATCTTTGATCAATGTCGGCAATAACACGATCAGACCAGACATAATTGCAAGAAAATATAGAACTGAAACCACACCCATCACCATAACACCAGCAGTATGATGTCCCATCATGCCTGGAATGCCTGCGGTTTCATGAAGTTGTTCAATCAGCCAGCCTAATTTAGACACATTCACTTGTTGAGCAATCAACTGACCATTAGCATCGAGTGTTGCCAACATACTGGTTTGAGCAATATCAACTCCATGATGATCTTCTTCTGGCTCATGTGCTGCTTCCCATTGAATTGGCGCATTATGTCCTTCTGGTGAGCTAAAACTGAGCGTAAAGGCTTTCTTTGTCTCTGGATATTGTGCCTGCACCTGTTCAACGAGCTGGTTATATTGGTTAGGTTGAATGGCTGCTAGTTTTTGTTGAGGAGGTGTTGCCCATTGACTCAACTGATGTTGAAACATGGTTAAACCACCAGCAAAAAAACAGATAAACAGAAGAATACCTGCGCTGATTCCGACCCATGTATGAAGATTTTTACCTGTTTTAATGATATCTGCGCGAACTTTCATTTTTAACCTCGTAACCAGAATAACAGGGCATAAGCAAGCACATTCGCAATACTGAAAATCAGCATCGTTTGCCAACCTTTCGGGATGAAATAGGCAATAAAGAAAGCAAATAGCCAGAACCACGGGATCGACCACATACCTAATTGAGGTGCAATAGAGGAGTCCGAGTGTGACTTGTTGAGTAGAACGATGATTGCACCCATTGCCATGGCAAAGCTCAGTCCTAGAAAGAAACCGGCAAACGTTTTTGTCCACCAGTCTGGTTGTAATTTTTGTTTCAGCATATCCATTTTAATTTGACCTTTTCATTAGCATGAGCAGAGGAGCGAATGACCAGACTAGTGTCGCAATTGCAAGCCAGATCAAGATTGCCACGAGTAAAGGCAACGCATAAAGCAATATGCTTAAACCAATCAATAAACCGATTATGACCGTATAAAAAAAATAACGACCCAGTTGGTTTTTTAAGAAATTTTGATTGGGATGGCTGAGATAAAGACCCATACAGGATAAAAGTGTGACAGTGATCCCGATTAGTTTTAAAGTCATATGTGAAATCTGCAAATAGTAATGATAATAATTATTGTTTAAATTTTAGCAAAATTAAAGCCTATATTCAAAAACTTAATCAAATCCAAAAGGAACAAAGGAAATCTTTGTTATTGATAATCATTTGCATTTATGTAGAATGTAAAAAAATATTTTCAGGGGGAAAGAATGAAGCATCATCATTTATATACTGCGATCATGTTTGTTTTGGCTGGTCAATCTCACAATGTCGCATGGGCAAATGATTCTCGTGTGGACCAAGAGAGCAATAATGTTTTACCCACAATTCATTTAAAAGCAGAACAAGCAGATCCATCCTATACCGTAAAAAAATCAAAATCTGCGACGAAACTTGATTTATCTCTGAAAGAAACACCTCAGAGTGTCACGGTATTTACAGCACAACAAATCGAAGACCAAAACCTGAATAGTACCAATGATGTCTTGGCTCAGACTGCTGGTGTCACCATGGTTCAGTACGGACAATTGGGTGCGGGCTATAACACTTATTACTCACGAGGTTTTGCAATCACCAATGTTCAACGCGATGGAATACCAACATCAACTGCTTCTTTTGGTGGTGCAGATATGTTTGGTCTTGAAGATTCAGCACTTTATGAACGTATCGAGGTGACCAAAGGCGCTACAGGTTTGACCAGTGGATCAGGCAATCCAAGTGCCAGCATTAACTATGTACGAAAACGTCCTACAGCAGAGGTAAAAGGGTCAGTTAATGTACAGGCGGGTAATTGGGATCGGTATCGGAGTCAAATTGATGTAAGTGGTGGGCTGAATCAGGATAACTCGATTCGTGGTCGTACCGTCGCTGTTTATGAGGAAGGTGGAAATCAACAGGATCGGTTTCATCGTCAAAATGCAGTGATTTATGGGGCTTTAGATGTTGATTTAAGCGATAAAACAACGCTTACTACGGCTCTTACAGCACAACAAGTCAAAATTGATGGGGCGACGGCGCACGGTTTTCCATTTATAACGCATGATGGACAAAAGCAAGTAAGTTTTGGGAGAGAGGATAATCCTGCGGCAAACTTTACCTTTAGTGACACTGAGAAATTAAATATTTTTCTAGGCCTTGAACATCAGTTTAATGATAACTGGCAGGCAATTGCGAATTATGCATTTACCAAGGCAAGCAATAAACGTGAGTATGGCGTCGCTGGATCTGGGGGCATTACTTATGATAAGCCATATAGTGTGAATAAAACCTTAACCTTACAACCAGGGCAAATGGTGGTGACGAGTGGGCGTTTAGAAAGTACACCAGAGGTACATTCCCTAGATCTATATACATCAGGCAAGTTTCAGGCATTTGGGCACGAACATGATGTTAGTTTTGGGGTGAATGGCTATCGGATTCAATCAGATGATCCAACTTTCAACCGTTATTATGTCGTTGAAAATATTGCAGGTTGGAATGGAGCGAGTCTGAGACCTGATATAAAACAAAGTGGTCGTAACCTTGTAGATGAGCAGCAATTAGGTGCTTTTGCCGCTGCGAAATTACAATTGCTTGATCCATTAAAACTGGTATTAGGCACACGTTTTAGTAACTGGGAACGTAAAACCACGGATAATGAACAAAAACAGAATGGGGTTTTTACACCGTATGCAGGTTTAATTCTTGATCTGACGGAGAATGTATCTGCTTATAGCAGCTATACCACAATTTTTAATCCTTCTTCTCGAAAAGATAAAAATGAAAACTATCTAGATCCAGAAGAAGGCAATAGTTTTGAGGTGGGTCTAAAAGCTGATTTTTATGAAGGACGTTTGAATGCAAGTGCTGCCTATTTCTCAATGAAACAGGATAACTTCGCAATTCAGGATACCAGTGCCGGAACAGCAGAGTTGGATTTTCAGCCTTATATTGCTGTAGATGGTGCGAAAGTGAAGGGCTATGAATTGAGTCTTGCTGGTGAGGTTTTACCAGATTGGAATATTCAGGCTGGCTATACACATACTGATGCTAAAAATCAGAATGGCGAAATTCTGAATCCTATTTTACCGAAGAATACCTTTAAATTATTTACCACATATAAGCTGGATAAGATTACTTTAGGCGGTGGTGTAAATTGGCAAAGTGAAATTTATGATGCCGCTTCCGCAAAAGCTAGGGGCTTAGCTGCTCAATTGAACAGACAAGATAGTTATGCGTTAGTCAATTTGATGGGGCGTTATCAAATGACTCCAGATGTCAGTCTTGGCTTAAATGTGAATAATTTATTTGATAAAGAGTACAAGGCAAATACTACAAATACGTGGGGTGTGGCGCGTAACTTTACTGCTTCAGTGAATTTTAAGTTTTAATGACTTGATACGTCAGCCAAAATTAAAAAGCTGCCAGATCTGGCAGCTTTTTTAATGGTAGGGAAATGAAAATAACTTATTGGCCTAACCAGATAAAGTATCCAAGAACCATCAAAGGCCAGGCGATATAAGGGCTAAATAACCATTTCCATAACCAGAATCTTGGTACAAATCCAACCCCATGCACGAAGCCACCAGAAATGCCAATCATTACCAGCATCAGCAGGCTATGATTATAGTGTCCGTTTGCATCCAACATCAGCGATGGATGTACCAGTAAAATAGCAGCAAGGGGCAATGCCAACAAAAACGAAATGGTCATTGCAAGCACTTGCGCTTTACGATTCTTCGGTGTTGTCATTGCTTCAGCCATTTTATTATTCCTCATCTAAATTTTGATGATGTTCGATATACAGTGCACTGAGTACACCTGCGAAACATGCCATCAAAATGCCTAGAATCCATGCAAAATACCACATGTCACATCTCCTGATTAGTACAAACTATGTGAATTTTCTTCAATGTGTTTGTTGGTGATGACGCCCCACATTTTGTAATAAGACCAAGAGGTATAGATCAAAATGAGCGGAACGAAGATACATGCAGCAACCGTCATTACCCCGAGGGTCTTATGACTAGAAACAGCATCCCACATGGTCAAGCTTGATGTTGGATCAATGCTTGATGGTAACAAGAATGGGAACAATGCAAAACCAGCAGTCAGGATTGCACCGACAATCATTAAGCTTGTACCTGTAAAACTTGCAGCCGCTTTATGTTTGCCTGCACTGATGATGACCAATAGCGCACCTAAAATTGCAACAATAGGTGCCGCCATCGTAATCGGATAAGTTGCATAGTTATTTAACCAACCATGATTGGCATTGGTCACAACGTCTTTAGCAAGTGGGTTGAGTGCCGCATTTGTATTTACAGCAGTGGCATAGCTATAACCCGAGATATTACCAAAGAATAACCATGCACCCGCAGCCAAGAAGCACACAAGGAAGGCAATTGCCATGATTTGTGTTGCCTTGGCAGAGCGATTATGTAAATTTCCGTCCGTACGTAGCATGAGCCATGCACCACCGTGTGCACATAACATTGATAGGCTGACAATACCGCAAATCAATGCAAATGGATTCAGTAATGCAAAGAAGCTACCAGTATATTGTGAGCGTAATGTGTCATCTAGGCTAAATGGTACGCCAAGGAACAAGTTCCCGAATGCCACACCAAACACCAGCGCAGGCACCGCACCACCGATGCATAGACCCCAGTCCCAAGAAGTACGCCATTGGGTATTCTCTAACTTGGAGCGATAGTCAAATCCGACAGGTCGCAGGAACAGGGCAAATAAAACCAGTAGCAAGGCCCAGTACATTCCAGAGAAGGCAACCGCATACACCATTGGCCAAGCTGCAAATAAAGCACCACCTGCGGTAATGAACCAGACTTGGTTACCATCCCAGTGCGGTGCAATCGTATTGATTGCAGCACGGCGTTCAGAATCGGTTTTACCCACGAATGGCATCAGTGCCATTGAGCCCATATCGAAACCGTCGGTGAGGGCAAAGCCAATCAGTAGAACACCGACCAATACCCACCAGATAATTTTTAGGAGTTCATATTCGATCATGACTGAGCCTCCCCAGCTTTTGCTTCGAGTTTTTCGAAGTGATATTTACCAGTATGTAACGAGCTTGGACCTAAACGCGCAAATTTGATCATTAAGTACATTTCGATAATCAGTAGTACGGTATAGAACGCAGCTAATGCAATGATTGAACCCCATACATCGCCTGTACTCACACTTGAAGCAGACAAATGTGTTGGTAAGATTTCACCAATTGACCACGGTTGACGACCACCTTCAGCCACATACCAACCTGTTTGAGCAGCAATCCATGGGAGAGGGAGAGCAAACAAAGCAAATTTGAGTAACCACGGTTTATCTTCGGCATTACGTTTTGCCACTGACCATGTTGCAAGAAGGAATAGCAATAACATCAGGAAGCCAGAAGCCACCATTGCACGGAATGAGAAGAATAGAGCCGCTACATTTGGAATGGTGTCTTTAGTTGCCGCCTGAATATGTTCTTCAGTTGCATCAACCACATTTGGAGAATATTTTTTCAAGAGTAGGCCATAACCTAAGTCTTTCTGATTTTTCTCAAATGAAGCCAATAAGTCTGGAGAACGGTCACCTGCACGAAGTTTTTCCAACTCGCTATAAGCCACCATACCGTTACGGATACGCACTTCATGTTCTTTCATCAAGTCACGTAAACCAGTCACTTCTTTGTCTGTAGAGCGCGTTGCAATAATCCCCATCACATAAGGAATTTTAATCGCATAGTCGGTACGCATTTCCTGCTGATTTGGGAGACCAAATAAGGTAAATGCAGCAGGCGCAGGTTCGGTATGCCATTCAGCTTCGATTGCAGCAAGTTTGGTTTTTTGAACATCACCGAGTTCATAACCTGATTCATCACCAAGCAAAATCACAGAAAGTGTTGAAGCTAAACCGAAGATGGCAGCAATTGCGAATGAACGACGCGCAAACGGTAAGTCACGTTTCTTTAATAGATAGTAGCTTGAGATCGCAAGAACGAAGATCGCACCTGTGACATAACCCGCAGAAACCGTATGCACAAACTTTACCTGAGCAACAGGGTTGAAGATCAATGCACCGAAGTCAACCAGTTCCATACGCATGGTTTCGTAGTTAAATGCAGCACCAACTGGGTTTTGCATCCAACCGTTTGCGATCAGAATCCACAAGGCAGACATATTCGAACCAATTGCGACTAACCACGTCACGCCTAAATGCTGGACTTTAGACAGGCGATCCCATCCAAAGAAGAACAAACCGATAAAGGTTGATTCAAGGAAGAATGCCATCAAACCTTCAATGGCAAGTGGCGCCCCGAAAATATCGCCTACATAGTGGGAATAATAGGCCCAGTTGGTACCAAACTGGAATTCCATGGTTAAACCAGTGGTTACACCTAGGGCAAAGTTAATCCCGAAGAGTTTCCCCCAGAATTTGGTCATGTCCTTATAGATTTCTTTACCAGAAATCACATACGTGGTTTCCATAATGGCAAGAATAAAAGCCAGACCTAAAGTTAGAGGGACGAAAAGAAAGTGATACATTGCGGTCATTGCAAATTGGAACCGCGAAAGATCGACCACGCTTTCAGAAATCATCAACGTGTCTCCTGAGTTTTGGACATGTCACCAGCAATACGCTCGGCAACTTCATTGTTAAAATCTTTTGGAATCGTTGGGGCATCAAACCAGATGTGTTTAATCACCAAGAGAAGTGCAACTTTAATAATAAGAATAATCGTGATTTCTCGGATGAGCCGCCGATTTGGATCTTGAGAACTTGTGTTCATAGAACTTAGCCTCATACACATTTTTAAAAGATGTAAAACATTATTAAATAAAAACCATTGAAAATAAACCTTTAGGGTTTTTAATATATTTAATTTAAAATAATTTATATAAAACAGTAGCTTGATTTTATTTATGGTTAAAATTTAAAATAATGATTTTATCCAACTAAAATAATATGAATTATTTTTTAAATCTGATTAAAACAGTTGTATTTATGATTTTAAATCTGATTAAAAAGCTCTGGTTTAAAATGAGTTAAATAAATATTAAACCAACTAAAATAGTATGGATATAAAATATATAATATATACAGTGGGTTATCATTTTAATTACATATCAAAATTATTTTTAGAATGAAATGCTGATAAAACCAAGTATTTAGGTAGAGTTTATTTGTAGAAATGTGACGAACATCACTTTTGTGTTTTACAGTATTTCTAGATCACGAATCACTTCAGAAGGGAAGATATAAAACCCCTATTTTTATTGTGTACTTTTGTAACATTGTGTTTATTTTGGACTTGGAGATCGAGTTTAGCGGCTTTTGATCGGTTTTAATCTGGGGTAAACAGGTTATTTGAAAGAGAAATCTTTTTTGCAAGATAGTGTGAATTGGATTTTTGGCTAATCAACAGGACTTGTGATTGTAGTTCCAGTTCGCCATATTCTGGTTCAACTTGTACATAGTACAGTTGCCCAAACTCATCACGAACACGCGCCTGAGCAGAAAAACCTGGACGGGCATTTCCCGTTGAAATTGTTGCTAGCCGCCCAACCAGATTGGTATGCGTATGAATGACTTTGGGTTTAATTACCTGATCCAGACAGTGAATCATAAAGACAGTAAAGAAAATGTCGATGATCAAAGCAGGAACAAATAAATAATATGGAGAAATAAAGTAATGCTGTAAGGCAAAGAACGAAAGCTCAAGAAAATAGCCCGCAAAACTAAAGTTGATGAGCAAGAAAACAAAAATCAGATATTTGGAAAACTTTACATCTACTAAAGGCGAGTTCAGTAACCATTCTGGGGCCAGTTTCTTCACCAGATGGCTTGGACGTAAGCCAATAAAAATACCAATGGTTTCTGCAATGCTAAGCACGATCAAAGCGACTACGCTCATATGGAATGGCATAAGGTAGTAGTTGAGGAAAAACTCAGTCATTGCAGAATTCATGATTTAAGCATCAATCGATATAGATACCACCATCTGAGTGAACTTCCAGATTTACTTTTTCAAGGAATTCACCCAGACACGGGCCTGAAATACATTCGCCAGTTTCAACAGAAAATAGGGCGCCGTGAGTAGAACATTGAATATATTCGCGATCCTGATCGAGAAACTGATTTTCCAAGAACTCAAGTTCTGTCTGCAAATGCGGGCAAACATTCTGATAGGCATAAAAGCTGCCATCTTTTTGAGTAATAAAAATAGTTGTCCCTTTCATCGTATCGTATGCACGAGACTCACGCTCAGGGACTTCTTCAGTCATGCAAATCTTTTCCATGTTAAGCACATTCCTGTTGAGCTTTTTTAAATTTTTCCAAGAGTTCTGCGTAGTTTTCGACACTTAAACGTGGGCCGAATTGTGCAACAACTTCGCTAGAGATTAAAATAGCAAGTTGAGCGGCTGCTTCCAAGCTTAAACCTGCATTAATTGCATACAGGAATGCGCCAGCAAATGCATCGCCAGCACCATTGGTATCGACAGCTTCAACTACGCGGCCATTCACATGGAACTGGTGAGCTTCATTTACGATGACAGCACCTTTAGCACCTTGTGTGATCACAATGTGCTGGTTTTTTAGTTTCAGCGTTTCAATTGCAGCTTCAAGATTTTCTGTATTGGTAAACATGAGTGCTTCCTGTTCGTTACAGAAAAGCAAGTCAACGCCATCATCGAGCAGTTCTTCTAAACCTGAGCGAGCATATTGCACCATTGCAGGGTCAGAAAGAGAAAGGGCAATTTTAACACCGTGTGCTTTAGCTAGTTCTCGTGCCTGTTTAACCGCTACGCGTGCAGTATCACTTGTAGATAAATAACCTTCGATATATAACCATTTCGCTGTTTTTAATGGTTCAAAGTCAATTTGTTCAGCTGTCAATTCAGCGGTAATACCGAGATAGGTTTGCATGGTACGTTCAGAGTCTGGACTAATTAGTACCATGCAGGTACCTGTCACACCTTCGCTGATTGATTGGGTTGCTGTTTTAATTCCGGCTTCGTTTAAGCCGGTTAAATAGATTGAGCCAAGTTCATCGTTACCTACACGGCAACCATAAAATGCAGTACCACCTAGAGCACTGAAAGCAACGCTTGTATTCGCTGCTGAACCGCCACTGGCTTGGCCTTTGTAGCTTTGGGTAGTTTGTAATTTTTGATATAAATCTGCCTGTGTTTCGCCATCTGCTAATTGCATAGTACCTTTTTGCAAAGCTTGTTCTACTAAAAACTCATTGGAAACTTTAAATTCCTGGTCAATGAGTGCATTACCAATTGCAAAAAGATCAACAGTTGCCATGTTTGTCATCACAGTAAAAATCAAAAAGCAAAGTTTACACCAATGCTCAGGATTACAATAGTTTGTTGAAAAAAATTCAGCTGTTTATACGCGGGAAATTCAGGACAAAGACATGGATTTTTTACAAAGATTAAGAATAGAACGAGTTTTAACGCTACCAACTGATCTGAATATGCTGATTGAATTGTCTGAACGAGAAGGGTTCCAGTTTTTAAAAAGACTTAAGCACGAATTTGAAACGGGCAAAAAGCGTTTTGATCAATATGGAGAAGGCTTATTTGCAGTATATAAAGATCAGAATCTGATTGCAGTAGGTGGCGTTAGTCAGGATCCTTTCGATCAAACTGGAAAAATGGGCAGACTACGCCGTTTTTATATTCATCCTGATTGTCGTCAAAAAACAGTGGGTGCATATTTATTGAAGTATATCGAGCAGTATGCCCAAACTTATTTTGAGCAGTTGTGTTTATATACCGATACTAAAAATGCGGCGAATTTCTACCAACGTATGGAATATGAAAGTGTAGATTGGGGGCACAGTAATTTCCGGAAAGTTTTTTAATCAACTGTGTTCTGATTAGCCGCTGCATTTTTCTACAAAAATAGAGTAATTTACATGGATATCGATACGTATTCTTCGGTAGACTCTCTATAATCAATCGTAATGATTTAATAGA
Source organism: Acinetobacter sp. BIGb0102 (assembly GCF_003815055.1). NCBI lineage: Bacteria > Pseudomonadati > Pseudomonadota > Gammaproteobacteria > Moraxellales > Moraxellaceae > Acinetobacter > Acinetobacter sp. BIGb0102. The sequence goes on from NZ_RKQE01000010.1 coordinate 177,966, forward strand.
GATAAATTGGAGATCACATGACTGTAGATGTTACTGAAAGCATTACTCAAACTATTCATCCCGCGTTTCAGCTATTACGTCAACACCATGTAGAAGCACTCGATATTCAAGTTTCAGAATATAAGCATAAAGTGACTGGTGCTGTTCACTATCACTTGGCGACCAGTCATGATGAAAATGTGTTTCTGGTTGCCTTTAGAACTCAGCCTATGGATTCCAAAGGCGCTGCACATATTTTAGAACATACCGCGTTGTGTGGTTCTGAGAAGTTTCCTGTACGTGATCCGTTTTTCCTGATGATCCGTCGTTCCCTCAATACGTTTATGAATGCTTTTACTGCCGCCGACTGGACAGCCTATCCATTTGCGACACAAAACAAAAAAGATTTTCAAAACTTACTGTCTGTTTATTTGGACGCTGCATTTGCTGCCAATCTGAATCCTTTAGACTTTGCTCAGGAAGGGATCCGTATTGAGCTTGAAAATGATCAGGCGGTGTATAAAGGCGTTGTCTTTAATGAAATGAAAGGTGCGATGAGCTCTCCAACGGATCAGCTTTATCATCAACTTGCACATCATTTGTTCCCAGAAACAACTTATCACTACAACTCTGGTGGCGATCCAAAAGACATTCCAGATTTAAGCTATGAGCAACTGGTTGATTTCTATAAAACGCATTATCACCCAAGTAATGCGGTATTTATGACTTTTGGAAATCAAAGTGCATATGACTTGCAAGAACAGTTTGAGAAACTAGCTCTACACAAGTTCTCTCAAGGTACGACTTTATACTCAAAACCTGAGAAACGCTTAACTGCACCAGTCGAAGTGACTGAAAGCTATGCGGTTGATAGCGAAGATTTGAAAGATAAAACTTATCATGTAATGTCATGGTTATTGCCACAAACCAGCGATACCAAACTCCGTCTAGGTATGCGTTTGGTTGAGGGGATTCTATTAGAGAATTCGGCTTCACCTTTACGTCACTATTTGGAAACCTGTGGTTATGCACAGTCAACAGGCCCACTCATGGGGGTTGATGACAGCAACTTTGAAATGACCTTCTATTGTGGTGTTCAAGGTTCAAATGCTGAACATGCAGAAACATTTAAAAATGGCATTCTGGATATTCTGAAAGATGTGGCTTCTAAGCCAGTAGATGCCGATTTTGTTGATGCTATTCTTCATCAAATTGAATTACATCAACGTGAAATTAATGGCGATGGTACACCGTATGGTTTAAGCCTGATTTTAAATGGTTTAGGTAGTGCCATTCATCATAGTGATCCGATTCATGTCTGGGACGTGGACTCTGCGATTGAGCAAGTGAAAGAAGAGTTGAAAGACCCGATGTGGTTGTCAAACCTGATTCAAACTCACTTGTTAGATAATCCGCATCGTGTACAAATGACTTTGGTCCCTGATGCAACCAAATCGGTGAAAGAGCAGCAAGCAGAACAGGCGCGTCTGGCTGACATTACGGCCAGTTTAACCGATGCGCAGAAAATCGAGATTGAAGAAAAAACTGCAGCCTTAAAGCAGCGTCAGGATACGCCTGATAATCTTGAGTTATTACCAAAAGTTGGTTTAGAAGATGTACCTGCCGAGTTGCAGATTGTTCAAGGTCAGTTGCGCGAAATTATCTGTAATCGTTTAGATACGCCGTTAAATTTATACCATGCAGGCACCAATGGTATTTACTATCAACAAGTGTTGATTCAGATTCCTGACGAGATTGTTCAATCACCTTACTTCAATTTACTTTCGATTCTGATGGGTGAAGTCGGCGCTGGAGAATATGATTATCTTGAATTCCAGCAGATTCAGACAGCCGTCAGTGGTGGTTTGGGTATGGGGGCATCGTTGCGTAGTAAGGTAGATGATAAAGACCGTATCAGCGCATGGCTGACTTTAACCACCAAATCGTTGACACAAAAACTGGATGCGATTCAATTATTGAAATTGGCGTTTGAGCAACTACGCTTTGATGAGAAAGATCGCATTATTGAACTGTTACAGCAACGTAAAACGCGTTGGCAGTCACGTTTGTCAGGTTCTGGTCATAGCTATGCGATGCAGGCTGCATCTCGTCAAATGAGTGCTTTGGCGCGCCGTGATTATCACAACACAGGCTTGGGCGCATTGAACTGGTTAACCGAGTTGGTCAATAAAATTGATCAGGATGATGCAGCTTATCAAGCGTTAATTGGCGAGTTACAGTCGATTCATCGTAAATTACTACAAGCGCCTAAACAATTCTTATTGGTTTGTGAAGAACATCAATCGGATCGTTTAGTTGAAGAAGTTCAAAATGTCTGGGATAAGCTGGCTGTTGATGAAACACCTGTTCAATTAACGCAAGTCGAACCTGTGAATACTTCAGATGATGAAGCGTGGTTAATTCAAGCCAATGTACAATTCTGTGCATCTGCTTACCAAGCAGTCGATGTAGCACATCCAGATGCAGCACCTTTGATGGTGTTGGCGGCTTATTTACGAAATGGTTTCTTGCATAGTGCCATTCGTGAAAAAGGCGGTGCGTATGGCGGTGGTGCAAGCTATGATGGTAATGCGTGTTCGTTCCGTTTCTATAGCTATCGTGATCCACGTTTAGCAGAAACATTCAATGATTTTGAAGCTAGTGTGCAATGGTTATTGAATACCGAGCAACAGCCACATCAACTTGAAGAAGCTATTCTTGGTTTGGTCGCGAGTATGGATAAACCGGGTTCTCCAGCGGGTGAGGCGATTACTGCATGTTATGCATTGCTACATGTACGTACACCAAAATTCCGTAAGATTCTGCGTGAACGTTTGCTCAATGTGAATCTGGACGATTTACAACGCGTTGCCAAGCAGTATTTATTGGCTCAAAAACCTGTGAAAGCGGTCGTTGCGCCATTTGCGAAACGCGAAGAATTGCAGAAACTTGGATTTAGCATCAAGCAAGTCAATTAAAAGAAAAATTGGAGAATTCTATGGCGTTCAAATCTTTTGAACGTAGTTATCTGGAGCTGAGTGTCTTGACGATACTTGGCTTAACTACGTCGTTGGCACATGCGCAAGCGACCGCACCAGCCAGTCCAGCTACAGCGGATGCATGTGTGGCTTTAGCCTCAAATGCTGAGCGTTTAGCTTGTTATGATGCGATTTTTAAAGCACCTGCTGTAATTCAGTCACAAGTGCAGACGCCAGAACCTGTGGTCGCCGTAGCGGCCGTACCAGTGGTAGCCAGTACTGAAAAAGCTCAACCAGAATCTTTGAAAGATAAAGTGGTTCAAAAGGTAAGTGATCTGCATATTCTTGGTACTGCGCCCAAGTTTGACCCAAATGTTTCTTTACTGGATCGCCGTTGGGAGCTATCAGAAGACAGTAAGTTAGGTACATGGAATATCCGCGCTTATCAACCTGTCTATTTGCTGCCTGTGTTCTGGACAAGTGACAAGAATGAGTTTCCGAGCAGTCCGAACCCTGAAAATACGGTTAAAGACAAGCAAGAGCTGACCTCGAGCGAAGCCAAGTTCCAGATCTCATTTAAGACCAAGGCTTGGGAAAATATTTTTGGCGAGAATGGTGACCTGTGGTTGGGTTATACCCAGTCTTCACGCTGGCAAGTCTATAACTCGGATGAGTCTCGACCTTTCCGTGAAACGAATTACGAGCCTGAAGCGAGCTTAATGTTTAGAACCAATTATGAAGTTTTGGGGCTGAATGCGCGCTTACTTGGTGTGACGTTGAACCACCAATCAAATGGTCGTTCTGATCCGCTATCGAGAAGCTGGAACCGTGTTATCTTTAATCTTGGCTTCGAGAAAGATAATTTCGCCTTGATGCTGCGTCCGTGGTATCGCGTTGAGGAAGATGCTAAAGATGACAATAACCCGGATATTAAAGATTATGTAGGCCGCGGTGATTTAACCGCATTTTACCGCAAAGGTGATCACGATTTTTCATTGATGCTACGTCATTCCTTGAAAGGTGGGGATCGTTCACACGGCGCGGTTCAGTTTGACTGGGCATTCCCAATTACGGGTAAATTGCGTGGACACTTGCAACTGTTTGATGGTTATGGTGAAAGCCTGATTGATTACAACCATCGTGCGACCTACGCAGGCTTGGGCGTATCATTGATGAACTGGTATTAAATGAGTTTAAATATTCCAGAATCATTATTACAGTTAGATGCAAATTGTGGGGTGTTCGCACTGTGGCTCATCTTAAAGCAATATCAAACCCATATTGATATTGCTGATCTGATCCAGTTGTGTCGCCATGATCGTAAAGATGGCACATTCACGATTGCTCTGGCTGTAGCCATGAAGAAATTAGGCTATACCGTTTCATTTTATACAGCACCTGATCCGAATATCGATGACAATGAAAAGCAGTGTTATCGCGAAGCGGAAGGTCTGCAGATTCCTGTTGAAGCTGCTTTAACCTATGCTGAGATTCAGCACGCTTTTGAAAGTGGCAATTTTGTGATTGTGTTTTATGACACCTTGCAAGGAATGGGGAACCAGTCCTTGCTTTATTCAATTGATGAACAGGAAGTGAGTTTCTGTGATCATTTTGATGTGATGTCTAAAGCTGTATTTGAACAACAACGCCAAGCTGATGGAGTCTGCCAACAAGTGATTGTGATTGAGCAGCCTTCCAGTTTTCATCCAATCTGAATGTTGGCATTGGCGTGTTTTAAACGGCTCTTTTTCGGTGTTGCAATTAAATAGGCAAGCGTTAAAGGGCCGAGTCGACCTGTAAACATCAGTACGCTAAGGACAAATAAACTGCCGTCATGTAATTGGCTTGTGGCGCCACGCGATAAACCGACAGTACAGGCGGCAGAAACCACCTCAAACATCAAGTCCATCACATCCAGTTTGGGTTCGAGCAGCAGAATAATAAAGCAACCGACAAAGACTAACATGCCTGTAATCGCTGTCACGGCAAGGGCTTTATAGGTTGTTTCTGCTGAAACTGAATGATTAAAAATACGGATTTCTTCATTTCGCCGTAAAAAAGAAATCACACACAGCAACAAGATCACAAATGTACCGACCTTAATGCCACCCGCAGTACTGAGAGAGCCACCGCCAATAAACATTAACAGCATGGTGAGTAAGGCTGTACTATGTTCCATCGCACCTGTATCAATCGTATTAAATCCAGAGGATCGAGGAACCGTGGCCTGAAACCATGCATTCATGGCCTGTTCACCTAAACTCATTGAACCGAGCGTCAGTGGATTATTTGACTCTAATAACCAGATCAAGATAAAGGCGACCAGATTCAAAATCGCAATGGTACTGAGGATGAGCTTGCTGTTTGGCGTCAGTTTGCTCCAGCGCTTATTTTGTTTGACATCGATCAGCACCAGAAAACCAATTCCACCCAAGGTATAGAGCAGGCTAATGGTTAGACAGATCAGATAGTGGCTCTGAAAATTGATCAGACTATTGTCGAACAAGGAAAAGCCTGCATTATTAAAGGCAGAAACGCTATAGAAGATGGCGTAATAAAGCCCGCGGCCAAAGCCATAAATCGGGGCAAATGAGGCAGTTAATATCACAACGCCGATCAGTTCAAAGAACAGGGTATAGAGCACAACGCCTTTGGCGACGAAGGTGACTTTGGATAGGCTGGTTTGCCCAAGGCTATCCTGAGCCATCATTTGCTGTTTAAGACCCAACTTAGGTGCCAGACTCAAGGCTGCCAATATGGCAAAGGTCATAAAACCCAAACCACCCGATTGAATCAATAACAGGATAATAAACTGCCCCAAATGATTGAATGACTCATTTAGATTAACCACGGATAAGCCAGTAATGGTGACGGCTGATGTTGCAGTGAACAATGCATCCATCCAGCTCACGTTACCTTTATTGGCAATCGGCAGTTTCAGTAATAATGTCCCGATGACAATAAAACTTAAAAAACCAATCGCCAGCAAAGAAGGAGGACTTAGGTTAAAAATCTTTTGGGAGTTTATTTTTAATGCCATGTTATGCGAAACATCCTGAAAGTTTTCTGAGATGGCTAAGCGAACCTTCCAAAATCAGTACATCATCTGTTTGTAAGGTAAAATTAGGATCGGTTTCATAAAAAATCTGCTGATCACGTTTAAGCAATAACAGTTTAATATTTGGCTCTTGCTTTAAAATACCTGACAAATTGATATTGTTCAGTTTCTCATTAACGGGAACCTTGACGATGTAATGATCATCATCCAGTGCCATATAACGACTCACCATTGGGTAGTTCAGTGCTTGCGCTACACGGACACCCATATCTTCTTCAGGATGGATAATCTTGCTGACATTTAAATGAGAAAGGATGGTGTGATGTGCTTTGGTTTTGGCTTTCACCAGAATCTTCTCAACACCTAAATTCTTTAGGTTTAGCACACAGAGAATACTGGCTTCAATATCTTCGCCAATCGCAACAATAACCGCATCACAATTCTGGATGTTCAGCTCTTCAAGAACGTGCTCATCTGTTGCATCGGCAATCACTGCATGCGTAATACGATCAGCTAGATTTTCTACATTGCGCTTGATGGTATCAATTCCGATGACATCATGATTCAGTTTGGTCAGCTCTAATGCAACAGTTGCCCCAAAACTACCTAAACCAATGACTGCAAACTGTGCCATAACTGTCCTTAACTAAATGATAAAAATATCTTTTTACTCATTTTAAAATGGAATAATTTTCTGTTTGTAATGATTTTGTGTTGTCGTCTATCAAAGATTGAATAGATGTTGATAAAAATAAAGCCGACATCATGCCGGCTTTAAGTCATTAAGCTGCTTATTTAAGGAAACGCTTATAACCAATATTGTTGCTGATTTCAGCATATGGATAAGTGATCTGCTCTAATGTTTCAATCAGACCATCTGGATTCTGTTTAGCATCAGTCGCTTCCAGACCCACCAATACACGACCTTCCGCTGCACCGTGATTACGGTAATGGAACAAGGTAATGTTATGGGTTGGCCCCAAGCGCTCAAGGAAGGTGAGTAACGCGCCTGGACGTTCTGGGAATTCAACACGGAATAAACGCTCATTTTCAATATTGGCATGTCCACCAATCAGATAACGAATATGCAGTTTTGCCACTTCATCATCAGATAAATCATCCACCTCATATTGCTGTTTCAGCATATTGTGAATTTCATGACGCTCAGCTTCACCACCTTTTAAGCTAATTCCGACAAAGACTTGAGCCAGATTGCTTGAGCTCGCGCGATAGTTAAATTCGGTAATGTTACGACCTTGCAATGCTCGGCAGAAGTTGAGGAATGCACCTTTTTGCTCAGGAATCGTCACGGCATAAATTGCTTCACGGCGTTCACCTAGTTCGGTACGTTCTGCAATATAACGTAAACGGTCAAAGTTCATGTTGGCGCCACAAACAATCGAGACCATGTTTTTATCAGTCAATTGATGCTCTGCAACATATTTCTTGATGCCAGCCAAGGCCATGGCACCAGATGGTTCGACGATGCTGCGATTTTCATCATAGGTATCTTTAATGGCAGCACAGATTTCATCTGTATCGACCATTACGATATCGGGTTCAACGATTGGGCCTGAATTATCCGATTTACGTAAACGGATCACATCAAAAGGTAATTCACCAATTTGAGCGACCGCTGTACCGTCAGCAAATAGACCTACATGCGGCAATACCACGCGTTCATTTGATTCGAGTGCAGCTTTTAAACATGCTGATTCTTCGTATTCAACACCAATGACTTTGACATGCGGTGCCACTTCACCGAGATAGGCCGCAACACCCGCAATGAGTCCGCCACCACCAACAGCAACGAAAACATATTCAACATCACGCCATTGGCGCAGTAATTCATTGGCAATTGTGCCTTGACCAGCAATCACCAGCTCATCGTCATAAGGTGGAATGAAAACCAGCCCTTCATCTTCCGCACGTTGTTTTGCATATTTGTTGGCAACATCAAAGCTATCGCCGTATAACACCACTTGACCGCCCAAGCGTTTAACAGCCTGAACTTTAATATCAGGTGTCGTGCTTGGCATAACGATAATTGCAGGAATACCTAATTTTTTTCCAGACAATGCTACGCCTTGCGCATGATTACCTGCGGATGCACAAATGACACCACGATCAAGCTGGTCTTTAGGAAGCTGGCTGATACGGTTATAAGCACCGCGGAGCTTGAAAGAGAACACAGGTTGTAAATCTTCACGCTTAAATCGAATGTTATTATTAATTTTTTGACTAATTCGTGGAGCTGCTTCAAGCGGTGTTTCAATTGCAACATCATAAACCGTTGCTTGTAAAATTTGTCGTACCACACGAGACAGCATGTTCTTCTTCCCTATAACAGTTTAAAATAGACGATCATTGTAGCAAACCCCTGTGCATTTGCGCTGTTTTCTTGCAGCAAATGTCAAAATAGTTGAGTGAAGTCATGAGTCTATATGCAACCCAAGATGAAAAAAAACAAGCTGCGGCAAAAGCAGCTTTGAAACATTTGCCTAAAGGCGGCATTTTGGGCGTAGGAACAGGAAGTACCGTTAATTTTTTAATTGATTTATTGCCTGAATTGCAATTAGAAGCAGCTGTCGCTAGTTCGAATGCAACCGCTGAGCGTTTGAAGAAGCTCGGTATTGAAGTTGTGGATATGAACTCGGTAGGTGGCCTAGATGCCTATGTAGACGGTGCTGACGAAATCGACCGCCATATGCATATGATTAAAGGCGGCGGCGCTGCATTAACGCGTGAAAAAATCGTTGCGTCGATTGCAAAGAAATTTGTATGTATCGTTGATGATTCAAAATGGGTTGACCAATTGGGTCGTGATTTTCCACTTCCTGTTGAAGTGATTCCGATGGCACGTTCTGCTGTTGCGCGTAAAATCGTCGCTTTAGGTGGTGATCCAGTTTATCGCGAAGGTGTGGTTACGGATAATGGTAACGTGATTCTGGATGTATTTAACTTAAACATTCTCAATGCGCTTGAGCTGGAAAAAACCATTAATGACATTCCTGGTGTTGTCACCAACGGTATCTTTGCATTAAATGCAGCAAGCATTGCGATTGTTGCAACTAATAATGGTATCGAAGAGCGTACTGCACAATAATGCAGGCAGTTTCATTAGAAACGTTATTACCTGAAATTAAGATGGTTCGACATGCAAGGGCGAGAAATCTGCGCTTGCGTGTGGAGCCCACAGGTATTCGTTTAACGGTTCCGCTATTTTGTAGTAAAAAACAGATCCAGCAGTTTTTAACTCATTCTGAGCAATGGCTGGTTGAAACTTGGGGTAGACAACAAAAACAATTTAGTTTGAACGTGGATTTGCCTGAGCAACTTTCATTATTCTTTCATTCCCAACCGTTTCAGGTTATTCGACAATCACAACGACATATTTTTAAGTTTGATTGGGAACAGCAGACGATCTTTATACGAGATACGGCGTCGGAAAAAGCGTTACAGGCAGCCGTCATGGCCTATGCCAAGCAATTTTTACCTGATTATTTGGATCAGGTCAGTCGGGAAATTGGCTTGGCTTATCAAGCTTGTACTATTCGAAATCCGAAAACTCGTTGGGGAAGTTGTAGTTCCAAACATGACATTATGCTTAGTGCTGCATTAGCGCTGATGCCTGAACACAATGTCCGAGCTGTATGCGTGCATGAATTAGCACATACCAAACATTTTGATCATAGTGCGGCGTTCTGGAATGAAGTTGCTAAATATGATGAAAACTATCTGATCCATCGTCAGCAACTGAAGCAAATTCAATTACCGAGCTGGTACTATAAAAAGGACTAACCGTTAAAAAAGCGGTTATGTTGTACAGTTAAACCTTTTCGGATACGCCAAGCCTGTTTAAGGTTTGGAACATCATTCTGCCAGTGTTTCAGCACAAAGATGATGGCAATGATTTCCGCACGGGTCAGAATTCCTAGCCAGAACACAATTAGAAATAGAATGTGGGATTGTCCAGTTAGAGTTACTTGCACCAACAGTGCAAATAAAAATAAAGTCCAGATTTTGGCACCGAGACTATGGGTGGCAACTTCTTTGCGAAATTTAATGAAACTGACCACATAAATGGCAATTTCAGATGCAACTAAAATAATGATGGGATAGAGATGCTGTTGAAAAAATGCGGGCTGTTGTAGGTAAATCGAAACGATTGCACAAATAAAAAAGATTTGATCAACATTGGAATCAAGTCGGCGTAAGCGCTCATTTGAAACCCCGAGATGTCGGGCAAGCATGCCATCGAAGATATCGCTAAGCAGACCCATTGTGAGAAAAATGACGGTGTAGATCGGATAAAATTCCGGTTTGAATAACGTCACTGCGACGATAAGAAAGCCGAGAACGACTCGGGAATAAACAAGTAAGGTCGGAATTTGATATTTTAGAGACATTCATGAATTGAAATAACATTATTTATTCTGAGTATAGCATCGGAGTAAATGAATGAATTTTAAAATTATCTATTTCATGTAAATAACAGCAGCCTCGAAAGACTGCTGTCGTGTTTAAAACGATTTTATTTAATGCCTAAAGCATCGCGCATGATAAAGAATAAATCGGTTTGATCAATACACGAAACCACCTTTACTTTTTTGGGAGTGGGGGTAAGTGTTTAAATTATATTTTGATTTTCTTTATATTATTTAAAAAAGGCATTGAAAGCGAGATTTCAATGCCTTGATTTATGTTTTAAGTTTTTAAAAACTACATTGTAATTGTGTCGTTTGCAGTTGATCTGGAGCTTTACGATTGTCAAGCCCAGCGCTTGCACTGACTACCTGATTAGCTTTGATTTGAATCTGAATAAAATTATATTGGAAGGTTGCGTTGGTGGGTTGCGATGAACTGCTATTTAAAAGATATTCGTGAGTTGTTTTATTGACCTGTAACAGGTTGTCGGTACTGTCCGCATCAAGTGTTGAGCGATACGTTTGAGAGCCTTTAATCAGTTCAAGTACACCATTTGCCCGAATATTGAGTTGACAGCCATTGCCATCTTCATAATGACCAATCAGATATTCAATAGAAGGTAAGTTTACATTAACCAGATTAATTCCCGTTAATCCTTGCTTACATGGATAAGTAGAGCCATTGCAGGTTGCAGTTGTATCTACAAAGCCAACCGCACGACGGTAATCGCCTGCACCTGAAACACGGAATGAATCAGTAGATTCTATTTGAGGATCAAAGCTATAAACTTTTTGTTCTAATAAATTATAGCCTGATGGATTGATTGAATCCTGCTGGTAGTTCTTTGCCAGTTGTAAGGTCGATTCTTTTAAAGAGGTGCCATAATCATCCCGAACCATTTTTTGGTTTGCGGCTATTTTTAACAGTGTATTTTGAGCTGGATCGATATTTTCTGGTGCATTAGAAACAAGTGTTTTTAAGGCTGTCTTATCACCCCGTAGTATTTTTCCATCAAGTTGCCCATCTCTTAAATCAATTGCCAGATTTTTAGTAAACTCGGTAAAAGAATCGGTGGGAAAGCTGTTGGCCCATTGCTGAATATAACCAAAACTAAAAAAGACAGTGGTATAAAGCGCTGGTAAATTGATGATATCTTGGGCTGTAAAACTGCTGAGTGAATAGGCAGGGCTTAAATTAGGTAGATCAATACTATTAAAGGCACTTAATAAGGCTGTATTTACATCATTTGAAGCCAGTTTTAAATGTAAACTGCTAATTCCCGTCGGATCAATTTTGGCATCAGTTGGAAGATACCCAGAGCGAATAAGTGCTCTTTGATAAATAGCTTCCGAATTCGGATTAATAAAAACAGTCTGGTTGGTTGAATTGAGGTTGATCTCAATCAGCGTATTTAATTGAGTTGAAACATTATTGTATTGACCTGACAAGGGATTATAAATAAGCGCACTAGGCAGGGTTGTTAATTCCACTCTATAAATACGATTTTTAACGCTTTGAGGCAAGGTCAGTGCAAGATTAGTGGTTGTATTGGCTGTCTGCTCTAAAATTAAAGTGTTGTCTGTATTGTCATAAACTTTAATGCTGATATTACGCAGCTCAACAGGCACTTTAACATTTAATGTTCTTGGACTAGGTGTTGGCGTGGTTGGGGTTTCAGTCGGGGTTGATGCTTCGCTTTCACCACTTCCGCAACCGACTAATGTTGAACTTAATAGAAGGGTACCAAGTCCTACGCAAATATAGTAATTTAATCTTTGTTTTTGTCTCAAAGAAGGCATTCCAGCTCTCCAAAATTTTGCATCCATGAAATTTATTATTACCGCAATGTTTTTTTATTCTATTCGAATCCCTAGCGGAAACAATAGCGTTTCTTGACCAATGGTGAAATCATTTCGGATAAAACAAATTGATTTATCTTTAATTGTTGGATCAATAAAAATATAGACTGAAGATAACAACATAAATTTCCAAGCCAGCAGATATTTATTTTCTTAAAAGTTAGAGACTTGAAGATTGTGTAAAAGAGGGCAAACTGCCATACTACAGGCCTAAATGAAAGCTAGAGGTGTCACACGTGATTTCTGTTGGTATTGTTGGTGGAACTGGATACACAGGGGTTGAACTATTACGTCTATTACTTAGACATTCACAGGTTCAAGTTCGTATTCTCACTTCTCGTACAGAAGCAGGAAAGCGCGTTGCTGATATGTTCCCAAGTTTACGTGGCCACACAACACTTGAGTTTTCAGACCTTGATTTAGAACAACTCAAACAATGTGATGTGGTGTTTTTCGCGACGCCACATGGTGTTGCCATGCAGCATGCAGAAGTTTTAACCGCTGCGGGTACTAAAGTGATTGATCTTGCGGCAGATTTCCGTTTACAAAATCTTGAGCAATTTGAAAAATGGTACGGCATGCAACATAGCTGTCCAACGATTTTGAAAGATTCTGTTTATGGTTTAACTGAATTAAATCGTAAAAAGATCAAACAGGCTCAAGTCATTGGTAATCCTGGCTGTTATCCAACAACGGTACAATTGGGCTTGGCACCTTTGTTGAAATCGGATACTCAGCTCGTCAATACGCAAGGCATTATTGTTGATGCGAAATCTGGTGTCTCTGGTGCTGGCCGTAAAGCTAGTCTTGGCATGATTTATAGTGAGAATGCAGATAATTTCAAAGCCTATGGCGTTGCTGGGCATCGTCATCATCCAGAAATTGTGGAAGCACTTGAGAATATTTCAGGTCAAAAAGGTCAGTTTGATCAACTGATTTTTGTACCTCATCTGGTTCCGATGATTCGTGGCATGTTGAGCACGATTTATGTTGATTTAACAGAACAGGGTCAGCAAGCAGATTTACAGGCACTTTATGAAGATTTTTATAAAGATGAACGCTTTGTTGATGTGATGCCTGCGAATAGTTCACCAGAAACACGTAGCGTTCGTGGCGCGAATGAACTCAGAATTGCACTTTATCGCCCACAACCAAATAAGCTGATTATCTTGGTGGCTCAGGATAATTTAGTCAAAGGTGCAGCAGGTCAAGCCATTCAAAATATGAACTTAATGTTTGGTTTTGACGAGGCTGCTGGCTTAGAAGGCATTGGTTTATTACCATAAAAAACGCTTTTTTACTTCACACACATTTAAATTTCGATTTTAATGTGTGCTTTGATGCAAATCATAACGATAGAGATGATGATGGAAAACGTTGAACCGACTACTTCACCAGACAGTTCCGTTGAGAAAAATAAGTTTTTAAAAACGAATTTACCTTTAATTATTGGTGCTACCGTTTTGATCGGTAGCAGTTTTATGCTTGGTTATACTGTCGGACACCGTCAGGGTTTAACCGTTGTTGGCTATGATGCTGATGCGGAACAATTGGTTGATGTTGTCCAGAAGCAGAAGACTGCGTTGGATGCTGTGAGCAAAAACTTAAATGCAGCTGTGCAAGAGCGTGATATGGCTGTGGGTAATGCAGATGACTTATTTAAATCTGTAAATCAGGCCAATGCAGATAAGGCTCAGTTTGAAGGAATGAACGCGATTTATCGTGAAATCCTGAGACAACGTGGTGGTGTAAGTTTAACGATTCAAAATATGGCAATTAAGTCATTACCTGAAAATGCGTATGAATATCAGATTGATCTTGTTCAGGTCAGCCCGAATAAACGCCGTGCTTCAGGTTCAGTCGAATTACGTCTGATTAAAGACACAGAAGTTTTAGTCGTACCTTTAGAAGATAAAAACTTCAACTTTGAAGATTTTGAGCGTTTAACTGGCCGTTGGACAATGCCAAAAGGTTTTACACCGCAATTTATTGAAGTGCGCTTAACTGGATCAGGTACACCGATCATTAAACGTTTTAGCTGGCAACGTGGTAAGCCTGTGGATGTAAGTTCTGCCTTTGTGTCAGAAATTCCTCAAGCCGAAGCGAATGCTCAATAATTTTTTAGATTAAGAACTGGATATGCGAAGATACAAGCGTCAAATGAATTTAAGTGAAGTGAAAAACTCTTTTCATCAATCAGGTTATGTCGATTGGCACTTAAATCCACGTTTAAGTGATTCGCAGGAAGATCATGAAGGTGAAGTGGTTGTACAAACAGCCCCACCTGAACTAAAGCGTCCGCCATTATATGCGGTGGTTTTAATGAATGATGATTACACACCAATGGATTTTGTCATTGAAGTTCTACAAAGTTATTTTGGGATGGACTTTGATCAGGCCAGTCAAGTGATGCTGACTGTTCATTATGAAGGTAAGGGAACAGCGGGTATTTACCCACGTGATATTGCTGAAACCAAAGCAAATCAAGTGAATAACTATGCCCGTGCACAAGGTCATCCGTTGTTATGTCAGATCGAACCTGAGCGAGGATAAAAACAAAGCGAAGCTTTGTTCCGAGCGCAAGACGAGCAACTATGTTGCGAGTGCAGGCGTTAAGAAAAGCAACGCTTTTTAGCTGCGCAAGACCTTGCGCCATGGTATGGCTCATATGCTGTGAGTGAAGGCGTTAAAAGCAACGCTTTGTCCGAGCGCAAGACCTTGCGCCATGATATGGCTCATATGTTGCGAGTGCAGGCGTTAAGATGAGAATTCCTCATGCGCAAGACCTTGTGCCATATATGGCTCATATGCTGTAAGTCAAAGCATTAAAACTATATTCCCGTTCTATAAAACGCATAGCAAAACTCTTGAGAAGTCTTTACGCTTCTCAGGAATTTAGCGCCTGATGATTATATTGAGATCTAGTATTCATCCTTAAATTGTTAAATCATATTGGCTTGATTTTTATGAGGCCTGATTAACATTTGAAAAATTCACTTTAACTACATTATTCTGATATTTATTAAGTAAATTATCATATTTGCTGAATATTTAATCAAATAAGTGGGTTTTATCCACTTTGTAATTGAATTTTTACAACAATACTTTGTTTTGAAACTTGACCAAGATAGTCAACTAATGCTAACAGTAGAATATGAAGCAAAGAGACTTGTAGATGTATATTCAATCACGTTTACAGAAGCTCAGCGGATCAAGTTAATAATTCGCTTTTTCATTAAAAGATTCTCTTTTTTTGATAGAGCCCAAGATATAAGGGGGTTACATGCTCAGTCGTCAATTAGAAGTATCGTTACGTTTGGCTGTTAGCATGGCTCGTCAAAAGAGACATGAGTTTCTGACAGTTGAACATTTGTTGCTTGCCTTGCTGGATAATGATTCAGCCGTAAATGCGTTAAAAGCCTGCGGTGCTGATATCGTTACTTTGCGTAAAGAATTAGAGGAATATGTAGAGCAACATACCCCGAAACTTGGTGATAACAGTGAACAGGCTCCTCATCCGACAGAGAGTTTTGACCGAATTTTGCAACGTGCCATTTTCCATGTTCAATCGAGCGGCGGTGATCGTACAGTTGAAGGTGCCGATGTTCTCGTCGCAATGTATTCGGAACGGGACTCTTTTGCAGTTTATTTGCTTAAACGTCATCAAATTAATCGTTTGACTTTGACTCAATACTTATCTCATGGCACACGTAAAGATGAGATTCAGGTTGAAGAAGAAGTTGAAGATATTGAAGGTGAAAATGCGGCTTCTGCTAATGCAGGTCCATTGGAGCAATATACGCTTAACTTAAATGTTGAAGCACAAAAGGGTAAAACAGATCCTTTAATTGGGCGTGAAAAAGAGATTGAGCGTGCGGCACAAATTTTATGTCGTCGTCGTAAAAACAACCCGCTTTTAGTGGGTGATCCAGGCGTCGGTAAAACCTCAATTGCTGAAGGTTTGGCTTGGTTAATCGTCAACGGTAAAGCACCAAAACCATTGGCAAATGCGGAAGTGTATAGTCTGGATATCGGTGCGCTTGTTGCAGGTACCAAATATCGTGGTGACTTTGAAAAGCGTTTAAAACAATTGTTGAATGCTTTGAAAAAGAATCCAAATGCGATTTTATTCATTGATGAAATTCATATGATTATTGGGGCTGGTTCGAGCATGGGCAGCACCATGGATGCATCGAATCTGATTAAGCCTGCGCTAGCAAATGGTAGCTTACGTTGCATTGGCTCAACCACTTTCCAAGAATATCGTCAGGTATTTGAAAAAGATCATGCTTTGTCTCGTCGTTTCCAGAAAATTGACGTGAATGAACCGAGTATCAATGAAACGATTGAAATTTTACGTGGCTTGAAAAACAAGTTCGAAGATTTCCATCATGTGGAATACGACGATAAAGCCTTAGTTGCGGCTGTTGAGCTGTCTGCGAAATTTATCAATGATCGTTTCTTACCAGATAAAGCCATTGATGTGATTGACGAAGCAGGTGCGCAACGCCGTCTGAAAGCGGAAGTAGATGGTACCACCATCTCTGTTGAAAATATCGAGGACATCGTTTCTAAGATTGCCCGTATTCCACCAAAAACGGTTTCTAAAGATGACAAGTCTGTACTTGAGAATTTGGAACGTGATCTTAAGCGAGTGGTGTTTGGACAGGATGAAGCCATCACGGCACTTTCATCAGCGATCAAATTGTCTCGTGCAGGCTTAAAAGCACCAGATAAACCAGTCGGTAGTTTTGTATTTGCTGGCCCAACAGGGGTTGGTAAAACAGAGGTTACTAAACAGCTGGCGAAATTGCTGGGTGTAGAGCTGGTTCGTTTCGATATGTCGGAATATATGGAACGTCATGCGGTTTCCCGTTTGATCGGTGCGCCTCCAGGTTATGTTGGCTATGATCAGGGTGGTTTACTGACTGATGCGATTCATAAAAATCCGCATTGTGTACTGTTGCTCGATGAGATTGAAAAAGCACATCCAGATGTATTTAACTTGCTATTGCAAATCATGGATCACGGTGCCTTGACTGATAATAATGGTCGAAAATCTGATTTCAGAAATGTGATTATTGTTTTAACCACCAACATTGGTGCTGAAAGTATTGTCCGTGCTAGCATTGGCTTTACTGAACAGGATCATAGTTCAGACAATCAGGATGCAATGAAACGTGCATTCTCACCTGAATTCCGTAACCGTTTAGATGGCGTGATTCAATTTAAAGCACTTCCAACTACGATTATTGATTCAGTGGTAGATAAATTCTTAACCGAGTTGCAAGCGCAACTGGATGAGAAGCAAGTGGTGCTTGATGTCGATCAAAGTGCTCGTGACTGGTTATCAACCAATGGTTATGACCGTCTGATGGGTGCTCGTCCAATGCAACGTCTGATTCAGGAACATCTGAAAAAGCCACTTGCTGAGATGATTCTATTCGGTGAGCTTGCTGAGCATGGTGGTAACGTTGCGGTTTCTGTGAAAACAGAAAATGGCAAAGAAGTCGGTTTAAAACTGGAAGTATTTGAAGATCATATTAACCCGAGTGCTGAACCTGCTTAATGTTTGAACTTTCTTTCTCAATAACCCAAGTACTTAAAGTATTTGGGTTATTTTTCGTTACAGCAATTGCTGAAATCTTAGGTTGTTATTTTCCTTATTTGATTTTGAATCAAGGAAAGTCGCATTGGTTATGGATTCCTACAGCGTTAAGTTTGGCTGTATTTGTCTGGCTACTCACCTTACATCCAGCCGCTTCTGGTCGAATTTATGCGGCCTATGGTGGAATTTATATTTTTACGGCTTTGATGTGGTTACGCTATGTTGATCAGGTCATGTTGACACGCTGGGATATTCTGGGCGGGATCGTTGTTGTTTGTGGCGCCTGCCTGATTATTTTACAGCCGCAAGGTTTGGTTCGTTAAATAAACATCAGCATGGTGCAAATGATCAGCATGCTGATGTTTAGTCCTATAAGTATTAACTTAGTACATAGCTTTCGTGGATTCCGCATTCCGCAACAAAGCTTTCATCGTGCGACACTAGTATCACAGCACCATTAAAAGAGCGAATTGCCTGGGCCAGTAATTCACGAGATTCAATATCGAGATGGTTCTCTGGTTCATCGAGAAGCAACAATTCAACGGCTTGTTGTTTTAAACCCAATAATGCTACTTTCAAACGTTCTCCACCGCTCAATTTTGTTAAAGGACTCAACGCCTTATCTCTACGGATTTGTAGGTTGCCTAATAGGGTGCGTGCCTGTTGCTCGGTCAGATTTGAATCTATACCACATAGATATTCAACAGCAGATAGGTTTTCATTGAGTAATGAAAGATTCTGATCCAGATAGACAGTAGTTACTTTGCAATAAATCTCTCCTGCAAGTGGCGGGATTAAGCCTTGAAGGGTTTTGAGTAAAGTGGATTTACCCGTACCGTTTGCGCCAATTAAATGCAATTTTTCACCAGCGGATAGGGCTAGATCAATTGGCTGTGTTTTTGCGTAAGTCAGTTTTAATTGCTGACAGCGTAAGATTTCACCTGATTTACCGCTCGTTTGAGTAAATTCAAAAGACTGTGATTTAAGATGCTCCAGTTGCGTTTGTTTTTGCTGTAACTCATCTTTTGCATCTGTAAGTTGTTTGCTCTGCTGTTTTCGTAAGTGAGAAAGAGATTGCTCAGATTGTTCTTTCTTGGCATCCAGCAAGATCGGAGCTTGAGAACCTGATGCTCTTAACTTTTCTCCTGTTTTCTTCCGCTTTTGCGCTTTCATCTGACTTTGATGTTGTTGCTCTTTAAGCTGTTTTAACTCGCGTTTCTCTTGTTGCACCGCATGTGATAATGCTTCAACTTGTAACTGATGTTGTTGCTGATAGAGCGCGTAATTGCCCCCATAGTACTGTAGACCGAGCTGGTTTAAAGCAAAGATACCTTGTACATGAGAAAGTAATTGTCGGTCATGACTAATCATTAAACCACCCGTAGGATGTTGCGCTATTTGCTCTATTAACCATTGTCGTCCTTGAGTATCCAGATGATTGCTTGGTTCATCCAAAAGCAGATAATGATCTTTCAATAGGAATAAACGACAAAGGGCAAGCTTGGTTTTTTGGCCTTCACTCAAATGTTGAGTCGAGGTATCTAGTGTTGTAGGTAATCCTGCACTTTCTAACAATTGTTGCCATTCGTTTGGTAGATGCCAGAGATGTTCAACCCGATCATAATCGTTAAATGAAGCAGTACCTTGCTGAATCCGTTCAAAGCATTGATATAAATCTTCAATATCCAAAGCTTGAGCAATGGTATTGGCTTGTACACGTTGGAGTTGCGCAAGATGCTGATGTGGGCATTGCCATGAAATTTGGCCTGAATAAGCGAGTTCAGTCGATTCACCCTGAAGTAGAGACATCAATAGTGATTTACCCTGACCATTACGTCCAATCAATCCGCAAAACTGATGTAAAGGCAGTTGGAATGAAAGCTGATCAAAGAGTTTGTGCTGTGCCAATTCAAGCGATAGATTTGAAACGATACATGCCTGTTGAGTCATAAGAAACCTCATAAACAGGATATGCAAAATAGCGAGATAGAGATAAATTTTAGAATGACAATCGCTAAACGATAGATAAGTCTATTTTGCACATCAAAAAAGGAAAATGGATTTTGATGATAAAAATAGGACTTACTTCATTGGCGTAATCTCAGGTTGATGTATTTTTCATCTATTCTATGAGCTAAGCGGGCAAAGGTCAAATTTCAGGATTTTTAAGTTATGATTAAAAAAACACAAAAAATGCTTGTCAAATGCTGAAATAGTGCGTAATTTAATACTTAGACACAGTTTTTAGATATTTGAAATAAACATGTTAAAGCATACTGTAAACACAAACGCATACTTTTATTTTTGGCAATATTAATCGTTGCCTGATGCGTTTCGGGCAGCAAAAAGGGTTGCCCAACCAGTTAATACCTGATCGGCAACACCGATCAGGTTTTTTTATGCTTTAACAATCATCATTTTAGGAGAAATACCATGTATACATTCAATTATTCATATTTTAGCAAGATTACTTGGTTTTACTTTGCAAAAAAATCAACATCACTTAGATCACACTTGCTCAAATAAATGAAAAGGACTGCGAAGAAGGCCAGTCCAAAGGAATTGAAAATGAATGCTTTAAATACTGCTTTGACACAACCACAAACACACACAAAAGAATCAATGCTTAGCTTGCCATCACAACTCAAAGCGCAGTATCCCTTGTCTGCAAATCTGGCGCAGCAAATTTCAAAACATCGTCAAACGATTCAAAATATTTTATCAGGACAAGATCATCGTTTAATGGTGATTACAGGGCCTTGCTCGATCCATGATCCTATCGCAGTACTCGAATATGCTGATCGTCTGCAACAACTCCAAGAACAAGTCAAAGATCAGATTTTCCTTGTCATGCGTGCATATATTGAGAAACCACGTACCACAGTGGGCTGGAAAGGTTTTTTATACGATCCAAATTTAGATGGATCATCAGATTTACAGCTGGGCTTAGAAAAGTCTCGTGCGCTTTACTTACAATTGGTTGAAAAGGGCTTACCGATTGCCAGTGAAATTTTAAGTCCAATGGCAACGGGTTATTTTGATGATTTGCTGGCTTGGGGTGCAATTGGTGCACGTACCAGTGAATCACAAATTCACCGTGAAATTGCCAGCCACATGCCGTACAGCATCGGCTTCAAAAATGGGACTGATGGCTCGATTCAGATTGCTTTAGATGCAATCCAGTCTGCCATGAACGGGCATCAATTCCTTGGTATGACTCAACAAGGTTTGCCTGCGATTCTGCATAGTGCAGGTAATCCATTGCCACACTTGATTTTACGTGGCTCAAATCATGGTACCAATTATGATTTGGCATCGATTCAATCTATGCATTTCAAACATAAGCATTTACCAGCGCTTGTGATTGACTGTAGTCATGGTAATAGTGCTAAAGATCCATTAAAACAACCGCAAGTCTTGCAGCAAATCATTGCAGAACGTGCGGAATCGAAAGTGCGCGGTGTGATGATTGAGAGTCATTTGGTAGATGGCAATCAAAAAATCTCTTGTGATATGACTTATGGTCAATCCGTCACAGATGGCTGTTTAGGTTGGGATAAAACGGCACAGGTTTTGCTGGATGTTGCTGAACAAATGCGACATAAGAAATAAAGTTAAAAAAGCCAGTTGAAGACTGGCTTTTTTATTGGCTTAAAATCAGGCTGCTTGAATAGATTGAGCTGCAAGAAAGTGACCGATTTCCTGACTAAACTTTCTTGGTTCAGTAATGAGTGGCGTATGGCCAGAACGTTCAAAATAAACAGCTGTGGCATTTGTCAAACTTTCTGCAATCAAGGTTTGTCCCGTCTCAGGGTACAGGGTAGATTCACGACCAATAAAGAACGTCGTTGGGCAATTGAGCTGGCTAATCGCTTCGCGATAATCTTCATCATGATTGAGATAGTTTTCTACATACCAAAGCAAGTAATCCAGTCGTTGAATTGGCAATAGATACTTTTGTAGAAAAGGACGGTTCAGTGCCAGTTTGAAAATTTTGGGACTATAGTTATTACTGCCTTGTAGCTCGATAAAGGAACCCCATAGGCTCACCAGGTTATAGCGTACATCATCGGGTAAATCTTCAAGCTTCTGTGCATGTTTGTATTGGTGTAATAAGGTTTGAATCTCAAGCAAGAGCTGTTTAAATTGAGGATGCTTCTGCCCGAATAAGCCATATTGCCAAGAGTCATCGACAGAGATCTTCGGTGTTTGATCAATATGTAAATAGGCTTTGAGTTTCTTAGCCAGATTGCCATGTTTCATCCCATGCATGGCTGTGGTTGCCCCCATGGAATAGCCCATCAGGATAAACTGATCGAGTTTTAGTTGTTGAATGAGACTATTAACATCATTCCAGTGACTAGAAATTGCATCCATATTAGGGATCGCACAATGCTTTGAACCACCAAAACCGCGCCAGTCTGGAATGATAAATTCATATTGTTTGCGATTGGAAAATAAGAAAGGAAGCCATTGCCAGCTTTGCATGCCCAGACCTGACAACACCAGCACAGGTTCACCTTCGCCAACGCGTCGCACAAATAATTTTTCCTGATCAGGCATGGTATAAAATGGCATTATTGTTCTCCAATATCGTTTGCTTCCTCAAACTTTCTCAGTTGAGGAATCATTTGTTCCAACCATTTTATCCATTCACTTTCTGTAATGATACCAAGTTCAAGAATCATTTTATGGATGAACAGCACACGGTTGGTGGGTTGGCTATTTTTAAAATCTTTATCATGAATGGCTTGATAAAGGCTTAATTTTTCCTTATGGATGGATAAGTGGCGTTCCAACTCAGGCAAAATGGTATTGCCTCCCAGTTGAGCCTCAGCCCTTAACCTAACCATAAGATCATCACGTAATTGTGCTGGTTCGCTTTGTTGTTCAATCCATGCAGCCAGTTGTATTCTACCCAGTTGCTCAACTTGGTAGGTTTTTTTTCGGCTATTTGCAGCTTGTTCTTCTAGTGTCGAAATCCATCCTTTTTTCAACATCCCATTGAGTTCGCGATAGATTTGCTGATGAGTCGCATTCCAAAAGAAGCCCATTGAACGGTCAAAGCGACGAGCCAATTCAAAACCTGTGCTCGGCTTCTCTAATAGGCTGGTCAATAAAACATGGGCGAGTGACATGATGTTCCATAATAAAAAAATGACTCATCAGAATTATGCAATATGTTGCATAAAAATCAAATCTTGTTTATAACTTTATGCAACAAGTTGCATTAGCCAGCAGAATGCGAGCCAAAGGAGAAAACATGTCAGCTTATCCACATTTATTAAAGCCACTTGATTTAGGCTTTACCACTTTAAAAAACCGTGTGCTTATGGGGTCTATGCATGTTGGCTTAGAAGAAGCACCTCAAGGTTATGAGCGTATGGCCGCATTCTATGCAGAACGCGCCAAAGGTGATGTTGGATTAATTGTTACAGGTGGGATCTCGCCAAACGATGCTGGCTTGACTTTTGCGCATGCGTCTAAGCTCGATAGCATTGCTGAAGCAGATAAACATAAAGTGATTACCCAAGCTGTACATGATGCGGGCGGTAAGGTTGCAATGCAGATTTTACATACAGGTCGCTATTCTTATCAGCCTGAGATTGTTGCACCATCTGCGATTCAGGCGCCGATTAACCCGATTAAACCCAAAGCGCTTACTTCAGCTGAAGTGCAGCAAACCATTGATGACTTTGCCAACTGTGCCAAGCTTGCACAATATGCAGGCTATGATGGCGTCGAAATCATGGGGTCAGAAGGTTATCTGATTAATGAATTTATTGCCGCTCGTACTAACCATCGTGATGATGAGTGGGGCGGTAGCTATGAAAACCGTATTCGTTTCCCGATTGAAATCGTAAAGCGTACCCGTGCATTGGTGGGTGAGAATTTCATTATCATTTATCGCTTGTCGATGCTGGATTTGGTTGAAGGTGGTTCAACGCTGGAAGAAGTGATTCAACTTGCAAAAGAAATCGAAAAAGCGGGTGCAACCATTATCAATACAGGGATTGGCTGGCACGAAGCGCGTATTCCAACGATTGCAACTAAAGTACCGCGTGCAGCATTTACATGGGTGACTGAAAAGCTCAAAGGTGAAGTTTCAGTTCCTTTAATTACTTCAAACCGTATCAATACCCCTGAAATGGCGGAACACGTTTTGGCTTCTGGTCATGCAGATATGGTGTCTATGGCACGTCCAATGTTGGCAGATCCAGAGTTTGTATTGAAAGCCAGCGAAGGTCGTAGCGATGAGATCAATACCTGTATTGGTTGTAACCAAGCTTGTTTAGACCATATCTTCTCAATGAAAATTGCGACTTGCTTAGTCAATCCACGCGCTTGTTACGAAACGGAACTCATTTTTAAAGAAGCGAATGCGGTTAAAAATATTGCAGTGATTGGTGCAGGTCCAGCTGGTTTGAGCTTTGCAGTATATGCAGCAAGTCGTGGTCATAAAGTGAAAGTCTTTGATGCCAGCAACCAGATTGGTGGTCAATTCAATATCGCCAAAACTATTCCGGGTAAAGAAGAATTCTACGAGACCTTACGTTACTTCAAACGTCAAATTGAATTACAGCCGAATATTGAGTTAGTACTGAATCATACGGCCACTTATGAAGAGCTAAGCCAAGCAAATTATGATGATATCGTGGTTGCGACGGGCGTGACTCCACGTCAATTGCAATTTGAGGGCATCGATCATCCAAAAGTGTTGAGCTATATTCAGGTATTAAAAGAACGTGTACCTGTTGGTAAGCGTGTTGCCATTATTGGTGCCGGTGGTATTGGTTTTGATACCGCAGAATACTTAACTCATGAAGGTGATAGTGGTAGCTTAAATCCTGAAAAGTTCTATGCCGAGTGGGGAATTGATACGACTTACGAGCATGTAGGTGGCTTAAAACCAGCTGAGTTAGAAAAGTCAGAACGTGAAATTTACTTACTACAACGTAAAACAGCATCTGTTGGTGCAGGTTTAGGTAAAACTACGGGCTGGATTCACCGTACTGGCTTAAAACATCGTGATGTGAAAATGATTGCGGGAGCAAGTTACGACAAGGTTGACGACCAAGGTCTACATATTACGGTGGATGGTCAAAGTCGTGTGCTTGAAGTGGATAATGTGGTGATTTGTGCTGGTCAGGAATCTTATACTGCGATGTTCGACCAACTTAAAGCAGATGGTAAAAATGTTCATCTGATTGGTGGTGCGAAAGAAGCAGGTGAACTGGATGCGAAGCGTGCAATTCGTCAAGGTGCTGAATTAGCAGCCGTTTTATAAGATAGTAATGAGCATTTTCTCATGAGAGGAAGTGCTCATTCATTTTTAGATATGAAGGAAAAATAACAATGGCATTTGCAACAACAAAACAAGCCTTAGCGATCTGGCATGAAATGATTCAAGCTGGCGATTTATCTCGCTTAAATAACTTGCTTGCGGAAGATGTTGTGTTTCGCTCGCCAGTTGCTTACAAGCCTTATGAAGGAAAGCATGTGGTCTTTTTTATTTTGACCAATGTGATTCAGGTGTTTGAGAACTTTACTTATCACCGTGAATTTTATACCGAAGATGGTGAAAATGTAGTGCTGGAATTTAGTGCTAATGTGAGTGGTAAGTCATTAAAAGGCATTGATATGATTCGTTTTAATGATCAGGGGAAAATCATTGATTTTGAAGTGATGATCCGTCCGATGAGTGGTTTGGCAGCATTAGCAGAGAAGATGGGCGCAAGATTTGCCAAGTATCAACCCAACTAAAGCACCAAAAATAGCCTAAGTAATATTCAGAGATTTAAAATGTGGTTAAAACTTTCAACTTTGGCTTTATTGCCTATATTACTCATTCAGGGTACGAAAGTTCGTAAAAATACACCACGTCTTTTAGAAGCCCGTGGAGAGCGCGCAGGTACGATTGGTGCGGGACAACCGCTGTCCTTATTGATCTTAGGTGATTCAGCAGCGGCTGGCGTGGGTGTTGAAACTCAACAAGACGCTTTATCAGGAGCGATCATTTCCGAATTACAGAATGAATATCGCTTGCAGTCGAAATTACAGGCAAAAACAGGCGATACCACTCAGCAAATTTACCAAACAGTACAACAGTTAGATCAGCAATGTTATGATGTAATCGTCACCTCAATCGGTGTTAATGATGTCACTAAGCTGACTTCGGCAAAGTCTTGGTTGAAACAGCAACAACAACTTTTTAGCTATATACAACAACAGTTTCAACCCAAGTTGATTATTGTGTCTGGTGTGCCGCCAATGCAGCATTTTCCAGCTTTACCGAATCCATTGGCTTGGCTGTTTGGAAAATATGCAGCACAAATGAATCAAGTATTACAACAATGGCTGGCACCGCAGCCGCAATTTCATTTTATTCAATATGATGTAGAAACTTTTCAGGCGATGAATCTGCCAATGGCCAGTGATGGTTTTCATCCTGGCAAAGAAATTTATGCAATTTGGGGAAAACAGGTCGCTACTTTAGTGCGGCAAACATTTACTCATCGTTAGAGGCGGTATTGGATATGGGTATATCTGCTTTAGACAAAATAAAAGTGTTAGGTTCAGAGCTCTTTGATACGGTACTCGGTGCTGAACAGCCGAAAATGTATTATGACCCGCAAGGGAAGATTAAGGATGTGCTGGAAAAATTACCTCAATTAAAGCAAAAATATCGTCCAACGCCGTGGCTAAGTAATACACATCTACATTTGCTGTATTTTGATGTGATTCGAAAGAAAATGATCAAGCTTGAATATGATCGAATCGAACAATTACAGATGCAGGATGGTGGTGTAACGGCAATCGCATGGTATGGATATGACTTACCGCCAGAGACGCCGACTGTTGTGATTATGCATACCATTACAGGGACACCTGAAAGTATGCGGGAGCTGGTTAAAGACCTGCATGAATATACAGGGTGGAGAATCGCACTGTGTTTACGCCGTGGTCATGCAGGTTTACCAATGCCTGTACCACGTATTTCATTGTTTGGTTCGACCAGTGATCTAAAAGAGCAATTGGCACATATTCAAAGCTTATTTCCAGACTCAGACTTATATGCTGTCGGTTCTTCTGCGGGTACAGGTTTGTTAGTGCGCTATCTAGGTGAGCAAGGTGCAGACACACCTTTCAAAGCTGCCTTTGCAATGTGTCCGGGTTATAACACTGAAATTGGCTTTAAAAATGTCCATCCTTTTTATAGCAAAATGATGACCAAGAAGCTTTTTAAGCACTTTATCTATCCGTATCAGACCACATGGGGGCAACTTGCTTCGGTAGAAAAGGTGCTGACAACCACCAGCTTGGAAGAGTTTGAAAAAGAATACTTTGAAATGGCTGGATTTCAGGATTATCAAAGCTATTGTCAGGCAATCAACCCGATCTATGTGTTTGAAAATGTCAAAATTCCATTGATGATTTTGAATGCAGAAGATGATCCTGTCTGTTCAATCAAGAATCTGGAACCGTATAAAGATGCAATTCAGCATATGGAAAATATTGCTGTGGTCACGACGAAGAAGGGTAGCCATTGTGGCTTCTATGAAACGTTAAGTGTGAAATCTTGGGCTTCACGTTTGATGTCTGATTTTTTTAAGAATTACTAATAATGTAGAAATAAAAAAGCCATGAGCTGCAACAAACGCGGTTCATGGCTTTTTTCAGCAAGCAATTAAAACATTAGTTGTTTAATGCAGGTGTAGCAGCAGCAATCGCGGCAGCAACAGCATCATCTTCACTTTGAGCTGGTGTAGATGATTTTGGCGCTTTTGCAGTTTGTTCAGCTTTTGGCTGCTCTGCTTTAGCTGGTTTTGGTTCAGCTTTTACAGGTTGCTCAGCTTTAGGCTGTTCTGTTTTTGCTGGTTTTGGTTGTTCAGTACGTGGAGTCTCAGTTGCAGCAGGCGTTTCAGTCTGCGCAGGATGGATTTCACGACGAATTTCAGTGGTCGTATTTGTAGTTTCTTCGCGCGTTGTTTCAACAGCAGGCGCTGGAGCTTCTTGCTTATCAACACTTTCTAACGATTCAAACTCCTGAATTTTTTCAGGCTCAGGTTGTGGCTGAGTTTGAGTTTCAGTCGTTGACTGTTCTTGCTGCTCTTCGTTTTTAGGTTCTTCTTTTTTCACACAAGCAGTTAATAAAAGACCAGTCGCCAGTGCTGCACAAATTAAAAGTTTTTTATTTGCCATTGCTAAAACAACATATTAAATAAGGACAGCACGAATTATAACAGTAAAAGTATGTGAAGAAATCCCTATGCTTTGTTGAGTTTGTTTATATTTTATAATTGCTTGCAAATCCTCATCACTTTTATGGCTCATTTATTGCGGTTTAAAACCGATTTTTAAGAAGTTTGAGGACTAATTTGAGCGCTTAAACGTAATTTAAGTATGAAAAATCATCAAATTCCGTAAATTTTTATCGAAAATGCTGATAGAATAACCAGTTGTTTATAGTTCTTTGAATTGATGCGGTTTGACTTTGCTTTATAGGGGCAGAGTACAGTAAAATTGCCCAACATTGTAGGCCGATTTCGGCTCGATTGTACGAGAAACTCAATGACCCATTTTATTTTTGTCACTGGTGGTGTGGTTTCATCACTAGGTAAAGGTATTTCTGCTGCTTCTGTTGCTGCACTTTTGGAAGCTCGTGGCTTAAAAGTCACTATGGTAAAAATGGATCCATACATTAATGTCGATCCAGGTACCATGAGTCCATTTCAGCATGGTGAAGTTTTCGTCACAGAGGATGGTGCTGAAACTGACTTAGATTTGGGATATTACGAACGTTTCTTACGTCGTGCGAAAATGACCAAACTGAATAACTTTACCAGCGGTCGTGTATATCAGGACGTTTTGAACAAAGAACGTCGTGGTGACTACCTAGGTGGTACTGTTCAAGTTATTCCACATATTACAGATAACATTAAAGAACGCGTACTTCGCGCAGGTGAAGGTTACGACGTTGCGATCGTTGAGATTGGTGGTACTGTTGGTGATATCGAATCACTTCCATTTATGGAATCAGTACGTCAGCTTATGGTAGAGTTGGGTCATAAACGCACAATGCTGATGCATTTGACCTTATTACCATACATCAAATCTGCTGCGGAATTGAAAACCAAGCCAACTCAGCATTCTGTGAAAGAGCTTCTTTCAATCGGTATTCAGCCAGATATCTTGATCTGTCGTACTGAATATGATGTCGATGTTGATACTAAACGTAAAATTGCATTATTCACGAACGTTGAAGCGCGTGCCGTTGTGGTATGTAAAGATGCGAAAACGATTTATCAAATTCCACGTACTTTCTACGAACAGAATGTTGATGACCTAATCTGCGAACGTTTTGGCTTCAACGATCTTCCAGAAGCAAATCTTGAAGATTGGGACAATGTGGTAGAAGCATTACTCAATCCAGAATACACAGTCCGTGTTGCGATGGTGGGTAAATATGTAGAACTTCCAGATGCTTATAAATCTGTCAATGAAGCACTTTTACATGCAGGGATCCAGAACCGCGTTAAAGTTCAGATTGACTATGTCAATGCTGAAGAGCTTGAACAGCAAGACATTAGCATTTTAAGTACGGCTGATGCGATCTTGGTACCAGGTGGTTTTGGTGAGCGCGGTACTGAAGGCAAAATGAAAGCCATTCAATATGCACGTGAGAACAAGATTCCATTCCTTGGTATTTGTTTAGGTATGCAATTGGCTGTGATTGAATATGCACGTAACGTTGCAGCGATGCCAGAAGCAAGTTCAACTGAATTTAACCGTTCAACTAAATATCCACTTATTGGTTTAATCACTGAATGGTTAGATGAACGTGGTGAATTACAGCAACGTAGCCTTGAGTCTGACTTGGGCGGTACGATGCGTTTAGGTGCACAAAAATCAGAACTGGTTGAAGGCACTAAAACACGTGAAGTATATGGCAAAGCTGAAATTACTGAACGTCACCGTCATCGTTATGAAATGAACGATCGTTTTATTCCAGCACTTGAAGAAGCTGGTATGAAAATTTCAGGCTATTCATCAGTACAACATTTAGTTGAAACTGTAGAAATTCCTGAACATCCTTGGTTTATTGCTGTACAATTCCACCCAGAATTTACAAGTTCACCACGCGATGGACACCCATTATTTGCTAGTTTTATCGGGGCTGCTAAAAATCAGCACCAAAAGTAAGTATTGAGTTTTAAATAAACTGGGAAAGTTTAAATGTCACAATTAAAACCACAAGAAGTTGTACGTTTAGGCGATATACAAATGGCAAATCATTTGCCATTTGTATTATTTGGCGGAATGAACGTACTTGAATCGAAAGATTTAGCATTTGAAATTGCTGAAACGTATGTTGATATTTGCAAACGCTTAGATATTCCTTACGTGTTCAAGGCAAGCTTTGACAAGGCAAATCGTTCGAGCTTGCATTCATTTCGTGGTCCTGGTCTGGAAAAAGGCATCGAGTGGTTGGCGGATATTAAAAAGCATTTTAATGTGCCAATCATTACCGATGTTCATGAACCTTACCAAGCAGCGCCTGTAGCTGAAGTCGCAGACATTATCCAGCTTCCTGCCTTCCTTAGTCGTCAGACTGATCTTGTTGAAGCAATGGCAAAAACTCAAGCCATTATCAATATCAAAAAAGCACAATTCTTAGCACCCCATGAAATGCGACATATCTTGCATAAATGTCTGGAAGCTGGGAATGACAAACTCATTCTTTGTGAACGTGGTTCAGCATTTGGCTATAACAACCTGATCGTTGATATGCTTGGCTTTGATACCATGAAAGAAATGAATGTGCCAGTATTCTTTGACGTTACCCATGCTTTACAAACACCAGGCGGACGTGCTGATTCTGCGGGTGGTCGTCGTGCTCAAATTACAACTTTGGCACGTTCAGGTATGGCAACAGGTTTAGCGGGTTTATTTCTGGAAGCGCATCCGGAACCGGAAATTGCAAAATGTGATGGACCATGTGCATTGCGTTTATCTCAGCTTGAGCCATTCTTGGCACAATTAAAAGAATTGGATACTTTAGTTAAAGGATTCAAAAAGTTAGACACCCACTGATGCAATAATTTGCATCTTGTTTTTCATTCAACAGAGGAATTGTTCATGAGCCAAATCGTTGACATCCGTGCACGTGAAATTTTGGACTCTCGTGGTAACCCAACCATCGAAGCAGACGTTATTTTAGAATCTGGGGTTGTTGGTCGTGCATGTGCACCATCTGGTGCTTCAACTGGTTCTCGTGAAGCTTTAGAACTTCGTGATGGCGATAAAGCACGTTATTTGGGTAAAGGTGTTAAAACTGCGGTTAATAACGTAAATACGATTATCCGTGACGCTTTAGTGGGCAAATCAGTATTTGAACAAAAAGACATCGATAATACGATGATCGAACTTGATGGTACTGAAAACAAAGAAAAATTAGGTGCTAACGCAACTTTAGCTGTTTCATTGGCTGCTGCTCGCGCTGCTGCTGAAGAAAAGAAAATTCCTCTTTTCCAATACATCGCAGATCTTCGTGGTCAAACGACTTTGACTATGCCTGTACCAATGATGAATATCATCAATGGTGGTTCGCATGCAGACAACAATGTTGATATTCAAGAGTTCATGATTGAGCCTGTAGGCTTTACATCATTTGCTGAAGCATTACGTGCAGGTGCAGAAATCTTCCATTCTCTAAAATCAGTTTTAAACAAAAAAGGTTTAAACACTGCTGTAGGTGATGAAGGTGGTTTTGCGCCAAACTTGCGTTCAAACGAAGAAGCAATCACTGTTATTCTTGAAGCGATTGGTCAAACGGGTTACAAAGCTGGTTCTGATATCATGTTGGCACTTGACTGTGCTTCTTCAGAATTCTACAAAAATGGTCAATATGTCCTTGCTGGTGAAGGCAATAAAGCATTCACAAGCAACCAGTTCTCTGACTATTTAGCTGGTCTCGTAAACCAGTACCCAATCATTTCGATTGAAGATGGTCTGGATGAATCTGACTGGGAAGGTTGGAGCTACTTAACATCAATCCTTGGTGACAAAATCCAGTTGGTTGGCGACGATTTATTCGTAACTAATCCTAAGATTTTGCAACGTGGTATTAATGAGAAAGTCGGTAACTCGATTCTGATCAAATACAACCAGATTGGTACATTGACTGAAACTCTAGATGCAATCTACCTTGCAAAAGCAAATGGTTATAGCACTGTAATCTCACACCGTTCAGGTGAAACTGAAGATTCAACAATTGCTGACTTGGCAGTGGGTACAGCAGCGGGTCAAATCAAGACGGGTTCACTATGCCGTTCTGACCGTGTAGCGAAATATAACCAATTGCTTCGTATCGAAGAATTAACGAAAGCAGCTTACCGCGGTAAAGCTGAATTCAAAGGTCTAAAATAAGGTCAAATTATCCATGTTGAAAACTTCTGATCATCTTTCTTTACAAAAGAGAGAAACTCTGCAAATTCATAATCCTATAGAATTCGCAGATGATCTTCCTTTCAGAAGGATGTAGGGGCTTTTTCATGTTAGAGATGTTTCGATCGACCTCGAGTAAATTGATTCTGTTGCTTGCAGTCGTTTTGGTTGCAAGCTTGCAGTATCAATTCTGGTTAGGTGAGGGTGGCTATTTCCCTCACCAAGCCTTAACTCAGCAAATTACTCAACAAGCTGAAATTAATACTGAATTAAAAGAACGAAATCGTATTTTAGCTGCCGAAGTTTTTGATTTAAAAAATGGTAGCGAAGCGATTGAAGAACATGCACGTTTAGATTTAGGTTTAATTAAACCCAATGAAACATTTGTGCAAATGAGTACAATCAGTACCCATTACAAACCGATTTATATCGATCCAAACGCAAAAGAAGATACTGCAACGAATGAAAACCCAGACTAAGCTGTGGGCGGTTGTACCAGCAGCAGGTTCGGGCAGTCGTTTTTCTAAAACTGAATTAAAACAATATCAGTATATTCAAAATCATACTGTACTTGAACATACCGTTAACCGTCTAAATACACTTGATCTGGCAGGCTGTGTGCTTGCCATCGGTCAGCAAGATAATTTTGCCAAAACACTGCCGTTTCAACATAAAGATAATCTGCATTTTTGTGAAGGTGGTGCCGAGCGTGTGCACTCTGTTTTAAATGCCTTGATTTATTTGTCTGAAATTGCAGATGAAAATGATTGGGTATTGGTTCATGACGCGGCACGCCCATGTGTTACTTCGGATTGTTTAACCCGTTTGGTTGAGTCAGCACAGCATTCAAATCAAAGTGCAATTCTGGCCATTCCAGTACGTGACACTTTAAAACAAGTCCCAAGCGAGAATCAGATTGAGAAAACGGTAAGCCGTGAATTGTTGTGGCAAGCTCAGACACCACAAATGGCTCGATTGCAAGTTTTAAAAAGTGCAATTGAACAGGCCTTAGCAGATCATATTGTGATTACAGATGAAGCGAGTGCTTTGGAATATGTGAAAGAACCTGTGCAAGTGGTGCAGGGACGATCTGATAATATTAAAATTACTTATGCCGATGATCTGGAATTGGCACGCCTTATTTTACAATCTCAAATTCATTCATAATTATTTCATTTGCTTTATAAATCAGTTTTTCTCATTGCTTTAATAACCTAAATAAAATTAAGTGAAGTTTACTGTTTGTTTACATTAACTTAAATGACAAAAAACTGACGATTTGTTAAATTTGAACAACATACTTTATAACGGATCAACAAATGAAAAAATTATTACTTGCGGGCCTTTTTACTTTTTCTTTAGTTGGCTGCGCAACGACTCCTCAACAGCCTGAAGATACTGTACAGGAAACAATTCGCTATTCTACTAGCCCTTGTTTTGGTACTTGTCCAATCTATTCTGTTGAGATTACACCTGAAGGCGCTGTTCATTTTGATGGTAAACAATATACCAAAGTGACAGGTACTCAGGATTTAAAAGTTGATCCTTCTGTTTATACCAAGCTCCAACAAGAGCTAAAAACTTACCGTCCTGCGACTGGCGCGAATGTAAAAACAACGGGCTGTGCAGAAACAGCAACTGATCACCAAAGTGCTTTCTTTGCATGGAAACGTCCAGATGGTACAGTGACTCAGTTAAGCCACTACACAGGCTGCATCTCTCCAGCAAATGCTGAGCTCAATAAAGTGATTGAAAAGTTGCCTAAGACGATTGGTATTGAAGATTTAGTACGTTAATATCGATCTAACTTAAAAGAAGGCTTAATTACGCAAAGTAGTTAAGCCTTTTTTCATTGTGTAAAGATTAAAAATAACATATTATAAAAACATATACTGTTTTATGAGAGGAAGATGAGCAGCATTATTTTGGCTTTGATTGGTGGGGGGCTGATCGGATTCGCTGTTGTTGGCTATTTATATATAAATGGTCGGATTGCTGGCATTAGCGGGTTAATTGCTCAACTCTTACAACCAAAATCTTTCATTGGAAGCTCTGCTTTTTGGTTCTTGATGGGCTTAATTGTTACTCCTTTTATTTATCAATTATTTGTACAGCCACAGATTATTTTAGATTCTTCTCCATTTGCTTTGATTGCCGCAGGTTTACTGGTGGGCTTTGGTACACGATTGGGTTCAGGGTGTACCAGCGGACATGGGGTCTGTGGGATTAGCCGTTTATCAATGCGTTCAATCATCGCAACCGTTACATTTATGTTTGTGGGAATGCTCACGGTCTATGTCGCACGTCATCTTTTGGGAGCGATATGATGAAAAACCTATTTGCTTTTATCTTTGGAAGTATATTTGCGCTAGGTTTAATGATTTCAGGAATGTCCAATCCAGCAAAAGTATTAAGCTTCTTAGATATTTTGGGTGAGTGGGATATCAGTTTGATGTTTGTAATGATTGGTGCAATTGCTGTGGCATTTATTCCATTTCAAAAAGCAATCCGTCATCCTAGAACCATCTTGGGAGAAACGATAGCATTGCCGCAGAATCGTCAGATCGATAAAAAGCTGATTATCGGCGCGGTTCTATTTGGTATAGGTTGGGGAATTGCAGGTATTTGCCCAGCACCAGCGCTTACTTTAATTGGACTCGGTTACACACAAATCTGGTATTTCATTATTGCCATGTTAATCGGTATGTTTCTTCATCATCTTTGGGCTAAATCAAGCGGAGAGTAGCAATGTCAAATCCACAAGTTAAAGCTTTCTTTGATGAAAATAGTAACACCTTTAGCTATGTTGTCAGTGATCCTGAAACCCGTTATTGCGCAATTATTGATAGTGTACTGGATTATGATGCCGCTTCTGCGACAACCTCAACAACACATGCCGATGAGATTATTGCCTATATTCAAACTCAGGCCTTACAGGTTGTATGGATCTTAGAAACACATGTGCATGCTGATCATTTAACGGCTTCGCAATATTTAAAATCACAACTTGGCGGAAAAATTGCCATGAGTGAAAAAATTGCTGTGGTTCAGGAGACTTTCAGTGCGATCTATGATCTTGATATAAAGTATTTTAATTCCCAACAAATATTTGACCATCTTTTTAAAGATAATGAGCATTTCCAGATTGGACATTTAGATGCATTTAATATTCCAACGCCCGGCCATACACCTGCATGTTTAAGCTATGTAATTGCAGATGCTGTTTTTATTGGCGATACTTTATTTATGCCTGATTACGGCACAGCACGTTGTGATTTCCCAAAAGGGAGTGCAGAGCTACTGTTTGAGTCCATACAAAAACTTTATCAATTACCTGAACAGACCCGAGTTTTTCTTTGCCATGATTATAAGCCTGAAGGGCGAAATGAATATGTTTGTGAAACCAGTATTCAGGCTCAAAAACAATCTAATATTCATTTAAATGCCGCAACGCCAAAACAGGAATTCGTAAAAATGCGGCAGGCACGAGATGCAACCTTATCTATGCCAAAGCTGATATTACCTGCGATTCAAATCAATATGGATGCAGGGCGTTTTCCTGAACCTAAAGCCAATGGAATTCGTTATTTAAAGCTTCCTTTAAATTATTTTAAATCCTGATTCTTCCAAAAATAGCACTGAAATTCGCGTTAATCCTACCAAATAGCCTAAGTAACATTAAGCTTTAAACAGCCAGCACAAGCAAAGACCAACAAAAAGTCAAAACAAAAATTTTGTACTTTAAGAAAGAGCTATGTTAAAACTACATCCATTTTGAGACTTACATCAATCAGGATATAGGAATGACAACCATCTATTTAGTCAGACATGGTCAAGCTTCATTTGGCAAAACTAATTATGATGAGCTGTCAGAAAATGGCGAGGCACAAGCAAAACTCTTGGGTCAATATTTCAAAAATATTTTTACTGAACAGCCTTATATTGTTTCAGGGAGTATGAAACGTCATCAGCAAACCACACAAATTTCTTTAAGCGAATGTTTTCCTCAAGCCATATATAAGACCGATGGATTGTGGAATGAGTTTAATCACCAACAGGTGTTTTCTCTGTATGAACCTAGATTTTCGCAGCCAGAAGTATTGAAAGAGGATATTTTTAAAGAAGTTGATCCAAGGGCTTATCTGGCACAGATTTTTGATAAGGCAATCGAGCGATGGGCAAATGATGAATTTCATCATGAATACGATGAATCTTGGCCTGTTTTTAAAACCAGAGTAGATCAGGCATTACAAAATTTATGTACTGAGTTAGTAGATCAGCAACCTCAAGAAGCGATTGTATTTACTTCTGGTGGTGTTATCTCTGTGATTATTGGAAAGTTACTTGAGTTGAGTGTACAGCGTACTTTCGCACTGAGCTGGTCGATTGCAAATACAAGTGTTACCACTTTAAAACTGAGTAATGGCGCACTTCAGCTCATCAGTATGAATGAACACCAATTTATTAAATCAAAAAATCCAAACTTATTAACCTGGCTCTAAAGTAAGGCTGGGTACAATATTTAATATAATGTCTGACTTGACCATCCGCTAACCAAAGCTATAGAAAAATATTTGAAGCTTGAAAAGGAACGGGAAGAAAAATTTATATTACTTTATATTTCACATAATTAAAAAAGTTTAAATCCACGTTAGAATATAACGCTTACTTGATAAATAAAGAATTTAAAGTTTCTACATTTATTCATTTACATTAAAAAAAAGGAAAAAATATGTCTCAACATGACTTTAATTTATCAGATCATTTTAAGCTGGGTATTTTTGCTTTTAATTGCTCTGGCGGACTCACTGCTTCTACTTTGGAAGATGGCTGGGATGCGAGTTGGGAGAAAAATCTGGAACTGGCACAAATGGCTGATGACGCTGGAATTGATTTTCTTTTATCTGCTGCACGATTTATTGGCCACGGCGGTGAAAAAGATTTTCATGGTACAGTTCTAGAAACCGTGACCTGGACATCGGCTTTATTAGCCAAAACCAATAAAATTCATGTATTCGCCACATTACACAGTGCGTTAAACCATCCGGTTGTGGTTGCCAAGCAAATTGCGACTATGGCTCAAATCAGTGGCAATCGTGTTGGATTAAATATTGTCGCAGGTTGGAATAAGCCTGAATATGACGCAATGGGATTACAACTGCCAGATGATCATGAAACGCGCTATGATTATGCGCATGAGTGGTACGGATTAGTTAAGAAAACTTGGCAGAGTAAAGAATCCTTTAATTGGAATGGAAAGTTCTTTCAAACGAAAGGGACTTATGGAAAGCCGAATTTGATACCAGCTCCACCTATCTTTAATGCGGCTGGCTCTAAAGAAGGCCGTGAATTCGCAGTTAAAAATTCCGATTTTTTATTTACACCTGCATCAGATCTTGAGCGTTCTGTGTCTGAAATTAAAGAACTGAAGAAAGAAGCTGCAGCACTTGATAGAAGTATTAAAGTATTAACCTTTTCACATGTCATTTGTCGTCCTACGGAGGAAGAAGCCCAAGCAGAATGGGATCGACAATTGAATAATGCAGATGAGGGCGCATTACAACATTTAATAGATACCTTATTTTCATTCTGTAAATCTTTCCCGCCTGATTTATTTGAAGGATTGCGCCAACGTATTGTCGTGGGACACGGTGGTTTCCCATTAGTAGGTACACCAGAGCAGGTTGCGGACGGATTGATTTCTTTACAGCACACGGGTTTCTCAGGTACTACATTATCATTTCTAAACTATACACAAGAATTTCCATATTTTAGAGATCATGTTATGCCGATATTGAAAGAAAAAGGATTGCTTCAATCTGCGTCCTAATTCTTGTGATGGGTGGATGATCTTGGGTAGAAAAGGTCATCCACTGATCAAATACTGACGTGTGAGTGCTTTATTTATATGACAAAAAATATTCAATTGATTGATTTTTGAACATGTTTTTTGATTTTTTGTGGTATAAAAATATCTCAATTATTAAACTTGAGAATAACAAATGTCTGAACAAAAATATCATTGGTATTTGATTGGTTATACTTTTAATGATGCAAGTAATAACGGAAATACAAGAAGTTTTAACATTCAACTGCCATTAGAATCCTTTCTGCCACCTGTTTCTAAAACGAAACTAAATGAGTTGAATGCGATTGGTGCTGAGTGGATCAAGAAAAGTGATCCCTCAACACAGCCAGTGAATTTGTTTGCCATGTCGATTTGTTACTTGGGGGAGATGACTCAAGCTGAGTTTAATGCATAAAGAAAAATGCAAGAATGCTTGGATGATAGGAAAGTCTGGTTAGACGGTTCAACATTCATTTTAATGTCTGCTATAAATACCCTCATGATATTGAGGGTATTTTATAAGAAATAGTAATATTTTTAAAATATCCAAATAGTTACGGCTTGATAAGCAATTACTCTAATAAACATAGTATAGAAATCTAGGTAATTAAAAATCTAACTTTCTATTACATAGATGACTCCTTATAAATAAATTCATTTTTGTATATTTTTTTAATGACTTCGTATCAGCTATTTGATAAATTACCTGCATAATAAAGGGGTGTTTTAATGACAAGAATTTTAATTACTTCAATGCTACTGGCCTTGAGTTTTAATGTAACCGCTAATACTGATGATGAATTGAAAGAACAAGGAATTATTGGGCAGGATTTTAAGTTTATAGATCTTGATCGAGCGACTGAGTATTTTAAAAAATCGACTGAGAAGACTTCAAAATCAGTGACTTATAAATCAAATGAGTTGGTAAAGATAACATCAGCTTCCGCGACGCCATTTTATTCTTCAGTAACATTTAGCCCAGCTTTAGATATATCTGAAACTGAAGAAAAAGATTTAGCTGATTTTATAAGTACTAAAGATAGTTATCAGGTTTGGTGCAAAGAGCTTTATAACTCTAAGTATATGGGTGTTAATGATCATAAAGTTGAGGTCTTTTATAAGAATAAAGTTGGAGAGACTTTAGGCAGTGTGATTTTGAATAATGAAACTTGTAGATAGCATTTTTTAGTAATTACGACTTCTAATTATTGATTAGAACAACTTAATAAAGCATAAATAGGTATTCAAGTTAGCAATAGAATAATTTAATTTATTAAGTCACTGTTTTATTTAAATTAAACTGACCTCTTATGGTCAGTTTTTTTATTGGTTAGAAAGAAGATACTATAAGTTAAGCGTCTTACTCAGCCATTTTGGCTGTACTCAAAGCTTATGTCTAATGAAACTATAATTCCAGCAATAAAATTAATAGAGTAACAACACTATTCACGTAAGTATATCTATAAGAATTCCTTAAAGAGGGCATTTTTTCTATAAGCGCTACTTTTAACTACAGTTAATTTTGTTAAGTTCATCACAAAAAAATGGTGATTAGTCACCTTTTATCAGTAAGTAAAATTTATTGTTTGATAAAAAAACATT
Source organism: Acinetobacter sp. BIGb0102 (assembly GCF_003815055.1). Lineage (NCBI taxonomy): Bacteria > Pseudomonadati > Pseudomonadota > Gammaproteobacteria > Moraxellales > Moraxellaceae > Acinetobacter > Acinetobacter sp. BIGb0102. Next base: position 217,774 of record NZ_RKQE01000010.1, read on the forward strand.
TGTAGTTATATTCAAAAAACATATTACTAAATCAGGTAATGTGGAATTTCAGGAAGAAATAAAATGAAAAAAACAGCAACAAAAATTGTAATCGCAACAACTTTGATGTCTTTAACCAACTTAACTTATGCCCAAGAGTTTAAGCGATTCTCGGTCTCGGCAGGTTGGTTACATGTAATGCCACAAGGTAAGGCGAATCCCTTTAATATTAATACCAATGTTAAAAATGGAACGGTCACCAAAGTCGGAAGTATTTCGACGACTAGCTTCTTAAATTCGGTTGATCCGAATGCGATGGGAACTGATTTAGGAGGAGAGCAGTTTAACCAAAAAGAATTTCTCGAGTTAGCTTTAAATGAGCCATCTTTGGCAGCAATATTAACTGATGGAAATGGCAATATCCTGCCAGAAGTTGCTGGTAGTGCTAATATTTATGGGTTAGAAAACTGGCGGCAGAATGATGCGGGTCTTGAAGTTGATGATGTCGATACTTTAGGTTTAATGTTCAATTATTATTTGAATGACAAAGTTTCATTACAGTTAATCGGGGGCGTTCCACCGAAAGTTGATATTAAAGGAGAGGGAGAAATTGCAGCGCCTTTAACTGGATTAGCAGTTTCTCCAAATGAAATCGTAAAAATTTTGTTCCCTGATGGTATTACCTTAGGTCAATCTATTCCTATTACAAATTTAGGTAACAAGTCCAAAGCTGCAACAGTTCGTGCATGGACTCCAGCGATAGAAGCACAATATCAGTTTGGTACAGGTGGCGTAGATAAATTTAGACCATATGTGGGTGCTGGTCTGATGTATGCTCATTTTAACCAGATTAAGCTTAATGAAGGAATTAGAGCTGATTTGATCTCAGCTGGGCATATGATTCAAAATGTATTGGATGGTAAAGGTGGAGCTGCTTTAGACCGAAAAGTCTCAAGTGGTGATATGACTGTCAAAGTAGATGCGGATGATGCGATTGCACCTATTGTTTCCGTTGGTTTTACTTATGATTTTAATGATTCTTGGTATGGAGTCGGTTCAGTTTCCTATGCCAAATTGAATAATAAGGCCACTATTGATGTCGTCAACAAAAATACAGGCAGTAAGTTAATTCACGCGACAACCAAGATCGATATTGATCCACTGATTACTTATGTTGGTGTGGGATATCGTTTCTAGTACAGAGATCGATGAAAAAGCGCTTTAAGAGAGTAATAGACATCTTTCAATTTTTCTATTAAATTCAAAAAAAACCATAGCTTACATCGTTATGGTTTTTTATAATTATCCAGAATTTAATATAAAGTTAGTCAATTTTTATAAAATAAACATTTTCATCAACTTGGATGGGCTGTTCTGCAAAAGGAACAACGACAATACAGTTCGCAACCAGATAAGGTTCTATTTGATAAGCATGCTGCTTTTCAATTATCTCTAAGTCATACTGACCATCATCATGAAGTTGATATTTGCCCCATACTAGTCTCTTTTGAACCAGATCTGTTTCAATTTTTTGTTTAGCGCGACCTTTTATAAATATTTTGTTGAGAAAATCTGGATCATGTTTATTTAGAATATACTTCACCATGAAATGCATGAGTAAGGCAATGTCTTGCATATCACCAGGGAGATTAATAATCGTCGTTTTATCTTCGGTGATAACGGTCTTAGAGCCTCTAGGATTACCTTGATCATCAATGAGCGGTACGATTTCACGCACTTCAGGAGTTCTAGGCATACTTCTAATAATACCCATTTCAGCAGCAGGGATAGAGCGTGTTTGGAAATTTGAGGGCATACTGCCAGGATCAAAAGTCGTTAGTCTACCGATTGAAAATACTGAACCACCAATGTTCTTGTGAGAACAGATAATCATTACATCAAAATTTGGAATATGTTCTTCAAAAAAACGATTATAACTTTCCCAATCTGTTGTTAATGTCTCATCTAAAGTTGGGTCTTTCTCTTTCTTTCGGCTATTGTATGCTGAATCATAACGCTGTGGCTTAAGTCGCTTTATCTCAACATTGTCGTAACCCCACGTTTTCAATACGTCTTTAACGTACAAGCTTTCTTCACAAAATGAATGCTCCTCATCAAAGGAATGCATACTCACAACCATAATTCGTGGATTTTTATAAATTGTGATTTCTTTAATTCCAGCGCGTCTGAGTGCAATCAATTTTTCTGGTGTGATTTTTTCATTTTTAGCTAAGATTAGATCACCTTGTTGAATTACACTACCTTGCTGGATAACGCCTTGCATTGTAGAGACAGGCGCTATAATTTTTTTATTATCATAATCAGAAATATCTAAACGCTTATCTTCTTCTGCAATAACAGCATCAACAGATTCAGGTAATTTTGTATATTGTGGAATTCTGAGTAGATTTTTTCCATTTAGATCCAGCTTATATGGGTTCACTGAACGATAAAGTTGTGATCCCCAGCAGTACAGGTTATCGATTAATATTGGCCGCTGTTTACTTGCAGCTTGAGTTGATTCTGAATTAATAGCCCAACCAGTGTAGGCGGATAGGTTATGGATTGGATAGTCCTGTAAAGCATGAATATCAGTTGCATTTACTTGATTAAGTGCCATTTCTAAGTTTACAGTATCCTTTAGTTCCCCCAGAGGAAGCTGCATAAAAAGGCGATAATAAATCGTGGTCAGATCATATGGAAGATCTTCAGGTACGGGAAGTTTACGCATAAGTATAAGTCCAAGAGGTAGCTCTGATTTGAGCTACCTCTTTAAATGAGTCATTAATCAACTTTTAAAAAGAATTCATCTTGATCTAGCACTCTTTCCGCACTAAAAAAAGCACCTAAACGAGCACCTGCTCTCCGATTATCAGAGGCGTCAATCTTTTTCACGGAAGCATCTGCTCCACCTTCACCTGTTGCCGCAAATGGAAATTCATCACAATCGCAATCCGTTGCAACTTCATCAGAATCACCTGTAAAGAAGCATTTCGAACCCACAGTTGGACCATATTTTGCCTTACAGTTTTTGACGGAAATGGCTCGATGTTCTTTGCGTTTTCCTGCATCTCTAAGACGATGTAAAGGTCTTGAATTTGACGTTCTAAATAGTGAGTTTGGTGCACTAGCAATAAACTCCCCCGGTTGTCCTGCTAAAAAGGCTTCTTTAATATGCTTTGCAGATTCATCTACATCAGGATCAGTAAGTTTAATTGTGGTCATAATCGCTGGTGCATTGGGATAGACACAGCCCTGTGTGTTTAATTTGGCCTTCCCAATATCACATCTTACACTAGGATTATAAAGGCCTGGGTCCAAATAGCCTGCATTATCAAAAGATTCTTTTACTTTTGCAACCTGAAAACTAACACTGGGAGATAAAAATAAAGGATTTGATGTTGCAAGAGATGCTTTTGAGGGTGTAAATGTGGTAATTGACTCTGCAGATAAACCATTAACTAAATTAATAGGATTACCATATACAGTTTTTACAGTACATTCATAACAATACAATTCCGGACGTACTTTTAAAGATTCACCAGGCTTTCCAATAATTTGAGTACGTAATTTATATTTATAGCTCCAGGTTAATGCATTTTTAGGATTATCAGAATAAACATATGCAGTAACTTTTGCAGTACCAACATTCAGCCCTTGTGCATCAGTTAAAGCTATTTCTCGCTGTTCTGACATTAGACAATGTGACCCTCTACTTATAAAACTATCAAGATCTTTACCGACTGTTTTACAAATTGGTGATACATCTAAAGCGCTCGCTGCATAATTACTAGAGGCTACAAACAAAGCACTTATTGCCATTATATATTTAGTTATATTTAACATGAATTTTCCAATATTTTAGTAAAAAAATTTTAAACAATTTCCTTTAAATTATTTAAAATTTGAATAAATAATAAGGAAAAATAAATGAAAGTAAATTTATTTATTAAAAATTATTAACTTATATTTATCATATGGTCTTTTTTTACACAGTAGAGTAGTAAAGATAATCATAAAAATATTTTATTTTTCATGTAATTAAATAGCATATTTTTTTAAAATAATTTGTTAACTTATTTTAAATAGTAAGCTTTTTTGTTACAAATATCTTAATAAATATTTCTTTTTGAAATAAGTTCATAAGAAGTTCCTATACCTTTATTTCTGTGTATTTAATAAGGTTATCTGTTCATAAATATCAGTCTCAAAAAAATATATCCATGGGGGCTACTATCTATATGAGCTGAAAAATGCAGGTCCAAAAGTCCTTCTGATATACATGTTATTGGCGTTACTTTTTACTTTATATGTCAAATTGAGATATATAACTTTATAAAGTTAGTTTGTTGGTCTGACTAAGTTATTAATCGAAATAGTTTAGTGATATTATAAGGGTATTAATCCGAATATGAGCTCTATAAGCTATGAAAATTGAGAGCTTTATTGTTGTTAAAAAAAAGATTCTTAGCATCTCAAAGACCCAAGCAAAAAACTGGAAAATTCGATAAAATGATTAAAAATATTCATTCGATTTAAAATTTGGCTATTGATATAAATGACTGATATAGAAATAGAAACACATCCACTACAACCATTTTTACCTTCCAGTGCCAAGCTATTGATGCTAGGTAGTTTTCCACCGCCACAAAGCCGTTGGAAGATGGATTTTTACTATCCAAATTATCAAAACGACATGTGGAGAATATTTGGCCTGATTTTCTTTAATAATAAAAATCATTTTTTAAATTTACCCAATAAAAACTTTAAAGAACAACAAATTCGTGAGTTTCTAACTGAGATTGGAGTGGGAATATTTGATACGGCGTATCAGATTAAACGCTTGCAGGGTAATGCATCGGATAAGTTTTTAGAAATTGTCACACCCACAGATTTATCAAAGTTACTTGAGCAAATACCAATGTGTCATACCATCATGACAACGGGGGATAAGGCAACGGATACACTGATGCAGCATTTTCCAGATCAGCCAATAAAACCAATGATAGGGCAATCTGTACAGGTTAAACATCTTGATCGGGAGCTGAATTTATATCGTTTACCTTCTTCGTCACGCGCCTATCCGTTAGCACTGGAAAAGAAAGCAGAAGTCTATCAACAATTTTTTCAGCGAATTGGATTGGTGTAATAAAAAAAGAGGAGGGAAGCTATGAGTGATGATGTGGCTAGTCCTATTGATTTAAGGCTTTATGCAGATGCGCTTGAATGGCAAGAAACAGCAAATGCAAAACGTCCATGGAGACAGGACTTCTTTCAGTATTATGTAGACTTTATAAAAACTCACATCGGTAATAATTGTCATTTATTAGAACTAGGGTCTGGACCTGGTTTTTTAGCTCAACATTTGTTATCGCAACTTGATGGTATTAAATATCACGCTTTTGATTTTTCTGAAGTGATGCACACGCTTGCACAAGAGAAATTAAATGCCACTGAAAAAGCACGAGCAACCTACATTATCGGAGATTTTAAAGAGCCGAACTGGCAAGATAGCCTGACTCAAAAATTTGACATCATCATTATTCATCAAGCTTTACATGAGCTTCGCCATAAGAAATATGCAACCGATTTTCATAAAATCGTGAAAACCTTATTAAAATCTGAAGGCCATTATATGGTTTGTGATCATATTTGTGCGCCTGATGCGATGCAAAATGATCAACTTTTTATGAGTAAACAAGAGCATATTGAGGCTTTAAAAAAGGCATCTTTTAATGTTATCAAAATGCCTTTAGAAATAGCAGGTTTGTGTTTATTTGAAATGTCACCCAGTTAAGATATAAATAAACCTGAATAAGGTTTACATCATCCACTCTACAGGGAAATAAGACACCACATTCATGGTAAAGCGCTGGAATCTGGTACTTTCAGGATCATGATGATGCTGAATAACTTCACCATTGTCTTTATGCTCATACCAGACAATATTGCCATGTTCATCTAATTTAAGTTGATAAGCCACTTGTAATAAATGCTGGTCCAGCATTGCGGTAATCTGGTCTTGTAAATGATCAGATTCCACCACCAAACCCACTTCAGTATTTAGATGAGCAGAGCGTGGGTCAAAGTTAAATGAACCAATAAAAACCTTTCCATCAACATCAAAAAACTTGGCGTGTAAGCTGGAGCGATTTTTACCTTTGACGGGAATGACACTCCCTGTCGCAATTTCATACCAAGTTCGCTTTTTACGCTCGATGTTAGGCTTAAACTCATAAAGCTGCACACCATTTTGTAAAAGCGGCTTACGATACTGGCTATAGAACGAATGAACTACGGCCACATCATTGGCAACCAGACTATTGGTCAGTACCCGTACTTTGATACCGTCTTTAGAAAGTTGATTGAGATAGGCCGTACCACGTTCAGTCGGGACGAAATAGGCAGATACCAGTTCCATATGCTGTTCTGGTTTGCCCATAATATTGAGGACTTGGGAATAGAGAAGTTGCTGTTGTTGTGCTTGTCCGCGAGCCTTATCTGGATGATCAGCCACAAAATGGGCTTTGGCCCACTGGATTGGATAATTTTCTAAACGTAATTTTAAATAATCTTGTGCGGCTTCTAATTTATCTTCGGTTGGTGTATTGACCTGATCCAGCGTTTTATATGAGATTCTTAGGTTTTCAAGTTGCTGAGCAGAGCCATGACCTAACAATTGTTCTGTTGAATAGCTCAGTGGATGATTCCAGAACTCATCAAATACATCTTCCGCTCGCTCTACCGCTTTGCCGTAAAATAAAATATCCATGTCACTGAACTGAAACTGATCGCCAGCATCAAAATATTCACTACTGATATTTCTTCCACCTGTAACAGCAATAGAATGATCCGCCAGTGTAAGCTTGTTGTGCATGCGATGGTTAATCTGTTTTAAGCGGAAGATATAATCAATAAAACGGAGGTATCTAAATTTATAAGGATTGAAGATACGTATTTCAAAATTTGGATGTTGGGCAAGGGCTTTTAAAGTCTTATCCAGCTTTATTCCATTTTGGTCATCAATCAGCAGGCGGACTTTTACACCACGATCAGCAGCATTCAGCAGTTCATGAAGCATCAGATTGCCAATGGCATCGTCATTCCAGATATAGTATTGTAAATCAAGCTGATGCTTGGCATTTCTGATTAAATGAATACGTGAGGCAATGCTTAAAAAAGCATCATCTAGAGCTAAAAAAGCCGTTAAACCGTTTTCAATATTAAGATCGGCCTGTGGGTCATTCATCCACTTTGTTTTAGTTTGCAAGGAATTACTCCGATCATGATTTTCATTCGGCGGTAAAGAACAACCACCAATTCCGAATACAATAACAAGCGTCATCATTTTAAAGTGATATAAATTCTTTATCATTTTTATCGTGAAATGTTGCGTACTATGTAAAGATAGCATCACATGTACTTGAAGATGTTGAATATCAGCATAAAATCAGTTAACTGTTACAAACATAACACATTACATCGACTATAAAGGATGAAGGTATGAAATCTCGTGCAGCCGTTGCATTTGCCGCAGGTGAACCATTACAAATCGTAGAGCTTGATGTTGAGCCACCAAGAGCAGGTGAGGTTCTCATTAAAATTACGCATACTGGGGTGTGCCATACAGATGCCTTCACTTTATCAGGTGATGATCCTGAAGGTGTATTTCCTGCTGTTTTAGGCCATGAAGGCGCAGGGGTTGTGGTACAAGTGGGTGAAGGTGTGACTAGCGTCGCAGTAGGCGATCATGTGATCCCATTGTATACGGCTGAATGTAAGGAATGCTTATTCTGTAAATCTGGAAAAACCAATCTTTGTGTTGCTGTGCGGGCAACTCAAGGTAAAGGGGTTATGCCAGATGGCACCACTCGTTTTTCTTATAACGGTCAACCGATCTATCACTACATGGGCTGTTCAACCTTTAGTGAATATACGGTGGTTGCTGAAGTATCTTTGGCAAAAATCAATCCAGAAGCCAACCATGAACAAGTATGTTTACTTGGTTGTGGCGTGACTACAGGTATTGGCGCCGTTCATAACACTGCAAAAGTGCAGGAAGGCGATAGCGTTGCTGTGTTTGGTTTAGGCGGTATTGGTCTTGCTGTAGTACAAGGTGCACGTCAGGCCAAAGCTGGACGTATTATTGTAGTAGATACCAATCCAGATAAATTTGAACTAGCAAAACAGTTTGGCGCAACAGATTTCCTTAATCCAAAAGAGTATGATCAGCCTATTCAGCAAGTCATTGTGGAAATGACAGGTTGGGGCGTTGATCATTCTTTTGAATGTATCGGCAATACGAATGTTATGCGTTCTGCACTTGAATGTGCACATCGTGGTTGGGGACAGTCGGTGATTATTGGCGTTGCGGGTGCAGGTCAGGAAATCTCAACCCGTCCATTCCAGTTGGTGACAGGCCGTAAATGGATGGGTACTGCTTTTGGTGGTGTAAAAGGTCGTTCACAACTTCCTAAAATGGTTGAAGATGCAATGAAAGGTGAGATTCAGCTTGAACCTTTTGTAACGCATACCATGCCACTTGAAGACATTAATGAAGCCTTTGACTTGATGCATGAAGGTAAGTCGATTCGTACTGTGATTCATTTCTAAATTTAAATAATGAGATTTGATGGTGTGAAATACATCATCAAATCTTGGTAACTCGAAATGTCAAAACCACGTTTAAAAATGCACCTTCGGATCTTGTCTGATGAACAGATTGCCTTTGGCCCCGGCAAAGCTGAATTACTCGAAGCCATCCAGCGTACAGGTTCAATTTCACAAGCGGCCAAATCTATGAACATGAGTTATCGTCGTGCATGGCAACTGGTCGATACCATGAATCAATGCTTTCAATCTCATCTTGTCGAAACTCAAACAGGGGGAACGCATGGTGGTGGTGCAATCGTAACCGAATTGGGGCAAGTCATATTAAAAAAATTTAGAGGCATGGAACAACAGGCGATTCAGTCCGTTGCTGCAGAATTTGAAGATATCACTAAATATTTAAAGTAAATAACGCTATAAAAACAAATAACTTAAATCGAATTTTATCATTTTTATTCAAATCTTTTATTCCACACTAAAGATCTGCTGATTTATAGCGCACGTCAGCTCGAAGGAAATTTTTCCAGCACTATAACTGCACCATTCTCATAAGCTTGTATTTTATTAAATAATCTAAGTAATTAATTTTTATATTAAAAAAATATTGGCACAGTTTCTGCATTTATCTATTCAAACTTGTATACAAGATAGGATTCATAAGATGCATGAACTAAAAACTTTAGGCTGGACAATTTCTGAATGGCAAACGGCGTATTTCAACAATGAAATTCAACTCGATATTTTAAAAGAATTAGTCAAAGCACTTGATCCTAATGATGTGGCCTGGATTTCGATTGTGAGTCCTGATGTACTCGAACAACAGATTCAGTCTTTAACGCAATTAGCGCAAGATGCGGAAGACCTCAAAAAGCAATTTCCTTTATACGGCATACCGTTTGCGGTTAAAGACAATATAGATGTCGCTGGTTTTGTTACCACCGCAGCATGTAAAGCATTAAATACGATTGCGACACAAGATGCTGAAACTGTCCGTTTGCTTAAACAAGCGGGTGCGATTGTCATTGGTAAAACCAACCTTGATCAGTTTGCCACAGGTTTGGTCGGGACACGTTCACCCTTTGGTGCAGTACCAAATAGCTTTAAACCTGAATATGTCAGTGGCGGTTCAAGTTCAGGTTCTGCCAGTGTAGTAGCAAGAGGTTTGGTTCCATTTTCATTGGGCACGGATACAGCTGGATCGGGTCGTGTGCCAGCGGCATTCAATAATATTGTGGGCTTAAAACCAACCAAAGGTCGTTTTTCCAATCGTGGTTTATTACCGGCAGTCAAAAGCATTGATTGCATTTCAATTTTTGCATTAACCGTTGCAGATGCAGAGTTGGTTGCCCATCAAGCCGAAGCGTATGATGCTTTAGACAGTTACTCTCGTCCACATCCTAAAAATGTACCTGCTCGATTCTCGAGTAAATTGAAATTTGCGATTCCAAAACAATTAAATTTTTTTGGTGATGAGCAGGCAGAAAAAGCCTTCCAGCAAACCATTCAATTACTTGAAAGTTTAAATGCAGAAATCACAGCGATTGATTTTTCTGCCTTTGAGCAACTTGCAGCACAGTTATATCAAGGGTCTTGGGTTGCCGAGCGCACGGCGGCGGTTGCGGATCTACTAAAAAGCAATGCCGACGATTTTGATCCAACGGTCTTGGAAATCGTTCAACAAGGTGAAAAATACTCTGCGGTAGATGCCTACAATGCCGAATATTTAAGAATGGATCTAGCTCGAAAAATTCAAGACAGTCTGGCTGAATTTGATGCACTTATTGTTCCAACTGCACCAACGATTTATACCATTGAGCAGCTTCAACAACATCCAATTGAATACAACGCTCACTTTGGCATTTATACCAACTTTACCAATCTTGCAGATTTAAGTGCACTGGCATTACCAGCAGGCTTTAGAGCAGACAACTTACCTTTCGGCATCAGTTTAATTGCACCTGCATGGCATGATGCGGCCCTAATTCACTTTGGTAAGGCTTGGCAAAACTATTTGGCACTTAAATTGGGTGCTTTAGACAAGACCTTAGCTTCAAACGCACCAACTTTCGTGTCTCCTCATCATATCCGAGTTGCTGTGGTGGGCGCACATTTAACAGGCATGCCACTCAATTTCCAACTAACCACTCGTGATGCAGTACATGTCGAAACCACCAAAACCTCTCAGGACTACGCACTTTATGCCTTAAATGGCACCGTTCCACCAAAACCTGGACTAGCACGTCAATCCAATGGAAAAAGCATCATCGTCGAACTTTGGGATGTACCAACGGCACGATTTGGTGAGTTTGTTGCAGAAATTCCAACCCCATTAGGGATGGGCAATGTCGAACTTGAAGATGGTCGTTGGGTCAAAGGTTTTATTTGCGAACCGTATGGCTTAGGCGATGCCGAGAATATTAGCCATTTTGGTGGATGGAGAGCCTATATCCAGCATCGTAACAGTCAAGCGGCAAACACAGCGAATTAATTGGGGGAAATCATCATGTTTAAAACTGTACTTATTGCAAACCGTGGTGAAATTGCTGTCCGAGCAATTCGAACATTAAAAAAATTAGGCATTACCAGTGTGGCTGTGTATTCCGATAGCGATCGTTATGCACAACACGTACAAGATGCGGATATTGCAATTTCGCTAGAAGGTCTAAAACCTGCCGATACTTATCTCAGTATTGATAAATTGATTGAAGCAGCCAAAAAAACTGGGGCAGAAGCAATTTTTCCCGGTTATGGTTTTCTGTCTGAAAGTGCCGATTTTTCCCGTGCTTGTGAAGAAAACAATATTGCATTTATGGGCCCAACCGCAGAGCAGATTCTGGAGTTTGGTTTAAAGCATCGCGCACGTGAATTGGCAGCAGCGGCGAATGTTCCAATGACACCGGGTACAGGATTGCTCGATAGCTTGGAAGAAGCATTGACGGCTGCTGAACGGATTGGCTATCCAATCATGTTAAAAAGTACTGCTGGTGGCGGCGGAATTGGCTTAACACGTTGTGACACGCCGCAAGCATTAACCGAAGCTTATGAAAGCGTAAAACGTTTAGGTGAACAATTCTTTAAAGATGCGGGTGTATTTATCGAATGTTTTATTGATAAAGCACGTCATGTCGAAGTACAAATTTTTGGTGATGGCAAAGGCCAAGTAGTGGCATTTGGTGAGCGCGATTGTTCATTGCAACGTCGTAACCAGAAAGTGGTAGAAGAAACGCCAGCGGCCAATTTACCTGAAGCTACCCGTCAAAAGTTGCATCAAGCGGCGGTTGAACTGGGTCGTTCTGTTAATTATCGCAGCGCAGGCACGGTTGAGTTTATTTACGATGCTCAACGGGATGAGTTTTATTTCCTTGAAGTGAATACCCGTTTACAAGTGGAACATCCTGTCACTGAAATGGTCACTGGACTCGACTTGATTGAATGCATGCTCAAAGTTGCAGCTGGCGATGCATTGGACTGGGACTATTTAAGCAATATCCAACCCAAAGGTGCGGCTATTGAAGTCCGTGTCTATGCTGAAGATCCTGTGAAAAATTTCCAGCCAAGCCCGGGTGTACTCACAGAAGTGTCTTTTCCAGAAGATATTCGTGTCGATACTTGGGTCAAAACAGGTACCGAAATTTCTCAATATTTCGATCCGATGATTGCCAAAATTATTGTCCATGCCGAAGATCGAGCTACAGCAATTGAAAAATTAAAAGTGGTTTTGGCTGAAACTCGTTTAAATGGAATCAGTACCAATCTGGATTATGCACGCGCCATCGTTTCAGATCAGCGTTTTGAATCTATGCAAATCTGGACGCGTATGCTGGATGATTTTAACTATTCACCAAAAGTCATTGAAGTGATTCAAGCTGGCACACTCAGTTCAATTCAGGACTATCCTGGGCGTACAGGCTACTGGGATATTGGTGTACCGCCGTCTGGTCCAATGGATGATTATGCGTTCCAACTCGCCAACCGTATTGTCGGCAATGATGCTAAAGCGGCAGGTTTTGAGTTTACCTTGGTGGGGCCAACATTAAAGTTTCATGCAGATACCACGATTGCACTGACTGGTGCAAGTTGTACTGCTGTGTTAGATAATCAAGAAATTAGCTTTTGGCAACCAGTTAAAGTCAAAGCAGGGCAAACCTTAAAAATAGGACAAGTGGCTTCAGGCTGCCGTACTTATTTGGCTGTGCGTGATGGACTGGATGTCCCTTTATATTTGGGTAGTCGTTCAACCTTTGCACTAGGTAATTTTGGTGGTCATGCAGGACGTACTTTGCGTGTTGGCGATATGATCAAAATGGTTGATTCAAGCTTGGCGAATGCTGAATTGCCATTGGCAACCGACATGCCCCAAGCCTTATCGACAGATTTAATCCCTGAATATAGCAATGAATGGGAAATCGCAGTGCTGTATGGTCCGCATGGTGCGCCTGATTTCTTTAAACCTGAATATGTAGAAGAATTTTTTGCTTCTGAATGGACCGTTCACTTTAACTCAAACCGCTTAGGCGTAAGACTTTCGGGGCCTACACCAAGCTGGGCGCGTGAAAATGGCGGTGAAGCTGGTTTGCATCCGTCCAATGTGCATGACTGTGAATATGCGATTGGCGCGATCAACTTCACTGGTGATTTCCCTGTGATTTTGGCAAAAGATGGCCCAAGTTTAGGTGGCTTTGTGTGTCCAGTCACCATTGCCAAAGCAGAGCTCTGGAAAGTAGGCCAACTCAAAGCTGATGACAAAATCCGTTTTTATCCAATTACAGTCGAGCAGGCCAACGAGTTAGAACGCAAACAAATTGAAAATATACAAAACTTTGCCGCCGCTGCCAAAGTGGTAGAAACGATTGAGCCAACTCAAGATGTCTTAACAACCATTCTGGCACAACGTGAACAAACTGAATTCTCGCCAAAAACCCTGTATCGCCAAGCAGGTGATAGCTATATCTTATTAGAGTACGGTGAAAACGTTTTGGACTTGGCACTACGTTTACGTGTACATCAACTGATTAAAATGATTCGTAGTGCCAATCTTGCGGGTGTTTTGGAACTGTCGCCGGGTGTACGCTCGCTACAGATCAAATACGATGGTTTGGTGATTCCTCAAGCTGAGCTGATTACGACATTGCTTAAACTTGAAGATGAAATGGGCGATTTGAGCCAACTTAAAATCCCATCGCGTATCGTACATTTACCAATGGCGTTTGAAGACAGTGCGACTTTAGGTGCAGTGGAGCGTTATCAGGAAAGTGTGTGTGCTAAAGCGCCTTGGTTGCCGAATAATGTTGATTTTATCCAACGAATTAATGGGCTTGCGCATCGTGATGAAGTGAAAGACATTATTTTCGACGCCAATTATTTAGTACTGGGTTTGGGCGATGTTTATCTGACGGCACCGTGTGCTGTACCGATTGATCCACGCCATCGTTTGCTCAGCTCTAAGTACAATCCAGCACGTACCTTTACTGCGGAAGGTACAGTGGGTATTGGTGGTATGTACATGTGTATTTATGGCATGGACTCACCGGGTGGTTATCAGTTGATTGGGCGGACGCTGCCGATCTGGAACAAGTTTAAAAAGAACAAGCAATTTGGTGATAAACAATGGTTCTTGCAATTCTTTGACCAGATTAAATATTTCCCTGTGACTGAAGCTGAACTCAATGAATGGCGTGCAGATTTTGAAAATGGCCGCGCTCATATTCAGATTGAAGAAACTGAGTTTGATTATGCAAACTATGTACAGTTCTTGGAAAATGAAGCGGAAAGTATCGCCGCATTTAAACAGAAACAGCAACAGGCTTTCAGTACGGAAGTGAGTCGTTGGAAAGAAGAGTTTGCAGTACAACCTGAACAGCATGTGGAACAAGCCAGTCAGGTCGATTACAGCCATCTTTCTGCTTTAAATGCATCAATGACAGGCAATATCTGGAAAATTTTTGTTGAACATGGGCAAGAGATCAAAAAAGGAGAAACTATTGCTATTATTGAAGCAATGAAAATGGAGCTACCTGTTTATGCAGAGGAAGATGGTATCGTCAAAGCCATTATTTGCAGAGCGGGGCAAACTGTACACAGTGGCGAGCCATTGGTATATATGGAATAGGGTTGAATGAAAGAACCAAAAATAACAACAAAAAGCTCAGACAATCTGTCTGAGCTAGTTTACCAACGTATCAAGAATGACATCTTTGATTTCAAATTGATGCCTGGTGAACGCTTCACTGAGTCTGAAGTTGCTAAAGCTTATGCGGTAAGTCGTACCCCCATCCGACATGCCTTATATCGTTTGCAACAAGAGGGCTATGTTGATGTGAGCTTTCGGAGCGGTTGGCAGATTCGACCGCTCAATTTTCGTTATTATGAAGAACTTTACGATGTGCGTATTGTTTTGGAAAAAGATAGCATTCGTAAACTTTGTCAGATTGATCATCACAACTCAGTTGAGTTGTCACTTTTAAAAGCGCTTTGGCTGGTTGAGCCTGATGCGTACTTAAAGGATATTAAACAGCTTTCGCAACAAGATGAAGATTTTCATTGTGCTTTGGTCCGTGCTTCGGGCAATAATGAAATGGCAAGAATTCATCGTGACTTAAGTGAGCGCATCCGGATTATCCGCCGTTTGGATTTTTCTAAAGATTATCGGGTGGAAGCGACTTATCAGGAACATCAAAAAATCTTAGGTTTTATTTTTGAGAGACAGACAGAGCAGGCGATCAATGCGATTGAAGCGCATATCATGCAAAGTCGCGATGAAGTGAAAAAGATTACCTTACAGATGTTGGATTCGAGTCAGTTTTATTAGGTTTTAAATAATAACCTTCCATAAGAGTCGGTAGATTTTTATAAATATATTTTTGAATACTTTGGTAGGGACTGTTGTCGGCTATTTGATGAATGAAACATTTAACAGGCCAGCTGCTGCACCATTTTCTAATATTTTAACTCAGCAATATCTAAGAAACCAAAAACTATGAAATGGTTTATCGAACAATATCGGTACCTGAAGCACAATTCTTACAAACAAATCATAAATTGAAAGTCTCACACGAAACTTTTATTTCACCCTAACAAGCTTATATACAATGGGAGTAGCAGACCAAAGTTCAACTAAATATTTACCTGGTCTACGATCTTCATCAACAGTAGCAGATTGGACAAAAACAAATGCTTTGTTTAAGTTAGAAGGTGTGGGAAATGCATATTTTTATAATAAACAGGGGTAATCAATACAGGCTTAGGTAGTCAAAATGGTGTAGCTATAACATATATTAATAGTAGTTGGATTATTGGTTCGAAACCTGTCCCAAGAATGCCAGAAATAAGGTTGAAATCACAATGATTAAAGAGTCTAAGTTAGTTGAGAGTGGTTATAAGTTAGTTTATAACCTTAAAGAGTATTTATTGGTGAATCAAGATTGGATTGATGGCGCACAAGAGACTACTCTTGATGAAAGTAGTACAGCAGGATTGAAAGGTAATTATGGATTATTTGGCTCTGATGAATGGTGGGGAAATATCGAGAATGGAAATATTGAAACATATATTGTTAGTGGCACTATAATAGGATTAAATGAAGAAAACCCCTTCATGGAAGCTAATAAAGTGACCACAATAAAATTAGATAATGAGGAACGAGAAATATTTGGTGGAGTTGATTTTACAAATAAAGAAACAGAAATTAAGTATAGAGACCTATATAAGATTGGAAATAAAATAGTTGAGTTTTATATACTGGATAAGCTCAAAGAGGATGATACATGGAATGATATAGTTGAAGGAAGGTTAGGTATATTGCCTTTGGTTAATAAAATATATATTAAAGAATGTTAAAATTCTTTGATTCGAACCAATTACTCATTCGTGAATAATTGTTTTTTGTTTTTTTCTAAAGTAAGTAGAAATGTTCAGTTAAGTTAGGAGATACATTCGATCATACATCCACTGAGAGTCACAAAACTCTTCATTCCATGCCTAATTCTGCATAAAACTAACAGCTTTTATCTCTTTGCTATTTAATAATAAAAATCATATTTCAAATCATCAGATGACACATGATGAATGACCAAAAACTCATCAACTTATTTCTAAAACTGGTTCAGAAAGAAGGTTTCTTTGCCACAGCCATTGACGGCATTGTGCTCATGCGAGTTGACCATAATACACCACCGATTGCTGTATTACAGGAACCAACCCTTGTGTTTGTATTGCAAGGCCAAAAACGCGGCTATATCGGCACAGAAACCTATTCTTTTCAACAAGGTCAATGCCTGATCGTCTCTGTTTCGATGCCCTTTGATTGTGACACCATTGCCAATGCGGAAGCGCCGATGATTGCGATCAGCATGAAACTAGAAGCAGACACTGTGAATGAGCTGCTTGCAAAAACCTATTTCGAGAATTACCAGTTTAAGCCACTGACCACAGGAATGAGTGTGATTCAATATGATCAGACTATTTCGAGTGTGCTAAATCGTTTATTACAGACATTGACCTCAGAACAAGATGTGCTGGTTTTGGGCGATCAGATTAAACGAGAATTGCTCTATCGGGTGATTCAACATGCCGGTGCTGATGCCTTAAAAGGTTTGGTTGCACAAGGCAATCTTAGACCTATTTATAAAATCTGCGAGTATATCCAGCATCATTTTACAGAAAAGCTCACTGTAGAAATGCTGGCAGAGCAAGCCAATATGAGTACTTCTGCATTTCACAAAGCCTTTAAACAGGTGACACAACATTCGCCGTTGCAATATTTGAAAATCGTTCGGTTGCATAAGGCAAAACAATTGTTGCAAAACGCAGACCAAAGTGTGGCTCAAGCGGCTTATGCTGTTGGATATCAGAGCTCTTCTCAATTTAGCCGAGAATTTAAAAAGCAGTTTGGTTTTCCACCCAAACATGCTGAATCTAATACTGAAACGGAGTCATGATCAGATGAATCAAAAGAGCGTAGAACAAATGAAATATATTGAAATTACTCAAGCAGGCGGCCCTGAAGTTTTACAAGTTGCTGAGGGAGCACGCCCAGAAATTACTGCTGATGAAGTTCTTATTGAGGTCTACGCAACAGGAATTAATCGACCTGATATTTTACAGCGTCAAGGATTATATCCAATGCCAAAAGGCGTCACGCCTATTCCTGGTCTAGAAGTATCTGGTGTGGTTGCACAAGTAGGTACGCAAGTGACGCAGTTTAAAGTGGGCGATAAAGTCTGCGCACTGACCAACGGTGGCGGGTATGCTGAATATTGTGCTGTACCCGCAAATCAAACTTTGAAAATCCCCAAAAATTTAAGTTTTGTTGAAGCGGCTGCTATTCCTGAAACATATTTTACTGTTTGGGCAAATCTGTTCCAGATTGGTCAATTGAAGAAGGATGAAACCGTGCTGATTCATGGTGGGGCCAGCGGTATTGGTTCAACCGCGATCAGTTTGTGTCATGCTATGGGAATTAAAAATTTCTCTACGGTTGGCCACGATGACAAAGTTGAAAAGTTATCTCCAATGTCACAGGTCATTAACTACAAAACGCAGGATTTTGAGAAAGAAGTATTGGCACTGACCGATGGTCAAGGTGTGGATGTAATTCTGGATATCATTGGAGCCGCCTATTTCAACCAAAACCTGAAATTATTAAAGCGTGATGGACGGTTGGTGATTATTGGTTTTATGGGCGGTCGTAAAGTTGATGGCTTTGATATACAGGAGTTGATGTTAAAACGTGCCGTTGTCACAGGCTCAACCATGCGTGCAAGAACCAACGCTGAAAAAGCCAAAATTACCCAAGAGCTTGAACAATTTGTCTGGCCTTTGATTGAAGCCGATCAATGTAAGCCAATGATCTACAAAACTTTTGCCTTTGCAGATGTTGCTCAGGCGCACCAATGTTTAGAGAGCAGCCAGCATATTGGCAAAGTCGTACTCGAAATTAAGTCTTAATTTGCCTGATTATGTTCATTCTATGCCTGTTCGTACTCAAAACTTGAGTATGGCAGGTTGCTCAAGCAGTATAGATATCAATAAAACGATGCAATGAGGAAACTTGAAATGACAACAAATCTTGATGATCGTAATCCAACACCTGATCTTGCAGAAGACAATGCATTCTTCCCATCGCCCTATTCATTGAGCCAGTATACCTCCGCTAAAACTGACTATGATGGTACAACCTACCCACAACCCTATCAGGGTGATAAAAAGATTTTAATGATCGCGACAGACGAACGTTATATCTTGATGCAGAATGAAAAATTCTTTTCTACAGGAAATCATCCCGTTGAAATGTTATTGCCAATGTTTCATCTGGATAATGCAGGCTTTGCCTTTGACGTTGCAACGCTTTCAGGAAATCCAGTCAAGCTGGAAATGTGGGCGATGCCAAACGAAGAACAAGTGGTATTAGACACCTATAAAAAATATGAGAAACAGCTCAAAGCGCCGTTAAAACTCGCTGATGTGCTCGAGAAAGCCTTAAGCGCTGATTCACCTTATGCAGGTATTTTTATCCCAGGTGGACATGGTGTATTGGCTAAAATTCCGCAAAGCACCGAAGTCAAAGCATTATTAAAGTGGGCCATTGCAAATGATAAGTATGTGATTACCTTGTGTCATGGGCCAGCATCACTACTGGCTGCCGCTGTAGATGAAAATCCACAAGATTATATTTTCAAAGACTATCAGGTTTGTGTTTTCCCCGATTCCCTAGATAAAGGTGCGAATATTGATATCGGTTATATGCCAGGGCAACTGCCGTGGTTGGTCGGTGAAAATCTGGAAAAACTTGGCGTTAAAATCTTGAATAAAGGAATTACAGGTCAGGTACATCAAGATCGAAAATTACTGACAGGTGATAGTCCGCTGGCTTCAAATAATTTAGGAAAATTGGCAGCAACGACATTATTGGCCGATCTGGACCTACGTTAATTGCTTGAGATAAAAATGAAAGCCTGACATTGATTGTTGGGCTTTTTTATTTTTTTTTGACCTGTTTTGGCTGATCAATTGTCAACTCAATGACAATCTCTTTTTAGACTTCGGGTTACAGTAACCCATACGGACGCAAACTGAACAGGATGTTGAATGAAAATATGTATTTATGGTGCAGGCAATATTGGTTGTTATCTGGGAGGGCGGTTGGCAGCCATAGGATGCGATGTTCAATTTATTGTACGCCCTAGAATTCGCCAGCAATTACAACAATATGGTCTGACAGTTTCGGATTATCTTGGGTATCAACAAACGATTGCAGCAAGTCAGCTTCAATTGAGCGATGATCCACAAGTTGCAGCGCAAGCAGATATTATTCTTGTTTGTGTTAAATCAGCAGCCACTGAACACGTTGCTCATGAGTTAAAAACTGTTTTAAAAAACAAAACATTGATTATCAGTTTTCAAAATGGTTTAAGAAATGCGGAGATTTTAAAACAGATTCTGCCCAACCAAACCATTCTTGCAGGCATGGTTCCTTTTAATGTCGCGGCTTTGGGAAATGGTGGGTTTCATCAAGGTACAGAAGGTGAGTTATATATCAAGCAAAATGATGCGCTGTATGAGCTAATGAACGCATTTAAAACCGCAGGGCTGGAACTGAAACTGGAGCCGGATATGAAGGCAGTACAGTGGGCGAAGTTAATTCTGAATTTAAATAACGCAGTGAATGCCTTATCGCAGCTTCCATTAAAACAACAGCTTTCTATTCGGGCATACCGTCAATGTCTGGCAATGGCACAAATGGAAGCGTTGAGATTGCTGAAAATTGCGCATATTCAACCTGCTCAACTCACGGCTTTGCCAGCACAAATTGTTCCTGTGGTATTGAGATTGCCAGATTTCATTTTTAATGTGGTGAGTAAGAAAATGTTAGCCATTGATCCACTGGCTCGTTCATCTATGGCAGATGATCTGATGGCAGGACGAACAACTGAAATTGACTGGATTAATGGAGAGGTTGTTCGTTTAGCAGAACAGCTCAATTTAGAAGCACCTATCAATGCAAAATTGATTCAGCTTGTTAAACAGGCGGAAACTTCTCCTCAGGCTTGGTCAGCACAAGCGCTTCGACAACAGCTAGAAGTCGTATAATTAAAAATAGCGTATCACTGAAAATCAGTCATACGCTATTGACGATAAAACAAATATTTAAGATTTCTCAGTCACTGGTGGCCCAAAGCGGGTAATCAAAATGCCAAAGATTGTAGCGAAGATATACATAAAAATAGAATAAACTGCGGCTGGCATTGCGATCGTTGTACTGGCCATAATTGTAAGCGCAATCGTCATGGCAAGGGTGCTGTTATGAATCCCGATTTCAAATGCACAGGCACGGGCTTGATATGAACTGATCCCAAAGAAACGCGGTACAAAATAACCAACTGCCAAACTGATTGCACAGAATAACGCGGTAGCAAAGCCAATCTGTCCCAGATATTCAACCAGATTATGCCGCTCATTAAAAATTGCCCCAGCAATAATGATAAGTAAGAAAACAATCGCAAAAATACGTACAGGACGATTTAACTTTTCTGCTAAATGTGGGGCAAAATGACGAACCAGCATACCGATTGCCACAGGCACCAAGATAATTAGAAATACTTGTAGAATTTTAGAAAATTGTAGCCCGACATGTTGTCCTTCATTCATAAAATGCAAAATGGCGAAATTGACAATAAACGGTAAGAACAGGGCAGCAACCAAGGCATTGAGTGCGGTCAAACTAATATTTAAAGCGATGTCACCCTTATACAAATAACTGAATAAGTTAGCAGTCGAGCCACCCGGTGAAGCTGCTAAGAGCATGAGGCCCACAGCTAGTAACGGCGGTAGTGCAAGGATTTTACAAATCAAGAATGCAATCCCGACCAATAAAACTAATTGGCAAAACAGGGCAATGATAACGGCTTTTGGGTGTTTGGTGACACGGGCGAAATCTTTTAAGGTGAGTTCCAAGCCCATACCCGCCATGACAATGGCAAGTGCGATTGGCAAGAAAAGGGTGATCAATCCTGAATCCATAACTATTCGTTCCTTTGAGTTAAAATTATATTAAAAAAATTTATATATTATTTCCTATGAAGATATCAACTTTCCAATAATTTTGTTGATATATTTGGCATAAGTCGGTTAATTTATTAAACTGGTTCTCAAATAAAATCATCGATTATCAAAACTAAATAACAAATTAATGTCTTTATGTTATTAATTCTAATCATTTATATCACTTAAATATTTTATTAACTTTGACAGCATAAATTTGTCAAATAGATGACAGTTTATTCAAAATAAATTGAAAAGCATAAGAGATAAAACTCCCAAATATGACGTTTTACATTTTTATAACGTTATATGGATTTTGTTAACGAAAGCAGATTATGTATATAAAACAAGCAAAAGATGTGGCCTTTTTTGTTAATGAGGAAAATTTGTGGCAAAACAATAAAAAATAATATATATAGGTTTAACAACATTATAGATCTATTTTAAAAAATAAGTTTATGAAGATAAAGTAGGCCAAGCTTACAATTACATAAATTTTAAATATAGTTTTTATAACATTCTGTCTACTGGCAGAAATAGAAAAAACACCTGTCAAAACGGTCAATGATATTTATTTGACTTAAGAATGATAATTTGCATCAATTTTTACACTGTGACGATTTATTGAATAAAACCAAGTGAAAAGTTACGTAAAAAAGACGCCAATATTTTGTTGGTGTAAATAAAAAATTGAATATTACAAATAAGCGGAATGAATATGGATAACGTCGCTCAGCTAGAAACTGACACTAATTTCCAAAGTCGAAAAAAAATAACATGGGCTGTTTTTAGTGCGCTTCTGTTATTACTCATTATCGGCATTATATATTATTTTTTTGTATATCGATATTATCAGTCTACCGATAATGCCTATGTTCAAGCTGATGTCACTTGGGTAATGCCAAAAATATCTGGTGAAGTGATTGAATTGATCATTAAGGATAATCAGGTAGTTAAAAAAGGCGAGACCTTGGCGATACTGGATCATCGTGATTATCAAGCTCGTTATGATCAAGCCCGTTCAGTCGTAACCTTAAAACAGGCAGCGCTTGGGGTGCAGCAGCAAAATGAAAAATCAGCCAAGTCATCTATTAGTGAAGCAAATAGTGGTGTTGTTGCAGCGCAAGCCGACTTATCCCGCTTGAAAAAAGATTTTGAACGTTATCAAGACTTGTTAAAAGATGGGGTGATTACCCGCCAAAATTTTGAAGGTGTCCAGTCCCAGTATTTAACCGCACAGGCACAACTGACTAAGGCACAAGCCGCTGTCAATGCAGCCGAAGCACAACTCGGTAGCTTACAGGCAAGTAGAGCGCAAATTTTGGCAGATATTCAAAATGCTAATGCGAGTCTAGATCTTTATCAGATTGATCTTGCTTCATCAAAAGTGGTTAGCCCAGTGTCGGGCAAAGTTGGCAGTCTTGCAATCCAGAAGGGATCACGGGTCTCGCCACAAACGCGTTTGATGGCAATCATTCCTGAAAAAAGCTTATATGTGCAGGCCAATTTCAAAGAAACTCAAATTGAAAAAATGCATGTTGGCCAGCAAGTTAAATTAAAAATAGATGCATATCCAAGCCTGACATACACCGGAAAAATCGAAAGCTTTTCTCCAGCATCCGGGGCTACTTTTTCACTCATGCCACCTGACAATGCGACGGGGAATTTTAACAAAGTTGTACAACGTATTCCTGTTCGCATCACCATAGATTCAAGCCCGCATATTGATCTCATTAAACCGGGAATGTCGGTCAGCGCGACCGTTGATCTCAGAACTTAATCATAAAGTCTTAGGTGTAAGTGATGAATCAGTCTGTCGAAAGTGAATGGAAATTCCCTCGAAAAACCGCATGGGCAATTTTTGCTGCCATGATTTTTGGCAACTTTATGGCGATCCTTGATATTCAGATCGTAGCGAGTTCTTTAAATGAAGTTCAAGCAGGTATGAGTGCAAGCCGTTATGAAGTAACTTGGGTACAAACGGTTTATTTGATTGCAGAAATTATCGCGATCCCTATGTCTAGCATTGTATCGCGTGTGCTTTCTACACGTGTCTATTACACCATTTGTGCGGTTGGATTTACCATCAGCTCACTGCTTTGTGCGTTGGCATGGAATCTGGAAAGTTTACTGGTTTTCCGTGGCATTCAGGGCTTTATGGGCGGAGGCATGATTCCAACTTCGATGACAGCGTTGTATCTGCTTTTTCCTGAAGCAAAACGCTCATTACCGTTGGTGACCTTCGGGATGGTCAGTACATTAGGCCCAGCGATTGGCCCAACTATTGGCGGCTGGTTAACCAATAATTTCTCATGGCACTGGATGTTCCTGATCAATATCATTCCGGGGATTATTATTGCCACTGTGATTTACTCAGGGCCAAATATTGACCGCGCCAATTATTCACTGATTAAAACTATGGACTGGCTGAGTCTGATTGGTATGGCGATGTTCTTGGGTGGGCTGGAATATTTCCTTGATGAAGGCGCACGGCATGACTGGCTTGCAGATTCAGGTGTTCGTATAGCCTTTATGATCTGCCTGATCGGCGGCATGATTTTCTTCACTCGAAGCTTTACTCAGCCTAAGCCTTTACTTGATCTAAGCGTATTCAAAAACAAGAACTTCACTCTAAGTGCAATTACGACCTTTGTCATCGGCATGGCGCTGTATGGCTTGGGCTATATGATTCCTGTTTTTCTTGGGCAGGTTCGAGAAATGAACAGTAGCCAGATTGGTCACATTATGATGGTGACAGGCGTGGTGATGTTCTTTTTTGCGCCGTTCCTTGCTTGGCTGATTCCTAATTTTGACACTCGCAAAACCGTATTCGTTGGCATGATTTTGGCGGGGTTCGGGGTATGGCTGAATTCACATCTCAGCATCCACAGTGATTATGACTTTATGTTCTGGCCACAAATTTATCGTGGTATCGGCCTGATGATTTGTCTGATTGTGGTTTCACATTTAGCCATGAGCACATTACCACTGAGTAAAGTGGCCGATGCCAGTGGTATTTATAACCTGATGCGCAATATTGGTGGAGCAGTTGGCTTGGCATTGATCAATTCCTCACTGGACTGGCTAACAGCGCTACATGTGACCCAAATTAATCAATATATGACGCCACAGAACTGGATCTTTGTCGAAAGACTGGATCAGTTGACTGCGCAATATCAGGAAGTCGGTTCAAATGCACAGCAAATTGCGCTGAGCGTGATTTACCGTGACATTCATTATCAGGCGCTTACATCAAGTTTCAATGATTTATTACGTATGCTCGCAATCATTATGTTTGTGACGGCTTTTTTAACCATATTTATGGATCGGGGGAAAAAGATGGATATGTAGATATTTTAAATAGAGGGTAATTTCAAAAATGAAAAAACAATAGGGCTTATATAAAACATATCCCGTTATAAGAAAAGAATATTTATATAAGTATTTTTAATACCTCTATATGAGGTAGGGGTACTCGTGTATCTAGATTTAGAAGGTTAAAGTATTATGATTAATACAACATATAAACTAATTTCAAAATTTAACCAGAAAGAACGTACCTATGGTCAGTATTTTGAAAAAGAGCAAATCGATATTGATCGATTAAAAGTGATGTACTCTATTTATGAACAATATTATGAAAACACCAGATTTTCTATATTTGCAGAGGATTTTAAAAAGAAAAGTGGTGTAATTCTGGTTTTTAATTCACAAACCGATGAAATCGTGGGTTTCTCTACAGTCGTTGTGCAACATTTCTATTTAAATGGCAAGGACTATACCGTTTTATTTAGCGGTGATACTGTGATTTTAAGAGAGTTTTGGGGAACGCGTTCGCTGCAAAGCACCATGCTCAAACTGATGATCAAGTTAAGAATCAGATATCCATTTAATGAGCTGTACTGGTTGCTGATTTCTAAGGGTTATAAAACCTATTTATTACTTGCCAATAATTATTATGTGTACTACCCAAATATCAAAGATGAAAATCAGCATCTCTCCTCAGTCATTGAACATTACTGCGAAAACTTCTTTGGCGAATATTATGATAAAGAAGCTGGATTATTAAATTTTGGTGAGGATTATCAACCATTAAAAGGTGAAATTGCACCGATTACAGCTGAAATGAGAGAAAAGAATCCAAATATTCATTTCTTTGAGCAGAAAAATCCAACCTGGAGCATTGGCACTGAACTCCCATGTATTGGACGTATGGGCTGGAAAGATATTGCCCGTTTTCCAGTGAAGCTCATGAGAAAGCCAGTCAGCAAAGGCAAATGTGAGGCGATTTTAACGACTAAAACCAACCGTAGAGAGGCCATCCAATGAAACCGAATGAATGGCTAACAACAGGCTCGCATCTTATTTTAAAGCAATGGTGCAATGCATCTGATCGTAATTTTCAAAAACAGTTTAATGCATTAGAAGCAACACAACGTCAAATTTTGCATTCGATTTTACAAACCTCAAGCTTTGCGAAAGATAAAAAAGTTCAAAACTATGAGCAGTTTGTAAAATCATTTTCTGCCACGCGTTACGGCGCTTGGCGAGAAGAAATTCAACGCTATCGTGAGCAAAAGGTGGCGCTTTCCAGCAGCAAGCTGGTGCGTTTTCAACCGACCAGTGGTTCAAGCGAACAGATCAAATTTATTCCTTATACCAAGTTGTTTTTAGATGAACTTGATCATGCGATTGCACCGTGGTTAGCCAGTATGTATCGCAAGTGTCCTCAACTCAGCTCGGGCACACATTACTGGTCAGTGTCATGGTTGCCTGAAAGTCAGCGAGAAGTTTTGAAAGACAAAAACTTAAATGATGACAGTGCATTATTGGGGATGGGTAAACGGATTTTATCGAAGTTTACCCAAGCTGTTCCAAGTAATGTGGCTTTTGCCGCGAATGCCGATGATGCATTATTTGCGACAATCTGTTATTTGGTTGCAAACCGAAATCTGGCGATGATCTCTGTCTGGAGTCCAACTTTTGCATTGCAACTCTTAGATCGTTTAGAGGCAATGCAACAAGAAGTCATTGAGGTACTTGAAAGTGGTTTATGGGGAGGTCGCCAAATTTCACTCAAAGAAGTTACTGCGCCATATAGCCCTGAAAGTGCTCAGGCTTTAATTAGCAGTTCCAATGGCGAGCAGATTGATTTCAAAAAACTCTGGCCAAAATTAAGTCTAGTGTCCAGTTGGGATACCGCTGGTTCCAAAGCTTGGGCCGAGAAATTGCAACAACGCCTTCCATCTGTGCAATTTGAAGGCAAAGGCTTGTGGGCGACTGAAGGTGTGGTGACCATTCCATATAACGATCAATATCCGCTTGCTTATCAGAGTCATTTTTATGAGTTTGAGTATCTTGAAGGTGAGAAGCAGGGCCAGATTATCCCGTCATGGGAACTCAAAGCTGGTGATGTAGTGAGCCCCATTATTACTTCGGGCAATGGTTTACTCCGTTATTGTCTAGATGATTGTTTGCGTGTCACAGGTTTTCTGCAACAAATCCCTTGTTTCGAGTTTCAGGGACGTCGTTTTGGCGTTGATCTGGTGGGAGAGAAACTTGCACCTGAAACGGCGCAACAACTACTTTCACAGCTTAATGAAACGGAATCTAAAGCAATCTCTTTGCTTGCCATAGATACAGAACAACAGGTTAAACCTTTTTATTGTGTCCTGTTCGAAGGAGAAATCCATCACAGCATTAACGATGAATATATTGATCGTATCTTGCGCCAGAACTTCCATTATGAACTTGCCCGCAATCTCGGTCAGTTAGATCAGCCGCAGATTCGTCAAGCCCATAATGGTTGGAATGCTTATAAGAAACTGGTCATGTTTGACGGCATTATTGAAGGCAATATCAAGCCTGAACCCTTAAAGAAAATTACCCTGAATAGTTTGGAACAACTATGAAGAAAGGGATAATGCAATTTAATAATCAGCTTTTTAAGTCCACGCATATTGCACTATGCGTGGGGATGTTGTTCGTTTCAAATAACGTGACTGCGATGACTTTAGATGAGGCATTGTCAGCAAGTTTAAGACATGAAAGTCAACTCGAAGTAAGTCGCTTAAGTGTGAATCAATCTACAGCAATGCTTGAGCAGGCCAAACAGCGAGATGGTTTAAAAGTTAATCTGGTCGGGCAACTGGATTATGAGCGGGTGGAAACACCTGCTCAGGTCATGTTTCCAACTGAAGGCAACCGTAAGGGCCGAAGTCTGCAATTACAACTGGATTATCCCGTCTACACCTCTGGACGACATCGCTTAGGGGTTGATGTGGCGAAAAATCAGTTATCTGCACAAGCGCAGGGTTTATCGGATCAAAGATCGGAAACCATTCTGAATACGGTCATGGTCTATACCGATGTATTAAAAAAGAAAGCGATTTTAGAGCTGCGGAAAAAGACCATGTCTAATCTGCAACGCTCGCTTTATGAATCACAACGACGTTTTGATGTGGGCATGATTACCCGCGCAGATCTGGCACAGGTTTTAGCTCAAGTGGCTCAAGGACAAGCTGATATTACACAGGCGCAATCCAATCTCACCGTAAGTGAAGCACAGTTTTATCAAATTACGGGGGTCACG
Organism: Acinetobacter sp. BIGb0102; assembly: GCF_003815055.1. NCBI lineage: Bacteria > Pseudomonadati > Pseudomonadota > Gammaproteobacteria > Moraxellales > Moraxellaceae > Acinetobacter > Acinetobacter sp. BIGb0102. Next base: position 245,993 of record NZ_RKQE01000010.1, read on the forward strand.
CCTGAGAATCTTGTGTCGATTAAACATCTTCCCGTCATTTCTAATCAATTGGATGAAATCTTGGCAAAAACCAATCATCATCCTGCTTTGATGCGCGCGAAATACGAGAAGCAAGCTGCCGAGAAACAATATGCCTTAACCAAACGGGAACTCTGGCCTACAGTCATGTTGACCAGCCGTGCGGGCAAGCAGCATGAAGCCAGTTATATCGGTTCTGAAAGTAACAATTACATGGTGGGGGTACAGTTGAATGTGCCTTTGTTTGATGATGGCCTGAATCGGGCCAATACGCGAAAAGCACAGGCAGATGTCGACTTAGCTAACCAGAAAATCCGAACGCTTGAGCTTGATCTGAATCAGCGCGCACGGACGACATACGCACAACTGCAAACCATTCGACAAAATAAAGAGGCACTTCAAAATGCTATAGATGCGGCGTCGATTGCTTTTGTTTATACCCGAAAAGAGTTTGAGTTAGGGACCAAAACAACCTTTGATTTGCTCAATACCGAACAAAAATTATTGGATGTACAGACCCAGAAAACAGTTAATGAACAGGATGAAGTTGTTTTTGTCTATCAACTTCTTGATCAAATGGGACAATTAAATCAGCTGGTTCCAAACCAGACCACAACACAGGTGAATAATGAATGAAAACAAATCCACCGACATCAACTGAAAGCAGCTTGATTACACGTGAAGCCACATTGGCAGATGATCAGGCTTTACGTGAACTGATTGCCGTGCCAATGACCACCAAAGGCGTGCAAATCAGCTTTCAGCGCGAACCGAGTTATTTTAAGGCATCAGATATCTTGTATCGACATAAACTGCATGTGGTGATTGAAGATACCGAGAATCAGAAGAATGTTGCGTGTTACAGCAACGGCCATCGTCCATGTTATGTCGATAACGCGGTACAAAATGTGCGATATGCCAGTGATTTGCGGGTTGATCCCAATTATCGGGGTAAATCATTGGTCAAGATTCTTGGTGCACACGTCAAACAGACGCTCCATGAACCTGATTTTAGCCAAATGATTATTTTCAATGATAATTATGCCGCAAGAGCTGCCATACAAACCGGTAAAACAGGAATTCCGGATTACTATGATGAAGGTCTGATCGAAACTTTGACTTTGACCCATTTAGGGACAAAACGTGATATCGATGCATTCTTAGAAATGACCAAGCACACAGAAATAGGCAACATCCATTCTCGTGTTGCTAAACCAGAAGATATCCCTGCAATGAATGCGTTTATTGCTGCAATGGCACAGCACTATAATTTTATTCCTGCTTATAATTTTGAAGAACTGCAAGCAGGGCATCACTATTTTACGGGTCTACAATTGTCAGACTTTCAATTGTATTTTCAGAATGAAAAATTAGTCGGTATGTTTGGATTGTGGGATCAGCATAGCCTGAAGCAAACCAAAATCCTGCATTACAGCCCCTTAATTGGTGTATTTCGTCCTGTTTATAATTTATTGACCAAAATCACCAAAGCAATGCCATTGCCGAAACTAGGTGATTCGCTCAAATATCATGTGTTACACAGCTTATTGTCTCATCCACGACATTTGGGGCTGCACCATTTAATGCTTGAAGATGCCTATCAATTGTCTAAGCAGAAAGGTGTTGGGGTAGTGAGTTTTACCTTGTCGCATCAAGATCCACGCTACCAGTTGAATCAGTTTTATAAAGGTGAACGATTAACAGGAATGCATGGCTTTATTAGTTTTGCGGGTGATCCACGTCCGAACTTTGATAAGAGTTTAATTCCATATCTGGAAGTTGGGCGGATTTGATTTGATCTATAAAAATGCCTCAAAGTATTGGAAAGTAAACTTTGAGGCATTTTGAGTAGAAGGGGGAAAATTATTGAGCTTTTAAGCTGTTTGCATATTCGACCAGTTGATCAACCACGGTTCCCCAACCTTCAAAAAAGCCCATATCCTCATGCTGTTGGCGGGTTTCCTGAGTCCGATGTCGCGCAATCGCCGTATATTTAGTTGCACCATTACCCACATCTTCAAGTAATAGAATCGCAGTCATAAATGGATTTTCAGCAGGTTTCCAGTCTTCAGTATAGGTATCAGTAAAAACCAGTTTTTCGCCGTCAATCACTTCAAGATAGACACCTTCATTTTTAATTTCATTGCCATCCACATCAAAAGTGGTATTGAATTTTCCACCCACTCTTAAATCAATTTCACAGGCCTTGATCGAGTGAGGTAGAGGAATAAAGAAGTGTTTGATATGTTCAGGTTTCGTCCAGCATTCCCAGACCAGTTCACGTGGTACATCAATCACTCTTTCTAGTTTTAAATCAGTTTTGGGATCCAGTTTCATTTTCTCTTTTCCTTTTTAATTCGAGTGCGTAACGATCAAATTGATTGAGTCTTTGTTCCCAGATGGCTCGTTGTTCACTTAACCAGTTTTGCATAGGCGTAAATGCATCAGGGGCCAAAGCACAAGTTCTGATTCGTCCATTTTTTTCAGAATGAATGAGTCCAGCCTGCTCTAATTTGTTCAAATGCTTTAGAAAAGAAGGCAGGGCCATATTATGTTGTTCAGCCAGCTCTGTGATTGAGGCTGCCCCAAAAGACAGCCGCGTTAAGATATCTCTACGCGTTGGATCACTAAGCGCACTGAACAACAAATCGAGTTTAGAATCATACTTAGCCATAGAGCTAAGTATTGTGTATTTATTGACCTAATGTCAACAAAAACTTAGCTAAAAAGCTAAGTTTTTAAAAGATGATCGCTATCATTTTGTTTTTAATATTTATTCACCAATAAGATACCGACGAAACTGAGGACTGCACCCACAGCCATTGATCCAGTAATCGGTTCTTTCAGTATAAAAAAGGCCAGTAATACAGCAAAGATCGGAACAAGATTGGTAAAAATAATGGTTTTGGATGCCCCAATGGCATGAATGGCTTGTGCATACCAGATGAAGGCCAATACGGTACCCAAAGCACCTAAATAAAGAACAGCTAGCCAACTGTTCAATGAGATATTCATAAGCGTTTTATAACTTAACTCAGGCATTGAACTGATGAAAAGAAATGCTGTCCCCCAAAGGACGGCGTATGTGGTCATAGTCAAAGCTGATGTATTCGCTTGTTTCAAGCACAAGGTATAAATCACCCAACTGAATACCGCACCACACATCATCATTTCACCAAGCCCAAAAGACTGTTGTAAGGCATTAAATACTTCACCGCGAGTCACCACCAGCAGTGTTCCAACAAGGGCAATGCAGACACCAAGATATTTGACTCTGCTTAACTTTTCGTTAAAGAAAATACGCATGATCAAGACGGTCAGGATAGGTGACAAACTGACAAATAAAGCCGTTCGACCTGCCTCAATTCGGGAAAGCGCAGCAAAGAAAAACAGGTTATAAGCGCATATCCCAGTTAAACCCATCAGAATTGCATAGATATGCTGTTGAGTGGAAAGACGGGGAAAGCCGCCTGCTGTTTTGATCAGTAAAATAAGCAGTAAGATGGCAGCAATTGTGAAGCGTAACAGTGCAGATAAAGTTGGAGAAACTTCTGTGGCAAGAATACGTCCAGCGACAAAGGTGCCACCCCACATCAAAGCCACACAGATCAATTTAAAATAAACAGTACAACGTGGCAGAGAAATTGCGAAATGGCGCATGAGGTTTTTAATCAATACAGAATTGAATCAAATCGTAAAACTAATTTATCTTTATAGTAAAATGAGCTTTTACTCATGAATGATCCATCATGACGCTAACTCAACTCGAAATCTTTTCAAAACTGGCAGAATTAAAAAACTTTACCCTGACCGCACAGCAACTGAATATTTCACAGTCTGCGATTTCACATGCACTGAAATCCCTAGAAAAGAAATGGGAAACTCAGCTATTTTATCGAAATAACAATGAAGTTGAACTTACCGCAGCAGGGCAAGGTTTGCTGCCTTATGTGAATGAAATGCTCAATGTCTCAACCATCATTCATCAACAGGTCATGGACCACAAAGGCTTTAAAACAGGGAGTTTGCGTATCGGCTCCTTTGGCGCATCTTCTTCCAATGTATTGCTTCCATTGATTTTAGAAAATTTTAGTCGGGAATATCCTGAGATCGACGTGTTGATTTTTGAAGGAACAGATAAAGAGGTGTTGCAATGGATAGATGAGCGCAAAGTTGATCTTGGTTTTGTGGTTTTACCTGAGTCTCGCTTTGATACTTTTGCTGTATTGGAAGATATCTTTGTAGCTTTGATACCAAAGCATTTACCGATTGCCCAACAAGCTGCTGTCAAACTGGAAGAGTTGATGGATTATCCTTTTATTTTGACCAGTGCAGGCAGTCAAAATCATGTGCTGGAATTGTTTCGTGCAGCTCAACTAACACCTCAAGTGAAGTACCATCTCTCTCAAATCCTGTCGATTTTAAATATGGTAAATAGCAATGCAGCGGTATCTATTGTGGCTGATTTATCTCTTGATCAAAACATTTTGCAACTGTATCCCAATATCGTAAAACGACCGTTATCACCAAATATTAAACGCTCAATTGGCTTGGCTGTGAAGAACAAGCAGCAAATGACGCCGATTGCAAAGGCATTTATTGAGATTGCAACACAACTGTAAATATCCGGTTCAATCATCAACAATTCAGCTGACTGTTCATAAAAAGGCTAGAAAAACAGACAAAAGTTATCAATTACACAAAATACTTCTATAATAGCGGCCATTATTACTAAGGTCAGTGGTCGATCGTGCTTAAATGACCTTAGCCACAGCTTTCTTTTTTAAGTCTATTTCATATCTACGATTCGGCTTATCAATCAATATTTTCACTCTTGTGTGCTTGCAACGCATAAGAATATTTAGGTGTTCGCATGGAAATTAAGGTTAATTATCTCGACAATCTTCGACAAGAGGCGAAGTTTGATGATTTTACGGTAATCGCCGATCAGCCCATTCGCTATAAGGGCGATGGCTCTGCGCCCGGTCCATTCGACTATTTCCTTGCTTCATCTGCGTTGTGTGCGGCTTACTTTGTCAAAGTGTATTGTGCTGCGCGTGACATTCCAACGGATAATATTCGTTTATCACAAAATAATATTGTAGATCCTGAAAACCGCTATAAACAGATTTTTAAAATTCAGGTTGAACTTCCAGCGGATATTTCTGAAAAAGACCGTCAAGGGATCTTGCGTTCAATTGATCGCTGTACGGTAAAAAAGGTGATTCAGACTGGCCCTGAATTTGTGATTGAAGAAGTGGAAAGTATTGATGCAGATGCGCAAGCGTTGCTGATGCCAAGCCTGACTTCAGAAAACAATACTTATATTCTGGGCAAAGACCTGCCGCTAGAACAAACCATTGCCAATATGTCTGAGATTTTGGCTGGTTTAGGCATGAAGATTGAAATTGCATCATGGCGTAATATTGTGCCGAATGTGTGGTCATTACACATCCGCGATGCACAGTCTCCAATGTGTTTTACCAATGGTAAAGGCTCAACGAAAGAGAGTGCTTTGGCATCGGCTTTAGGTGAATTCATTGAACGTTTAAACTGTAATTTCTTCTATAACGACCAGTTCTGGGGTGAGGAAATTGCCAATGCAGAATTTGTGCATTATCCAGATGAAAAATGGTTTAAGCCGGGGCCAAATGGTGAGTTACCAAAAGAAATTCTGGATGAATACTCTCTCGAAATTTATAACCCTGATGATGAGTTACTGGGCACACATCTGTACGACACTAACTCAGGTAATACTGAACGTGGTATCTGTTCATTACCATTTGTACGTCAATCTGACAATGAAACTGTCTATTTCCCTTCAAATCTGATTGAAAACCTATATCTCAGTAATGGCATGAGCGCGGGCAATACTTTGGCTGAAGCTCAGGTTCAATGCTTATCTGAAATTTTTGAACGTGCGGTGAAACGTGAAATCTTGGAAGGTGAAATTGCCTTGCCAGACGTACCACAAGAGGTATTGGCAAAATACCCAGGTATCGTGGCAGGTATCCAAGGTCTGGAAGAACAAGGCTTCCCAGTGCTTGTCAAAGATGCTTCATTAGGCGGTCAATTCCCTGTAATGTGTGTGACGCTAATGAACCCACGCACAGGCGGTGTCTTTGCCTCATTTGGCGCGCACCCAAGTTTTGAAGTCGCTTTAGAACGTAGTTTGACTGAACTACTACAAGGTCGTAGTTTCGAAGGTTTAAATGACTTACCGCAACCGACTTTCCAAAGCAATGCGGTGACCGAACCAAACAACTTTGTTGAGCACTTCATTGATTCAAGTGGTTTGGTCTCTTGGCGTTTCTTTAGTGCTAAATCTGATTATGACTTTGTAGAATGGGACTTCACCAATGAAGGTGAAAACTCGAATGCTGAGGAAGCGGCTGAGTTGTTTGGCATCCTTGAAGAAATGGGCAAAGAAGTCTACATGGCGGTGTATGAGCACTTAGGTGCAACAGCATGTCGTATTCTGGTGCCTGATTATTCTGAAATTTATCTGGTTGAAGACCTGATTTGGGACAATACCAATAAAGCCTTGTTATTCCGTGAAGATATTCTCAATCTACATCGTTTAGATGAAGCACAGCTGGAAGCATTGGTCGAGCGTTTAGAAGAATGCGAACTGGATGATTACACTGAAATCACGACATTAATTGGTATTGAGTTTGATGACAATACCGTTTGGGGTCAGTTAACGCTGCTTGAATTGAAGTTATTGATCTATGTTGCATTGCAACAGTTTGAAGAAGCCAAAGAGCTGGTTGAGACCTTCTTGCAGTACAACACCAACACGGTAGAACGTGGTTTATTCTACCAGTGCATGAATGTCGTGCTTGAAGTGTTGCTCGATGACGAAATGGAACTGGAAGATTACGAGATCAATTTCCGCCGTATGTTTGGCAATGAACGTATGGACGCGGTTATCGGCTCGGTTGAAGGTACGGTTCGTTTCTATGGTTTAACCCCAACCAATATGCAACTGGAAGGACTTGACCGTCATTTACGTTTAATTGACAGCTATAAAAAATTGCACAAAGCGCGTGCGAAAGCAGTTGGCTTAAATGTCTAAAACACGTTAAATATTCATTTAAAAAGTGCATGTTGATCATGCACTTTTTTATAAAAAGAACATAAAACTTAAGCATTCAAAATTTTAATAAATAGATCCCTTGACCTTGCAATTATTGGAAGGACTACCGTGTTGTTAATAAGGGGAGATTTAGTAGATCTCATCTATTAACTGCATTACTCCCTTTATTTTCATTAACATAGTACATCCATTTCCTCTTAAATAAGGGTAATGCGACTAAGCAAAAGGGAAAAAAGAATGCGTGAACAACACTCTGTAACAATGCCCAATTCAAATGACTCAAGTGATACTTATAGTCTTTCAACACGTGCTTATATGGAAGCGAGTAATCGTATGCATATCGATATGAGAATTAATTATACAGGTAATGCAGACATTGATTTCATGTTGGGAATGATTCCACATCATCAAGGTGCAGTAAATATGGCTAGAATTGCTTTGAAATATGGTTGTGACCCTGAAGTGTATAGATTGGCAACAGATATCATCATGGCTCAGGAGCTGGAAATAAAAGTGATGAATGCTTGGCTCAAACGTCATCAGCTATAAGACTTGGGTGAACTGATTTGATAATAAAAGGCTTGGATATCAAGCCTTTTATTGTTTGATCTTTGACTTTTTAAAAGATGAAAAGGGTAGTAATTATGCCAAAAATAAAGATTCTCCCACATGAAAAAATCTGTCCTGAAGGCTCAGAACTGGAAATCAACAAAGGTGCAAATTTATGTAGGAGTTTGCTTGATCATGGTATCGAAATCGAACATGCCTGTGATCTTTCAGGGGCATGTACTACATGTCATGTAATTATTAAAAAAGGATTTGATAGCTTACAGGAAATGGGAGATATCGAAGCAGATCTTCTCGATCGTGCTTGGGGACTTACCTCAGAATCACGTCTTTCCTGTCAAGTCAGCGTTCTAGAAGTCTCATTGGAAATAGAGATTCCTAGATATACAGTCAATTACATTTCAGAAAAAAAGGATTAATCACATAATTCTTAAATTTTAAATCCCTGAAGGTCTTGACCTTACTATAATGGGAACGTTTATATTAGGTTCATATCCTCATCTGATTGGAGTTGTATGATGGAATTTTATGTAGAAAATATGACCTGTGGTGGCTGTGCACGTGGCGTAACACGCGCGATTCAGGAAGTGGATGCCAATGCAAAGGTCATCACTGATCCACCTAACCGCAGTGTAAAAGTAGAAACCACAGCATCACAACAGCAAGTGGCTGATGCATTAACAGAAGCAGGTTTTCCACCACGTTAATCTGTATCTAATAAAAAAAAGCGGCTGATATAGCCGCTTTTTTTTATTTCAAGAAAATACTAAAAAATTAAAAGGCCATATGTCTATAGCCTTGTAATAAATCTTATTTGCGCCCAGTTAAAGGTGAGAGCGAGAGCAGATCATTATGATGGTGGATATCCTTCATTTCATGACTCGGTTCTCTCAAGCCCTCAAGAATTGGACAGTCAGGACGATTGTCACCAGCGCAGCAATCCACCAAAGTTTGCAAGGTTTGCGCCATTTGCTGTAAATCCTGAATGCGTTCTTCTAACTTATGGATATGTGCCTGAGCCAGATGTTTTACATCCGCGCTATGCCTGTTGCGATTGTTCCATAAATCCAGCAGATCGGTAATTTCTGCTACGGAGAAGCCCAATTCACGACTACGTTTAATAAATTTCAAACGCTCAACATCATTATCTGAATAAGAACGATAACCCGCATTGCTACGACCAGCCGCTGGAATCAAACCTATCTGCTCGTAATAACGGATCATCTTGGCAGTCACGCCAGAAGCCTGAGATACTTTACCAATATTCATAACATCCTCCATTAGCGGCTGCGTGTAGAAGGTGGCTGGAAACGACGTAAACGTAATGCATTACCCAGCACAAAGACACTAGACAGTGCCATCGCACCCGCTGCAAAGATAGGTGACATCAGGATACCATAGGCTGGATAGAGTAGCCCTGCAGCCACAGGAATCAACAGGGTATTGTAAGCAAAGGCCCAAAACAGGTTCTGGTGAATATTGCCAATCGTCGCTTTGGATAAAGCAATGGCATTGGCTACACCTTGCAGATTGCCTGACATTAACACCACATCCGCAGACTCAATCGCAACATCTGTGCCCGTACCAATGGCAAGACCTACATCCGCTTCTGCAAGCGCAGGAGCATCATTAATACCATCACCGACAAAGGCAATATTGCCATATTTTGCTTTTAACTGTTGTACTGCTTTGACTTTGCCTTCAGGTAGAACTTCTGCAATCACTTCGTCGATGCCCAGTTGTTTGGCAATCGCATGGGCCGTACGCGCATTGTCACCAGTAATCATGGCCACTTTTAAACCGAGCTGATGTAATGCCTGAATGGCTGCTGGTGTTGATTCTTTAATCGGATCTGCGACAGCGATAATTCCAGCAAGTGCGCCATCAATGGCAACATAGAGTGGCGATTTGCCTTCATCACCTAAACGTTGTGCTGTAGCCGCAAAAGGTGCAACATCAATACCCATTTGAGTCATATAGCGATCTGCACCAATCTGAATGGCCTGACCATTTACGCTGGCGTCAACACCCATACCTGTCACTGACTCAAACCGCTCAACTTGCGGAAGTCCCAGTTGTTGCTGTTTCGCTGCATCGACAATGGCTTTAGCAATCGGATGTTCTGAGCGCGCTTCAACAGCCGCAACCAGACTCAACACCTCATCGCGTTGAAAAGAGGGAGTCACTTCAAAATCTGTCAGTACAGGATGACCTTCGGTTAATGTGCCTGTTTTATCCACCGCAACCACTTGAGCATCTTTTAGCAGTTGTAAAGCTTCGCCTTTACGGAACAATACACCTAACTCTGCGCCACGGCCTGTACCGACCATAATCGAAGTAGGTGTTGCCAATCCCATTGCACATGGACATGCGATAATCAGTACCGCAACAGCATTGACTAAAGCGAAAGTTAAAGCGGGTGATGGCCCAAAAATCAGCCAGACGAGGAAAGTTAGTAGGGCAGCCAACATGACGGCAGGCACAAACCATAATGTCACTTTATCAACCACTGCCTGAATCGGCATTTTAGAACCTTGCGCTTGCTCAACCAGACGGATAATTTGCGCAAGCATGGTGTCGCCACCCACAGCCAGCGCTTTAAAACTCAAGTTGCCATTTTGGTTAATGGTTCCGCCCACCACCTGACTGCCAATATTTTTCTCAACAGGAATAGGCTCGCCTGTAATCATGGATTCATCAACGAAGCTTTGACCTTCAACCACTTCACCATCGACAGGGATTCGTTCACCAGGTTTCACCATCACAAAGTCGCCAGCAATCACTTGATCGATTGGAATGTCGATAATTTGACCATTGCGTGAAACATGAGCAACTTTTGCCTGTAAGCTGACCAAACGTTGAATTGCTTCCGAAGTTCGACCTTTGGCCTTGGCTTCAAGAAACCGTCCCAATAGGATTAAAGCCACAATAACGGCTGCTGCTTCATAGTAAACATTGACGGTTCCTGCTGGCAGTAGCGTCGGTGTAAAAGTAGCGACCAGTGAGAAGAGATAAGCGGCTAAAGTCCCGACTGCCACCAAAGAGTTCATATCGGGTGCTAAACGGAATAAGGCAGGAATGCCTTTACTATAAAAACGTCGCCCCGGAATAATCAGGACTAAAGTGGTTAAAACAAATTGCAAGTACCAACTGTTTTGAATCCCAATGCTGTGTTCAATCAGATGATGAATACCCGGAATCAGGTGAGAACCCATTTCCAGAATAAACACAGGTAAGGCCAGAATCGTGGCAAGGATCAGGTCTCGTTTGAGTTCAGCTCTTTCCTGATCTTTCTTCTCAAGTTGTTCTGTTTGATCTGGCGCCGCCGCTTGAATTTCTTTGGCATCGTAACCCGCTTTATCAATCGCTGCGATGAGGCTTTCAATACTGGCCGTACCATTTACGGTCGCACGTTCTGTAGCGAGATTGACATTGGCTGTTTTTACGCCTGCTACAGCATTCAATGCTTTTTCAACCCGACTCACACACGAAGCACAGGTCATCCCCTCAATAGAAAGCTCTACTGTATTGGCAGGGACGTCATAACCCGTTCGCTCAATTGCCTGAATCAGTACTTGTCGATCTATCGGTTTAGCCAAGGTGATATCTGCACGTTCAGTGGCTAAATTCACGGAGGCGGATTGTACACCTTCAACTTTTTTTAAGGCAGTTTCGACACGACCGACACAACTGGCGCAGGTCATTCCTTCAACTTGAAGTGAAACTTTTATATTTTTAGTCTCTGTATTTGTTTGGGTTTCCATAAGTAAGACCTATAGAGTTAATTCTGATTGCTTAAAGCATAGACCTTAACATTATAGGAAGGTCAAGAAGTAATACGAACTTTTATTGCGTAGAAAGATTAAATATTCATATTTAAAAATAAGTATTTGTTTTATTTAATATTTTAAATCTCAATAGATCTACTAAAAAATATATTGTGGACGCTTGACCTTACAATTATTAGAAACTCTAGCATCAAGGTGATTACTACAGAAACCGATTAAAGACTCTGTAGCCTTACATATGAAGGTAAGCACCATGAAAAAACAGATTTCAACTATTGCTATTGTTATAGGCGTTACGATATGGGGCGGATTAATCTATACCGCCAAAAATAAATCAGATCACTCTAAAGCAGTAGAACCAGCAACGGAGTCACACTTCCCGCAAGTACCTGTGGCTGAAGTTATTGTGGAAGAAGTACATCCTACTATTGAATATACAGGTTATTTATCAGCACCACAGCAAGTTGAGTTAAAATCTCGTATTGGTGGGGTTATTCAGAGTGTAAGCTTTCCAGAAGGAGGTTCTGTTCGTAAAGGCCAATTGCTTTTTAAGATCGATCCTGAACCGTTCCAAGTCATATTAAATAGTGCCGAAGCCAGACTCAAAGCGACAGAGATTCAGTATCAACAAGCTGTTTCAGACTTTAATCGGGCCAATAAACTCGTCGAAAGTGGAGCGATTTCCAGAAAAATTTATGATGATGCTTTAGCTGCTAAGAATAATCGTCAAGCGCAAATTCAAGAAGCTCAAGCTGCTGTTCAAGCCGCTAAACTAGATCTCTCTTATACCAATATTACTGCACCGATCTCTGGACGGATCGATAGGATTTTGGTAACGGCAGGCAACCTAATTGTTGGGGGGAATATGGCAAATGCTACACCGCTTACAACACTTGTCTCTGTAAATCCTCTACATGTTTATTTTGACTTAGATGAAAAAACTTTTCTTGATTTAAAAGAGCTTAGAAAAACGGTCCCATATCAGTTACCTATTGCAATGGGGCTGGCAAATACAGATACCTATCCATATATAGGTCAGCTTAATTTTATCAGCAATCAGATTGATCAACAGACAGGTACACTCCGAGTAAGAGCGTCAGTCAGCAATGAAAAAGGAGAACTATCTCCTGGGATGTTCGCGCGAATCAAGTTAACAACGGGTCCTAAAAAACAGACTATTTTAATTGATGATCAGGCTGTGGGTACAGATCAAGGGAAGAATTATGTTCTGGTATTGGGAGCCGAAAATAAAGTTGAATTACGCCCCGTAAAATTAGGCCCTATGCTAGAGCAGTTACGTGTAATTGAAAGTGGTTTAGCGAAGGGAGATAAAATTATTATTAAAGGGTTAGTTGGGCCTGGAATGCAAATTACCCCCGATATGGTTCCAATGAAAGCTTTTACACCACTACAAAAAATGAAAGAGGGGGACTAATCAATGAAAAACTTCCCTCATTTCTTTGTTAATAAACCTATTTTTGCCATCGTGATTTCTGTACTGATTTTAATTTTAGGCGTGTTATCGCTGTTTAAATTACCATTAAGTGAATATCCAGCAATTACCCCTCCAACGGTTCAGGTCATGGCAAGTTACCCCGGTGCAAATCCAGAAGTGATAGCAGAAACCGTTGCAGCTCCGTTAGAACAAGAAGTCAATGGGGTTGAAAATATGCTGTACATGAGTTCCCAAACAGCCGCCGATGGAAAAATGATTCTTACAGTAACCTTTAAACAAGGTACAGACCCTGATTTAGCACAAATTCAGGTTCAAAATAGAGTTTCTCGTGCTTTACCTCGGTTACCTCAGGAAGTTCAACGTATAGGTGTCATCACAGAAAAAACATCTCCAGATGTTTTGATGGTGGTAAATTTACGATCCAGTAAAAATCATGATCCAGTTTACTTGGCAAATTATGCACTTTTAAATATTCGTGATGAGCTTGCACGTTTATCTGGTGTCAGTAATGTGGTTATTACAGGTGCTGGAGAATATGCCATGCGGATCTGGATTGATCCACAAAAACTGGCCTATAGAAATTTAACTGCAAATGATGTGGTCAAGTCTATTCGTGAACAAAATATTCAGGTTGCTGCAGGTTCCATTGGCCAACAGCCAGATACCTCTTCAGCCTATCAAATCACAGTAAATACACTCGGAAGACTGACCACTGAACAGCAGTTTAAAGATATCGTTATAAAAGTAGGTGAGTCTGGACAAATCACACGTTTAGGAGATATTGCACAGATAGAACTTGGTTCGGATTCTTATACTTTACGTGCACTGCATGACGGTAATCCTACCGCAGCGATGCAGATATTTACAGCACCTGGAGCGAATGCACTCGAAGTGTCGAGTAAAGTCCGCCAAAAAATGGCAAGTCTGCAACAGCATTTCCCTGAGGGAGTTGAATATAAGATTCCTTATGACCCAAACCTTTTTGTCAAAGCTTCTCTTAAATCCGTTCTTGCCACCTTGTTAGAAGCGATTGCGTTAGTCGTTATCGTTGTTATTTTATTTTTACAAACATGGCGTGCTTCCATCATCCCTTTAATTGCAGTACCTGTCTCATTAATAGGTACATTTGCAGTAATGTATTATCTGGGTTTCTCATTGAATACATTGACCTTATTTGGTCTAGTACTTTCAATCGGAATAGTGGTTGATGATGCAATTGTTGTTGTTGAGAATGTCGAGCGGCATATTGCTCTAGGAGAAGAACCGAAAGAAGCCGCACGTAAAGCGATGACAGAGGTTACAGGTCCAATTATCGCGATTACAGCTGTGTTATCAGCAGTATTTATTCCATCTGCTTTTCTTACTGGACTGCAAGGTGAGTTTTATAGGCAGTTTGCATTAACGATTGCGATCTCGACAATATTATCTGCTCTTAATTCGTTAACACTTTCACCAGCCTTAGCTGGAATATTATTAAAAGCACATGGTAAAGATATTAAAAAAAGTCGTTTTACCTATATTACAGACAAATTATCTGGTGGATTCTTTAAGAGCTTCAATAATATCTTTGATATTGCCTCTGAAAAATATGTGAAGATCATACAAAAAGGTATACGTTTCAGTACCATTTTATTTGTTTTATATACAGGTTTTCTGGCATTAACCTGGTTAGGCTTCAATAAAGTTCCTGCAGGATTTGTACCAGCGCAGGATAAGTATTATCTGGTTGGTATTGCCCAATTGCCGTCAGGGGCCTCTTTGGATCGAACCGAAGTAGTGGTGAGAAAAATGACCGAAATAGCTTTGAAAGAACCTGGTGTGGAAAGTGTTATGGCTTTCCCTGGATATACCCCAAATGGTCCTGTAAATGTCCCGAACTCGGCTGTTCTTTTTGCTATGCTAGATCCGTTTGAAGATCGAAAAGATCCTTCACTTTCAGCAAATGCCATTGCTAATCGCTTGATGGCGAAATTCAGCCAGATTCCTGATGGTTTTGCAGGAATATTTCCACCGCCGCCAGTTCCAGGCCTTGGTTCAATGGGTGGTTTTAAATTACAGATAGAAGATCGTGCTGGTTTAGGCTTTGAAACCTTAGCAAAAGTACAAGCTGAAATTATGGCAAAAGCATCTAAAGCCCCAGAACTTGCTGGAATGTTAGCGAGTTTTCAATCAAATGCTCCACAAATTGAGGTAGAGATCGATCGGGTTAAAGCAAAATCTCAAGGCATTGTATTAACAGATATCTTTGAAACACTACAAATTAATTTAGGTTCTTTATATGTTAATGATTTTAACCGGTTTGGCCGTACTTATCGGGTAGTTGCACAAGCAGACTCACCTTTTCGTATGCAACCCGAAAGTATTAATTTATTGAAAGTAAGGAATTTAGCAGGTGAAATGATTCCACTTTCGACTTTTGTCACGATCACCCGTAGTTCAGGGCCTGATCGCGTCATGCATTATAATCGTTTTCCATCAGCGGATATCAGTGGTAGTGCTGCACCAGGCTATTCATCTGGACAAGCAACAGATGCAATAGAAAAAATTGTTCAGGAGACCTTACCTCAGGGTATGGACTATGAATGGACAGATCTGGTATATCAGGAGAAAAATATAGGAAATACAGCCATATGGGTCTTTTTGCTGGCAGTAATATTGGCGTTCCTATTTTTGGCAGCTCAATATAACAGTTGGTCGATGCCATTTGCTGTTCTTCTGATCGCGCCAATGGCACTTTTATCTGCAATTGTTGGCGTATGGATAGCAGGCGGTGATAATAATATTTTCACTCAAATAGGATTTGTGGTACTGGTTGGTTTAGCAGCTAAAAACGCCATTTTAATTGTTGAGTTTGCACGAGCCAAAGAACAAGTAGGAGCAAGCCCTACAGAGGCAGTGTTAGAGGCAGCCCGCTTAAGATTACGGCCTATTTTAATGACTTCAATCGCATTTATTGCGGGTGTATTACCGCTGGTCTTGGCAACAGGTGCAGGTGCTGAAATGCGACAAGCTATGGGGGTTGCTGTTTTCTCTGGAATGTTAGGTGTAACTCTGTTTGGCTTAATCTTTACGCCAGTCTTCTATGTCACCATCCGCAACTTTATTGTTCATAGAGAAAAAAATCTCTCATCTAGACGGGAGACTTTGAAATGAAAAAACTAATTAGTCCTCTACATAATCTTCAACATTTCTTTATGGCAAAAATGGGGAGTGTCATAGTGCTGGCCTTACTCGCAGGTTGCACTATGATACCACCTTATGAAAAGCCTCCAGTTACAGTACCGTCGCACTATCCAACTGGTGAAGCTTATCCTGTGAAGGATTATGCGAGCACAAAAACAGGCGCTATGAATGATATTGGCTGGCGTAACTTCTATCAAGATTCTGTTCTACAGCAACTGATCGTGCATGGCTTAAAAAACAATCATGATATGAAAGTTGCAACCTTAAATGTTGAAGCAATTCAGGCCCAATATCGAATTCGTCGAGCCGATATTTTCCCCAATTTAAATATTTCAATGGAATTTAGCAGACAGCACTTACCTACTGATATAGCTCATATTCCACGTTTATATCAGTTAGGAGGGACGACTATAGCCTGGGAAGTAGATTTATGGGGAAGAGTGCGTAGTCTTAAAGATCAAGCTTTGCATCATTATTTTGCCTCTAAAGAAAACCAAATTGCTTCTCAATTAAGCTTGATCTCTACTATTGCTACTACTTATCTTATTTACAAAGCTGATCAGGAATGTTTAAATCTGGCGCGTTCAACTTTGGCGACACAACAACAAAGCTATGAGTTAATTCAGAAAATGTTGAATGCTGGACAAGCAACTCGGTTTGATTTACGTCAGTCCGAAATGGCTTTGCGTACAGCACAAACCCATTATTTAAAATTCTTACGCCTTGTAGCGCAAGATCGTAATGCACTGATTTTATTAATTGGTTCTCCGCCAACACAAAATTTATTAGACCAATTAGAACAGACAACGTCTTTCTCAGATAACATTATCATGCATGATCTTGCTGTCGCTCTACCATCTGAACTTTTAAAACGACGCCCCGATATCCGAGCCGCAGAGCATAGGCTACTCGCGGCCAATGCAAATATTGGCGCTGCTCGTGCTGCTTTCTTCCCATCGATTACACTCACGGGCTCTGCCGGTACAGCAAGCTCAAGTCTAGATCAACTTTTCTCTGCAGGAACAGGTGCCTGGAGCTTTATACCAAAGATTAATATTCCTGTTTTTAATGCTGGCTTGAATCAATCCCACCTTGATCGTTCTTATATTATGAAAAAAGTTGAGGTAGCACATTATGATCAGACGATCCAGCAAGCTTTCCGTGAGGTTGCAGATGGCTTGGCCGGGAAAAAAACACTAGAGGAACAAATCGAAGCACAGCATCAAATGGTTGAGGCCAGTCAAGATGCATATCGTTTAGCAAATTTACGCTTCAAAGCTGGTGAAGATAATTATTTAGCTGTACTGGACTCACAAAGAAGTCTATATGAGGCTCAACAAGTCTTAATACAAACTCGTTTAGAGCGTTCACATAATTTAATTCGTCTTTACAAGGCATTAGGAGGTGGCTGGCAGGAAAATATGAAGACTTTAAAATAAAGTAACTCGAAAGTGACTGATAGATCGACCATTCATACACCCAGCGAATGGCCGATCACCATACACATTTTATTTATGAGAAGAATCGGGCTTGTAGGGTAGAGGCTGTCGCAAAAATCTTTTGATATCCTTGTGGCAAAATCCGTTGCAAGATATCAACTGCTTTTGCATCTGCACCAATCAATAAACGACGTTTATTTTTGCGCACGGCTGTCAGGATTTGTTTTGCTGCCTCATCGGCAGAGGTTCTCAGTATTTTGTCAAAAGCAGCCTGACTGTTTGCTGGGTCTAACCCTAAAATTTCAACACTATTATTAATACGGGCAGCTTTAACAATATTGGTGCGAATCCCGCCGGGATGCACACACGTTGCACTGACACCTGAACCTTGTATATCCAGTTCTTGCCGTAAAGATTCGGTAAAGCCACGAACTGCGAACTTACTGGCATTATAAGCACTTTGTGTTGGTTGCGCTGTCAAACCAAACATGCTGGAAATATTGATGATATGACCGTCACCACTCTGTTTCAGGTAAGGTAGGAACTCTTTGGTGCCATAAACCACACCCCAGAAATTAATCCCGATCAGCCATTCAAGATCATCATAGCTAACACCTTCCGCGGTACTGCCCATAGCCACACCCGCATTATTAAAGATCAGGTTGACCTGCTGATGCTGTTCAGCAATCTTTTTAGCCCAATTTGCCATTTCTTGTCGATTGGCTACATCGACCACCTGTGTGCTGACTTTGACTGGATATGTTTTTAATAGATTCTGTGTCTTGGCTAGACCCAGTTCATTTACATCAGATAAAGCCAGATGGCAGCCTTGTTTTGCCAACGCAACCGCAAGTGCTTGACCAATCCCTGAACCAGCGCCTGTAATGGCTGCGACCTTGTTATGAAATGTTTTCATTTAAACTGCCATTTGTTGTTCTAAAAGTTGTGGCTGAACATGAGTATGATCTGACTTTGCGACCTGATGATAATTTTCCAGATCGAAACGACGGGTACGCTGACGATATTCCAATGTGAAGCCGGGCCAGTTATTGGTATTTTTTCCTGTCGCAGTTTGATACCAGCTGGTGCAACCTTGTGACCACATGGTTGATTTCATGCGCTCCTGAATTTCCTGATTAAACTGTGTCTGGATTTCAGCCTTAATATCTGTAAAGCAAAGCTGATTGCGAATATGTGCCTGAATTGCATCCAGAATATAGTTCACCTGACTTTCAATCATATAGACGATTGAGTTATGACCAAGATTGGTGTTCGGGCCATACAACATAAAGAAATTCGGGAAGCCATTCACGGTTAAGCCCAAATAAGCTTCAGCACCATCGGCCCATTGGTCTTTTAATTTTTTACCTTTGAGTCCTGTGATTTGCATCGGTGCCATAAACTCGGTTGCGGCAAATCCTGTTCCATAAATAATGGTATCTACTTCGCGTAATTTGCCATCTTTATCGACAATACCATTTTCAGTGACTTCCTGAATTGCGGTATTGATGACCTCAACATTAGGACGAATCAGACTACGGTACCAATGATTTGAAATCAAAATTCGTTTACAGCCAATCGGATAATCAGGCATCAGACGATGACGAAAATGCGGATCTTTAACTTCTTCACGGATATGTCGCTGGAAAATATATTCAGCTAATGGAATCTCATTTAAGGTTGCGGTAAAGCTTTTGAGGCGAATCTCGTTATAGCTATATTGAAATACGCGATCAAGGCTTTGCAAAATGGGAAGTTTTTGAAATGCTTTTCGTTCCAGTTTTGAATATACACGGTCTGGTTTTGGAATAACGTAAGGAGCAGAACGTTGATAAATATCTAAATGCGCCACTTGCTTGACGATCTCTGGTACAAACTGGATCGCACTGGCACCTGTCCCAATGACTGCGACACGCTTATTATTCAGGTCATCGTCATGATCCCAGCGCGCCGAATGGAAAGCTTTGCCTTTGAAATTGTCCAGACCTTTAATTTTCGGATACGCAGGGCGGTTGAGCTGACCAACCGCGGCAATTAGAAATTCCGCCTCAAATTTTTCTCCAGTTAAACTCTGGATATGCCAAACGCCTTGAGTCGCATCAAAATCAGCGCTGGCAATTTCAGTATTAAACTGGATATGCGGGTACAGTTGATATTTTTCTGTGCAATGTTTTAAGTATTGATGAATTTCCTGTGATGAGCCATAACGGTTTTTCCAACCCAGTTCCTGCTCAAAAGAAAAGGAATACAGATGAGAAGGCACGTCACAGGCTGCACCGGGATAGGTATTGTCACGCCAGACACCACCGACATCATTGGCTTTTTCAAATAAGGTAAATTGTTCAAATCCAGCAAGTTTGAGCTGAATAGCCAGACCTAATCCGCCAAAGCCTGTGCCGATAATGGCGATACGAATATTCTTATTTGAAGATAATTGTTGTTTCAACATAACTGACTCAAGTGAAAATTATCATGTATTACATGCAGAATAATCGTTTCATGCATTGATTTAGAGGATGGATGAGGACAAAATATTGTGATTAGCGGACATGGAGAAGACGCTTGAAATACTTATGGACCTATGAACGAAGTATCCATAGTGTTCGCCTGATGGCTGATTTTGCCGCAGAGTTCGGGGTCAGCCATCACCAGATTCTGAAAGGAACAGGCTTAGAACAACAGCAATTGCTTGATCCCAATACACTGGTGACAGGCCAGCAAGAATTACAACTGATCCGCAATCTGGTAGAAAAATTCGGACAACGGCCTTTGCTAGGGCTGGAAATCGGAACACGTTATCACTTTACGACTTTTGGCTCTTTAGGACTGGCTTTGATCAGTAGTGCCAATATTCGTGAAGCTTTGAACTTTGCATTGGCCTATTTTCCCTTATCCTTTGCTTTTAGCCAGTTTGTGGTATCGGAACAAGCCGAGACCCAGAGTGTTCTAATTGAAATTGTGGTAGATGAAGGGATTCCAAAAACGTTATGGCCATTTATTATTGAACGAGATGTGGCCGCACTCATTACCGTGCAACGCGATTTGATGCGGGCTCATCTCTGCCAAAAAGTAGTATTTTCTTTTCCGCTTCGGGGAGAAATGCAGCCTTATACCGCGTTATTTGGCGTTACCCCAGAATTTGGCGGATTAAAAAACCTTATTGTCCTAAACGCAGAAAAAATAGATCAGAAGTTGAGTATGGCCAATGAACTGGTGTTACATGCTGCAGAAGAACAATGTCGACAGACGCTGGATAAACGACAATCACAAAAGAAATATACCCATCAGGTTCAGCAAGTATTGATGAATAATAAAGGGCAAATCCCGTCTATGGAGGACGTTGCGGATCGATTGCACTTAAATTCACGTACCTTGCGCCGTTATTTGTCCCAAGAGCAGGTGACATTTCTCCAGATCAGGGAAGAGGTTCGAAAAATTCTTGCAGACTATTATTTGTCTTTAACCCAAACCTCCATTGAGCAAATTTCTGAATGGTTAGGCTATGCAGAGCCTGCCAGTTTCATTCATGCCTACAAACGCTGGTATGGCAACACCCCGCATGCAAACCGATTAAAAAATAAAGTATAGAAATTTACAGTGTATTGATCTATAAAAGTAGTTGGTTGTTTTTTCAGCCTGCTGAATGGAATCAGTTTAGATTTAAATCTGGATAACAAAAATATTTTTATGCATCATTTTTAATAAAACGGTCAATCTATGCTTTTAGAACACGATTTAAGTCCATCGGAGTTTACGCTTTTTTCCGAAATACTTTGGAAATTAGGCGCGCAAAAAGGACAGGAAAGCTTACGCGAAACGATCATTGCAGATATTGCGACCTTGTTACGTGCTGATTTTGCAGCATCTTATATATGGGATGCTAAACATCATTTATCCAGAAAAGGCATCATGTGGCAAATTGATCCCAAAGCCATCACGGAATATGACCAAATCTGGCAATATAATGATCCGATCACAACCCAACTTCGACAGCGACAACATCCAACCTTTGTTCATGAAATCATTTCTCTTTCCGCGCTCAAGAAAACCGATTATTACAATGAGTTTTTAAAACCTTATGGTTTGTATCATGGTCTGAATGTTTATTTTGTTCGAAATGGTATGGATATCGGAGACCTACGCATTTGGCGTGCCAAAGATTCAACCATGTTCAGTGAGCGGGAGAAAAGAATCCTTAATTTACTGGAATCTTATCTGACCCAAGCCTTAGCAATGGATTTATCCACTCAGTATTGTTTAACTCCACGCGAGCAGGAGGTTGCAACGTTAGTGGCGAAAGGATTAAGCGATAAGTACGTTGCCAATTTACTGGATATTGGCTTCACCACGGTCAGGACGCATCTTAAAAACGCCATGCAAAAAATGGGTTGCCATAATCGTACCGAAATGGCGAGGCTCATCTATTGTTAATTCATTCCTCAATTTTGAGGATATCCCCGGAATTTACAACTGTACTAAATTAGCAAAACAATTACTTAAATGGATTTTAAGTCACTATGCTAAACATGAATGAAAAAGTAAATTCGGATCAAATTATTCACCTGAATAAAGCCACCATTGGCGAAATTACCCGTCTGGTACAAGAGCGGAAAGTCACTTGCGAACAACTCGTCCACCACTATTTTGACAACATTGAAAAGCAGCAAGCCTTAAATGCTTTTATTCAGACGGATAAAGCAGCAGCTATTCGGCAAGCACAATTTTGGGATCAATCTATCCGTGAGGGCCATGCTTGTCCTGCCTTGATCGGGGTCTTGCTTGCCGTAAAGGATAATATTCATGTCGCAGGTTTTTCTAATACAGCGGGAACACCAGCCTTGGCAGATTTCAGACCCAAAACCACAGCACCAGTGATTCAGGCCCTGATTGATCAAGGGGCGATTATTGTTGGTAAAGCTCATATGCATGAATTGGCATTTGGTGTGACAGGTTATAACACCGCCATGCATATTGACGGTGTGATTGGCACGCGTAATGCGGTTAATCCTTCACATATTGCAGGCGGTTCTTCTTCTGGCAGTGCCGTTGCAGTTGCCGCAGGAATGGTGCCAATTGCCATCGGAACCGATACAGGTGCATCTGTCCGATTACCGAGTGCCTTAAATGGTTGTGTTGGATTCCGTCCAACGGTTGGACGCTATGCTCAAGCAGATATCACCCCGATTTCGCATACACGTGATACAGCAGGGCCTATAGCGCATTGTATGGCTGATATTATTTTGATTGATCAGTTAATTGCACCATCAACTCAGCCTATTGCATTGCCTGCACGACCGATCAGACTCGGAATCAATGCCTATTTTTGGGAGAATCTGGATGAAGATGTCCACGAACAGGCACATACAGCACTGCAACTGTTAAAAACCGCGGCTATCGAAATTATTCCCGTGGATATGCTAGATTTGGCTCAGCTCAACCAGAATATTTCATTTCCTTTGGTGATTTATGAAGGTAAATATGACCTGATTGAGTATTTGAAACATCATGAGATTGAGATGAGTTTTGAAGCTCTAGTCGAGCAGATTTCCAGTCCAGATGTAAAACATATTTTTCAACAAAATATATTACCTGAAATGATCATGGACGAAACGGAGCAATCTGTACCCGTTCAACCCTTGTATCAAAAGGCGATTCAGGAAGCTCAACCACAACTGCTAGCGCTCTATCAAACAACCTTTGAGAATCATCAACTTGATGCTTTGATTTTTCCAACCTCGCCGATTGTGGCACCGCTTGCGGATGAGCAGGTTAGCTCCATTGAACTTTTCCAAAGACTGATTCGTAATACCGATCCGGGCAGTAATATTGGCTTGCCGGGGCTTAGTTTACCCATTGGTCGAGGGAAAAAATCACAACTTCCTGTGGCACTGGAAATCGATGGCTTACCTCATACGGACCAGCAACTTCTGGCAATTGGACAAGCGCTGGAACAGATTTTTAGCAGCTTAAATAATCGCTAACATAACTTCATTTTCAGTACATCGCCCGTTTAATTGAAGACGGGTTTTATATTACTGAAAATAAGCAATGATAGCATTGTGGCTCAATCGATAAGTGAAACGGATACAAATTGAAATGGCAAATACACAGGTGCAAAACTAGTATTAGACTGACTTTATAAAAAAATTGGTTTAATTTTATCTTATGTTTTTAAAGAAAATTTTAGGTATATGTATTTTAAGTAGCCTATTTGCAATCAGTGGCTGTCAAAAAAACCAGCAACATTCCAAAGAAAAAACTGAAGATGTGAATCAATCTAGTTTAAAACTGGATGCAGCACAGATGATGACGCACTTACATGCTTTTGAACAAATTGCCAAACAGCATGGTGGCAATCGTGCAGTGGGCACACAAGGCGGCTTAGCAAGTGCAGATTACATTTTAGATCAAGCCAAGAAAGCAGGTTTTAGTACAGAGGTTCAGACTTTCGAAAATCGTGAAAAGACCAAAGGCCAGAATATTATTGTGGAGATTCCGGGAGAGTCAAAACAAAATATTATTTTACTGGGGGCGCATTATGACTCGGTCAAAATGGGACCTGGCATAAATGACAATGCTTCTGGTGTCGCCTTATTACTTGAGTTGATGACACAATTGTCGACTCAAAAAATAAAGCCTAAACATACTATTTATCTGGCGTTTTGGGATTCAGAAGAAGTGGGAATCGCAGGCTCTCAAGCTTATGTGGAAAAACTGACTGCCGAGCAATTAAAAGCGATTAAAGCCTATATCAACTTGGATATGGTTGGCACCAAAGACCCTGAAATCTTGATTGCAGATGGGGATAAATCATCTGTAGACGAGATGGAAAAAATGTTAAAAGAACGTGGCATGCAGGAGCAGGACTATAAGCCTTTACTCGATGGTTTACGCAGTCTTCCAAGCCATAGAGGTGACTTAGCCTTAGAGAATACGCTCAAAGAATTTTTTAAAACTAAAAATCTAAAAATTAAAGAAGATGTCTCCACCTTAACCGCAAGTGATACGGCTCCGTTTTTAGGTAAAATTCCAGTGACTGCTGTCATCTTGTTTAATGAACAAATGAAAGGAGACGAGCTTGAGTTCGCACCGTGCTATCACAAAGCATGTGACACCATTGAACAAGTTGATCCAAAGTCAATGCAACTGGCAGCTGATGCCGTCATTCATTTATTAAAATCACTCGATAAAAATTAAATTTGAGCGTGTTGTACGCAACAAAAAAGGAAATCGCGTGATTTCCTTTTTTATATAAATCTTCGTATTTCTATTTAAGCTTGGCTTGTCGCTGAGCGATATACTTTTCATTAAAGAAGCCACCAAAAGGAATAAACGCCAGAATAAATAATCGGAGCAATTCAGCTTTTGACCATACCGCAGCCGTGCTGATCAAATTCCACAAATAGAAAAGAAATGCTACGCCGTGGATTGGCCCCATAATTTTGGTGGCAACAGGCAGGTCAAATGCGTATTTAACAGGAATCGCAACGGCAAATAGAAGTAATAAAGTCACAGCCTCAAGAATGGAAGCCAAACGTAAACGTTGCAATTTTTGGGTGGTAGCACTCATAACATCGTCTCAGGAGATTAATAAAACCATAAAAATGACTGAAGCATACCATCTTTATCGCTCATCACCTTGAGAGACTGGGTAACAGAATTGAAAGATAAGTATATTTAAGCAATTAACTGTATTGAGCTAAGTGATAAATTTTAAGCGGACTGGTTGATATCCTTATTTTTATACAATAAATTTCAATACCTTATGTAAATTTCTAGTATGCAAACCTGATTCATAAAATTCTTTCATAGATTGATGCTATGCAACTTGTTGCATAAAAATGTTTGTCCCGATATGATCAGGTGAAGTCAAAATCAGGCGTTGATGATTTAAATGGCTTGATGAGCGTATTGAAATAAAAATTTATCTTAAAAAGGGCATATTTCATGTCAAACATTCCAGAAGTACTCAAGCACTTAAGACTTCCTGTTATAGGATCTCCATTATTTATCATTAGCACACCTCAACTGGTGCTTGCTCAATGTAAAGCTGGAATCGTTGGCTCAATGCCTGCGCTAAATGCACGTCCAGCAGAAAAGCTGGAGGAATGGTTAAAAGAGATTACAGACGGAATTGCAGAACATAATGCCTTACACCCAGACCGTCCCGCAGCGCCATTTGCGATTAACCAGATTGTGCATAAAAGTAATAATCGTCTCGAACATGACATGGAACTGATTGTTAAATACAAAGTTCCGATTGTGATTACCTCTTTGGGCGCTCGAACTGAAATTAATGATGCAACGCATAGTTATGGTGGCGTAGTCTTGCATGATGTGATTAATAATCGCTTTGCCCAAAAAGCCATAGAAAAAGGTGCTGATGGCTTAATTGCAGTAGCCGCAGGTGCAGGTGGACATGCAGGCGTAAAGAGCCCATTTCCATTAATTCAGGAAATCCGAGAATGGTTTGATGGGCCTTTAGCTTTATCTGGAGCAATTTCTACAGGGGATGCGATTTTGGCAGCGCAAGCGATGGGTGCTGATTTTGGTTATATTGGCTCTGCATTTATCGCAACTCATGAAGCCAATGCAACGGATGCTTATAAACAGGCCATCGTTGATCATAATTCAGATGAAATTGTCTATTCCAACTTATTTACTGGCGTACATGGCAACTATTTAGCACCAAGTATTCGTGCAGCAGGGCTTGATCCAGCCAATTTGCCCGAAGGTAATTTGAAGGACATGGATTTTAGTACTTCCAGTGAAGATGGCACACAGCATAAAGTGAAAGCGTGGCGAGACATCTGGGGATGTGGGCAAGGCCTAAATGCGGTGAAATCAACCACATCTGTTGCCGAGCTGGTTGATCGTCTTGAAAGAGAATATCGTGCAGCTAGACAACGTTTAATGCTAAATAACATTTGATAAAAAAGAGCTAAAAGTAATACTTTTAGCTCTTTTCAAAACCAGATTATTTTTTCACGATTAATGCCAACTTGCCGACATGTTGACCCTGATTTAAAAGTTCATGGGCCTGACGAGCCTGTTCCAAATCAAAAGATTGATAAAGCAAAGGTTTGATTTGTCCTTTGGAAATTAAAGGCCAAACTTTTTCCTGCAAAGCAGACATCACTTCCGCTTTGGCTTCGGATGATTGTGAGCGTAAAGTTGCGCCTGTATGTGTCAGGCGTTTTGCTAACATCGGAAAAATATTAAGATTCTGCGCGAGACCTTTTAATACACCAATTTGTAAAATGGTGCCATTCATCGCGGCAACTTCATAATTTCGCTGAATATAATCACCTGCAATAATGTCCAGTACGAAGTCTACGCCTTTACCATCGGTATGTTTCTTGACTTCTTCAACAAAGTCTTTTTCGTGATAATTAATAGCAACATCCGCACCAAGTTCCAGACTGGCTTTTTGATGTGCTTCACTAGAAACCGTAGTAAAAATTTGTGTGGCGCCAAATGCTCGGGTCAACATGGTTGCCGTCGTGCCAATACCAGAAGTACCACCATGAATTAAAATCGAACTATTCGGGCGAAATTTAGCGTGCTGGAACAAGTGCGACCAAACTGTCATAAAGGTCTCAAGTAAAATACCGCCTTCCACCAAAGTCAGTCCTTCGGGAATAAAAAGAACATTATCTTGATGAGCGACAACGTATTCAGCATAGCCACCGCCAGGGACGAGGGCGCATACTTCATCACCCTCTTTAAATTTGCTGACAGATTTTCCCACCTGTTTCACAATGCCTGAAACTTCCAGTCCCGGAATATCAGTCACCCCAGGCGGAGGTGCATATAAACCCTGACGTTGCATCACATCTGGGCCATTGATACCAGCGGCAACCACTTCGATTAATATTCCTTCATCACTCAATTCCGGCATTGGTCTTTCACTGACCGTAATGACTTCGGGGCCACCCGCACCGTTAAACGTAATACATTTCATGAGACTGTACCTTATTCGATATTTTATAAATTTGCGTAAAATCGCAGTGGTAGAATGAGAATAGAAAACTGCCACTGCATAGCGTTCAATTAAACATTAGACTTTTTCTTGCCTAATGTGACGGCGAGTGCCAGTTCCATAAATTTGCCAAACGGGGCATGTAACAGGCTTGGAAAATTCCAGCGTCCTTGATTAAAAACACCTTTGGCATGACTCATAGAGCGGAAACCTTCGATGCCATGATAAGCGCCCATACCGCTTGGCCCGACACCGCCAAATGGCAAGTCATCTTGAGCAACATGAATGATGGTATTGTTGATACCGACATTGCCTGATGTGGTTCGTCTCAGCAGTTTTTTACAGTCCGCATCTTTTTCACCAAAATAATATAGGGCGAGTGGGCGATCCCGCTGATTAATATAGTCAATCACTTCATCGATATGACGATAGGTTCTTACGGGTAGTATTGGCCCAAAGATTTCTTCTTGCATAATGGCATCATCGTCCCGTGCACCAACCACCAAAGTAGGGGCTAGGGTACGAATACGCTCCGAAGCTGATTCGGGTTTTGTTCCCATTTCAAGCACACGGGCGCCTCGCTTACGTGCTTCATCCAGCAAGCCTTGCAAACGTGCATAGTGACGTTCACTGACGATAGAACTGTAATCCTGACAATCTGGCCCATCTGGATAGAAACGTGTCACCGTCTCATTGAATTGCTGGATAAAGTCTTCCAGATCATCTTCATGGATTAGTGCATAATCAGGTGCAACACATGTCTGTCCACTATTGGACAGTTTTCCATAGGCAATACTGGTCATGGTTCGACGATTTACATGTCCGCGGGCGACAATCACCGGACTTTTACCACCGAGCTCAAGCGTCAGCGGGACAAGGTGATCACTAGCAGCCTTCATCACTTTACGACCGACAGGGGTACTGCCTGTAAATAATAAATGATCGAAAGGCAAGGCACTGAAAGCAGCTCCAACTTCAGGCCCACCTAAAATCACGGCAACCTCCTCAATAGGAAAAGTTGCTGTAAGCATACGGTGCATCACATCACTGGTACGTGGTGTCAGTTCTGAAGGTTTAAGCATGGCCCGATTACCCGCTGCCAATGCAGTCGCAAGCGGGATAAGGGTCAATGAAATAGGATAGTTCCAAGGTGACATCACGCCAATGATGCCTTTGGGCTGATATTCCACATGGGCTTTTGCAGCTCGATAAAACAGGCTGACATGACGGCGTTCAGCCTTCATGAATCGGCGTAAATGACGTGAGAGATAATCAATCGACTGTACAATCCCAACCAGTTCCATAACATCCGTTTCGTGTGCCGAACGATGTCCAAAATCTTCACTGACTGCGGTTTGTAATTCAGTACGATAGGCAAGCACAGCGGCGCGGAGCTTCGCCAGATTGGCTTTGCGTTGTGCCAGACTTGGCGGTTCCGCGGCCAGAAAAGCCTGACGTTGCTGTTTCAATATTTCAGATGCATTGTTCACATGACTGATATCGTTAAATGTGTTCATCTTCAACCTCATGAATTTTGGCAGACAGCCTGCCGACATGTGGATATTGGCTACACTTAGAGCTGTTGAAACGCTAGGCCTGCATGCTTGGTCAAACGTTGAATAAACCGATCATCAAACATGCTTGCAGGTGTCCAGAAACCACCAGCACGGCCCGTTTTTTTAGTTTCTTTAACATGATCAATTGCAAGACTTAAGACAGCTTGTCCCAACATTTTTCCAGTAGAGCCATAGCCTGGATCACGATCACCTGTGACTTTGATTTTGAGGGTTTGACCTGCTTCGGTTTTGCCGACAAAACGTAAATCAAAACGTCCTGTACGCTGCTGTTCTGGGGTAGGGCCTTCGCCTGGTTTTGGCAACATATAACGTTCCATCAGCTGGCTCACAGGTTTACTGACTGCGGCGAGCATGAAGACACCTAAGCCAGAAACCACGCCTAAGGCTTTGAAACGTCCTTTTAAACCTTCGCCAGTTAAAATGGCTTCGTTATAGCTAAAGTTGCTGCCATAGGCATTGCCTGACAACGCGTTGGAACGATGCACAACACGTTCATTGACTGCTGCCATCACAAATGGCGCAATCCATGCATTAAAATCTGAATCGAATTTCGCAGTTTTAATATAAATTTGGCGTTGGCTATTGCCATGATCAGGCGGGCAAAGCACATAAGGATTGACCAGATCTTTACGTAGTGCAGGATCAGCAGCAGCTTCTTGAATTACATTAATAAGACTCGCAACTGTGCCACCCGACGCACCACCTTTTAAGGTCTTGACCCGCATGCTGACTTGCGTTGCAGGTGCATTGAACTGTTTTTGAGCCTGTTGCTGTAAGTAATAAACCCCCATATCTGATGGAACTGAATCAAAACCACAACAATGCACAATGCGTGCGCCTGATTGCTGGGCTTGAGATTCGTATTTCTCGATCATTTTTTTGATCCATTGGGTTTCACCTGTCAGATCACAATAATCTGTACCGTTGGTCACACAGGCCTGAATTAATGGTTCGCCATATAAAGCGTAAGGGCCAACCGTTGAAACCACCACACGCGTCTGTGCGCACAATGCGTTTAGCTCAGCTTGCTTGCTCGCATCGGCGATCAGGATCGGTAAAGATTCTCCCAAAGTACCTAAACTACTTTTAAGGTCTTGTAGTTTTTGTTGAGAGCGGCCCGCAATGGCCCAGCTCAGTTGTTCCTGTTGGGTCGAAAAATATTCTGCCAGATATCGGGTCAGAATTTGCCCAACAAAACTGGTGGCACCGAATACAACAAGATCATAATTGGTTTGTGTCATTGTTTATTTTCCTTCATTTTAAGTGGTTTGATATTTAAAGTGGTTTCGGTAAATTGAGCACAACCTGAGCATCTTCTACCACATCCAGACGAAGAATTCTGGATACTCCCAGCTCATCCAGTAACTGGCTTAAAGGCCCGCCATGACGAAGCAACTTGACCTTTTTCGGTAATAATTGCTGTGCCAATGAAAGGGGATTAGATTGCACCAGTGTTTGATGCCATTTGCCATCAACTTGATGCAGCATCGTCGCTTCAGTCATTCGAGATTCAGATTTCACATGCTGTAAAGCAGGTGTCACTGCGGTCAGGCTTAAATCGATCTTGCCTGTGGTATCCATCAAATTTGCATTAATTTGATCGGGATGAATCTCGACATTAATTTTGGTGAGCCATTTCGGCAATTGATAGCCATATACGCCACGAACGCGTGCGATCTCGGTATCGACCGGCAATGCCAATACATGGGCATAAAAATGACGTTGTCGAATCGAATTGGCCAGCTCTAAAACATGTGAGCCATGCGCCTCTGGTTTACGCACAACAATTGCAACCGAGACTTCGTTATACGGATCATTATCACAAACAGAATAGCGGAAGAAGGTTAATGCCACCAAGCCATAACCAGGCAACGCGCGTAAAGGTTGCAAAGGCACAGGTAGCTTTTTCTTGAGTAATTTCAATGGTGCCAACATCAGTACTTGCACGTTACTGCTACGATAATAAAAATTTGGTGCCCAGACAGGGCCAACTCTCGATTCGACTAGCTTCTTTGGAATCTTACGGAAAAAATCGATATTTCCAGCAGCAGGATCCTGAGCAACTTCATCAAGGTTCGGGTTCATTCTAAAACGGTCATAGTAGCCACCTTTAGGAACGCTAACCTTTTGTTGTCCAAACTCAATTTCAGTAAACTGTTTATTGCTGTTCATATTGGTTAACCTTTAATTGATCAAATTATTCAAAATGCCTGTATAAGAATCTATGCATTTGTCATCTGAGATCACTATAAGATTAAAGCTAACTTTAAAGTCAAGCCCTAAAATTTCTGTTTTGAAAAACAGGCGCTGTATTCGTTGAAAGTATGTAAACAGAATAGACAATCAAATATTTTTAAATCTTTAATAAAACATTGAATTTCAATAGCTCATCTTCGATTTTGTCTTTTATTTCTAAATTATAAAATTACATTTTTATTATCAGAATGGGACTAAACCCGTTGACCTTAAAGTGAACTTTAATCTTAGTATAGAGTGGCTATCCATACAGATAGTTTTAAAAATAATGTGATTTTACCGACATGAATTACAACATAGATCATGACTCGACAGTGTATATCTTACACAGGAGAAACAAAGATGGCGTACGTTACGACAAAAGATGGTGTAGAAATTTTTTATAAGGACTGGGGTCCACGAGATGCACAAGTCCTCTTTTTCCATCATGGCTGGCCACTGAGCTCAGATGATTGGGATGCCCAGTTACTCTTTTTCTTAAACGAAGGTTTCCGTGTCGTCGCACATGATCGTCGTGGGCATGGTCGTTCCAGTCAGGTTTGGGATGGACATGATATGGATCATTATGCTGATGATGTCGCTGCGGTAGTACAACATCTCGGGATTAAGAATGCCATTCATATTGGGCATTCAACAGGAGGTGGGGAAGTAGCACATTATATCGCGCGTCATGGCGAAGAAAATGTTGCCAAAGCCGTGCTGGTGAGCGCAGTGCCACCGATTATGGTGAAAACGCCAAATAATCCTGACGGCTTACCGAAAGAAGTGTTTGATGACCTGCAAAACCAGTTATTCAAGAATAGATCGCAATTTTATTACGATTTGCCTGCTGGTCCTTTCTATGGTTTTAATCGTCCTGATGCAAAACCATCTGAACCTGTGATCTGGAACTGGTGGCGACAAGGCATGATGGGCGGTGCCAAAGCACATTACGATGGCATCGTGGCTTTTTCCCAAACCGATTTTACTGAAGATTTGAAAAAGATTTCAGTGCCTGTGCTGGTGATGCATGGCGATGATGATCAGGTGGTTCCTTATGAAAATTCGGGCGCATTGTCAGCCAAGCTAGTGCAAAACGGTACTTTAAAAACGTATAAAGGTTTCTCACATGGAATGCTCACCGTAAACGCGGATGTGATTAATCCAGATTTACTGGCATTTATCCGCCAATAATCCATTTTACTCAACACAATCAAAATAGAGGCCTGCATGCCTCTATTTTTTTATTACCTAATTAACTGAATCTAAAAATATTTATAAAAAATATATTATTCCATTTGATAAAACTATTGACATTAAAGTTAGCTTTAATCTTAAAGTAAATCCATACTCAATGAGGTCACAAAAATGAAAGTATTTGAAAAACTGGTTTTCCCGAATGGTTCTGATATTCCCAACCGCATTGCAAAAGCGGCAATGGAAGAAAATATGGCAGATATTAATCATGCGCCGTCGGAAGAACTGATGCGTTTATATCAGGCATGGGCGGATGGTGGCGTCGGTTTAATCATTACTGGTAATGTGATGGTCGATCGCCGTGCAATGACAGGGCCTGGCGGTGTAGTACTTGAAGATGAACAGCATCTGGATACCTTTAAGCGCTGGGCACAAATCGGTCGATCTAAAGGCGCACAAGTCTGGTTGCAGATCAATCATCCAGGGCGTCAGATGCAATCCAATTTAGGTCAGGATACTTGGGCACCTTCAGCCGTTGCACTAGATTTGGGCAAAATGTCAGATCGTTTTAATACGCCAATTGAAATGAATCAGGACATGATTCAGGAAGTGATAGACCGCTTTGCCAATACTGCACGTCTAGGAGAGAAAGCTGGCTTTACAGGTGTTGAAATCCACGCAGCGCATGGTTATTTACTCAGCCAGTTCCTTTCACCACTCAGCAATAAACGTCAGGATCAGTGGGGCGGTTCTCTGGAAAATCGGGCACGTATCCTGATCGAAATAGTTAAAGCAGTACGTGCTGTGGTTTCTGAGACATTTACTGTTGCAGTAAAACTCAATTCAGCAGATTTCCAGCGCGGTGGTTTTAGTGCGGAAGATGCACAGCAAGTGGTGCAGATGCTAAATGGATTAGCGGTGGATCTGGTCGAGCTGTCTGGTGGTAGCTATGAAGCACCTGCCATGCAAGGACAAGCACGCGATGGTCGTACCTTGGCACGTGAAGCTTATTTTCTGGAATTTGCTCAGGAGATCCGCAAAGTAGCCAAAATGCCAGTGATGGTAACGGGGGGAATTCGCCGTAAACAGGTGGCGGAGCAAGTGATTGAAAGTGGTGTTGATATGGTCGGGATTGCGACTGCGTTGGCAATCGAACCAAATTTACCTCATCAATGGCAGCAAGGGCAGAACACGGCGCCTGAATTACAGCCCATCCAATGGAAAAACAAAACGCTGGCTTCTTTGGCAAATATGGCCACAGTGAAATTTCAGTTGCGTAAATTGAGCCTTGGAAAGCACCCGAATCCAAAAGTTTCTCCACTTTGGGCACTGATTCTGCAACAAGCTGCGATGGCACGCCGTACCCGTCTTTATAAAAACCAGATGCGTCATTATGCCTAAGCATATTAAACAGCAGCAGAGCTTCTAAACTTTTTATAGTTTGAATCATGAAGCGACAGCCAATGGCAGCACATCTGTCATTGGCTTTTTTTATTGATAGCTTTTTTGCAATCTAGGATCAAACAATTAGACATCAACCGAATGTTCTACAATCCTACGCAAGCGAATAAGATGGGTACTTAGTCTTAAAACTAAAAAGAAATAATTGACCAAAGACGAGAATTTTGTATTTTTAAAACGACAAACATTTTAGTGCAAATAAAAAAACACCCGCTTTCAAGCTGAAAATGGGTGTGGGTCATGCCATAAACTTACTTTTTATGCTTGCTGACCTGATCCAGCGCAGGATAAGGAACCGGCATATTCAGGGCTAATTGAGCATCTTTGACCACATCGAGACGTAAGATCTTATCCGCACCTAAATCATTCAGAAGTTTCGTCAATGGCCCGCCACTACGCACCAGTTGTACGTCCTTTGGAAATAACTTTTGTCCAAATGCCAATGTATTTGACTCTACAGAAGTGCTGTGCCATTTACCGTCAACCAGTTGATACATGGTCTTGGTTTCAATTCTTGATTGTGGCTTCACCGTTTTAATTTTTGGCAAAGCTGCAGTCAGACTTAAATCAGGTTGACCATCTGTATTAAAAATCTGGGCCTGTAGTTTTTGACTACCGATATTCAGATCAATCGGTGTGAGCCATTTCGGTAACTGGTAGCCATAAACACCACGGACACGGGCAATTTCCGTATCGACAGGTAAAGCCAGTACATAACCATAATATTTATGCTTGCGCATTGAGCTTAATAATTCAGTGCTATTGAAATGATGTGCACCAGGCTGACGAACCACAATGGCAACAGAAACTTCATCATATGGATCGACATCCCCAACAGCATAGGAAAAGAAGGTTAGCGAAACTAAACCATAACCAGGGAAAGGTTGTAAGGGCTCAAGCGGCGCGGGTAACTTGGTTTTTAATTTTGCGATGGGAGCAAGCATCAACAACTGGACATTGCTGGTACGGTAATAGAAATTTGGTGACCAGACCTTACCCACGCGTGTATCCACCAGCTTTTTAGGAATAGTACGGAAATAATCAATATTTCCTGCGGCTGGATCTTTTGCCACTTCATCTAAATCAGGATTCATACGAAAACGATCGTAATAACCACCTTTAGGCACATTGACTTTATAAGGCCCAAATTCAACAACAGTGGTTTGCGCTATGTTCTGTGAGGTATGGATTTGATTTGCGAGCTGATTGGGCTCAGTTGCATAAGTCGCAGTGCTGAGCAATACACTTGCTGCTATTGCCGAGATTGAACGACTTAAATGACGTTGATTGAAGTTCATGAGATTCCTCCTGTTAACCTTTTAAGATGCTAAGATTAAAGCTCACTTTAAGGTCAAGCATTTTTTGAAGGCTTTCACTCATTCGATGCATGAGAACAATGAATCAATAGGGAAATATAAATCTTATTGAGAAATATCTATTTTTAATAAAAAAGCCAGATTGTTAGGATCTGGCTTGAATGGCATTTTTTATTTTAAAGTACTAAGACGTTTGACCACAGCTTCCGCAATTTCTTTACTCGACTGTGGATTTTGTCCTGTAATAATGCGGTCATCCACAACCACATAAGACGTAAATGGGACCCACGCACGCTTATAATGTGCGCCGCGTTGTACCAGCCCATCTTGCAATGAAAAAGGGACTTGCGATTTGATGCCTGAGAGTGTTTCCTCAAGATTAGCAAATCCTGTTACAGTTCGGCCTGCAATCAATGCTTTTCCCTGATTGTCTTGAAGTGACAATAAACCTCCCACACCGTGACAAACTGCCGATACCACACCACCTTGCTGGTAAATCTGCTCACTGATCTTTTTCAGGCCCTCATTTTTGGGGAAATCCCACATGGTGCCGTGACCACCAGTATAGTAAATTGCCTTGTAACGGGATGGATCAATCGCAGCAGGTGCAAGTGTATTATTTAAACGCTGCATAAATTTAGGATCTGCAAGATGTGCTTTGGCAGATTTATCTAGATAAATGGGCTTTAGGCTGCGTTCATCTAAAGGAACAGAGCCACCTTGTGGACTAACAAAATCCATGTCATAGCCAGCAGCTTGTGCAATATCATAAAAATGGGTCAGTTCAGTCAACCATAAGCCTGTATGATCTGAACGAGAAGGGTAAGCAGCGTGGTTGGTCATCACCACCAGAATTTTACCTAAGGATTTCGTTTGTACATTTTGCGCAGATTCAGCCGCTAAGGCCGAGTTAACCGAAAAGATCAGCATAAAAATACTGATCAACCACTTTTGAAGATTCCAACGTTGCAACATGACAGGTTCCTCATTAATCACCTGTCAAAGATCCTATGCTTAAAGTAAGGTTTAAGGTCAATAGCTTTTGATCAGTTTCTTATGAGGAAAGAACGATAAAAGAGGGGGCCAATTATTTTTCAGCGTTGTCATTGCTATAGTAAAGATTGAGCAAACGCTGCGCATTTTCTGCACAGGTGATTTCATCTGGTTTATTGTTAATTGCAGTAATCATCACTCGAAGATTCTGTTTACTCATGGCCAGTTTCTGCTCTAAGTCCTCAATATCCTTAATTTTACTTTCCAGCAGATTAATCAGAACATCATGATCCCAAGAGCTGACATTTGAAGGGAGAAAAGCCTTGATCTCGGTCAAAGAGAAACCGACTTGTTGTGCTTGCTGAATCACGAATAATTGTTTGAGGTCATTTTCGCTATATTCACGATAACCATTCGATTTGCGCTTTGCTTTCGGTAACAGTTTAATCTGCTCATAATAACGAATCGTTGGAGTGGTTAAACCACTACGTTTCGATAATTCACTGATATTCATTTTACCGATTTCCTCTTGACATTAAAGCTAACTTTAGACTTATAGTGAGACAAAAGCAAGACTAAAAATAACGTTAAAAGCTGAGGTGGAAAATGTCTAAACGTATCCTGCATGTGGTGACCAATGTTGCCCAATATGAAAAAGTTGATCGTCCAACAGGTCTATGGCTAGGGGAGTTGACCCATGCCTATGACGAGTTTGAAAAGCATCATTATATTCAAGATATTGTGAGTCCTTTAGGCGGTCATTCTCCGATTGAGCCTAAATCACTAGAGCGTTTCGTGGCTGACGCTTCTGTTTTAAAACGCAAAAATGATCCTGCATTTATGCAATTACTGGAAACAACCAAGAAACCTGCCGAGATTAATTGGCAAGATTATGATGCGATTTATTACACGGGCGGACATGGTGTGATGTGGGACTTTTTAGATAATCCTGAGCTGCAACAGATCACCAAGAATATTTATGAAAAAGGTGGCATCGTTGCCAGTGTCTGTCATGGTTATTGTGGATTGCTCAATGTTCAGCTTTCAAATGGACAATACTTGATTGCAGGTAAAAAGCTCACTGGCTTTGCGTGGTGCGAAGAGGTATTGGCTGGTGTGGCAAAAAAAGTGCCCTATAACGCAGAACAACTGGCAAAAGAGCGAGGTGCAGATTATGAAAAGAAATTGATTCCTTTTATGCCAAATGTCGTTCGAGATGGCAACCTCATTACAGGACAGAATCCATTTTCAGCGCGTGTGACTGCATTGGCAATGATTGAAGCTTTAGAGCAAGTTTAGACAAACTGCATGGAGTGAACTGCAAAATCCTTAAAGTAAGTTAACAATAAAGATTAAAAGTTTAATTGATGGAAAAATAACATGATTTTGTTTACAAAATTACAAATGTAAACGATAATTATTATCAATTAAGCAACATTTTTTAATTGAATGAAATACTCCCTTAACTTCACCAAGAAACGGACATCACGTCTTGGTGAATCAAATCTAAATAAGCCACTTGCACAGGGCCTTGTATTTAAACCGTTGTTGTTGGCGACTGCGATTGCTTTGTCCATGAATTTAATCTCTGGACAAAGCTTTGCAGAACAGCCATTAACCAATGCCGAGAGTACAACTGTATTATCAAATAAATCGCTCCAAACTAATGCCCAAAACCAGATTTATCAGATGACACCGATTGTTGTGCAGGCAGAAAAAGACGATACCATTCAGTTTGGTCAGAGCGTATTAAACCAGAAAGCCATTGATCGTTATCAAGCGAATAATGTCGCTCAATTGCTCGATCATATGCCAAGTGTAGGATCTGCGGGTTCTCCAAGACCAGGTGGGCAAACCATTAATATTTTAGGAATGGGCGGCGTTGAGGATGTTCCGATTACGCTGGATGACTCGTTCAAAAGTTTTGATAAATATCGTCAAGGTTCGGTGTTTATTGAGCCTGAAATTTTAAAGAAAATCACGGTCGATAAAGGGCCGCATAATGTTGAGGTTGGCAATGGCGGTTTTGGCGGTAAAGTCACCTTAGAAACCAAAGATGCGACAGATCTGCTTGATGACGATCAAAAAGTGGGTGCTTTTTTTAAATACTCACGTTTTTCCAATAACCAGCAAAATACCTATACTGGTGCTGTCTATGGCCAAAGTCAAAATGGTCTGGTCGATGGCATGTTTTATTACACCAAGCGTGATAGTGATGATGTGATACGCCCAGATGGCACAAAATTTTTATATTCGGCCCAAGAACAAAATACCTATTTGGCCAAGCTGAATTTTCATCCTACTGATAATCAGAAAATTAGCTTCAATGCCATGCGAAGTGGACACGATGGTTGGGAACCTTTTGCCGCCATGCGGGATCAGGATGCCGTGCCAACCGAAGCCGATATTAAAAAATATGGCTATGAAGAAGCATGGAAACGCCGACTGGTTTATCGTGACCAGAAAGATACCAGCTACTCGATTGGATATGAGTTAAACCCTGCGTCCAATCCCTATCTCAACCTCAAAGCCACAGCCTCTTATTCCAAGACAGATCAACATGACCAGCGCTTACCGAGCGTGAATGGATCAGCATCAACCTTAGGCAATGAAAGCTGGGTCACTTATACCAATACGGCTTTTAAACTCAGCAATATCAGTGATTTTGATACCGAATATGGTACGCACAAATTAAAGGTCGGTGCGCAATATCAAAAGATGGAACAGAACTCTCTGATTTACGATAAAACCAATTCGAAAAAGCCAGATTATAATTTTGGTTATTATGAACCGAATTATATGCCCGCTGGGGATCAGCAAATGCTGAGTGCCTTTGTGGAAGATCAATATCAGATTCATAATGTTACCATTACACCTTCAATTCGCTATGATCATATTACCAACACCGGTAAACCGAACCGTGCGTCACGCTACAATGATCCAGAAGCAGGGCATGATTATTCCAGTAAAACCTATACAGGCTGGTCACCTCGTTTAGCACTGGCTTGGAAGCAGACCGATTATCTGACTTGGTTTGCCAATATCAGTAAAACCTGGCGTGCGCCCCGTGTGGATGAACAATATTATGTGCAATCCGCGATCACATCTGTACCGTCAACCAGTCGTTATTTATTGCCTGAAAAAATGCTCGCGCTTCGCTTAGGCAATGAAATGAACTTCGATGATGTATTTGCAGAGAACGACCATTTACAAGTTCGCCTAACCTATCATCGTAATCGCGGATCTGATGAAATCTTCCGTAATCGCTCGACGTTCTGTAAAGCACAAGCTGAAAATAATGCCAACGGCGGCAATGGCAGTATCGATGACTGCAATGGAAAATATCACCACGGTTTTTATCGTAATGTGAACGATTATACGATCAAAGCCTATGAAGCCGAGATTTTCTATAACCAGCCAATGTGGTTTACAGGTTTAACTTATTCTTATATTCGCGGACAACGGGATAATTCCCCAGTCAATCCATGGTTTGACCAAAAGACCTGGATGACGGATATTCCACCGAGAAAAGCCACGGCAACTTTGGGCGTGAATGTGCCTGAGCATCACCTCACCATGGGATGGCGCGGGATTTTTGTGGCTGCACAAGACCGCAGTCTTTCGGACAACGATAAATCTATCGCCGCCTCTTCATTTTCATTACCGAAAACCAAAGGCTATTCATTGCATGGCGTTTATGTGGATTGGCAACCCATTGGAGAGAAAGGGCCTACCTTAAATATGTCGATTGATAATCTATTTAATCGAGATTACAAGATGTATCTGGGTGAATATATGACGGGTACAGGCCGAGATTATAAACTCAGTATTTCCCAGAAGTTCTAGTTAAATCTAAGAATAAAGCTAAATAAAGCTGGATAAATAAGTGATATGTGCAGTGCTTTAGTCAGAAGAAAGCGCTGTACATATCAGATAAGATGACTTCTGACTCAAAACGATCAATTAACTAAAAAGCATGTTGGTGCTCTTTGCATCAAAATGATTGTGTTTTTAGTGGATATATCTATCAAATTTCATGTATTTAATATAAAAAAAGATAAAGCATACTTCTATCTTGACTTTTGTTAATGATAATTATTATCATTTAAGAACACCTTGTTTGAGTCAGATCATTGTGAACAGAACCTCTCTGCTTATAGATGAATTATATAAAAACCATCGTGGCTGGCTTCACCAATGGTTGAGGCAAAAACTTGGTAATAACGATCAAGCTGCTGATCTGGTTCAAGATACATTTATCAAACTTCTACAGACTCGCGATGAACTTTTAGGATTAAAAGAGCCACGTGCCTATCTTACGTCTATCGCAAAGAATTTACTGATTGATCAGGTACGACGTAAAC
The DNA here is from genome assembly GCF_003815055.1 of Acinetobacter sp. BIGb0102. Classification (NCBI taxonomy): domain Bacteria; kingdom Pseudomonadati; phylum Pseudomonadota; class Gammaproteobacteria; order Moraxellales; family Moraxellaceae; genus Acinetobacter; species Acinetobacter sp. BIGb0102. The sequence goes on from NZ_RKQE01000010.1 coordinate 286,668, forward strand.
GTATTGAACAGGCTTATCTGGATGGCCTAAGTCAGATGGAATATATGCTGGATACTGTTGCTTCGCCAGAAGACCAGCTGCAAATTATTCAAGCGCTCGACCAGCTTTGTAAAGCCTTGGAAGATGTTTCTGCAAAGGCTCAACAGGCATTTATCCTGCATTATCTAGAAGGCTATACCCATAAAGAAACTGCCGCACAATTGGGCGTTTCAACCAAAATGATCCAGAAATATCTGGCAAGCTGTTTAATCCGTTGCTATCAGGCTCGACTAGATATGGATGTTAGTATCTGAATGACTATCGACAGACAAGATCATCATCAATTGGTCGAGGAAGCAGCATTATGGATTGTACAATTAAGTTCAGATGATGAGTCAACCAGAGAAAATGCACAATTAAAATTTAATCAGTGGAAACAGAACAGTCAACAGCATCAAAAAATTGCGGCAGATATCGAACAGTGTATCCGCTCGATTCAAAAAGTCTCTCAGACAGCGCCTCATAAAAAACTGGTCAAATCAGCACTTAAAGCAGGTTTGGGGTCTGCAAAAACCTACAAACATATCCGTGCGGGCAGTGCATTTGCTATCGCATTCGTTATCATCAGTGGAGGCTCTCTATATCTATCTGATACTTCTATTGCCTATCTCAGTGCTGATATTCAGAGTGATTCGGCGCAGTGGACATCGCAAACCTTACAAGATGGGACACGCTTGATTTTGCGTGGGAAGAGTGCAGTCAATATTGATTTTCAGGCAAAACAAAGGGTGGTTGAACTCGTTAAAGGGCAAATCTATGTGGATGTTGCTAAAGATGCGAAACGGCCGTTTTTAGTCAAAACCAAGCATGGGCAGATTCAAGCACTTGGAACAGTATTTAGTGTGAACTATGATCCCGTTGCAACAGAGCTAAAAATGTTGCATTCACGAGTACGTGTAGAAGCAACAACAACGAATGGCTATTCAACCCAGCAGGTGATAGTCAATGCAGGGCAAGCTGTCAGTATGAATCAAAATGGCGTGCAATCACTGCCAGCACTCAATATTTATAATGAACAACAAAAATGGAATAAACATCAATTGATGGTTGAAAATTTACCACTTGATCAGGTGTTACAGGAATTAGATCAAAATTATAAAGGTAAAATCCTGTTTAATGCCGAAGCATTGCACACTATTCAGGTGAATGCGGTGTTGCCATTAGATCAAACACAAGATGCACTTAAATTATTGGCAACTGTATTTCCAAACTTAAAGGTATACCAAGTTACACCATATCTAATTGTTATTGCATTAAAAAAATAGAAAACAGTCTCTATTTTTAGAGTCCCGATAAACGGATTTTAAAAATTTTTTTCAAATTGAGGTTCCACTTTTTTCAAAGCTGTTCGTCATAGTAAGTAGAAGCAATAAATTTGGATCATTTTATTTAAGTATATTGAATGATTCTTATTTCTATTTACTGGGGCGGCAAAATGAACAAAGTTGGAAAGGGTCAAATGCGAAATCGGAACTTATTTCGATTTTCAACACTCGCATTTGCGATACATACAGTTTGTATTGGTAGCTTAACTTTACCTTTACAACAGGCTTATGCGGAAACAGTGGGAATAAAAGCCTATGATATTCCAGCAGGAACCTTAGCCAATGTATTGAATCAATTTGCTGAACAATCTGGTACTGCTATTGCAATTGATGCCCAGCAATTAAAAGGACAATCCAGTGCTGGATTAAAAGGAAACTATGCAGTAGATCAAGGTTTCCAACATATTTTGGCCTCTTCAACATTTTATGCGGTAAGAGTGGGGCAAGGTTACACACTGGCGAAAAAAACCACGCAACCACCCCATATCGCCGCTGTTGCTACCAATACCGTAGTGAACAAGACAGCGACTACACAGGCTCAGCAAGATGAAGTTTCAGTTCGTTTGACCCCACTTGTCGTTTATGGGCAAGAAGATCGAGATACACAGGGCAGTAACAGGGTTTACGATGCCAATCGATCTTCCGTCTATGCAGGAAAAGATTATATTGAACGCTTTAAAGGCACCAATCCAGCCGATGTTTTACAAGGTATGGTCGGTGTTTATAGCGGCGATGCCCGAAATAGTGGCGCATTAGACCCGAGTGTTCGTGGCGTACAAGGGGTAGGTCGCGTTCCTTTGACCATTGATGGTACTGAGCAGTCGATTGCGGTATGGCGCGGCTATAATGGTGTGAATAACCGAAATTATATCGACCCCAATCTGATTGCGGGCATAGAAGTCATCAAAGGACCATCGCTAGAAAGAAATACCACCACCTCAGTCGGCGGTGGTGTTGTAGTCAAAACTCTGGAAGCGGATGATATTGTTCGTCCAGGTAAAACATTTGGTGCCGAGCTAAAAGTTGAAGGTTCAACCAATTCAATCGATCCATCGCTTCCTGATATGAGCAAGGTCGGCAAAAATTATGACGATACAACGCCTTGGAACGATGTGAATGGTAAGAAGTATGACCCTGATATTTATAAAAAGAACCGCACCAGAGATGATAACTCTAACTTCTCAGGAGATGATTTAGCGGGTCGACTTGCGTTGGCAATGAAGCAGGATAAATTCGATTTATTGGCGGTTTATGCAGTACGTGAACGCGGTAACTATTTTTCAGGGACACATGGTGCAGGGTACTATAAACGGGCAGAACCAAGTGACAGTCTTGATTTTATTCCTTATTTTGCACACTCCTACAAGCCTGGCGATGAAGTACCGAACACTTCAAGTCAAATGGAATCGTGGTTATTCAAAGCCAATTATCGCCCAACTGATGAACAGGCACTGAAACTGACTTACCGAGACACCAAAAATAGATTTGGTGAAATCATGCCATCAAGGATTGAGTGGGGGTTAACGCCTGATATAGGTGTACCGCAATGGCCGCTCAGCAACATTCGTTCTAAAGCCTATAGTCTGGAATATAAATTTAAGCCCGAAAACATTCAGTGGGTCGATTTCTATGCCAATATTTGGCAAACCGATACCGAAAGTCAGACTTACACACGCGGCGGTTGGCCAACAACGATTGATTTTCGGGACAACCGTATTATCAATACAGCAATTAGCCATTCTGACAATCGACGTCAGGGAATTAGTATCAGTAATAAAGCACGATTAACGGACCAGCTCAATTTAACGCTGGGTGGAAGTTTCTTAAAAGAAAAACTGACCTCTGATGATATCTATGGTGAATATGGGCCGAGCTATTCTTTATATCAACCCTTACCTCGCGCTGGCCGACGTGAAGAAAAAACCTTTGATTTTAATTTCAACTACAGTCCTGTTTCGTGGTTAAGTTTTGATGCAGGCATGCGCTATCGCTCATATTGGGCCTTTGATGATTTCTTGAATAAATCCCTGAGAGATGGGGTCGATCCTGCGTTAAATCCATTATTTACCAAGAAAAGTAAGCTGAAGGAATATAGTTTTGAATATCAAACCATGCCTGAAAGTTACGATGCTCAGCAGCAGCGTATGCTGGATCGGTTCACACAGCGCTATGCTGCTAAAAATCCCGATTGGGATGGCAAGTTAGAAAGCGTTCCTGCTTCAGAAAGCACTTTGTATAACCTTATTTGGTCACAGAAAAATACGCTCACCTGGAAGGCAGATGAAAATGGTCATTTAGCTTTGGCGGATAATGTATTAAATCGTCTGAATGCCTTAGGTCAAAAATATGTCATTACTGGCAGTAGCAATCTGAGTCCGGCAGTGATTGAACAAGTCCCGATTGAATCAGCTCAGAAGGTAAGAGACAGTGGCTGGGCACCTCAGCTTGGGGCATCTATTCATTTAACTGACAATAATCGACTCTATGTCCGTTATGCAGAAGAGTATCGCTTACCCAGCTTATTTGAAAGCACAGTCGGTTTTTCTGCCATGATGCCATATCAAGCGATTAAACCCGAACATGCTTTTAATTATGAAGTGGGTTATGTCTATGACATGCGGGACTGGTTAAGCTCAGCGCGAAACGCCGATATTAAACTGGCGTATTACTACAATAAGACCAAAAATGTGATTGAGCGAAATCAAAATCTGATTTTCACCAATATGGATGAGCAAAAACTTTCAGGTTTAGAGTTGCAAAGCCGTTTTGATAATGGGGCTTTCTTTACCGATTTAAGTTTGGCTTATAGCCTCAAAAATGAAGTCTGCGACACCAATAGTGCCATTGATAAGATGATTAACAGTGGCACTGTACAAACTGAGCAAGGGGTTCAGTTCCGTGATGCTTATCAACGTTGTGTCGATGATGGTTTCCCCAATGGCTATCTTGTCACCATGTCGACACCAGAACTCAGTGCACATGCCTTGTTCGGTGCACGTTTCCTAGATGAAAGATTGGAACTGGGTGCCCGTGCAACTTTCTACAAAGGCTATGAAAGTCCACTACGTAAAAATAACGATGCGGGAATCAATAAAGGCTATTACCTCAACGTACCGCTGGCTTGGGATGACACCTGGATTTTTGATGCTTACGCACGCTATCAAGTCGACACGTATAACACGGTTGAATTTGTTGGAAATAACCTTTCAAACCAATTCTATATCGATCCTCTCACGCGGAGTGCAATGGCTGCACCAGGCCGCACACTGAAAGTCAGCTGGACAACTAAGTTTTAACACAGAATTTAATTTCCTCTTTTAAAAAAAGCGGAAATTAGATAAAGGTAAATAATAATATTGAATGATTATTATTTACAAAATCAAGGGCAGTTCAAAATCCAACTGCTCATACAACTAAATAGGTAACGATATCGTTATCTTTATTGAAACAATAACTTAGCTTTAGAAAAAATGGAGTAACAATAAATGAAAATCTCTCAACTGTTCATCGGTCTTGTTGCATGTTCTGCTGTATTTGCTCATGCAGGTATTGAAGGTGCTTCAAGTAATGAAGCAAATATCAAAGTCGGTGCGGCAGCCAATGCCAGTCATCCAGGTGGTGCGGCTGCAGTTTCAGTGCAGGCGGCAGGTGCGCCATACAACGCTTTTACAGGCTTTAGTTCACTCAAAGGTCTAGCGCAAGCATTTGCTGCGCAAGGTACAAGTAATAGCAATGTTACTGTCGGTACCAAGACATTTAATATCTCTCATATTCCAGTATCGGCAATGCCACCTTCACACAGTGCCTTAGGTAATTTTAATTTTGGTCAGGTGGGTACACAGGAGGTTTATTTCGGTGAGTGGTGGAAAGCAGGTGATACGCCTGCCAGTGCAAGCCATACCGTTTATTACGCGGGTGACAATACCAATACCACAGTACCAACCGCAGGTACTGCGACCTATACCGTTGCTGGGATTAATGGTTCAGCAAGCAATCTGTTAACTGGTAATTTCACTGCAAACTTTGGTGCAGGTACCCTGGAAGGTTCATTAACTGGAACAGGTACAACCGTTTCAAACTTAACACTTGATGGTGTGACATTTAATCCGGGTTCGGCTGCATTTAGCGGATTTGCAATCGCAAATGGTACCGCTGGATTAGATGATTCTGGTGCTGTTCAAGGTCATTTCTTTGGTGCAAATGCTGCTGCTTTAGCAGGTATCGCGAAATTTGACAATGTTTCTTATAACACTGCATTTGGTGGTGCGAAGAACTAATTATAGCGAAAGGAATCTACACCTGTAGGTTCCTTTTTCTTACTTAAGACTTAATGATTTTATTTTTTGTTTTGCGGTTTTTATGAAAAGAACATTGTTGTGCTGTCTGACTCTATTGGCTACTTCATCACTCTATGCAGATGATGATACTCAACTTCGCCTGAATCAAAGTTTGGATCAAAATTTATTACAACAGCAACATCAACTACAACAACAAGGCACAATTCGTGATACCGAGAAACTCCCCAGTATCCGTATCAATGGTCAAATTTATGCAGTAGAAAAAAATCAGGATGATTTGGCCAAAGCCCTCTATCTGGCTGTCATGCAAAAACAGTGGGGCAATGCTACGGTTTATTTAAAGCATTATCAGCAATATCAAAGCTATGATCAGGCTTTAACTGATTTTGCTGAAGGGGCATTGGCACGTGCCCAAGGGCAGCTCAAATTAGCCGAGCAAAAATTTCAAAGTAGTCTCAATAAACAACCCAATAATCTTATTTGTGAACTAGAGTTAGCGCGCGTGCTGTTTGAACAACAGAAGAACAAAGAAGCAGCACGCCTTTTTACATCAATTCAAAACAAATTGGGACAGAGTGATCGGGCGGTGATACCGCCTGAAGTAGAACAAACGATTAATCTGTTCGTCAAAGCGCTCGATCAGCGTGATTCATGGCAAGGCAGTGTCGCGATTGGTCCATCCTATGCCACAAATCTGAATAGTTCTTCTGAACAAAGTAAAACTTGGACGTTGTATGGTATTGACGATAAGGGCAATGCGACTCCCATCCAAGAAATTACCCGTGGCAGTCCCAAAGCAGCATCAGCAACGGGTATGGACTATGAAGCCAGTTTAATGAAACGCTTTTCTCTCTACGGCAATCATGGGATTTCCTTACGTGGGTTAGCATATGGACAGTCTTATGATGATCATGCTGACTATAACGAATCCACCCTGAACATTAATGCAGGTTATAGTTTTTTCGATTTAAAAAATCAGATCAGTATTGCACCGCTGTTTGAACATAAACGTTATGCAAATAATGGTTTATACAATGCATGGGGTGCACGTGCTGAATGGATGCGATTTATTGCCGCAGACAAAGCATTCAAGCTTGAAGCTGAAATCAAGGATCTGGATTATCAAAAATATAAAACATTAGATGGTAAAGAAAGCTCGGCGATGTTCACCTTTTGGAAGATTCTACCCAAACAATGGACATTATTTAGTGGACTAGATGTACTGGATCATGACACCCAAGAAAAGTACATGGCGGCCTATCAACAACAAGGTGTCCGTTTAGGGCTGAGTAAATCCTGGAATGTTGGGTTGAATACCACTTTATTTAGTTCATATCGCTGGCGGCAGTTTGATCGATATGCCGAAAGTCTACAAGCCCGTCGTCATGATTTTGAACAAAATTATACCTTTGTTTTGCAGATGCCCCGATTTAAATTTTACGGCATGACGCCAAATCTGACTTATCGTTATAACCATAACAATAGCAATGTGGATTGGTTGTATTCCTATGATAAACACAATGTCAGCTTGAAGCTTGAGCATCGTTTTTAGAGGGATGACGATGAAATCAAAGCTCCAATACCCAGCTTATGAATTGACCTCAAAACCACCCTCTATTTTGGTTTTGGCACATTCCTATCCGAAGTCGATCATTGTATTGCTGGTCATTGCGTTGCATCTAATCGCCTTATGGTGTCTGAGTCATTTTATTGAACCTTATACATTAGCCACCTCACCGAAAGTAAATGCACTCAAGGTACGTTTTTTGTCGTTAGCACCATCAGAAAATCCATCTCCTCATACAACGGCTCAGAGTGCCATTGCTCAGCCCCCCAAACAACAACACTTAAAAAAAGAATCTGCACCTCGTGCTACGCAACAAAGTACAGAGACCATCGAGCAAAAGATATTCATCAGTCAAAATGCAACACATACGGTGCAGAAGAAACAGCCGAGTCAAAAAGATCACTCCGTTGCATCTCAATCAGCACAAAATGTTGCCGTTCAGTCTGTAGAAAGTAAAGCGTTTAAACAACAGACACAGACTCATCAACAAGTTGCGAATGTGAGTGAAAAGCAGCAAATACAAAAAGAGAATTCTGAGGAAAATCTACCACACTCTGGAGGTGTAAAAACATCCGCAGCACAACAAGAGCTCAGTCGAGCACCTGAAAGCCAAGTTCAGCATGATGAACCTGTTCAAGTCAGTAGTGTGGATGTGCTCAGTTTCGGAAAGTTTAGTTACGATGATCGGGAACTTCGGCAACAAACTCGCATGGTGGAGTTACGTTTACGCATCAATGAAAACGGGCAGCCTATCGATATTCAATTAAAACAAAGTTCGGGTATTGCCAGCTTAGATGAGCGAGTTCTAAACGCAGCCCGTCAGTCCAGATTCAAACCCTACAAAGTCAATGGCCGAGCAGTGGCTATTGTCGTTGATTTTCCAGTGCAACTTAATCTCAGTCGGGGTCGCCGATGAGCAATATTCTTTCTTCAGGAGAATGATAATGAACGCAGCAACAGAACAAATAGTCGCCAACAGCCTTTCTCAACGCTTAAAGCAAGAAACGGCAGCAGAACATGAAAGAATGCACCACTTAATGGCTCAGGCAGATGTCTTTGCAAGCAAAGAAAAATATGCGCAATTCACTTTGTCTCAATACTATTTTCAGCAAGAAATTGAGCATCTTTTTGAGCAAGAAGGTATTGCGGTATTAATTCCAGATCTCGGTATTCGTGGACGTTCCCAGCAAGCTTTTGAAGATTTGCAAGATTTAGGTATTCAACCAGCAGGACAGCCGTTGCAAAGTGCAGCGGTTAAATTACCTGAAGCATTGGGCTGGATCTATGTCTCAGAAGGGTCAACCTTAGGCGCAGCTTTTTTATTTAAACAAGCTCAAAAAAACTTAGGCTTCTCTGAAACATTTGCTGCCCGTAACCTCGCGGCGTATCCAGAAGGACGTGCCAAGGTCTGGAAACGCTTTGTTCAGGCACTTGATGATGCAGATTTTGAAACGGCTTTACAGGATCGCGTAGTGCAAGGTGCGCTAGATGCTTTTGGGTATTTTGGAAAAGCATTAAGTCAACTGGATGAGTTGAAATAAACAAGTGAATTGAGTACTGCCAGGTATGGAGAATATTGATCACATGAATAAAGATCTGAAAACAGATATTTTGTCACAAACGCCACAGCCAGTAAGCAAATTGGCGCGTTCTGTTTGGTGGCGATTATTATTTATTTGCCTTGCCTGGTTGTGCATTGGACTCGGTATTCTTGGAATTTTTATTCCGGGTTTACCGACCGTTGACTTTATTATATTGGCTGTTTTCTTTGCTGCCAGAGGTTCAGAAAAGCTCCATCAATGGTTTCTCAATCATCGCTTTATCGGTCCAATCATCAAGGAATGGCAGAAAAATAGACGTATTCCGAAAAAAGCCAAATATATTTCAACGGTAAGTATGAGTATAGCTGCTGGAATTATGATCTGGACCATTCCACATCCTTGGGTTGTTTATCCTCTTATAGCATGTATGGCAGCAGTATTGGTCTGGATGTGGTTTAGAGATTAGATGACAAAACCTATTTTAGACATAATAAGAACGCAAGCCAATGATTTTAAAGATATCTAACATTATTATTCAAACAGTACAGAAGCATTTTTCATTGGCGATAACTTAGAAAAAGATATGAAAAAAACGGCTTGGTGAGATTTTGACCTATTACTACAATCTTGCATACCTACTCAATAATTAAAAATTTGAATCTAACACTTATAATTTATCATCTAACTGATTTGATTAAAAATATAAACCAATATTATTAGGCTGATGAGGTTTAAGACCAATCAGAATCAGCCCGTAACAAGCCACTGGAATAAGAGCATAAAAAGAAGAAAAATCTTGATGGATCAACTCGCCTTGTTCATCGAATTTCCCCAGCTCAACATTACCAACTCAAGCGTGCGCTGCTCAATAGGATCGGGATAAAAACGAGAAAGAGAGGAGACGCAAGTAAGTGCAATTTTAGAATGATGAGCTTTATATATTTTATAAGTATTCACAATGTGTATTGATTATATAATTCATAAATTTATTTTGCATTGCGTAATTAAATTCGCTCTGCTAGTCTTTTACACACGCTAAAAATATGCCAAAAATGTGTATAGCATATAAGGGATTATAAATTCGAAGAATCAAAAAGGAAGATAGAAATGTTAAAGGATGCAGAAGTCGCATCACCGTCATCAAAAATTGGCATGATCATTACATTAGTTTTATGTTTTATTTTCGCCATTATTGAAGGCTTTGATTTGCAGTCAATGGGCGTTGCGGCTCCAAGAATGAAAGCGGAAATGCTACTGAACAGTACGGAAATGGGCTGGGTATTTAGTGCAGCAGTTCTGGGGACTTTACCAGGTGCCATGATTGCAGGAAGGATCGCCGATTCGATTGGACGTAAGAAAGTATTTATTAGCTGTATTCTTATTTTTGGATTGATGTCTTTATTAACGCCTTTTGCCCAACAACTGAATACCTTACTGTTGGTAAGATTTCTGACAGGATTAGGCATGGGCGGGGCTTTACCCATTGTGATTACTATGGTTTCCGAGGCTGTGAGTGAAAAATACAAAGCCACGGCGGTAAGTGTCATGTATTGCGGTATGCCGATTGGCGGTGTGCTCACTTCTGTGGTTGCATTATCTCTCACTGCCGATCATGAGTGGCGACATATCTTTTATTTCGGTGGTATCGCACCTTTATTGCTTGTACCTATTCTGATTTTCTTTTTACCTGAATCAAAAGCTTATCTCAATAAAACAGCGACCAGTCCAGCAAAAAATCAAAGCTTAATGACAGTTTTGTTTGCAAAGCCTCGTGTGCTGATCACTTCTAGTCTATGGTTAAGTTTCTTTGGAACGCTTTTGGTATTGGCGCTATTCCAAAACTGGTTACCAACGCTCATTTCAGGATTAGGACTTAATAAAGAACAAGCAAGTTATATCCAGATAGGCTTTAATCTGGGTGGCTCAATCGGCGTACTCATTTTAGGTTTTATGCTGGATCGATTGAATAAATTCGTGATTGTTGCAAGTGTTTATAGCGGGATTTTGCTCTCGCTGATTGGTCTTGCTTATTCTAATAGCGCATTTAGCTTTACCTTATTTGCAACTGGATGCGGTATGTTTGTGATTGGTTGTCAGTCAATTCTCTATACCTTAGCAGCCAAATATTATCCAACGGAAATGCGAGGAACGGGAGTCGGTGCTGCCGTCGCAATTGGCAGGATAGGTGCGTTTTCTGGCCCATTGGTCGCGGGATATTTACTGGGAACAGGTCAAAGTGAAATTGTGGTGATTGCATCCAGTATTCCGATGATTTTATTGGCTGCCATTTCAGCACTGATCTTACTTCGTAAACCGACACATTCCGCAGAAGAAAAAGATAATCTAAAGATCGTCACTACCTGATTTAGTCTTATCAATTGAAGGTTAGAAAAGGATTCATTTTTCGACGTCCACAATCAAAGGAAATAGCACCCGCTGTTTCCTTTTTTATTTCGGTCTGCAAATGCACCAATGATTGATTCAAGATGATGCACATTGGCTTTTGACTTATCGGTATAATAAAATAGCGGCGATTGAGGATGAACAGATAGGAAGAGTAGGATGTATAAGGCGATTTTCTTTGATATTGATGATACCTTGCTGAATTTTAGCGTGGCGAATCGCTCGGCATTTGTGAAATCATTTGGGGAATTCAATTTACATCATGATGATCTGACCTATTCTACCTATAAACAAATTAACCATCTTTTATGGGAAAGACAGAAGTTAGGTCAAATTACCGTACAGGATGTGATTAATAATCGCTTTAAAGAACTGTTTACTGCACTAAAAGTTGAAATTAACCACGATCATTTTCGTGATACCTTTCAAGGGAATCTGGCAAAAGAGCATACTCTTGAAGAAGGTGCAGCAGAAGCAATCCAGTATTTGAGCCAAAAATATAAACTTTTTGCTGCTTCCAATAGCATTCTGCTTCAACAAAAAGCACGTTTACACTTGGCGGGTTTATTACCGCATTTCTCTGATTTATATGTTTCTGATGATGTGGGTTATGAAAAACCCGACCAGCGTTTTTTTCAGACCTGCTTAGCCAGAAGTAATATCGCCAAAGAAGAAATACTTTTTATTGGGGATAGTTTGGAGGCAGATATCAAGGGGGCAACATCCTGTGAAATCCCGACCTGCTGGTATAATCCGAAACAACTCAAGAATGAACAGAATCTGAATATTACTTATACCATTCAACATCTGTCAGATCTGACCAAGATCCTATAAAAGCAAAAGTGTGCCTTTGCTGATAAGAGGTTAAGAGGGAGGATGTGGATAGTGAATGACATTGTGCATAATCACACTCTGCTCACCCGTATTGGCATAGGTATGCGGAATATCGGCATGAAAGCGGATGGATTCTCCTGCGGCAACAGTATGATTCATCCCCTCAAGCTGTAACTGCAATACCCCAGCAAACACAATAATATGCTCAATCACGCCTGCCTCATGCGGGCTAGATTCACTTTTTGCACCTGGTAGCAATTCAATCTTCAACACATCCATTCGCAGTTCTTCATCAAAAGGAATCAGAGGACTAACGCGCATTCCTGAATGATCCTGTTCAAAAACGGGTAAATCACTGAAATGATGAATCTCTGGTTGAGTTTGAGCTTGCCCACCTTCAAGAAAAGTCGAAAATGCAATATTGAATCCTGTGGCGATTTTCCAGAGGGTTGCAACAGTCGGACTCGACTTACCCAACTCAATCTGCCCAAGCATCGCTTTACTCACACCAGTTAATTCAGCAGTCTGGCTAAGACTCAAACCTCGCTCGGTTCTTAATTTTTTTAGAGCTTCGGCAACATTGGGTGGAATATCTTGCATAAATAGAAGTCTTCTTGATTAAAAATGATTGTCCGTTATAACAGACGATGATACTTTAGTCACTCTACCGTCATTTTCAGTAAAGTACTTCCTATGCGTAACTTAGCATTTTTTAGGTCTTCCTCACCAGCCATGATCATGACTGGACTTGTGGCCGTACTGGTAGGCTATGCCAGTTCTTTGGCCATTATTTTGCAGGCACTGGAAAGGGCTGGGTTGGATGCTTCGCAAACTGGAAGCTGGCTGATGATGCTGGGTATCGGCATGGGGATCACCAGCATTGGCTTGTCGCTGTATTACCGTACTCCGATTTTAACAGCATGGTCGACACCCGGAATTGCCTTGCTTGCAACCAGCCTGACTGGAGTAAGTATTAATGAAGTGGTGGGGGTCTTTATTTTTGCTTCGGGACTAATGCTGCTATGTGGCGCGACTGGTATTTTTGCCAAGCTCATGAATTACATTCCGCGTTCCATCGCTTCTGCGATGCTGGCAGGCATCCTGTTACGCTTTGGTTTAAGTACATTTGAAGCATTACAGGTCAATTTTATCCTGTGTATTGCCATGTTGGCGGCATTTGTTTTGACCCGACGCTGGTTTCCACTCTATGCCATTATTGCAACACTGATTACAGGAATTGTTGTTGCAGGACTCAGCGGGGATTTGCATTTTACACAGACCAGCAACGTATTTACGCTTCCGACCTTTATCCAGCCGCATTTCACCATGACTACGCTGATTGGTGTCGGGATTCCATTTTTTATTGTCTCTCTCGCATCTCAAAATGCGCCGGGTATTGCAATTTTACAGGCCAGCGGTTATTCACCGAAAACGTCAATGTTGCTGGTGTGTACGTCCTTAACCGCGATCATATTAGCGCCATGGGGTGGTTTTAGTATCTGTATTGCAGCCATTACTGCAGCGCTTTGTATGGCACCTGATGTTCATCCAAATCCTGCAAAACGTTATATTGCATCTACATGGGCAGGGATCTTCTATTTAATCGCAGGGATTTTTGGTGGCGCTATTTTCATATTGTTTAATGGCTTACCAACCGTATTGATCCATATTCTTGCTGGATTGGCTTTAATCACCACCTTGATGAACAGTCTGCATCAAGCATTGGTAGACGAACAAGGCCGTGATGCAGCGATTATCTGTTTTCTTCTCACTGCATCGGGCATTACCTTATTGGGGATCGGTTCAGCGTTTTGGGGACTGATTGGCGGAATTATTGCGTATCAGATTTTAGTGAAACGTGATCATAAAATAGCGTAGAGAATCGGCTTTTAGCTGCTAAAACTTCGAAGAATGGTAAAAAATCTCTCAAAGACAAAGCTTATGCAAAAATGAATCAGTCAGGTGCACATTATGTAATTGATAGTATCGCTGATTTACCAGCCGTATTGGATGATATTGAGCGCCGTTTAAATTAAGGTGAAAAGCCTTAACTTATCGAAAGAAACCAAGCCAATTGATAGATAAAAAACAATTGGCTTTTTTATATCTAATTAAGCGTAAGAATATCATTTAGCAGGATCAACTGATGAATAGAAAAGAGTTAGAAATTTGAGATAAAAAGGTGTAAAAAGAAATAGAAAAATTAATTTTTATAAGAGCGAAATTTGCAAGAATATTTCAAAGGAGTTGTTATGCATGATTGGTCTTTCATTTCAATCAATATTATTGGGGTTGAAGCAAAGATAGTGATTCAGCTTAGGAACAACAAGTCTGAGGATGTATTTTTAATAGCTGAAAACTTTCTCAACTTTAAGTTAACCAAAAAGGATGAGTGGGGTGAAAGTATATCCCTAAATGAAATAACTAGATTTGATAGAATGGATAATGGGAATTTTTATATAAAACTAGAGATTCAATCAGGGGATGTATGTGAAATAGAAGCCAAGAATGTAATCTTACCAACTTTTTTCGACACAATTCTATGACTTAAGTTATTATTTTTCCTAGAGTCATAATTAAGAATTTTAAAAATCTTTGTAGTCTGCTTAAAGTTAGCAAAAACTCTCTAAATAGATGTATATAATAGATATTATTGAAGGCCAACATGAATAGAGAAGCAATAAAATCTTTAATTAGCAAAAATATTAGACTAGATAAGGACTTACCTTTTTATATTTTCAAAGAAAATAATTATATTTTTTGGTTTTTTGAAAGACCATTATTAGATTATAAGGATATTCTAGACAGTTTAATTCATATTAATTCAACCAATTTCAAAGAAGAAGTTTTCATTACATTTGGAAATTTAAACAAGGAGAATTTCTCATACTATAGTTTTAGAAATAAGGATGAACTCGAAAGTATCGATGGTTTAGAGAAATCAAGGCTAGAGTATCCAATTATCATAATGAATAAAAATTGTGATTGGTTAGCTTTTGAGAGTTCACGAGAGGGAATTGGCGTAATTGCTTTAAAAACAAATAGACCTGATTCTAAAGAAATCGAAAGAAAATTTAACAAAATTTTCATTACGATGAGTGAGTTAGAACAAATAAGAGAAAAAGAAGGATGGTATTCAAAAGTAGCAGCTGCACTTATTCTAAACTATTATAGGCATTAAAATTATCTTTAAAATCATAGTAATCTAAAATAGCGACAAAATTTCCACCTTAATCATAAAAAATATTTCTAATTTTCTTACAACGAATCATTTTAAAATTTCAGTTTTAGGTGCAACCCTTCATCAACCCAAAGGATAGCGTTTAAATAACTGTACGATCCATTCAATAAAAACTTTCTGTCTCGGTGAAATCAGTGTTTTAGAAGGATAAAGTAAAGAGACAGGCAACGAAGGTACGGGATAATGCGGCAAAACCTCACACAGTACGCCTTGTGCAAGTTCATCAACATGACCATAACGCGGTACCTGTATCAGCCCAAAGTGTTGTTTCGCTGCTGCTGAGTAGGTATGCGCACCATTGACCTGAATCATAAAGGGCAAATCATAATTTTTTATTTCACCCCCAACCATAAACTCCAGCGGAAGATTCTTCTGACGGGCAGTGGAATAAAACCCAACCATAACATGGCTTTTAAGCGCGTCTAGGTGATGGGGCATACCGTATTGTTGTAAATATTGCGGACTTGCCAACGTGACTTGCTGGATATTTCCCAGATGCCTAACGATCAGTTCACTATTATTCAGTTGTCCGATCCGGATCACGCAATCAATTCCTTCCTTAATCACGTCAACATAACGGTCACTTTCTGTCAGTTGTAATTGGATTTGAGGAAATTCACTTAAAAAATCTCGTAATTTTGGCAGAATAAAATGAGAGGCAAAAATACCATGCACTTCTATTTTTAAGGTTCCTTGAGGTTTTGCATGCAGAAAATCATGATCTGATTCATTGATATAGCTCAAGATATACTTACAGCGCTCATAATAAATCTGGCCTTCATCGGTTGGTCGAACCTGACGTGTGGTGCGGAATAACAGGCGTGTGTTTAATTGGGTCTCTAACTGCTTGATCGCATCCGTGAGTGTAGAACGGGGCAGGTTTAATATTTGCGCCGCTTTGGTAAAACTTTGCTGCTCGACCACATGGATAAAAGCAGACATTGCATTTAACTTATCCATTTTTTGATGTCCTTTGTTCGGTTTATTCGGACAAAGATGTCAGAATCCGATAGATTATTAACTGATAGCTGAACAGTATCATAGAACGCATAAGATGATAAGTTTCATTCAATGAGGTTTAAAATGACAAATACAGCTGCACATTCTGATCGGTCAAAAGTAGTTCTAATTACGGGCGCTTCTCGAGGCATTGGTGTTTTTACGGCAAATTTACTGGCTCAGCAAGGACATCAGATTATTATTAACTATGCCAATAATGATCAGGAAGCAGATCAAGTGGTAAAGAAAATTCAGGCTGCGGGCGGCATCGCGAGTGCGTTTAAAGCCAATATCAGCCATTCAGATGAAGTGACCCAACTTTTCGATTATGCGATCCAGACCTATGGCCGCGTGGATGTCCTGATTAATAATGCTGGCATCATGCGTTTAAGTAAAATCGAGCAGGTCGATGATGAAAGTATTGATCAAATTATGGCAATCAATCTGAAAGGATCTTTATATACCATGCGTGAAGCAGCAAAAAGACTGACACATGGTGGAAAAATTATTAATTTATCTAGTAGTGTGGTTGGGCTAAAACTTGAAGGCTATGGCGTTTATGCAGCATCAAAAGCCGCAATTGAATCTTTAACCGCTATTTTAGCCAAGGAACTTCGAGGTAAAAATATTACCGTTAATGCGATTGCGCCTGGGCCAACTGCGACTGAGCTTTTTCTAGAAGGGAAGAGTGAAGCGTTGATTGCACAGTTAAGCAAAGCGGCGCCATTGGAACGCTTGGGGCAGGTAGAAGATATTGCAGCAGTTTTAGATTTTGCAGTGAATGAAGCCAGCAACTGGGTTAATGCCCAAGTACTTCGTGTCAATGGCGGCATCATCTAATACAAAACAATGCTGCCCGAAACTTTGTGTTTCGGGCAGCGCTACAGCTAAAAATACTGTATTTCTGGTCTCTATATTGAAACGAATATGAGAATCTTTGAGTAGGCGAGAATTCAGGACTTTAAAGACTAAATTTGATATATATCACACAATACAAATAATATGCCTAATAAATCTTTTAATAATTTTTATAGATATTAATCATGCAGTTAAACTAAGTTTTTTAATTTTATAAAAATAATATCGGCTTTTAACTGATTAAATTGTTGTGATTGTAAGCATGATACAACATAAAATATTTATATATGCTAGGCTGTTTAGTTTTTCTTAAGAAAATACTCTCAAATGGATTTAAAGCAGAAGCATGAAACAGGAAAGTTTTATTGGTCATTTTTATTACCCAGATATTGGGGAATATGGATCTCCCTTACGATTTTAATGTTATTTGCAATATTGCCGTGGGCGATTCAATGGAGATTAGCAGATGCTTTATCAAAATTGGCGTGGAAAGTTTTAAAATCTCGACGTAAAACCACGTTAAGAAATTTTGAATTATGCTTTCCACACAAAGATGCCTCAGAAAGAGAAGCTGAAGCAAAGCAAGTCTTTTTCAATATGATCATTGGTTTATTCGAAGCCTTAAATGCTTGGTATAGTCCAAAATGGTATCGAAACCGTATACATATTCAGGGTTTAGAGCATATTTCACAAGCACGTGAGACAGGGGTTCTTTTATTAGGTAGCCACACCACGCTTTTAGATGCGGGCGGCTATATCAGTAGTTGTTTCTTTGATCTGGATGTAGTGTATCGTCCACAAAACAATCCCTTACTGGATATGTTAATCAGCCGGTCGCGTGCCACCATTTATAAAAATCAGATCTCCAAAAATGATATGAAAGGTTTAATTGGCAATCTGAAACAGGGAAGAGCCATTTGGTATAGCCCAGATCAGGATTTTGGCCTAAAACAAGGCGTTATGGCACCATTCTTTAATATTCAAGCGGCGACGGTAACGGCGCATCGGCGACTAATGAACATCTCAAAAGTTCCCGCCATTCCTTTATTTTTCTATCGAACGGGTAATATCCGCAACCCTCAATATCATATTTTACTTGAGCCACCGCTACAGAATTTTCCAAGTCAGGATGAAGTTGCGGATGCAACCAAAGTCAATCTGATTCTTGAAAATCAGATCAGCATGTATCCAACTCAATATATGTGGTTTCACCGAAGATTTAAGACCCGAGCGCTAGGAGAGGCCACACTTTATTCATAAGCGGTGAACTATAAGATTATTAGTTAAATCATCAATATAAAAAACCTACTACCAATCAAGGCAGTAGGTTTTTTTATAAGCAAACAAAAATACTTTAGAGCATTGACTTCGTTATATTGCTTGCCATTGTTGCTTAACTTCTTCTGAGTTTTTAATCAGAACTACTTTGTCATCTTTGACTTCACCAATCCATGCCGTTGGGATGAGATGATGTTGATCATTTTCATCACGCGTCAGTTTGAGTTGACTATCACCTTCGAGATGATCAACTGTTCCGACTTTGGTACCACAAGAAGCGATGACATCTGAATGTTTTTTAATATCTTGAATATTTAAAGTACTCATTTCTTAAACCTCTTTATAAACATCACAACACGGAAGCCTTTAAGCTACTGCATATTTCCTCATAATTGTTGGGTTTTAAATAATCCTTACAGGATGATTTTATAGATTCACCTAAACATACTGTTTAGTTAACAATGAAACAAAACGAAATAAATAGTTAAATAACTACGAATAATTATCTTTTTATTACAATTTATCTATTTAACTCAACGGAATTTTTAAATTACTTTTAAATAAACTGACTTAAATTAATATTTTAAAAATGAATAGTAGAATATCGATAAAAAGATCAACTTTTGACATTTTAAATCGCTTTGAGCAGTACTCAGCTGAAGAGAAGCTAAATCAACGGCCATTGGTGCTTAAACAGTTGATCCATTCTGTTGGGCGATTACCTGAACCAGCCTCAGGCCAGACCTATCAGCGCTGGCAAGTTTTCGCCCAGATTGCTGGCTTTGACCTAAGTTTAGCCAAGCTTTTTGAATCACATTGTGATGCATTAAGCATTTTGCATGAGCTCGGATATGAAAATGAAATTGATGAGAAAATATGGGCCATTTGGGCTGCTGATGGTGGGCCAGCACCATTACAGGTCGAAAATGAGTTTTGTTGTGGAATTAAACCGTGGTGTTCAGGGGCTGAATTTATTCAAAAAGCATTAATCAGTTTTAAGGATC
Source organism: Acinetobacter sp. BIGb0102 (assembly GCF_003815055.1). NCBI lineage: Bacteria > Pseudomonadati > Pseudomonadota > Gammaproteobacteria > Moraxellales > Moraxellaceae > Acinetobacter > Acinetobacter sp. BIGb0102. Next base: position 306,055 of record NZ_RKQE01000010.1, read on the forward strand.
AACAGGGGCAATCTCAGCTTTGCATTATCGACCTCAACCAACCCTCAATCACCATTGATTTGGCTCACTGGCAAGCCGTAGGCATGCAAGGCACACAAACTGCCAGAGTCAGTTTTCATGAGACAGCCGTCAAACTCATTGGCCGTCCCAACGATTACCTTGATCGGGCTGGTTTCTGGCATGGTGCTGCGGGTGTTGCAGCGTGCTGGTATGGTGCGGCAGTACGGTTAATGGAAGAGCTGCAACAAAGCTGCCTTAAAACACCCAATCCTTTTAAGAAAATGTATTTAGGACAGTTGGCAACTCAACTTGCTGTGACCCGACAATATTTCCAATACGTCGCGCAACTGATTGATCACCAACCCAAGCTTAGTCATGAACGGGACGTACGTGTCTTGCGCGCGCAGGCAGAACAAAGCTGTTTGGCGGTTATTGAAGGGGTTGGAAAAGCACTGGGCGCACGGCCTTTTTGTGAACAAGCAACCTTTGCCAGTCTAATGGCAGATTTACCTGTATTTATTCGGCAAAGTCATGCGGCATTTGATGATGAGCAAATTGCTGAACGATGTTTACAGGAGCAAATAGCATGGCAGCTCTAAAACATCCTTTGGTTGAGGATCGCATTATTGAAGGGCAAGGTACTTCTAGAGAACAATGGCTACATGCATTTGAGCAACAACCGCTATCGTCACTCAATCTTGAAAAATTTCAATCGAAACGGATTGTGATTGTGGCGCCGCATCCAGATGATGAAATACTCGGTTGTGGCGGCTTGATGCAACAGCTGATTAGCTTGAATTGTCGCCTAGTGATTGTTGCTGTCAGCAATGGCACCCAAAGCCATCCGCATTCAAGCAAATATAGTCCAGAGCAATTAGATCGAATCCGTCCGCAAGAAAGTCTGGCAGCATTACATTGTTTAGAGGTCTCGGATTTTGCTCAACGTATTGCCTTAAATTTACCAGATGGACAGATTCATTTGCATACTGAGCAACTGTGGCAAGCATTAGACAAGCAGGTTCAAGCGGAAGACATTCTGATTTGTAGCTACGCACAGGATGGACATCCTGATCATGAAGCGGTAGGAAAAACGGTACAGGCCTTTGCTCTAGCACATGACCTATCATATTTACATGTGCTGATCTGGGCATGGCATTGGGCGCGGCCTTTAGATCCACGTATCAACTGGCAACAGGCCAGAGCTTATAGCTTAACTCAGAGCCAGTTAATCAAAAAACGTCAGGCCATTATGCAGTTTAAGAGTCAGATTGAAGCTGATGAAAGTACAGGCAATGCTGCGGTTTTATCTCCAGCAATCATCGAACGTTTGTTGATGCCTTGGGAGGTTTATCTTTGTGAATGATTCTAGTCAATATTTTGAAGCCTTATATCATCACAACAATGACCCTTGGGGCTACGATCATCATTGGTATGAGGCTCGTAAAAGGCAGATTTGTTTAGCATTACTCACTCAACAGCACTATTCATCAGTGCTGGAAATCGGCTGTTCCAATGGTCATTTAAGTGTACATTTGGCCCAACGCGCTGATCAGCTTTTATGTCTAGATCTTTCTGCTCACGCTGTCCATTGGGCTTCGCAACGTTTACAGAATCTGGGCCATGTGAATGTTCAACAGCAAAAAATACCTGAAAATTTTCCTGAACAGCAATTTGATCTGATTGTTATCAGTGAAGTGGCCTATTACTTATCACGCAATGAATTGCATGAGCTGATCGATCAACTCAAAGACAGTGTAACGCCACAAGGTGAAATCCTATGTTGTCACTGGCGTCACGCGATTCAGGATTTTGAACTGGATGCCTTTCAAGTGCATGATCATTTAAAACAATCTTTGCCTTTCACTCATTATTTAAGTCTGAATGATCCAGATTTCATCATTGATATCTGGACGGTAAATCCTTCATCTTTGGCTAAACAGCAGGGCTTAATATGAACATCGGTATTGTTATCCCAGCCCATAATGAAGAGCAGCATTTATCTGCCTGTTTGCAGTCGATTCAACAGGCTGTACAACATATTGGTCATGAACAGGTCGAGATTTTGGTGGTTTTAGACAGTTGCACGGATCAGTCCCGTGCGATTGTAGAATCACATCAAGTGAACTGGATTGAATGCAATTATGCTTGTGTAGGCAAGGCCAGAGATTTAGGTATTCGACATCTGATTCAACAGAGTGTGACATGGCTCGCTTGTACTGATGCCGATACCATTGTCGATCCAGACTGGTTACTGTGTCAGATGCAACATCAGCCTACTGATGCCATCTGTGGAATCGTAGTGCTGGATAATCTAAATCACTTATCAGCACCGCAACAGCAAAAATATCTGGCACATTATCAGGACAGTATGGGGCATCAGCATATTCATGGCGCAAATTTAAGTTTTAGCGTAGATGCTTATCTTCAGGCGGGAGGTTTTGAGCCGATTCCTTGTCATGAGGATGTGTCATTAATTCAAAAATTTATGACTCAATGTAGCAAAATCACCTGGAGTAATCTGGTTCGGGTCACCACCAGCAGTCGACTGAATGGACGTGCACCACAAGGGTTATCACATTTTTTAAAACAGCTCTAAGGGACTTTTTAGAATGAAAATTAATTAAACGGTATAAAAGCAAATGACAAAATAAAAAATTAAAGTTTTCGTGATTCTGTAAATATATGATAGTTTTAAAAATTATAATTAACAAAATAACTTTCAGAGTTTGCGGAAATCTTTATGAATATACGATTATGTTATGCCAGCAAACGCAATGAAAATAGCGATGATTTGCTACAAGATTTACGCGATATCCTCACCGAAGCTCGAGATTTCAATACTCAGCATTGTATTTATGGCGTCCTCTACTATGCAGATAATGCCTTTTTTCAATGCTTGGAGGGAGAACAGCAGATTGTTGAAAGTTTATTTGAAAAAATAAAAACCGATTCACGGCATCTCGATGTCAAGCATCTCAATACACACTCCATTGACCAATCGACTTTTAAACGCTGGTCAATGAAATATGTACAACGAAATACCAATATTGAATCTTTCTTTCTGACTTTGGGAGAAAATAGCTTTAATCCGAGCTGTCTCGACCAGACAAGTCTAGATGCTTTTCTCAGTGAATTGCTACTTGCAGAACAGACAACGCTTCCCATTGGCAAAAAAGTTGGCATGGTCAATCGTGGCGTTAATCCATTCTAAGCTGTTTGGTTCGCAACTTGATATTCACGGTTTTAAGTTTCGGTAACACTTTAGCCATGAGTAAATAGACAGCAATAGAAGTCATAAACATCAAGATCACTTCCATACTCTGGCTAATAATCAGCATGGCACAGTAGAAGAAACTAAATAAGGCCAGACATAATTCTGTGCCTTTAAAATACCACGTAATAAACACACCAAAGAGAGTCGCGGAGAGTATCAGATTAACTGTTTCGTTAAAGCCTAAATAATTAAAGAAGATGATGAGTAGGCACAACGCTAACATTGATAGTAAAAAGACAAAGATATTTTTTGCAATAAACATATTCTATTTCCTATCCTGAAGTTAATTTAAAAATCTTTCCTCTGGAACCAGAGGAAAGATGGTACATATTCAGACATTATTTGAGATTCTTTTCCATTATTCAGATTTGTTATATTAATAAAGATGCCTTTTTTATTTTACGGGATCTCTTCATTAATATTCAGCTTTCTATTGAATAGTAAAGAGCGCTTAAATGTACCGAATTAATTATTAAAGAAATCAAACAGTTGAAGAATAGGTTTTTGGCTTACACGTTTGTAAGAGATTACCTACAAATGAGTGTTTTTTTGATCAAATTTTACATTTTAATTTAAAATAAATTAATTTAAAAACAATTACTTATTTACAAAATATAATTTCTCTAAATTTACATTTTTAACAAAACGCAACATGATATTTCATTAGAGAAAAAATAATGATGAGCAATATTTAAATGAAGTAAGAACATTGATTATCTAGAATTGGTATGCGCTGTTATCGATGCGATTTTCTATAAAAAGAAAAATGAGAAAAGAATTAAGTTTTATGATAAGAAATTCATTCATGGATAGAAATGATCAATTTGGGATTTCGGTGCAGCAGTAAACTCATCTGGAGAAAATTCAAGGATCATTTCGGCTGCCTGTGCATGATCTGCATTTAGCCAGTCCAGACGGTGTCCTTCAGAGATGATAACGACTGATCTTTTTTCATGTTCAGGCGCATGAAACTGGTTCATTAAAGGGTGGGAATCTGCATTGATGGTCAGCATACTCATGGAGAGAATTTCCTGACCTGCAACACTTGCATATTCATATATAGCGGCGACTGTAAACGGCTTTTTGTCCTGACGATAGATGCCATACCACTGTGCTTGACCATCAATATACTTAGGTTCAAAAATTACTTCGACAGGTACCAAAGCAAATTGATTTTTATTCCAAGCATGTTTGAAACTATTTTTTTCAGCCACCGTTTCAGCACGTGCATTATAAGCATTCTGAACTGCCTTTAACTCCTTGGCCCAAAAAGGCACAAGACCAAAACGGGCGGCACGCCATTCTACTTTTTGATCGGGTGAGATCAGGATAGGGCTAAGATCTTCAGGATAAATATCCGTTTTGTAGTCAAATGTCGGTTCAAACAAATCTAATAAATGAGCCCGACTTTTCTGAATAGGTCGATAGTTTGCACACATACCTCAGCCTCGTATCGTTCAATAAACACTCACTTAGTGTTGATCAGAACCACGTTATTGAGGAGCATATTTTTGTACTTGGATTGCATCAATAGCTGCTGATCTGGTGATTCTTAGAGAGAATGAAATCTTATGACACGATCTGAAAGGGCAGATGATTTAAGATATCTAAAAAAATAGATGAGATAAAAAATTATCTCATCATGATAATCAATTAGAAGAAATTATCCCAAACTCATAAATTTTATACTTCAATTTAAAAGATTCTGATCAAAGGAAATTGAGCCGACATTAACCGATTGTATTTATATCGATTTTTACATGTTTAGACCTGCAAAAAATTACTAAGCTTAACAAACAAATCCTTCTAATTGCTTTACTATCGCCCGCTTTATCTTCAAAAGAAGGTCTCCCTTAACCAACGACTTTCGTCAGTGTTTTTTGATTTGGTAAACAATGAATTTTGATATCGACATTTTTGGTACGATTGTAGTTGCAGTCTTTGTGCTTTTTATTGGTTATTTTCTGGTTAATAAAGTTAGTTTATTAAAACGCTACAATATGCCTGAGCCTGTAATTGGTGGACTTGTCGCTGCGATTGTCACTTATTTTCTATTCACCAAGTTTGATGTTACGGTGAATTTTAATGCAGACATTCAACGCAGTTTCATGCTGGTCTTTTTTACTTCGGTCGGCTTGAGCGCCAGCCTGTCAAAGTTGAAAGAGGGCGGAAAAACACTGATTGTTTTCATGTTCTGTGTAGTGACTTATGTTTTATTACAAAATGCTTTAGGCATAAGTTTGGCAACTGCTTTAGGGCTAGATCCATTGATTGGTCTCATTACGGGATCTGTGACCTTAACGGGTGGCCACGGTACTGCAAGTGCTTGGGGTAGCATTTTTGAAAATGAATATGGTATTCAAGGCGCTGTCGTTTTAGGCATGGCAAGTGCAACCTTCGGCTTGGTTGTCGGTGGCATGATGGGTGGCCCAGTAGCAAAGTTTTTGATTCGTCGTTATAAATTGGCCGAAGAAATTGCACCGACACAGCAACGCACTGAAGCACCACCTGCAAATGAAACAGCACCATTTGAATATCCAGAAAAAACCAGACTGATTACGGCGGACGATGCGGTAAAGACACTGGGGATGTTTGCACTGTGTATTTTCTTTGCCAATTTTATGACTGACTTTGCCAAAGGTCATTGGTTTGAGTTACCTACCTTTGTGTGGGCATTAGGCTGTGGTGTGTTCTTACGTAATACGCTGGAATATGTCTTTAATATCAAGCTATTTGACCGCTGTATTGACGTATTTGGTAACGCATCTTTGGCTTTGTTCCTTTCCATGGCATTGATGTCTTTACAGCTCTGGCAGCTTGCTGGTCTGGCAGGGCCACTTGTCATTATTCTTATTGCACAAACCCTGTTTCTGGCGCTTTACCTGTTTTTCGTCACCTTTAAAATTATGGGCAAAAACTATGATGCAGCGGTACTTTGTGCAGGACAATGTGGTGTCAACTTAGGTGCAACGCCAACAGCAATTGCCAATATTCAGGCAGTTACCAATACTTATGGGCCTTCGCACAAAGCCTTCTTGATTATTCCACTGACTGGGGCATTTTTTGTCGATATTATTAATGCGCTTGTGATCCAGACCATTATTAATTTCTTTTAGCGTGCAGAGCTTTGTTCCACTAAAGAGCTGAAATGCTTTACCACTTTGAAAATGCCAGTTTTTATGAACTGGCTTTTTTTGTTCTTATTTACTGCAATTTCTCAAAAATACTCTTTTCAGCTTTTTCTTAATTTTTCATGATTGGTTACAAAGCGTTAGTTCCTTTTGCATATTCACAATATGACTTACCTGACCGCAAACAAACGTTGCAAACGGTAAAGAAACACCGCCCATAATCAAATGAGCCATTAAAAATTAAAGGAATAACCATGCGTGCGCTTACTTACCACGGTGCTGAAGATGTTCGTGTTGAAACGGTAGCTGATCCTGTTATTCAAGAAGCTGACGATATCATTTTAAGGGTCACTGCAACTGCGATTTGCGGTTCAGATCTGCATCTGTATCGAGGAAAAATTCCTCAAACCGAGCAGGGTGATATTTTTGGACATGAATTTATGGGGATTGTTGAAGATGTCGGTTCTGCCGTCACACAGGTTAAAAAAGGTGATCGGGTCATTGTGCCTTTTGTCATCGCTTGTGGACAGTGTTTCTTTTGCCAGTTAAATCTGACCGCTGCATGTGAAACCACCAATACAGGCCGAGGATCGATTATTAATAAAAAACAAATTCCTTCAGGCGCTGCTTTGTTTGGATATAGTCATCTCTATGGCGGCATTCCGGGCGGGCAGGCAGAATATGTACGTGTACCCAAGGCCAATAAAGGGCCGTTTAAAGTGCCCACGTCATTGTCAGATGAAAAAGTGCTTTTTCTCACCGATATTTTACCTACTGCATGGCAAGCAGTAAGTAATGCAAAAGTCACTAAAGGTTCAACTTTGGCAATCTATGGTGCAGGGCCTGTTGGCTTGCTGAGTGCAGCGTGCGCCAAAATGCTCGGTGCAGAAAAGATCTTTATTGTCGATCATAATCAATACCGACTGAGATATGCAGCGGAAGCGTATGGTGCGATTCCTGTTGATTTTGAAGCTGTAGATGCTGCCGAATACATTATTCAGCATACAGACAATTATCGTGGTGTCGATGCGGTTATTGATGCCATTGGATTTGAGGCAAAAGGCAGTGTTATAGAAACATTGCTGACGAATCTAAAACTTGAAGGCTCAAGTGGTGTAGTTTTACGTCAATGTATCGCGGCGGTACGTCGAGGTGGAGTGGTCAGTGTACCTGGTGTATATGCAGGGCCTATTCATGGTTTCCTATTTGGCGATGCTTTTGATAAAGGGCTTACTTTTAAAATGGGGCAAACGCATGTGCATCAATTTTTACCTCAATTATTAGAACTGATTGAGTACGGTAAGTTGTCACCAGAAGCCATCATTACCCATCGAATGAAATTAGAAGATGCAGCCGAAGGTTATCGTATTTTCGATAATAGGGAAGAAGAATGTCGTAAGGTCATTCTTACGCCTTAAAAACCGATTAAGCGTAGAAAACCTCTAAGTCATATTAGAGGTTTTTTTATTCTCCAACCAACTTTTAAATAAAAAAATAGAGAATTCGAAATCGCTGAAACATGGCTAAAAAGCGTACAATAAATGAAAAATAAAAATACAGGTTCGGGCATATCTCATGTTAGTTAAAAATAAAATTGCCGTAATTTTTGGTGGAAGTGGTGCAGTAGGTCATGCAATTGCCCATGTCATGGCCCGAGAAGGCGCACACGTCTATTTAGGAGCTCGTCATCAGGACAAACTGGAGCAGGTTGTAGCAAATATTCACAACGTAGAAGGTTGAGTAAAAACCTTTATTGTGGACGTCCTAGATGAACAAGCCATCCAAACAGCGATAAAACAGTTGGTTGAGCAAACAGAGGAAATTGACATAGTCATCAATGTCACTAGTTTTATGCATAACCAAGGCAAAGAACTTTCAGAACTCACCCAACATGAATTTATGCAAGGCATCACACCTTTTCTTACTGCACAATTTAATATTTCAAAAGCAGTGGCACCTTATATGGGAGCAAAGTCTACAGGTGCAATGATTAGTGTAATTGCACCTTCGGGAGGAATGGCGATAGCGGGTCATTTGGGACATATCATCGGATGTGCAGGAACTGAAGCATTTATCAAAGCGCTCGCCTGTGAACTTGGGCCGAAAAATATTCGGGTGCTTGGTGTACGCTCCCACGCCATTGCGGATGCCGCCCAAGCAGGGTCTTATACTCGTGAGTTATTTAGCTTAAAAGCACAAGCAATGGGGCTGAGCTTGGATGAATGGCTAAATGGAGCTGCGCAAAGTACCATGTTAAAAAGATTACCGACATTGGCTCAAATTGCCGAAACGGTGACATTTCTGGCATCTGATCATGCCAGTGCAATGACCGCCACCATCGTTAATATCACCGCTGGTACAACGATAAACTCATAATAGAATATCTATAAAGCTCTTAAGCAAGATTAAAATTTTAAAATAATCAATTGAGTAGGATGAAAGAACACTCTAAAACCTGAAGTTTTTCGATAGAAAACCAATAAATATATTTAACCTTTATCAGTTTTTAGCTACGTTCATTCTCAAAATCATAGTTTTGGCAAATTTATACTATTTTCTGTCATTTCTCTTATCTTTTTCGATTGTAGACACATTGTATTATTTGAAAAAGGGAAAATTATACATTGTGTAGACAAGATCAGGATGAAAGGGAGAGAGGTGTTCATGGATAAGAAAATGCTGTTAGCCGAAACCTTAAAACGCCGAATTATTAGTATGGAATTGGCGCCTGGTGCTGTCGTAGATGAAGTTTCCCTGAGTGAGGAATTTGGCCTTTCCCGTTCACCCGTTCGGGAGCTGCTTCGCCAGATGGCGGCAGAAGGATATCTGGAGCTTGAAGCAAACAGAGCCACGCGTGTTTCCTCAATGAACCACCAATCATTACGAAATTTTTTTCTGGCAGCGCCTTTAATTTATATCTCAACCACACAATTAGCCGCGATTAATGCGACACAGATTGAAATCGATCAACTCAAGCAAATCCAGAAATTATTTCGGGAAGCGATTGATCAGGGAGATATCGAAGGGCGTGTTTATTATAACAACCAGTTTCATCTGGAAATAGGAAAAATTGCGCATAACCCATACCTATTGCCGAGTCTGGAACGTTTGCTCATCGACCATGCTCGTTTAGGCAAGATTTTTTATCGCAATCCAACTACTGATGATATGCAGGAAGACCTGTCACTGGCTGTATTACAGCACGATCAAATCATTGAAGCGATTGAGCGTCATAACGCTGGAGAAGCAGGGGAAATTGTACGGGTACACATGGATTTATCTCGCCGTCGTATGACTGAGTATGTTGTACCCGCTGGTATCGAAGTTCCTGTTTCTTATCCATAAATCAAAGGTTTTAAAAATATATGTGCTCACTTCATCTTGGAAAAGAAGTGAAAATATAAATGGAGTTTATCAACATGACAAAGATTACAGCGTTACCAGCCGACGATAAAAGATGTGCTTGGTATCATCTAAGCAATCAAAGACAAGTTAAACCCAGCCATAGCGGTAAAAGCTCAGCACGTTGGGCAGTGATTGGTGCAGGTTATACTGGTTTGGCTGCGGCAAGACGTTTGGCTGTGAATTTTCCAGATGATGAAGTCATTCTGATTGAAGCACAGGAAGTGGGTTATGGCACAGCAGGCCGCAATGCGGGTTTTGCCATTGACCTTCCGCATGATATTGGTGCCGAAGATTATATCGGTGATATCGAGATTGCGAAAACAACCTTAAAGCTGAATTTATTAGGTCAATCTATTTTGCAAACCTTGGTTCGCCAACATGGTATCGATTGTCATATGCGAGCCAGCGGCAAATATCAAGGTGCAGTCGAAAAACGTGGTATTGCGGTGCTTGAAGCTTATCAGCGCGGACTGGATAAACTCGGGCAGGAATACGAAGTCATTGGTGAACAAGATTTGCCTCAGCATATTGGCACCTCATTTTATAAAAAAGGTCTCTACACGCCTGGAACAGTCTTACTTCAACCTTCAGCATTGGTGAAAGGACTGGCGGACAGTTTGCCATCGAATGTGACGCTTTATGAAAATACCCCAATCACTGAAGTTGAATATGGCGATAAAGTGGTGTTAAAGCATGCCAATGGGCAAATTACGGCGGATAAACTCATTCTTGCCAATAATGCTTTTGGTCAACGTTTTGGCTTTTCACAAATTCAACGCACTATGTTACCTGTGTTCCTATATGCCAGCATGACCCGACCTTTAACTGAACAGGAACAGTCTCAGCTAGGGGGTAAAGACTTCTGGGGTGTAATTCCTTCAGATCCTTTTGGCAGTACTGTTCGCCGTACCCATGACAACCGCATCCTGATCCGTAACAGTTTCAGTTTTAATCCAAACGGACGTCCTAAACAGCATTGTCTGGATCGTTTTGTGCACCGTCATAAAAAGTCTTTTGAAAACAGATTCCCGATGTTACCTGAGGTTGATTTTGAATATACATGGAGTGGTTCATTGGCACTTTCACAAAATCATAAAGGCTTCTTCGGTCAACTCGCTCCAAACGTATTTGGTGCGTTGTGTTGCAATGGCTTGGGAATTACTCGCGGTACAGTCACAGGAACCTTACTGGCAGACTGGCTTGCAGGCCAACGGAATGAGTTAATTGATTTTTTACTGGAAACTTCTGGTCCGAATAAAGTACCACCAGAGCCGTTTTTATCTATCGGTGTCAATGCCACGCTGTGGTGGGGACAAATGAAATCAGGATTGGAGAGCTAATCGGCTTATTCAATAAAATATTCATTGAATTGATTAAGTTTTTAAACGCTTAATTTAACTGAGTCAAAACCATTAAACGCTGAACAGTGAAATTGATTTTTCAATTTTACAAGCTTTGTTCACCTTGGTTTTCGTAAATGTGTAGGAAGCACACCCACTCAAAGTGGGCGGATATTGGAGACAGAAATGACAACAAATAATGTTTCTATTGAAGATGTACCTCTAAATAGGTTTCATCAATTATTGACGATCCGTACTGGCGGTGGATGGCTTTTAGACGGATATGTACTCAGCATCATTGGTGTTGCCATGGTGCAACTTTCATCAGCGTTACAGTTAACCAGTTTCTGGCAGGGCATGATTGCTGCTTCGGCCTTGATCGGGATCTTCTTCGGAAGCTTTCTAGGCGGCTGGTTAGGTGGCTTGCTTGGTCGAAAGAAACTGTATTTTGTAGCGCCGATCTTATTTACCTTATGTTCGCTTAGCCAGTATTGGGTCGAATCAGGCATGATGCTATTCCTGTGCCGTTTTGTGATCGGCATCGGTGTGGGCTTTGAATACACGATTGCAGGCTCATTGCTGGCTGAATTCTTACCACAAAAATCACGTGGCCCACGTTTAGCCATGCTAACTATTTTATGGTTTGTCGGAGCAGCACTGGCTTACATCATCGGTAACCTGATTTTAAATAGCGGCTATGCAGAAGCTTGGCGCTTAGTACTCGCCAGCCCAGCAGTGATTGGTATTGTACTGATCATCATCCGAATCGGCACACCTGAATCACCACGCTGGTTATTAAGCAAAGGGCGTACTGTAGAAGCAGAAGCTGTGATTAAAAACGTCTATGGCCCATCATTTTCACTGAATAATCTGCAATCACAAATTCTAGAAAAGAAAATCTCTTTAAGCAGCTTTTTAAAATCAGGCTACGGCACACGTGTATTTTTTGTCTCAATGTTCTGGGCATGCTCGGTCATCCCTGTATTTGCGGTCTATGCCTTTGCACCAAAAGTACTTGATGCATTGCATTTAAAAGGTGACTGGGCAGCTTATGGTTCAGTGGTAATTACCTTACTGTTTGTCGTTGGCTGTGTGGTTGCGACGCGTCTGATTAACCGTATGGGGCGCCGCAGCATGATTATTCAAAGCTTTTTGTGGTCTGGTCTGGCTTTACTCGGTCTCGGCTTTTTCTCGGAAGCGTCGCCATTACTCATTCTTATCTTATTCGGTCTCTATGCACTATTTATCGGTGGTGCTCAGGTCTTGCAGTTTGTTTATCCAAATGAACTGTTTCCAACACAAATTCGCCCGATTGGTGTCGGGATTGGGGCTGCTTTCTCTCGGATTGGGGCAGCAATTGGTACATGGTTAGTGCCGATGTCTCTCGATTCAATCGGTATTGGAAATACGATGTATGTGGCAGCAGCTGTCACGCTACTTGGTCTGGTTGTCTCTCTGGCTTTTGCACCTGAAACACGAGGCATGAGTTTGGAACAATCCACAACTTTAAATTAACCCTGATGATTTTGCCATGATTTCAAGCTAAGGAATGGCATTAATAAACAACACTCTTGATGGAGAAAATAACATGAACTTTGACGGTATTTACACCCCAGCAATTACCCCTTTAGCTGCTGATGGATCAATTGACAAGGCTGCTTTTGCGGATGTTCTAGAGTATCTGATTGATGCAAAAGTACATGGTGTGATCGTAGCGGCGACCACAGGTGAATATTACGCACATACCGCACAAGAGCGCTATGATCTGGCGAAATATGCAAAAGAGGTGGTGGGATCACGTATTCCTTTGATGGTTGGAACAGGCGCGATCCGTACTGAAGATTCGGTGGAATATGCAAAGGTAGCGAAAGAAATTAAGGCAGACAGTATTCTGGTAACGATTCCACCTTATGCATTACCGACTGAACAAGAAGTGGCAGCGCATGCATTAACCATTGATAAAGCCGCTGATTTGCCTGTGATGTTCTATAACTATCCAGCACGTATGGGCGTAAGCATGGGCAAAGAATTTTTCGATACGGTATTTACAGCATCAAAAAACTTTGTTGGGCTTAAAGAAAGCTCTGGTGATATGAATCAATTGCATATGCTAGCGCGTAATTATCCTGATCTGGAAATTTCATGTGGCTGGGACGATCAAGCACTTGAGTTTTTTGCATGGGGCGCACGTAGCTGGACCTGTGCAGGCTCAAACTTTATTCCGCGTGAACATATTGCGTTATATGAAGCTTGCGTAATCGAAAAAGATTTTGATAAAGGCCGCCGTATCATGTCTGCCATGTTACCGCTTATGGATTTCCTTGAAACAGGTCACTTCATCCAGTGTATCAAGTACGGTTGCGAGCTTAATGGGTTACGTACCGGTGGCTTGCGTGCACCATTACAAGAAATGGATGCAGAAAAGAAACAGGCATTCCAAAGCATTGTGGCAGAGCTTAAACGTGAAGTTGCTGCAATCACAGGAGGTGTGTAATGGCTGAATTGTTAAGTGCAGCTGAATATGCCCAGATTGCCAAAAATTTAAAATTTCCAACACAAGCTTTTATTGACTGGAAATTTCAGCCTTCTGTATCAGGCAATACCTTTACCACGACCAATCCCGCGACAGGTGAAGTATTGGCGGAAATTACCGCGTGCAATGAACAAGACGTAAATATTGCAGTCGCCAATGCCAAAACTGCGTTTGAAGATGGACGCTGGAGCAAACTTTCACCCAACCAGCGCAAGCATATCTTGCTGAATTTTGCCGATTTGCTAGAGAAAAATACGGTTGAACTGGCGGTCATGGAAAGTCTGGACAGCGGTAAACCGATCAGTGAATGTCAGTTAACCGATGTACCAGAAATGATTCATACCATTCGCTGGCATGCTGAACTGATCGATAAAATTTATGACAGTACTGCACCCGTTGGTTCAGATACGTTGTCTATCGTGGTTCGTGAAGCGATTGGTGTGGTGGGTCTGGTTTTACCGTGGAATTTTCCGCTGTTAATGCTGGCATGGAAAATTGGCCCAGCTTTGGCTGCTGGTTGCTCGGTGGTGGTCAAGCCAGCCAAAGAAACGACATTAACGGCATTACGGGTTGCTGAACTTGCAGCAGAAGCAGGTATTCCTGCTGGCGTATTCAATATCGTGCCAGGCGGCGGGCGCGAAGTAGGTGAACCTTTAGGCAGACACATGGACGTCACCATGGTGAGCTTCACAGGCTCCACTGAAACAGGTCGTTTATTCCTGAAATATGCTTCTGAATCCAACCTGAAACGTGTGGTACTCGAATGTGGTGGTAAAAACCCTGCTGTGGTCATGAATGATGTTGAAGATCTGGATCGTGTTGCACAGCATATCGTTAATGGTGCGTTCTGGAATATGGGTGAGAACTGCTCGGCATCTTCACGCCTGATTGTTCACAGCGATATCAAAGATGAATTATTAGGATTAATTGGCGTCCATTTAGCGGACTGGAAAATGGGTAATCCACTTGATCCAGAGCATAAATTAGGTTCTCTGGTCAGTAAGTCTCACTTTGAAAAAGTAAAATCCTATATTGAGCAGGCCAAAGCCGAAGAACTCAATATTGTGCATGGCGGTCAAACAGACAAAGGCATCTTTGTAGAGCCAACAGTTGTGGATGGTGTAAAAGCGACTGATACCTTATTTCAGGAAGAGGTATTTGGCCCGATCTTGTCTGTCACGACATTCAATACCATCGAAGAAGCAATTACGCTGGCCAATGACACGGTTTATGGTCTGGCAGGTTCTGTCTACACCAGCAACTTAAGAAATGCTATCAAACTCGCACGTGCTATTCAGGCAGGTGTGGTGACCGTCAACTGTTTTGGTGAAGGTGATGTGACAACACCATTCGGTGGTTATAAAGAGTCTGGTTTTGGTGGCCGAGATAAGTCGATCTGGGCGCATGACCAATATACCGAGATTAAAACCATCTGGATTGATGTTTCAGAGCCTTAATCAACTGCAGGAACGATTGCGGCTAGATTGCCGATCAATCGTTCCTGATCTCGGGTTATAGGATTAGCCAGAGAAATCATCAATGACTTTATTTTAAATCGAAAATATTTTTCGAATGTGCTTCGTTTTGCCAAAAAATCGTTGAAAGCAGGGAATGTAAATGAATAAAACCACAATTAAAATAGGATTTGGCTTATTGGCCTTGACTGCATCGCTGCCCGTAATGGCGGGTATGACCTTAGGTAACTCAGAGAGTGAAACAGGGGCACTGACGCTGTCTGGTACCTTACGGGCCAATTATCAGAATAAAGATTATGGCGAAGCTGCCTCTGACCAAAAAATCAAATTTGATGCAGCCATTCTACGCTTAGGTTATGAGTCACCAGACTGGTTCGGCAAACTTGAATATCGTTGCTATCAATACGATACCTTATGTGATTTCTCCACGCTGGTGTATGGCTATGTCGGTTATCGTCTCAACTCGACCGATAATATTACCTTCGGTTTACAACCCATTCCTTTTGGCCCAAGTCGTTTCTGGGACAGCAGCTTCTATGCTGGGATCAACAACACTATGGGGTTGCAGGATGCGCTGGATCTAGGCGTGAATTATCATTTTGAACTCCCTAGCGCAACCAAAGTAGATCTCGCTTACTTTGCAACAGATGGGGGTAATTACCACGGCAATAGCCGAGACTCAGCCCGTTATACCGCCAATGTCGTACATTCCGATGATCCATTAAAAACAGATTTAAATGAAAAAAACATGTGGATGGCACGGGTCGATCAGGAGCTTAAATTTTTAAGTACAGATGATCTAAAAGTCTCAGTGGGAGGCAGTTATTGGTATTCCGAAATTGAAAATAAAAAGACCTCTGAGGATGGCAACCGCAATAGCTGGGCACTGTTCAATCGCATCAATTATAAAAACTTGAATGTGGTGCTGACAGGTGGCAAGCAATCGATCAGTAACCAAGACCAACTCAGCCCACATGCTTCCACCTTTGGTTCATTCGATGGTGAGTACGACATTGCCAACAAGGGCTATTTCTACACGGTCGATACCAGCTATAGCTTTAAGAATGTGCGTGATTCACTCAACGTAACACCTTATCTGGTATTCAGTGGTTTCGATAAAAAAGAAAAGGGCTTTGATGATTCCCAACGCAACATTGTCGGGGTGGCATGGGACTATAAAAACGTTTCGCTCTATACCGAATATGTAATGAGTAAGAATGATCCCTTTGTCGGTGGCACAGGCAGCTCACTGGCCGAAGGTGATGATGGTAAATGGAACAAATTGCTAAATCTCATGCTGGTTTACAACTTCTAGCGATGAGTCGTATTACAGCTTCCATTGATTCTGCTTTCCTGTAAAGCAACAGATAAGTGCTTAAAATTATGAACTCAATACGTACCATCTTGATTGCAAACCGTGGCGAAATTGCCATTCGTGTCATGCGTGCCGCCTCAGAAATGGGCATTCGTACAGTGGCAATTTATGCCGAAGAAGATAAACACGCATTACATCGCTTTAAAGCAGATGAGTCTTACTGCGTCGGACAAGGAAAAAAACCGATTGCTGCCTATCTGGATATTGCGGACATTATTCGTATTGCCAAGCAGGCAAATGTAGATGCTATTCATCCTGGTTATGGCTTTTTGTCAGAAAATCCTGAATTTGCTGAAGCTTGTGCCGAAGCAGATATCCAGTTTATTGGCCCTAAGGCAGAGGTCATGCGCCAGTTAGGCAATAAAGTCATGGCACGTAATGTAGCTGTGGTCGCAGGTGTACCTGTAGTTCCTGCCACGGGAGCTTTACCAGCAGATCTACAACAATGCCAGCTTGTCGCTGCCGAAGTTGGATACCCACTGATGCTAAAAGCCAGCTGGGGTGGTGGTGGTCGTGGCATGCGTGTGGTCGAACATGAAAATGAGCTTCAGGATGCCATTGAGGTGGCTCGCCGTGAAGCCAAGGCTGCTTTTGGAAATGATGAAGTTTATCTGGAAAAGCTGGTGAGACGCGCTCGCCACGTCGAAGTTCAGATTATGGGAGATCGACAGGGCAATATCGTACATTTATTTGAGCGTGATTGTACCGTTCAGCGCCGCAATCAGAAAGTGGTTGAACGTGCTCCAGCACCGTATTTAAATGACCTACAACGACATAAATTATGCGAAGCTGCGCTGAGACTGGCGCGTGCAGTTGGTTATACCCATGCAGGCACAGTCGAGTTCTTGATGGATGCCGATACAGAAGCGTTCTATTTTATTGAGGTCAATCCTCGTATTCAGGTTGAACATACTGTCACGGAAGAAGTGACAGGCATTGATATTGTGAAGGCACAAATCCAGATTACTGAAGGCATTTGCATTGGCAGTGAACAAAGCTATGTCCCGCAACAAGAGCAAATTAAGCTATTGGGACATGCGTTACAGTGCCGACTGACCACCGAAGACCCTAAAAATGGCTTTATGCCAGATTATGGGCGCTTAACAGCATTCCGTAGTGCGACAGGTTTTGGGGTTCGGGTGGATAGCGGGACGGCCTATACCGGCGCGGTTGTGACACCTTATTATGACTCCTTACTTGCCAAAGTTACGGTCAGAGGCATGAGTTCAGATGAAGCCAATAACCGGATGGTACGTGCCTTAAAAGAATTCCGTATTCGTGGCGTGTCCAACAATCTGGCCTTTCTTGAGAATGTGATTACCCATCCACTCTTTACCTCGGGACAGTGCACGACGCGTTTTATTGACACAACACCTGAGCTTTTTGAGTTAGCACCAAAGCAGGATCGGGCAACCCGACTGCTTGAGTTTTTAGGCAATATTACGGTGAATGGCAATCCCGAGATGCAAGGGCGTCAATTACCGACAGCTTTTCCACTGATGATTAATACTCCAGATTTTAAACTGGCATCACCAGCACCAACGGGAACGCGAGATCAGTTCAAACTATTGGGGGAAGAAGGTTTTTCTCAATGGATGCTTGATCAGAAACGGGTATTGATCACCGATACCACCATGCGCGATGCGCACCAGTCTTTATTTGCAACCCGCATGCGAAGTGCGGATATGTTGGCAGTTGCACCTTATTATTCACAGATGGCAAATGAACTATTTTCACTGGAATGCTGGGGTGGTGCGACCTTTGATGTTGCAATGCGTTTTCTAAAAGAAGACCCGTGGGAACGTTTAGCCAAGTTGCGCGAAGCCATTCCAAATATTCTCTTTCAAATGTTACTCCGTTCTTCCAATGCGGTGGGCTATACCAACTATGCAGACAATGTAGTTCAGCATTTTATTGCTCAGGCCGCCAAAGGTGGCATCGACCTGTTCCGTGTTTTTGACTCGTTGAATGCCGTGGATAATATGCGGGTGGCGATTGATGCCGTACGCGAATCTGGCATGTTATGCGAAACTGCAATTTGTTATACCAGCGATATTCATGATAACAGTCGTCGCTATAACCTGAAATATTATGTAGAGATGGCAAAACAGCTTGAAAAAGCAGGTGCCAATATTCTTGCAATCAAAGATATGGCAGGGATCTGTAAACCCAATGCGGCGCATGAACTGATTCGGGCATTGAAAGAGGAAACGGGGTTACCTGTTCATTTCCACACCCATGATACCAGTGGCATTGCAGCAGCCAGTATCTTGGCTGCAATTGATGCAGGAGTAGATGTGGTGGATACCGCTATGGATGCAATGAGTGGTTTAACCTCACAGCCAAGCATGGGCTCCATTGTCGCGGCTTTAAAACATACCGAACGAGATTCAGGTCTTAACCCACAAAATCTACAGCAAATCTCGACCTACTGGGAAGATGTACGCCGAATTTATGCGCCCTTTGAAGCAGATATGCGAGCAGGTACCGCAGATGTTTATCACCATGAAATGCCAGGTGGACAATATACCAATCTACGCGAACAGGCACGTTCTTTAGGGCTTGAGCATCGCTGGTCTGAGGTGTCGGATGCTTATGCACAAGTGAATTTACTGTTTGGAGATATCGTCAAAGTTACCCCAACCTCCAAAGTGGTGGGCGATATGGCTTTGTTTATGGTATCCAATCACCTCACAGCAGAGGATATTAGCAATCCCGCCTTAGACATTGATTTCCCAGAATCGGTGGTGTCCTTGTTTAAAGGGGAACTGGGAACACCTGCACATGGTTTTCCAGTCGCCTTGCAGCAGAAGGTACTGAAAGGAACGGCGCCACTGCACGATCGTCCTGGTGCAATCATGCCTGCTGTTGATTTGGCCCAGCAAAAACAGGGCTTACGCAATATTTTTGGTGATTTAATTGATGATCAGGCCTTGGCATCTTATCTGATGTATCCAAAAGTTTTTAATGAGTTTATGCAGCATAAGCTTAAGTTTGGCACAGTTTCTACTCTTCCATCCTCCGCTTTTTTCTATGGCCTAAAAGAGCAGGAAACCATTTCGGTTGAGCTTGAAGCAGGCAAGACGCTCGAAATTAAACTATTGGCACGTTCAGAAGTACGTGATGGCTGGGTCGATTTATTTATTGAACTGAATGGGCAATTACGTCTGATCCAGATTCAGCAGCAAGGTACTCAGGCAGCGCAACAACGTCCACAAGCTGATCCGATGAATCCTGCACATTTGGGTGCTTCCATGCCGGGTATGATCAGTACAATGCCTGTAAAAACAGGGCAATCCGTGTTAAAAGGTGAAACCTTATTTACCATTGAAGCCATGAAAATGGAGCTGGCGATCAAGGCTGATTCAGATTGTGTGATACAGGAAATTTTAGTTAATCCCGGTATGCAAGTGAAGAATAAAGATCTGGTTCTAGTTCTTCAATAATTCAGTAATCGTAAATTTGATAAGTGATCAAGATGATGATAAGCAAAAGAAATGCAACTTTAATAGGACTCATCGCTGTCCTGCTATGGAGCTCGATTGTCGGGCTGATTCGTAGTGTCAGTGAAAGTCTGGGAGCAACTGGCGGAGCTGCCATGATCTACAGCGTTGCTTCGGTGTTTCTATTATTTAGCATTGGATTTCCCAAGCTGCGTGAATTTCCGCGCAAGTATCTGATTTGGGGCAGCTTGCTTTTCGTTTCCTATGAGCTTTGTCTGGCCTTGTCGATTGGTTATGCCAATACCAACCGACAAGCCATTGAAGTCGGTATGGTCAACTATTTATGGCCAGCACTGACCATGGTTTGCGCCATTCTGTTTAATCATCAAAAATCAAATTTACTGATTATTCCTGGTTTTATCATTGCCATTGTTGGAATTTGCTGGGTGCTTGGAGGTGATCAGGGGCTTGATCTCGCCAGCATGGGTGCAAATATTCAAGATAATCCTTTGAGCTATGGGCTGGCCTTTATCGGTGCACTGATCTGGACTGCTTATTGCACCGTGACTGCCAGAATTGCCAATGGTAAGAACGGTGTCACCCTGTTTTTTATGCTCACGGCGGTGGTGTTATGGATCAAGTACCTGTCTATGGGTGCCGCACCAATGCATTTTGATTTGCATGCGCTAATTTACCTCGCGCTTGCGGCAGCCGCAATGGGCTTTGGCTATGCGGCATGGAATGTCGGTATCTTGCACGGCAATGTCACCGTACTGGCGGGCGCATCCTACTTTATTCCCGTATTTTCGGCTGCACTCGCAGCAATCGTTCTCCATACACCACTTTCAATTTCTTTCTGGCAAGGTGCCGCTATGGTGTGCATTGGTTCAATTTTATGCTGGATTGCCACGCGCCAGAAATAATCACGCTTGATTTTAATGAGGTCACAAATCAAGGACATATAACAACTTAATACTTAAAAGGAAAGGGCCTCAACCCACTCAATGGCAGAAATATAAACTTTGAAATAATTTCTATTTCAACTGTTTAGTGGGTTCGGCTTGCTTGTAACTAAGGAAGTAACATATGAATAATTCTAATATTTCAGTCGAGGATGTGCCTCTAAACGCATTTCATCAACGTCTAACGGTTTCGGTTGGCGGCGCTTCATTAATGGACGGCTATATACTTAGTATCATTGGTATTGCGCTGGTACAGATGACAGCCAACCTGCAATTAACGAATTTCTGGCAGGGGATGATTGCAACCTCCGCCCTGATCGGGATCTTTTCTGGCGGTTTATTTAGCGGCTGGCTCACCGATAAATTTGGTCGCCGCAAAATTATCTTTGTAGCGCCCGTCATTTTTCTCATCTGTTCGGTACTGCAATTCTGGACAGATTCGCCTGTCATGATTTTTGTGTTGCGATTTTTGATCGGGATTGCCATCGCAATCGACTATTCAGCGGCAACCAGTCTGTTTGTTGAATTTGTACCTAAAAAATACCGTGGTTCGCGTCTGGCTGGCTTTACCATTTTATGGTTTGCGGGTGCAGCGATGGCATATATTTTCGGTGACATCATTGTGCATGTTATGGGTGAAGAAGGCTGGCGCTGGGCATTGTCGAGTTCCGTGATTATTGGTGGATTGTTGCTAATTTCGCGAATGGGCACAGTTGAGTCAGCACGCTGGTTAATTACCAAAAATCGTTCCCATGATGCTGAAAGCGTGATTAAAAAAGTCTATGGTCAAAATTTTTCTCTAGCCAATTTACCGAAAGAGCCAACAACAGCAAAACTTTCACTGGGAGATATGCTGCGTATGGGCTATGGGAAACGCCTGATGTTTGTGATCATCTTCTGGACATGCGCAATCATTCCTGTGTTTGCTGTATATGCTTTCGCACCAAAAGTACTGGCGGCATTAAAACTGCAAGGGGATTGGGCGGCCTATGGTTCAGTGGCAATTACTTTATTGTTCGTGATTGGCTGTATTATTGGCACCAAACTGATTGACGTCTTGGGTCGTCGTAAAATGCTGATCCATAGCTTTCTCTGGTCAGGGCTGGCCTTACTTTTTCTCGGTGCATTTTCTGATTCTTCGGAAATGGTGGTATTGGTTTTCTTTGGTGCTTATGCGTTATTTATTGGCGGCGCGCAGGTACTGGAGCTGGTTTATCCAAACGAAATTTTCCCGACAGAGTTACGTCCTTATGCTATGGGCTGGGCAGTCTCGGCAACACGTATCGGTGCGGCGATTGGTACATTTCTGGTCCCTATGTCGCTTGAAACCATTGGGATTGGCAATACCATGTATGTTGCAGCAGGGGTCACGCTGGTAGGACTTATTGTATCAATCGCTTGGGCACCTGAGACCAAATCGAAAGATCTCTCTGAAGCGGCTGCGTTGAATTAAACACATTAGAACATTCCAAATGAAACAGGATATAAGCGATGACTTATATCCTGTTTCCCTCATCAATATGACTTATCTAATTGGAAATGCTTTTTTAAAGAAGGGTTTAATGGCAACCCAGTTACTGGAGAGCCAGCAAATAAACGAACCAAGTGTGACCAGCATGGTCCCTTGCCAGAACGTCACAGGCAATTCAGTATCGAGTACAAACATGGCTAAAATAGAGGAAATAATCGGAGTAAAATATGATGCAACCACTAGAATTGTGATATTGCCGTGAATAATACCGATATTCCAAGCAGCATAGCCCAATCCAACCGCAGCAGCGGCCAATAATAAATAGAGTGACAGACTCAGGTTTAAATCAGGCATGACCAGTTGATCCGTCAGTCCTAGTTTTAACCATAGTGTGAGTGCTACACCAATAAAGAAAATCGAGATCGGATTCTGTCCCTTACTCATTTTTCTGGTAACAACACAATAAAAAGCCCAGATAATTGCACCTGAAAGTGCTAAAAAATAACTCAGCGGATTATCTTTTAAATTGTTCATTACACTTTGAACACTGAACGAATCATTACCCGCCTGAATATAAATAATGCCACTAATGGAAATAAATAAGCCAAACAAAATCAGCAAATTAAACTTTAACTCTTTGAAGATCACAAAAGCCACAATCGTCAGACTCGGCCATAAATAATTCACAATACTGACTTCAATGGCTTGCTGTGAAGTTTTGGAATAGGCAATCGCAAAGGAAAAACAAAGTTCATATACAATGAAAAGCGTGGTCGCGAGAACTAGATATTTTTTAGAAATCAGTTTTAAATTTGGAAATCTGAAAATTGCCAATACAATCAGCGCACTAAAAGTATAGATTAATGTGATGCCCATGGCAGGCCCAATAGCGGCACTCATATACTTCACCAGACCGACCATGGATGCCCACATGATAATCGCGCTTAAGCCGATGAGTGTTGCAAGATTTTTAGACATAAAAACATTCAATATAAGAAAAATTGCGGGAGAAGGAGAGAGAAAACGTAATCAGCCGTACAGAATAAAAGAATCCTGAAAACTCGAATAGGACAATTAGGACGATATATAGAAAATATTGAAATGCAGCTTTTCTTGCACAAAGCAAAATATCTGAACCAATTTTAATCGATCGTAGCGCTTATTTCAGTTTTTCTACCCCATGACGCCGTTTTCGATAAGCAAATGGCGTTTCACCATATTGTTTTTTAAACCATAGAATGAAATGCGAACCATCAGAAAAGCCACATTCAATCGCAATATTGGTGATGTAGGCACTGGTGTTGGCCAGTAATTTACGCGCATGTTCCAGTCTTAAACGACGCCAGTAATTCGCTGGTGGTTCGTTGGTATTGGCGATAAAAGCCCGATGTAATTGTCGTGGGCTGGTATTTACATGTTCAGCGACTTCTTTTAGCGTGACATGGGCGCTGAGGTTTTCGCTCATAAAGGCAATCGCTTTCGCAACCATATGATTTTCATAGGTTGCAGGATTGTCTAAAGCCGTCGTTTGTTTTTCAGTAGTGGACGGTTTTTTCCCATTGATCAGCAAATAATCCAGCGTTTTTTGTGCGCGAATCTCGCCACAATGCAACCGAATTAGGTCAGCCGCCAAATCGATGGCGGTACCACCCGGACAGGTAAAAATCCCTTGGTCTTCAATATAATTCTGTTCTACCAGCGTGATGGCTTTTGGAAAACGTGTGACAAACTCATCTCGCGTAGTGAAGTGAATCGCGCATTTACGTCCATCAAGTAATCCAGCGTTGCCCAATACGAAACAGCCAGAACATAAAGCAATAATCGGGATCTTGGCGCTATGAAGTTGCTGCAATGTATCTAATAGATATTCGGGCGGTTCACGAGTTTCGCTTAATAGACCACCCGCAATAACGATATAGTCATAATTGTGCTTGAGTTGTTTTAAGTCCATGTCTTTGGTGGGATTCACAGATAACCCACAACTGGCATTCACAGGTTGATTGTTATAGGTCATCCAGTCCCATTTACAATAAATCTGTAAACTTCTAAAAGATTGATCTGCTGCAAATCTAAGTGCTTCAACAAAACCAGAGACAGGTGCCAAAGTGAATTTATCCATGAGAATAAAACCCACCCGCAGATCTGGTTTTATTTTTGCAAGGCTTTCTTGCGTAGGGGAAACCTCATCATAAGCATTAGATGATAAATGCTTCATATTCTTCACCGTCACTATCCCGAAGAGCAGTGTTAAATCAAAATGATTACTTATTTTATTGAATTAACATTCCTGTATCAGCCTCATTTTAACAGGTGTAGAGACTGTTTTTCTGTAAAAATTGAGTCAATATTGTCCCGCAGAATTTTATAAGGATGGATTAAAAGCTTATGATTCAGAAACAGGTAACTTTAAGTGTACGCCGTATGGAACAGCAAATCTTCCGAATGATACTGTTGATCATTTGAATGAACGTTATTGCAATAAAGACGGTTTTTTTTAGTGAATGGTCCTATGGTTATCGGCTTCGCGCGGCCTTAACTTATAAAGATCTTTTATCTGCAACTGTGATTACACCAAGTTTAACTTTCCGCCATGATATATGTGGCTATAGCCAGAACTATCAGGAAGAGCAAATGAGTCTGGCAGCAGCAATATCGGCAAATTTTCGACAAAAATATTCAGCAGAAGTCATTTATCAAAACTTTTTTGGATCAAATGACTTTAGTACGATTGATGACAGAGACTTTAATCACTTGCCTTTAAATATAGTTTTTAATTCATTTAAGTAAATCATATAAACATTCCAACAGCGCGGCTTCCGTTGTGCTGTTGGAATGTTTAAAGATGGGCTTTAAGCCTTAGCTAGATAATTCTGCATTTCCTCTATAGGAACCATCCCACCGCCAGTCCCCCATACAATATGATTGGCATGCTGTAACTGCTGCTCAGTAAATTGATGTAAGTCCGCATAACTTTGATGTTTGCTCACTAGAATTGGCCCTAACATACCTGCGAGTGCAGAAGGCTCAAGTTTCAGATTTTCGGACTGGTTGAGCATTCCGAGTAAGCTATACATGGTTTGATCGTCTAGTGTATAAAAACCATCTAACAATCGTTGCATGGCACGGCCGACAAAGCCCGAAGCACGTCCCACGGCGAGGCCATCTGCCGCCGTAATATTGTCAATACCAATATCCTGAACTGAGATTTCATCATGTAGCCCCGTCGCGACACCGAGTAACATACATGGGGAGTGAGTAGGTTCGGCAAAGATGCAATGCACGTGATCGCCAAACGCCATTTTTAGACCAAATGCAACACCTCCAGGGCCACCACCCACACCGCAAGGTAGATAAACAAATAAAGGATGTGCTTGATCCACTATAATATGATGTTGATCCAGCTGTTTCTTTAAACGTTCACCCGCAACGGCATAGCCCAAGAACAGGGTCTTAGAATTTTCATCATCAATAAAAAAGCAATTGGGATTCTTTAACGCTGCTTTACGGCCTTCCTGTACCGCAATGCCGTAATCTTGCTCATACTCAATTACGGTAACCCCATGAGCGCGTAATTTGTCTTTTTTCCATTGCCGTGCATCGGCAGACATATGAACCGTCACATCAAAGCCCAGTTTGGCACTCATGATGCCAATGGAAAGTCCTAAATTACCTGTTGAGCCGACAGCGATGCTGTATTGACCAAAAAATTTTCTAAATTCTGGACTATTCAGTTTGGCATAATCATCTTGAATAGTGAGCAAATTCGCTTGTAAGGCCAGTTGCTCGGCTCGAAATAACACTTCATAGATCCCCCCACGTGCTTTAATTGATCCAGAAATAGGCAAATGGCTGTCTTTTTTCAGCCATAGTTTGCCTGTAATGATCTGGTTGAAGTACGTTTCAAGAGACTTTTGCATATAAGGGATTGCGCTAAGCTCTGATTCAATAATGCCCTGACTTACACTGGTTTCTGGAAAAACCGCCATGAGGTAGGGTGCAAAACGTTGTAAACGATCACGAGCATCATCAATATCATCTTGAGTCAGGCCAACATAGGGCAAACCCTGCTCAAGTGTGGTAAATGCGGAGTTAAACCAGATCGTCTCTTTAAGTTCAATCAGATCTTTCACAATCGGATAGCGTGCAACAAGGTCTTGAATTTGATTCGAATCCATTCGGTTTCTCATAAAATTTGGATGATAAGTATAGTCAACGGGCTAAGATAATTCTATTTTTGGAGCATGATTTCAGTCAAATCAAGATTAAAACAAGAAAATGAAATTTAAGCGATAAAAAGAATGAAGGTTTTAGATAATAATAATCATTCTCTTAATTATGTATAATGTTCAGGCAATAATACCTGTATCAGTTGATGAATTATTTTTTAGAAATTCCACCAATGCTAGCATCAGCTTGCCTAAAACATGCAACCCTGATCCCACTTACAGCAAATACGATTTGTTATCGTGCAGACATTTCGATAATCAATCAGATTCGACAGTCCTATACACTTGAACGACCGAATTACTTGGAAAATGCCAGCGCAAAACGCCTCAATGAGTTTTTTGCAGGACGTATTTTGGCACAAGCCATCTTGCAACAATATTTTAATTGCTCAATGTGCATTAGTTCGACACAGCTAAAATTACCGCAATGGCCTAAAGGCTTTATTGGCAGTATCAGTCATTCAAATGAGCAGGTGATTGTCGCGATTTCATCGCAATCTGAATATTTAGGTATAGATATAGAACGAATCGTTGAGACCAGTTTTGCCGATGAAAGCGCAGCACTGATTTTGACTCCATGCGAACAAAAATTATGGCAAGCCGAAATCTCGCACTATTTAAATTTTCGTACATACCTGACGCTTATTTTTTCTTTAAAGGAAAGTCTCTACAAAGCCGTTTATCCAATTGCTCAAAACTATATTGATTTCTTAGAAGCAACAACGGTTGAAATGAACATGGAAAATCAATCAGCTATTTTAAAATTTGATCAAAAAACCGAAAAGTGTTATGGATTAAAGCCTGAATATGAGGGGTATTGGCAATTTAATAATGATGATGTCATTACATACATAGTACAAGGCAATTAATTTCTTAGATATGGATAAAACAGATAGATGGCAAAGTCGCCATCTATCTGTATGAGAAAATTCTAACTTTGTTGCAGGTCAGGATCATTAAAACTTGCGTCTCTGATCTTTTCAGCACTCATCAGAAAGCCAAGCCCAAGTGCAAAGCTCAAGCCACTGAAGATAAAAATACTGCTTGAGATCGGCAAAAAGCGTGTCAGTGCGCCCAGAATTGTAGTAGCAATCGAGTCAGAAGATGCATCCTGAGCCAACCAGATGGCATTGATACGACCTAAATATTCATCAGGCGTATGACCTTGTACGATACTGTATTGCAACAGGTTGGCGATTGCTGAAAGATAGCCGAACACACTTAGGATCACCAAGGTCAACAGCAACCACGGCGACAAGCCAATCAAAAACATACAGGCAAACACGGCAAGACTGGCATAAATCATCACTGTACCCGGTCGGGTTAAACTGGCAGTCCAGCCACTTAACAGTGCACCCAAAGTTGCGCCTAATGGCACTGCGGAGTACATCAAGCCCAATTCAAATGCACCTCCCGCAAATTGTTGGTCAACGATCTGTGGGAAAAGGATACGAATGGCGCTAGTGAAACCCAGAATCGTACCAATCAGAATGGTGCTACCTACTACTTTATTCTGGAAAACGAATTTGAAACCTTGTAATAACTGCTGAACTGGATGCTCATCTTCACTTTCAGTTTGTGGTTTTAATACAGGTAGGCCAAGTAATAGCAACACCGTAAACAAGGTGCCAATCGTCGCAATCCAGTAAGCCCAAGCAACACTGCTCGCGGCAATCACAATTCCACCAATCGCAGGTGAAATTACTGTCGCCAAACGTACCGAAACCATACTGATGGCACGCGCTTGTACAATGTTTTCACGCCCAACAATGATCGGCATAATCGCCATCATTGCCGTGACACCTAAAGCGCCGAAAAAGCCATCCCACGCACTTAAAAAATAAAGTACATAAAGCGAAGGTGTATCGAGCATGGCATTCACCGCCAAGCCCATAAACCCCAAACCACAAACCAAACGGGCAAATAGAATCAGTTTTTTACGATCATAGCGATCCGAAAGTACACCACCCAGCAACAAACCGATAAACATGGCAATGCCTTCAAAAGCAGTCACAATTGCAACCTGAAAGACATCCTGCGTCATTTGATAGACTTGTTGAGGAATCGCAACAATTAACATCCCAATCGTCAGCAGCGAAACGGTTCGGGCAATAAAAACATTTCGGAAATGTGTATTCACTTTAAGCAGACTAAAGTCAGTCAAGATATTTTTAAGCTTCATGCTTTGAATCCTTTAATTGATAGACTTGACTGAGATAGTCATTTAACAATGGCCCTAATGTGGTTAATTGTTCAGGCGATAATAAAGTTTCGTGACTGGCTTCTGGCAAACGGATAATTTCCAGCTCATTCACAAGAGGTTGCCAGTTTTGTTGAGGCTGGATATAGGCAGGAAGTGATTGCTCAGCCACAAAAACATGGATTTTGCCCGCGTAAGCAGTCGTTGTATGTTGGCTCAACAGACGCACGGCATCCCGATAATTCGCAAAAATATATTCCTGCAAACTGTCTTTTTCTTCATTCAGCGCTTCATCAGCACCATCCAAGACCTGATTAAAGAACTGGATTTGTTCCTGCTCTGCTTCTTCGGTTACCACAGCGGCATTTTGCATGTCCCATTCATGAATTTCCGCAGGATAGGTGTCTAACAAGCCCACAAAAGCAACCTCATGACCTAAACGTTGCAAACGATCTGCAAGGCCATAGGCAATCGTTCCGCCCAGAGAATATCCCAAGAAGGTAAATGGGCCTTCCGACTGTATGTCCAGTACCTGTTTTAATTGATGATCAATCAGCTCATCCATGCTCTGGCTATAAACCAGCGCGCCATTTGGACGAGGGGATTGCAAACCAATCAGGCTAATATCGGGATGTAAATAACGGTTGAGCACGCTATATTGCCAAGCCAGACCAGAACCTGGATAAATACAGAATACAGGTTTAGTTTTTGCCTCACGGATCATGAAAGTGGTGTCAAAACCAGCTTCATCATTGGCCTGATTCATTAGATTTTGTAGTTGCACTTGCTCAGCCAGTTTTTCAATATTGGCACCCGTCATGATTTGATTCACCGCCAGACTTCGGTCAAAAGTCTTTTTAATTTCAATCGCCAGTTTCATGGCAAGAATCGAATGACCTCCAAGCGCAAAGAAATCTTCTTCGACATGGATACGACGCGTTAATCCCAAGATATTCTGGAAAATCTGTTCCAGTTTTAATTCGGTTTCACTCGAAGCAAATCGCTGCTGTGAAGAGTGATTTAATTGCGGACGTGGCAAGGCTTTACGGTCTAATTTACCGTTATGGCTTAAAGGTAAAGTCTCAAGCGCAATGAAATGGCTTGGAATCATATAAGTCGGCAAGTGTTTCGCTAAACGTTTCTTCAAACTGCCAGCATCAAAGCTTTGTGTGGTTTTTAGATAAGCAACCAGTTGCTGATCAGTCGCATTTTGATCTGCTGAAACAGACATTGGCTGAACCACAACTTCGTCAATTTGACTGACCAGACGTAATTGCTGTTCGATTTCACCTAATTCAATACGTTGTCCACGGATTTTAAGCTGATCATCTGCACGACCCACATATTGAATACTGCCATCTATATTCCAACGGGCAATATCACCTGTACGATACATCCGTTGTCCAGTCTGAAATGGATTCGCAACAAAACGTGTTGCCGTCAGATCCGCACGTTGCAAGTATCCCAGCGCCAGCTGATCACCAGCCAAATACAGTTCACCTTCAGCACCGATCGGGAGCGGACGTAAATATTGATCCAGAATATAGAGTTGGGTATTCCAGACTGGATAGCCAATCGCAATACTATTTTCAGATGTGAACTGGGCCTGTTGTGCATCCATATAACTCACATCCACGGCTGCTTCTGTTGGGCCATATAAATTATGTAATTCAGCACTGAAATGTTGGTTAAAGGCCTGCGCCATTGCAGTCGGCAATGCTTCACCACTACAGAACACACGTTTTAATGGCAGTGCCTTACGTTGCTCATCCGTTAAAAATGCAGTGACCGCTTCATCAAATACAGACAGCATGGAAGGGACAAAATGCAAAGTCGTGATATTGTTCTGCTGAATAATATCCAGCAAAGCCATTGGATCACGATGCGCATCTATAGGTGCCATCACCAAACGTGCACCCACCAGATAAGACCAGAAAAACTCCCACACGGAAACATCAAAACTGCACGGTGTTTTTTGCAAGATGCTGTCATTGATATCCAATGGATACTGATGTTGCATCCACAAAATACGATTCACAATCGCCTGATGAGACACCATCACACCTTTAGGCTGACCTGTGGTACCCGAGGTATAAATAATATAGGCAGGCTGCTGTGGACTCACCAATGTAATTCTATAATTGGTCAGTGCGGTATCGGCTACGTCAAATAAGCTTTCAAAATTCAGTTTCGGTGTATCGATATCTGTTAACAAGTCTGCGGCGGTAAGGGTTAGTCGTGGCTTGGCATCTTGCAACATATACTTGATACGTTCGGTCGGATGTTGAATATCGATCGGCAAATAGGCTGCACCCGCTTCAATCACAGCCAGAATCGCAATACTCAGCTTGACTGAACGAGGTAAAGCGATTGCGACAATATCACCAGCCTGAACACCGGATTGCTGTAATCGTTTCGCCAGTGTACAAACTTGCAGACGTACTTGCGCAAAGCTGAGCTGATGTTCTTCATCCACTAGCGCAATGGCGTCTAGATGGCGCAATGCCTGTGTACGCAACAATTGCTGCAAGGTTGTATATGGAACATCATGTGCAGTTTGATTAATCTGCTCAATCAATTGCTGTTCAACAGGTAATTGCAATGGATAATGCTGCAATGCAGTTTCAGGTTGTTCTAATGCGGTCTGAATCAATTGTTCAATACGTTGCAAGAATTGCGCTGGCTGTGCAATCACACCACGTTGTTCCAGTAATAATTCAATTTCCTGATCAGGAATCACCAGCAAGGCCAGAGGATAATGGCTATAGCCACGATTGGTCAGCTTTTCAATTTTTGCTGAACCTAAGTGTTGTTGCAGATATTGATGGTCAGGATAATTCTCTACCACTAAAAGACTGTCAAATAAGCTGCCTTGGCCCAATTGCTGCTGTATTTCATTGAGCCCTAAACCATCATGTTCCAGATGTCGAATATGCAATTGTTGTAGATGATGCAATTGCTGCCATAAATTCTGCTGCATCTGTAGTTGGACACGTACAGGAATGGTATTCAGAAATAGACCAATTTGCTGCTCGATACCGTTCACGGGTGCAGAACGTCCTGCAACAGGTGTACCAAACAGGATATCTTCACGATGCGCATAGCTCTGTAAGCACATTGCCCAGATCATTTGCATAAACACGTTTAAGGTAATGCCCGTTTGACGCAGCTTATGCTGAAGCGCTGCACTCAATTTTGCATTTAAACGATGTTGGGTTTCCTGTACGTTTTGTTTCTTGGCATGTTCAAATAAAACTAAAGCTTGAGCATCGGCCAAATCCTGCTGCCAAATCTGTTTAGAACGAGTATGGTCTTGCTGTACCAGTTGCAGAATAACATCGGCATAGGCATGTTTGGCAACCGTCAGACTTTGCTCTGGGTTTTGATAGGCTTGAATGAAATCTTGCATAAACAACGGGGTAGACCAACCGTCTGTCAACAAATGATGCACCATCAAAATCAATTCAGATTGTTGAGATGAAGTCTGGATCAGCACAGCACGAATCAGTCCATACGCCTGATGCAACTGCATCGGTTGCTTAAGCACATCTGCAATGCATTTTTCCAGAGTCTCAGAGGTACTGCTATATACATCTACAGGCCAGATTCGGGTTG
This sequence comes from Acinetobacter sp. BIGb0102, assembly GCF_003815055.1. Taxonomy (NCBI): domain Bacteria; kingdom Pseudomonadati; phylum Pseudomonadota; class Gammaproteobacteria; order Moraxellales; family Moraxellaceae; genus Acinetobacter; species Acinetobacter sp. BIGb0102. The sequence goes on from NZ_RKQE01000010.1 coordinate 338,505, forward strand.
GATTCGGCGTATAGACAAAGATTGGTTCATCATGCAATGTACTATCAAAACAGCCTGCCAGTTGCGGGTGTTTTCTTAATACATTGGTCAATGCCTGTTGTAACTGGATCAGATCAATTTCACCAGTGAGACTCAGGCGAGTAAAGGCATTATAGCTAGCCTGTTGCTGTTCAAGCTGCGCATGGAACAACATGCCTTTATGTAGCGGCAATAGCGGTAAAACAATCGAATCCTGTCCATATTCTGCTTGCACCTTGTCAATAATTTGATCATCAAAAACCGACTGCATGGTGTAATCAATATCTCTAGGATCCAGTACTTCCAGTTGAGTGGCCATAGTTGCAATGGTTTTGAGCTGGAAGACATCACTCGGTTTTAAACCATAGCCATGTTGACGCAATTGGGTACATAACATGATGGCAGAAATACTGTCGCCACCCGTCATAAAGAAATCATCGTCAATGCCGATCTGCTCAAGTTTTAAAACAGTAGCCGCAATCTGACACAGCAAATGTTGTTCTGGTGTTTGGGCGGCACGACTTTGAGTACGGATTTGCGGTCTTGGCAGGGCCTTTTTATCGACTTTACCACTGACATTACGCGGGAACTCCTGCATTACAGTCAAGGCCGAGGGCACCATATAATCAGGCAGGTTTTGGCGTAGTAAACTGAGGTAATGCTGGCTGAGCTTCTCGCTTTTTGCTTCATCGAGTTGAATCTCTTTCACCACACAATAGCCCAAAAGACGGTGGCTATTATTGATCGGTTCTGCAATCACTACCACGCTTTCAATATTTGGCAGTACTGAAAGGGCATTTTCGACTTCACCAATTTCGACACGATAACCACGAATCTTGATCTGATCGTCGCAACGTCCCATAAATTCAAGTTTGCCCGCCATATTCCAGCGCACCAGATCACCAGTACGATACATACGCTGTCCATGTTCAAATGGATTGGCAATAAAACGGGTTGAACTTAAATCTGCACGCCCCAGATAACCGTTGGCAATACCAAAACCTGAAATATATAACTCACCAATCACCCCAATCGGGCAGCATTGCAGATTTTGATCCAGCACATAGGCTTGGGTATTGCCAATCGGATTCGCAATCACAGGGCGTTCCGTCAATTTTAACTCTGCACGGAAAGTATCAACCGTATATTCAGTTGGCCCATATAGGTTATGCGCAAATAAATCAGGCTGTGCATTCAATTGTTGCCATAAGGCCAATGGCGCAGCTTCACCACCAATCAAAATCAGGCTTGGATGATGCTGGCCTTGCTCAAATAGTCCATTACTGATCATCTGGGCACAGAAAGATGGCGGTAAATCAAGCGTATCAATTTGACGTTGTTGGATTTCCTGTACCAGCCCATACGCATCACGGCGCATATTCTCATCAAAAATATGTAGCTCTTGGCCCCAGATTAACCAGAAGACCTGTAACCATGAAGAATCGAATGAGAACGAATGCGTGTGGGCCGCTCTGAGTGGTCGATCAGGGAAACGTTGTTGTACCGCTTCCAGCACAGGGAAATAGATCGTATGTTGATGAACAAGAATCAGATTGAGCAAAGAACCGTGAGTGTTCATTACACCTTTAGGTCGTCCTGTGCTTCCTGACGTAAAAATGACATAGGCCACATCCTGAAAATCAAAACGTCGCTGCTCTGCCGGAATATCTGCTGCATCCTGCGCACGAATTTTCGCTCGAACAGCTTCATCATCCAAATGAATTTGCTGCAAAGCTTGTGGCAACTGATTTGAGAGTGCCTGTGTGGTTAAAACAAAGAGAGGATTCGCATCTTCACACATCATTTGCATACGATCGACAGGATAGTCGAGATCCAGCGGTAAGAAACTTGCACCTGAATTCAGTACGGATAACATCATCACTACAGATTCTGCTGAGCGCGGAATCGCCCCCGCAATCACGGTATTTTTCTTGGCGCCGTGAGCTTGTAAGAAACGGGTAAACTGGTTGATCTGTGCTTTTAATTCAGCAAAAGTGAGCTGATACAATGATTCGCGTTCACCGCTCAGAATCGCAATTCGGTCTGGATATTTGCTGGCCTGTTCATAAAAAATATCCAGTACATTGTTATAACTTTCAGGATGCGCAACCCGTGGCCCTGTACCGGCTTGAGCAAGAAGATGCTGTTCTGGAGTGGTCGTGATGCTAAATGGCGCACAGCTTTGCTCAGGTCGAGCAAGACATTGTTCAAGCAATAAAGTCAAACGCTGACTATGCATTAACAATTCATCTTGCGTATAGCGGGCTGCATCGGCTCGTAGCTCAATCATCAATTCCTGATTTTGAACGATAAACGAAAATTCAAAATCATCGATTGGCCCCGTGGAAATATGATGGGTTTTCACGGCCTGATCATCAATCACCAGATCCTGATCAAACGCTTTATAATTCAGAATAGGGCCATAAATACGTTCATGGGCATCAATCGAATTTAAGTCACGTAAAATCTGTTCTGCATCATATTTTTGATGCGGGCGAATTTGTGCCAACTGCGCCTGAACATGCTGTGCCAGACTGATCCAGCTATGCTGCGGATTTACCTGAAATTGAACAGGCAGAACATTCACTGTAGGTAATAAGGCACGAATGGCTTTGGAACCCAGACGGCGCATGAATGGAACGCCCATAACCAATTCAGACTTGTCTGTCATTTTATAAAGATAATGTAGTGACAGCGCCATCATCATGTCAGGCAAAGCCAGTTTCGCAGCCGAAGCCAAAGCCTGAATTTGTGCAAGAATCCCTTGAGAGAAATGCAACTGATGTTTAATAAATCGGGCGGTTGTTTTTGCCGCAAGATGATGAGTACTTAAGGTGACTGGTGAAGCAAGGTCTTGACAATAATTTTTCCAGAAAGCCTGATCTTCCTGAAACTTTGGACTGGCCTCATAGGCTTGTCTTTCTGCAATTACATCTTTCACGGTAATAAAAGGTGAGGCCTTCAGTTCATCCTTTTGAAGCTGCTGGTAAATCTCAACAATACGCTTGGTCAGATTAATGATACTAAAACCATCTAGCATGATGTGATGATAACGTTGATACCAATACACTTTATCGTGGCAAACAAACAGCACCTGACGATAAAGATTGCTGTCGTTGTTTTTTAATGACTTGGCATATTGACGGTCGGTTGGCATCCAGTCCCACAAGCGTTTTTGTGCCTGCTCGGGTGGAAGATGACAAAAATCAAATTCTTCAATTGGAATTTCAACCTGATTTTTGAGCTGTAAGAATGGTTCCGCAGGATTGCAGGAATACTCCGCCGTGACCGTATCTGCTTCACTTAAACCCAGCTGAATGGCTTGCTTGAACGTTGCCAGATCCAGTGTTTTTGGTAATTCCAGACAATGTGCAATGGTATATAAGTCTTCAATCGCACTTAAATGATCTGCAAGGAAAATCCCTTGTTGAGTTGAAAGCAGATTTAAGCGTACAGGCTGTGTCGGTTCCTGAATAAATTCATTATGTAATGCTTGGTTCATATCGATAACTCCATTAAGCCACTTGGAATGGATTAATTGCTTTCCAATGCTGCTCGACATAGCCAATACACTCAGAACGCGTGGTTGGTCCTAATTGCACCTCCCAACCAGCAGGTAAGGTATGAAACTCAGGCCATAAGCTGAATTCACCTTTTATATTTTTAAGCACGAAGAAGGATAGGTTTTCGTTATCAAATGGATTGATATAATTTTCTTGTAAAGTACTCATCATGTTTTTCCTTTGAAGATTCAAGGTTTTTTTAAGAAATTAGGGTTTGCAGCGTGTCGACCAGATCATATTTCCAATTGATTGCGTCATGGCCACCTGCAAAGGTGTGAATCTGGGTAGGTCGTACTGAACTTAAGGTCGCGTAAAGTAATTGGCTGTCTTCACGCATATCTGTTTCATAAGCGCCAGTACGAATGAAGATTTGAGTCTCGTTGGGAATCGGTTGCAGATAGTGTTCGATCACCTCTAAAAAGCGTTGTGTATGACCATTTAAGAAATCACTGTTTGAATAATCGGACCACCAGTATGAGCCTGATTGCAAAATCAGACCCTGAAAAGTGGTGGGATAAAGTAAAAGTGAATGCAGAGCGCATAAACCACCTAGACTTTGACCGCATAAAAATACGGGGCTGGATGGAGATAACGAGAAGTTTTGCTGAATATACGGAATCAGCTCTTCAACAATGGCCTGTGAAAACAGGTCACGACAGCCATAGTCGAGACAACGTTGCTCACTATTGATACTGTGTAGAAATACATAATTTGCCGCATCCATCTTGCCCTGATTGGTACGAGACTGGATGTCTTGCAAAATCGGTAGATGCCGACTCCAGATTTGTCCATCCAGAAGAATCACCAATGGGCTGTTCTCTGTCAGGGGTGCGGTCTGATAGAAGTCAACGGGATAGGTTGTTGCCAGATGCTGGCTGTGCCATTCAATCGACTCATAAACGGGAGACACGTTTGCTTGCTGAGAATCCTGTGACTGCCCCAGATGCAATTGATTGACCCAACGTGAGACTTGCGCTGGATAGGCTGGGTAAGGATTGAGGCGATCCACCTGTACATAATGCTGGAGCTGGTTGATCCACCATTGGCGACGAAGCTGTGCCTCTGGCATTTCAGGCGCACTATCAGGGGTCGTCACCAATACATAACTACCAGACCAATTTAAAGGCAGCGTTATTTCAAAAAAGGAAATATCCGTATTTTCAATCTGCTGGAATGCATTCCATTGTTGATAAATGGAAGGGCTTTGCGAATACACATCAATATAGGTCGATTCAGTTTCTGACTGACGACGCCATAAAAAAGTACAGTGCAACTGCTGGTTATCTTCAATAACAAGAGGGGTACCGATGTGTTCGACTGAATTCCACCAGATGTCAGAACCTAAGTTTTTTTGTTGGAATATTGGATGAATTGGAAAGTAATTTGGCTTCATCTTAAGTCCATATATCGACTAGAAAGCGGCCCAACAATAATAGAATGATTCTCATTTGTAAATGCAAATAATTATCATTATATCCAATAAAAAAACACACCAATTTCGCTTAATGATAAAAAACAATAATTTAAGAAAGAAAATAGCTTTAAAAACAACCATTTTTTTCTTATTTGATAAAAAAGTGAAAATTTCCAGCTTGATTGTAATGATAATTATTTGCAATTATGTTCGGCGATCAAAAAATTGGTCGCAAATTTGGAGTATTCATATGAGCTCTACCGTCATTGTAACGGGAGCAGCCAGAGGCATTGGTGCAGCAATTTCATCTCGATTGTTGCAGCAAGGTTTTACCGTCATTGGCCTTGATCAGCAAGCACAGCCCGAACACTGGGAAATTACCCAAAACCTAACAGCCGAACTCGCTTCACGATGGAAAGGTATTCAACTGGATATCACCGACGAAGCCGAGACAAAAAAAGTGATTGAAGAAATTCTGGCGCAGTACAACGTTGTTGGACTGGTGAATGCCGCAGGAATTTTAATCATGACCTCGTTGCTCGATGCAAAAAATGAGGACTGGCAACGCACATTCGCCGTGAATCTGCTCGCACCGATTGCGATCAGTCAGCAAGTGGCCCAATATTTATGTGCCAAAAAACAGGGGAGTATTGTTACGGTCAGTTCCAATAGCGCCCGTATGCCACGTATACAACTGGGGATGTATGCCACGAGCAAGGCGGCTTTAAGTCATTATTGTCGTAATCTGGCATTAGAAACAGCACAACATCATGTCCGTGTGAATATCGTTTCCCCAGGTTCAACCTTGACCCATATGCAAAAACAATTATGGACAACGGATCAGCCTCCCGCGGCGGTGGTCAATGGTGATCTGTCTCAATACAGGACGGGGATTCCACTTCAGAAACTTGCAGAACCTGAAGATATTGCCAATGTGGTGGTTTTTCTACTTTCAGATCAAGCTGCGCAAATTACCATGCAGGAAATTGTCGTTGACGGCGGCGCCACGCTAGGCGTGTAAAAACATAAATTCTTAACACTTTAAAACTTAAAAATAAGATGTCGTAAAAGGAGTATAGTCAATGTCTATACAACATCCCTATTTTATTCAAAAAGAAAACTATACCGAAAGTCGGGTGGCATTCGCCCATGAAATCTTGCAATGTGATCGCGATGCGGGTTTCTACTTTACAACGCCAGACTATGTACTGAAAGGCCAGCATAAATTGCAGGATATTGATATTGCGCCAGACAGTCATTTATCTGACTGGTTAAAACAGGCACGATCTCAACTGAATCAGGTGATTCAACAAGGCCATCCACAGGCGAAGATTCTTGGCGGAATTCCATTTTCCAACGCGCAAGATGTCAATCTCATGCTGATGGATGATGTGAAGTTTTATCAAAAGCTTCTTTACACCTCATCTCATCGAGAAATAACGACAAGTACGATAGAACAGGCCCGCTTTATTCCTTCTGGTGAGCAATATCAAACTCAAGTCGCTGAACTGGTACATAAAATGCAGCAAGGCGAATTAAATAAAGCTGTACTTGCCAGAATTTTAGAATTAGAACTGTCTGATGACATTGATATCTCCCAGCTCTTTTATCATTTAAGTCAAGATAATCCCGAAGGCTATAACTATGCAGTTGCCCGCGATGCGGCACATGAAGGCTGGTTTGTTGGTGCAAGTCCTGAACTTTTGGTTGCTAAACAGGGGACTCAGGTCTGGAGTAAACCTGTCGCTGGTACTTTGGCACGAGATACAGATCCGATTCAGGATCAGCACAATGCACAACAATTATTGGCTTCCGCAAAAGATCAGCATGAACATGCGGTTGTGATCGAAATGATCGCGGATCAATTAAGTCCTTTCTGTAAAAAACTACATATTCCAAAACAACCTTCACTCATTAGAACCCAACGTTTATGGCATCTAGCCAGCCGTATTGAAGGTGAATTAAAAAACAAAGACATTCACGTTTTCGATTTGGTTGAAAAACTGCATCCAACACCTGCGATCTGTGGGCAGCCAACAGCTGTAGCGAAAGGTTTGATTGAGCAACTGGAACCCTTTAATCGGGAACTTTTTGCTGGAACGATGGGTTGGGCAGATGCCCAAGGCAATGGCGAATGGTCTGTCACTGTTCGTTGTGCGCGCGTCCAGCACAATATTGCCCGCCTATTTGCAGGAGCAGGTATTGTTGCTGCATCTGATCCAAGTGCGGAGCATGCAGAAACTGCGGCCAAATTTAGAACTGTATTAGATGGTTTTGGGTTTTCATCAGAACACATCATGGGGAAGGTAAAATAATATGCAAAATTATCTAGAAGGCGCAGTGCCTTATCCTGAGGCATTTGCGACACGCTATCGCGAAAAGGGCTACTGGATCGGACAGAATCTCAGTGATTTTTTACAGCAATCTGCACAACAATTCCCTGAGAATATTGCCATCTTCGATGCAGATACAGCGCTTAATTACCAACAATTCAACCAGCTTGTCAGTTTTTGTGCCAATAACCTTTATCAGCAGGGTTTACGTGCAGGTGATAAAGCTGTGGTACAAATGCCTAACTGTTACCAGTTCTATGTGGTGTTTTTTGCCCTAATTCGTTTAGGTGCATTACCCATTATGTCCTTACCTGCACACCGACATGCTGAGCTGAATAGCTTTTTCCAGCAAACTCAGGCAAGCGCTTATTTCTGTGCTGACTTCGGGGCACAAAAGTTTGATTACCGTGAATTGGCACGTAAATGCCAGCAAGCCAATCCAGCGTTACAGCATATTTTTGTTTTAGGAGATGCAGCCGAGTTTTCTAATCTTGCAGCACTATTACACAAAACTGATCTTTTAGCTCAGGCAATACGCCCAAGCAGTGCAGATCAAGTGGCCTTTTTGCAACTCTCAGGTGGTAGTACAGGCATTCCTAAATTAATTCCCCGCACGCATGATGACTATTTATATAGTGTGCGAGAAAGTGCCAAGATCTGCCAGCTTGAGCAAAGCTCCCGTCTGTTAATGGTGTTACCCGCAGCTCATAACTTTTCTATGAGCTCAGCAGGTGCATTAGGTATTTTCTATGCAGGAGGTGCAGTCGTTCTTGGTAGCGATCCAAGCCCTGAAACCGCTTTTGCCTTGATACGTAAACATGGCGTAACTGATGCCTGTCTGGTGCCGGCTTTGGTTCGTCCGTGGATGGATAAAGCTGACAAAGATCAGGATGACATCCTATCCACCTTACGCTGTTTGCAAGTTGGTGGCGCACGCTTACCCGATACGGTTGCCAGCAGGTTGATTGATGATTTTAAGGTGAGATTGCAACAAGTCTTTGGTATGGCAGAAGGGTTAGTGAATTACACCCATTTTGATATGTCTCCCGAACAGATTATTCATACCCAAGGCCTAAAGATCTCAGCCGACGATGAAATTTTAGTGCTTGATGAGCATGATCAACCTGTTGCAGCAGGCGAAATTGGGCATTTGCTCACACGAGGCCCATATACCATTCGTGGTTATTACAAGGTGCCCGAACATAATGCACGTTCATTTACGCCAGATGGTTTCTACCGCACAGGTGATCTAGTTCGTATTCGGGCTGACGGCTGTATCGTTGTGGAAGGCCGTTCTAAAGAACAAATTAATCGTGGCGGCGAAAAAATCGCAACTGAAGAAGTGGAACAAGCGTTGGTTACCCATCCTCAAGTCCGTCTAGCTGCGCTGGTGCCGATGCCTGACGAGATGTTGGGCGAAAAAAGCTGTGCCTTTATTGCATGGCAAACACAGGACAACGATCCAAGTGCGATCCGCCGTGGTATGCAACTACGTCAATATTTAAAAGACTACGGTTTAGCGACCTATAAGATCCCTGACCGAATCGAGTTTATCGAGCAGTTTCCTTATACCGCTTTTGGCAAAATTGATAAAAAAGTGCTTCGTCAGCATCTCCAAGCCGAAACCGTTTAATTCTTTCACCCCAAGTCATTTATAAAAGATGAGAAATAAGTAATGAGTATTCCTAAAATTGCCAGTTATGCCATGCCTCAAGCCCATGAGTTCACTGAAAATAAAACTCATTGGCAGTTAGATGCCAAACAGTCGGTTCTACTGGTTCATGATATGCAGCAATATTTCTTAGATTTCTATGACCAGCAACAAGCACCCATTCCTGAATTATTAAAAAATACACAGGCTCTTATTGAACAGGCGCGTCAACTCAATATTCCTGTGGTGTATACCGCACAACCTGGAGACCAGACTCCAGAGCATCGTCAGTTATTGACTGACTTTTGGGGAACAGGCTTAAAGGCAGATCCGCAAATTACCCGCATTCATCCTGATGTCGCCGCCACAGATACAGATACGGTTTTAACCAAATGGCGTTATAGCGCCTTTAAATTTTCTGAATTTGAGCAGTTGATGCAACAATGGGGCCGAGATCAATTGGTGATTTGCGGTGTTTATGCGCATATCGGCTGTCTCATGAGTGCAGCAGAAGCCTTTATGCTCAATATCAAACCCTTTGTCTGTGGCGATGCGATGGCGGATTTTAGTCGTGCTGAGCATGATATGGCACTGAAATATATCAGCACTCGCTGCGGTCAGGTCATGACCACCAGTCAGGTACTGCGCTTATGGGATCTCAAGCACATGGCTACAGCTTTATCAAAGGAAGGCATTATTGCTGCGGTCAGTGAGCAGCTACAAATCCCTGTACATGAAATCGAATTACATGACGACTTACTTATGCTCGGTTTAGACTCTGTCCGTTTAATGACGCTGGTTGGAAAATGGCAGGCACACGGCGCAAAAGTGAGTTTTGAAGATCTTGCCGAACAACCAACCTTAGATGTATGGATTGAAAAACTCGTTGCTTAAGCTCAAATAAGTTAATAAAAAAATGGCAGATTAAAACTGCCATTTTTTTATTGTTCTAAATTTTTCTAGTGAATTGATCATTTTGCTGGATTGAAATAGAAAAGAATGCTTCCTTTCAATCTAGCATTTTTATATATCAAGATTCATCCTGCTTGATACGCATATTTCGGATACGGGATAAAATATCCAGATTTCGCCATTCCAGTTTAGGCAAACCGACCCAGCTATTTACCATGACAAACAGGAAGGCGGTAAATAAAGGAATCAGAATCGTGCCAAAAATTACACTGCCTAATACACTAATGCCAATCTCATAACGACTGGCTGCACCAGCGCCTGTGGCAAAGACCAAGGGAATAATCCCCGCACCAAATGCCAGTGATGTCATGATAATGGGACGTAAGCGCAAAGCTAAGGCTTCATACGCTGCGGTATATTTATCTCGTCCTTGTGCAAGTGCTGTCGATGCAAACTCCACAATCAGAATGGCATTTTTACAGGACAATCCAATCGCCGTGAGCAACGCGATCTGGAAATACACATCATTGGGCAATTCAAATAACCACGCAAAAACTACCGTACCCGTAATTCCGAGCGGTAAACCCAATAAGATAATGAAAGGAATTTTCCAGCTTTCATACAAGGCAGCCAGACACAGGAAAATAAACAGGATCGAAATCACATACAGATAAATTGCCTGATGACTGGATTGCTGTTCCTGTAAAGATAATCCGCTCCAAGCCAGATCTACACCTGATTGCTGGTTAATTAAGTCGGAGAGTTGATGCATGGCCTGACCTGAACTAAATCCATCACTGACATTGGCCTCCAGCTGGATCGCCGCCAGTCCCATAAAGCGGTTTAATACCTCAGGCCCACCTGTCCAGTGTGTCTGGGCAAAGTGGGATAAGGGCAGCATTTCTCCAGATTGATTACGCACATGCCAGTAGCGTAAATCTTCAGGTTTAGAACGGTATTCGGTATCGCCTTGCATAATGATGCGTTTAATCCGACCACGTTCAACAAAATCATTAACATAACTGCCACCCCAAGCCGTAGAAAGGGTAGAGCGGATTTCACTTTGTTCCAGTCCTAGCATTTTTGCCTTGTTTTGATCCAGTTGCACATATACGGCGGCTTTGTTGTCGCTGACTAAAGGACTGAGCTGACTAAAAGCAGGATAATGGGCTGACTGACCTTCAATCTCTGCAAATTGTTGTTGTAAATATTCACGCCCTTTGCCAGTTAAATCACGCAACCATAATTCAATGGCATCCGATTGTCCTAAACCTGCGACACTGGCTGGCATACCCACCATCACGCGTGCTGGGAGTAGATCTGACAGATCCTTTTGCATGCGTGCACGAATGGCAGGTGCGGTGTTTTCATCACCTTCACGTTCATCCCAATGCTTCAATGAAACAAAGGCCATCCCTAGATTTGGCCCTTGTCCAGAGAAATTCTGACCATTGACCACCAGAACGGTTTTAATATTTTTGCCTTCTTGCTTGAGCAGATAATCATTAACCTGTTTACCCACGGCTTGGGTTTGGCCTAGAGAGGCACTATCTTGCAAGGCAAATTGCACTGCCAGTAGGCCCTGATCTTCATTCGGAATAAAACTGGTCGGTAAAGCCCGATAGATCAAAGCCAGTAGCACAATCAGCGTAGCAACACCCAGATAAGCAAAGTACCTGAATTGAAGTAAGTATTGGGTTGACTGAATAAATAGATTTTTGATTCGATGCACGCCGCGCTCTAAATATTGCCCCCAGACAGGTTTAGGTTGTTGCTTTTTGAGTAATACAGCACAGAGCGCTGGCGTAATCATCATCGCGGCAATTAACGACAGAAGCATTGCTGCCACCAGCGTGATTGAAAATTGACGGTAAATCATGCCCGTTGAGCCGCTAAAGAAGGCCATTGGAATAAATACCGCCGTAAGAACAAGGGTAATCCCAATTAAGGCACCACTAATTTCCTGCATGGATGCCAGACAGGCTTCTCTTACATCGAGCTGTTTTTCATGGATGAGTCGCTCAACATTCTCGACCACGACAATGGTATCGTCCACCAACAAGCCGATCGCAAGTACCAAAGCAAACAGGGTTAGGGTATTAATACTCATCCCTGCCAGATACAGAATGATAAATGTGCCACAAATGACAATTGGTACGGTAATCGTCGGAATCAGGGTCGCACGCCAGTTCTGTAGAAATAGATACATCACCAACACCACCAAAATCACTGCTTCCAGTAAAGTAAAGATGACCTGCTTGATTGATTCCTGAATAAAAGGTGTATTGTCACGAGGATAAACGATCTTATAACCCGCAGGTAAATGATGGCTTAACTGCGCAATTTTATCCTTGATCAATTTTGAAGTCTGAATAGCATTGGCATCAGGACTTAAAAAAATCCCTAAACCCGCGGAAGGGAAGCCATTTAAGGTATTAATACTTTCATAATTTTCTGCGCCCAGTTCAACACGGGCAACATCTTTAAGATAGACCAGACTGCCATCAATATTGGCCTTGACCACAACCGACTTAAAATCATCAATGGTTTTCAAACGCGAGCCAGCGGTCACTTTGGCGTAGATATTCTGATCCGCCGCGGCAGGCATGGAACCAATTGAACCCGCGGCAATTTGAGTATTGTAGTCCTCTAAAGCCTTCTCGATATCACTTGGCATTAACTTATAGTTTTTAAGCTGATTCGGATTGAGCCAGATCCGCATGGCATAGGCCGATCCAAAGATATCAACTTCTCCCACGCCCTGAATCTGGGCCAGCGGCTGTTCAAAGTGATTCACCAGATAATCGGACAGGTCTATATTGTTAGCTTTACCCGTTTCATCATAAACCCCGACGATAAGTAACATATCGCCTGTGGTTTTCCAGATATTTACACCTTGACGCTGTACCTGTTCGGGGAGGCGACTGAGGGCACTATTCATCTGGTTTTGTACTTGAAGTTGCGCCTTATCAATATCCGTACCAATTTTAAAATGGATATCAATCGTACTGCGGCCTGAAGATTCGCTATTAGAGGTGTAATAGAGCAGGTGATCAATGCCTTTAATCTGCTGTTCCAGAATCTGTGTGACACTGTCCTCGACCGTTTCAGCCGATGCTCCCCGATAAACCGTCGCAACGGTCACACTGGGCGGGGCAAGATTGGGATACCGTTCAACAGGTAAAGCCAGAATCGAAAAGAAGCCTAAAATCAAAATGATAATGGCAATGACTGATGCAAAAATCGGATGAAAAATAAAGAAACGGGATAGCATTATTTTATCTACTTATGCATAAAGTTTAAGGAATAGGGGAATACAACAATATTCAAATTGCCGATTATAACTAAATTTTACATAAATAAGAATGATTATCAATTTCAAATAAAAATAATTTCAACTATTGAATGATTATCAATAAATAGCTATGATTCGCAAACTTTACAAATGATAACAATTAACAAATGAAAATTGTTATTAATATTGAGGATGCAATAAAAATGGTCTTGGCTAAGAAGAAATTAGTGATTGCAATTGCAGCATTTACGCCGTTTGCAGTATTTGCAAATGAAGATCAACAAACCCAGAAAGCGGGGACGACCTTACCTACGATCGTCGTCACTGCCAGTCTGGCAGAAGAAAGCCCAGATACGGCACCTGCTTCTATCACTGTTGTCAGCAAAGAGCAGATCGAACAATCAGCAGCAAATAGTCTGGCTGAAGTCTTGGGTAAAACCGTCGGGGTGCAAAATTATAATGGCGGTGGTCGTGAAAAGTTGACCATTCGTGGGGTGCGTGAATCAAACGGGGTATATACCTTGATTCTAGTGAATGGCAAACGTATTTCTTCTACAGGTGCCTTATGGCGTGATGCCGATCTGGATATTAGCTCGATTCCATTGTCCAGTATTGAACGGGTAGAAGTAATTCGAGGCCCGATGTCGGCGCTATATGGTTCAGATGCGATTGGCGGTGTAATTAACATTATTACCAAAAAGCCAACAGATGAATGGCAGGGCGCAATTAATGCGGAATATCATATAGTTGATCGCGGTACAGGAAAACAGCAATATCGTCTGGGCGCCTCTGCATCTGGTGCATTGACCGATAAATTAGGTCTTTCTATTTCAGCTGAGCAATATGACCGTGATGCATGGTTCTCACAAGGCAAACAAGCCACGCCAGCGTATTATATCGAAGGCAAGAAAACCCAAAATTTACGTTCAACCCTTAGTTATGAACTCAATGATCAGCAAAATATTGATCTTGACTTAGGATATAACAAGGATGAACGCCCTTATGGCCAAACGGATTATCAATATTATCCAGCTTGGGACTATTTAAGTGAAGGTTTTGCCAGTCAGGAGATTGAACGTTATTCAGTTGGCCTAACACATCGCGGTGACTGGAGTTGGGGTAAAACCACCGTTTCAGCGCAACAGGAAAATAGTGAAATTAAAGACTATGATTCAGATTTTGATGAACCTAAACATCGTACTTTAAAAGAAAATAATACCAACTTGCGTGCTTATAGCAATTTCGATGTCAGTATTCACGGTGTTGTTGCTGGTGTTGAATACAATAATCAGGAAGTCAAAGACGGTGTAACTTATCAAAATTCAGGTAAGGCTTCGGTTAGCACAACTTCGGTCTTTGTACAGGATGACATCCATATCACAGATCCGCTGACTTTATCCTTGTCTGGTCGTTATGATGATCATGAAGTGTTTGGTCACCATTTCAGTCCAAAAGCTTATCTGGTCTATCAGCTACCTTATGATATTGTGGTTAAGGGCGGTTATGGACAAGCCTTTAAAGCGCCGTCTCTCGCACAAATGACCAAAGATTATGGCATTGTCAGTTGTGGAGGAGGGTGTACCTTATGGGGTAATCCAGACCTTAAGCCTGAAACCAGTGATAACTATGAAATTAGTGCGTCAATCCGTAAATCGAGCTGGAACGGGAGTGTGACTTTATTCCAGAATGAAATTAAGGATATGATTAGTCGTGATATTACCTATACCGTAGATCCAAACGGTGAATCCAAACCGACTGGCGCTGCTTGGGTAAATTTAGGACGAGTTAAAATCAAAGGGGTAGAGCTTGCAGCACAGGCTGATTTATTGCCTATGCTTTCTGTCGATGCCAATGCGACTTATCTTGATGCTAAAAACAGTGAAACACATAAACGCCTGGATGAACGTCCACGCCTGCAAGCCAATACCAATCTTAATTTAAAACCGCTTGAATGGTTAACTCTAACTGCGGGTGCAAGTTATATCGGTGATCAGGTCATTAATCAGAAAAAACTACCTGATTATACCTTGGTCAATATTGGTCTCTCTGCCAAAGTAGATCCAGCCGTGACTGTACGTGCAGGTATCCGCAACCTGACCGATGTCGATCTTGAAGAAAAAGGCAAAGATGCGGGAATTACATTCAATGAAAAAGAACTGGGCCGTAATTATTACGTCGGTTTGACCTATACCTTCTAATTTTGAATATTGACCGCAACAAGATGCCTTGAGAAATCGTTTTCAAGGCATTGTTTACTTCGATTTTTCGACTTTTATTTACACCAAATTATTTATTTTTATAAAAAATAGAGTTGTTATTATTTTAATTTACAGGTTTTTTATGTACTCAAAGTTATTAATAAATAAAGGCTTAACGCCAACTGTTGCCAGAGTTTCCGTTTTAGAAGTACTTGCTCAACATAACGGTCTTACCGCAGATGATATCTATATGATTGCCAATAAACAAAGCGGCCTCAAAATAGGCACCATTTACAGAGTTTTGTCCGATCTGGAAAAACATCATCTTATTCAAAGAATCCTGTTTGGTCGAAACAAAAGTGTATATAAGCTACTTAAGCAAAGAATCAATTGTAATGTGAGAGAAACCATAAACGGAAATATGCATGCTTATAACAATCCTGAAATCACCACATTACTCGAAGAAATCATGGATAAACTTGGGGATGAGTTTTCAACAGCAGAACTAATTTTGTATAAATAAAGCTTTTGCATCACAAGTTAAATTCAATTTATCGACTAAATGTGAAAAAGTCGTAGATAGATGGAAAATATGCTTGTCCAATCTAAAGAAATTGTGAATACTCGTGCCGCAAATTCGGACTGTAAAATTACTTTTAGGACTCGGCAAATACTGTGAAAACCTTTCCACTTTCTCGTTTACAAACAGCATTACTGGCAGTTGGCTCATTTTCATGTTTAGGGCTGCTTTCCACAGCAGCACAGGCCGAAACTGAAGGCGAAACCACTCGGCTTGCCACCATTACAGTCAATGCTCAGGCTGCGGAAAGTGCGTATTATCAACCTAAAGTCAATTTAACTGGTTTTAATCAACACAGTCTGGCCGAAATACCCGCTTCGATCAGTACTATCACAGCTGAACGTATTGCAGATCAACATGCAAAAACACTTACCGATGTGGTAAAGAATGATGCAGCAGTAGGGGATGGCTATGCACCGATTGGCTATTATCCGAACTTTGTCATGCGTGGTTTTGCCCTGAATCTGGGTTCAAGTTATTTGCTGAATGGCAATGTGATTCGCGGTGAGCAAAATGTAGCACTTGAAAATAAAGAACAGGTTGAAATCCTGAAAGGAATTAGCGCGATTCAAAGTGGCATGTCAACACCCGGTGGTGTGGTCAATTACGTGACTAAACGTCCTAAAGACATACGGTCGGTTACCGTAGGTACTGATAGTGAAGGTGGCTATCGTATTGCGACAGATCTAGGTGGGCTGTTGGGCGAGCAGCAACAATTTGGTTACCGCATTAATCTGGCCAATGAAGAAATTCATCCTTATGTTGAACATGCCAATGGACGTCGTTTATTCGGTTCAGTCGCTTTAGACTGGAAAATTTCAGATCGTTCCCAGCTCGAATTTGATCTTGAATCACAACATCAACGTCAGCGTTCTGTACCAGGTTATCAATTATTGGGTGGAAACGCCGTACCAAGTGGTGTGAAATGGGATCGTTTATTGGGTTATCAAAGCTGGAGTAAACCTGTAAGCAGTGATAGCTTAAATACAGGATTAAAATATACTTATCAGATCAATGACAACTGGACGTCGCATTTAAGTGCTTCACAAAGCCGTGTTGTGGTAGATGATTATTCATCATTTGCTTGGGGTTGTTATAGTGAAAGTTGTCAGACGCAAAGTAATACTTTTGACCCAAATGGTAATTACGATATTTATGACTTCCGCAATCCAGATGATAGCTATCTCACCAATCAATTTAAGGCTGGCATAAACGGTAAATTTAATACCGGTACATGGCAACACAATCTCAGTGCGGAATTGTCACACACAGCTAAACGCCATTCACAATATGATGCAATAAATGAAATGGTTGGTTCAGGCAATATTTATCAGGATAGCATCGCGTATCAACCAACTGATAAGCGTTTGGCGAATCACTACAAGTCTCTAGAAAGCCAGCAAACCGCATTAACATTGATTGACCAGATTGATTTCAATGCGGCTTGGTCAGTTTTAGCGGGTGGAAAACTCCTACATTTAGATGAAAATGCTTATCAGGCAGATGGTCAGCGCATTCGAAAGACCGATTTTAATCGTTTCTTGCCGCAATTTGCCGTGATGTATCAACCTTGGGAACGCACGCACTTATATGCATCTTATGCCAAAGGTTTAAGCGATGGTGGTCAGGCACCTTGGTTTACCAATAATGCGCCTATAATGCTAGCCCCAATACATTCAACTCAATATGAATTGGGTGTCAAACAGCAATGGCAAGATTTTCTCTTTACGGCAGCATTATTTGATTTAAAACAAGACAATCAGTACACCAATGCAGCCAATAACTATATTGCTGAAGGTGAACAGCATAACCTTGGATTGGAATTCGGTTTACAAGGTCGTTTAGGTGAAAATCTGGATATTACATCAAGTCTGGCATTGACACGTTCACGACTTAAAGATGTACAAGTGACTGAATATAAAGGACATCAGACTCAAAATGCGCCAAATGTACGTTTTGCCAGTCATTTATCTTATCAAGTCCCACAAATTGATGGATTACGTTTATTGGCAGGTATGCAGTACAGCAGTAGTAAGTATGCCAATAAAACAGGCACAGTGAAGGTGTCAGGCTATAGCGTATTTGATGCTGGCGCTGCGTATAACTTTCATGCGCACGGTTATGACAATACATTGAGATTGAATGTCGATAATTTATTGAATAAAAAATACTGGCGCGATGTAGGTAATTTTGTTGGGGATGATTATTTATTCTTGGGTGCGCCACGTACAGCACAGTTGTCGTGGACTGTGAATTTTTAATTTTCCATAGAATTTAAAATACCGAGAAAGCATCACGGCGTAAACTTTAAATCATCTAATAAGTTTACGCCGTTTTTATTTAGATTCGTATAGAGCATTAGAAGACTTAAAACTAGAGTTTGGTGAGGAACAAGTCGTGATCTTAATAAATTATAATTATTTCGCATAATGTATATTATGTTAAATTGAGTACATGATACTTTAAGTTCATAGACCTCTTTGCTTAACCTAAAATCAATCACTTATATAAAATAACATTTCACATTCAGTTCACTTATGTTTATATTCTATTTACTTCATAAAGTTCTTGGTACTTAGAATGTTTGTCGTAAAAACAATTAAACTTTCAAAAAAGTATTCTAATCAAAATCACATAGTTCTATTGTTTGATACTTCAGCTACAGTACCTTGTCTCTATCCTTTACTCTATTCTACGACTGTCCTGAGATTTCAAAGTTTTGCCACACAACAATCAGATATGCTGGCACTAAAGTTTTGGTATGAGTTTTGGCATCAGAAATATTCAACTTTGTTCTGTGAGTCATTTTTGTCTTCCAAATATGAACCTGAGATTTTTTTGAATGAAATCGATAACTTTATTGTTTTCTTGGAAAATAATAAAAAGTTAGAAACAAATTTGATTCGACTTAGATCAAATGTAGATGCTAACTATATGACCATTACACAGCGTTTGAGATCATTGTTTAAGTATTTCGTGTATCTTTTAGATGAATATTGGAACACCCGTTATCAAGATATTACAATCAGAGAATTAACAAATCGTAGGAAAAAAATAGATTTGTTCTTATTAAACAAAAAAAGGATTTTTAGTAAATTTTCTAAACATAGTTTAACTATAAAAAGTGAAATTAATCATAGCTTTAAAAGCTTAAATAATGAAATGGTGGCTATGCTTTATAAAATTATTCGCCCAGACCAGACAGCTAATATAAATATAGACAATCCATTCTCAACGAAATCACATCAACTTCGTAATTTTCTGATGGTACATCTTATGATGAACTACGGTTTACGGGTTGGTGAACTAATGCTTCTTACAAAAAGATCAATAAAAAAATCCCTCAATTCTGACTCATATAGTCTCATAATAACTAATACAGATGATGAACATGATTTCAGACAGAGAAAACCTAGCATAAAAAATGAGCAATCTTATAGAGTTATAAAACTAGATAGTATGGATTATAAATTTTTGATGCTATACATAGAAAAGATAAGGAATTTCAATAATTCAGATATCTTGTTTACATCACTTAAACCACCCTACTCTCCACTAAGCTATTCATCCATCAATGCAATTTTTAAGATGATAGAACAAGCGTTTAGGACTTCACATCCCGTATATTTTGATGATACAAATATTGACTCAATTCAGAAGTTAACCCCTCATGTATGTCGTCATACATGGGCATATATCACTTTGACTTTTGCTATAAAAAAATATCGAAACGAAAGTGCATCACCATTAAATCAAAGCAATGATGAAATTATGAAAAAAGCACTAGAAGATCTACGCGTCTTAGGTGGTTGGAGCGCTAACAGTATAATGCCAAGTTACTATGCAAAAAGATTTATTGTTGATAGTGCTAACCTCATGAATTTGCAGCGTATATCCAAAGAATTATGGAAAATATAAATAATGGAGCAATTTGACCTTTTTGAAGGCTTTCAAGAGCAACATTCTGTATCGGTTTTTAATGATCAACAGATAATAGTTCTTCAGAATCTGAGTAAAAAAATACCAAAAATTGTTAAATTTTTAGTTGCCGATAAATTTGACGATAAATTTATCAATTCTTCAAACAATATATGGAGATTTTATTATTCAGGACAGACAGAAAATTTAGATTTTTCAAAATTTTCTGAAAGTGAGAATGTATTGGTTAAGTTTTTTTTAATAGCTTTTATTCAGAAAAACAGTCCATCTTTTTTGAGCCGAAAATTTTATACATTTATTTTTTTAATCAATTACTTGAAAAATAATAATTTAAAATTTAATTATGAAAATTTAAAAAGAATATTGATTGAAATTGCTCCACAAAAAAATTATAGCAATGATTATTCTCATATTAAATTTCTATTGAAACTTCTAGTCTTAGAAGATTTTCCTGACTTTGAGATAGATGATGATTTTGAATTGGAGTTTATCCCTAGACCTAAATCTTTTAATTCAAGTTTATTCTATCAGGAATATGAAGATACTATAGATTACCCTTTAATTTCAATGATTCAACAAGGCTTTATCAAGTTAAACCAAGCTATCAAAGATGATTTTCAAGGTATAGATAAACAAACTCTACTTTACTCATCAATACTTGGTTTAGTGTATGTAACTGGTCTTAGACCTGTGCAATTAGCAAAGCTATCTGCTGAAGACATAAAAATAGATACCTCACGTACTACTGATCATTTTCATCGGTATAGCATACTAATTCCCTATGCAAAACAAGCACGTTATATACATGAAAAGATCGCAGTTAAATTACCAGAAGAAGTTGCTGAAATCATTATTGCTTATATCGAAAAATTTAACTTAAGCCCAAAAAACAAGTTATTTGATTTAGGAGAAAATTCTGCACGCTTTTGCTCAAAAGCAATTAATACAAAGTTATTTGATTTTGCTCCCAAAGCCTACAGAGAAGCTGTTCTAGCAGGTGAAATGATAAAACAAAAGTACTCTTTTTCTGATTTTAGGCATCATGTTGGTTATAGTTTGGCAATGGCAGGGTCTTCTGCTGAAGAGATTGCTTATATCTTGGGTCATTCTTCTGTTGTAACTGCTAGACATTATATTTTCTCTACCCCTGAACTTGCTCAAATTAGAGCGCAAGCACTTGGTAAAAATTCTCTGTATAGACAAATGATCGCTATGCTCCTGACTGGAAGGCTAGTTTATAAGAAAAATTGGCTTCAGAAAAAAGTACTAGGAAATATTGGTAGTAAAATTCATTATGATATTGGTGGGTGCTCCTACGAAGACAAATGTTTATTTCAACCAGTTCGCAATTGCTATGGTTGCATGTACTTTCATCCTTTTATAGATGCTAACCATAATCATGTTTTACAAAGCATACAAAGTGAAATCAATGATCTTATTAAGCTATCAGATGGAATAGGGGTATCTAGAAATCCATTGATTCGAGTGCATGAGTCAACTAAATTTGAAATTGAATCTGTAATAACTCGTTGTGCATTACAGAAGGATGTAACTCATGAACATTGAAAAATATAATGTTTTTATTGACGAGCAAAAAAATTACTTTAATCAGAATTTACAGTCTAATTTTAAATGGAGTTGGAACGATTCATCTTGGTATGGAGGTACAGTTGGATCAGGGTGGTTGTTGTCTAGAAGTGGTAAAACACATTTCACTTTTGGCGCGATTAGACAATTGAAAGGTATCGAAAACAATATCATTGAACCAATTTTTCAAGAGTTTATTAAATCTGTACTTATCCTTAGTTATCGTAAATCTAACTCCAAAGCATCACCCCAAAAACTATATGCAGAATTTTTAATCCTGAAGCGTTGGTATAGTGCTCTATATGCTGAAAAAATCGAGAGCATACACCCCTGCCATTTATCTACATTAATATTAAATAATTCTTTTGAAATTTTGGCAGAAAATTCGAGTAAAACGAATCTACCTGATCATGCTGGTACATACCTTAGATTACAGGAGATGTTAAATCATTACGGTTTTACTGAACAACCTTTAGAATTTTCTCAAAAATACCTATATATAAACCGCCAGAATAGAACCCCAAATGCTAAGAAGACAAAAGCTTTAATTGATCAATTGGAACTAGATGAAGATGATCTTGATAAAGAAAAGCTGATTTCAATTCGTACATTTATAAATATTGTTTCACTCATCAGTTTGTGTGAGACGAATGGTGAAAAGATTGTTCTAAATCTTTTATTACTACTCATCGTCACTGGTTTGCGTTCAACGGAAGCAATCCTTTTAAAAACAGATGCATTGATTAAGCAACCTATACTTGATCCAGTAACAAAGGAACATCTAACTTTAGATGGCAAAAAGCAATATACTTTGGGAATTCAATATCATGGCGCAAAAGGTGCTGGATTTAGAATACATTGGGTTGAACCCTTATCTGCAAATTTAGTTGAGACAATATTTCAATCGGTATTAGAACTGACCAAAGAATATAGAGAGCATGTGTATTATATCAGGTCAAAAAACTGTTCGGATTTTTTGCCAAAATCTATTGATGATATTGGCCAGGATTTTGTCGAAATAGATGATCTTATTGGAACTATTTTTGGAGTAAAAGATAACTATAAAGGTAGAGCTGGACAACGTGATGTTGTTATCAAATCCATTAAAAATATTCCAATTTATAATGAAATTAGAAATGGTCAAGGTGTTGAACGATATTACTTAAAAGAAGATATTAATCAATTTATTAAAGGATTAGCCAATTATGACTCTGAATATCCTATCGATCATGTTTTTAATTATGAAGGAAAAACAGAAAAAATCGCTTATGAAGATCTACTTTTTATTCATGAGTTTAGATCTACAACACTGCATAGAGCATTTGTTAATAAAACGAATGTAATTCCTTTAAATGTAACGTTAATTAACAGTTTTTTAGGAAATACATTAAGTATTTCCGTTTTTGAAAAATACCATTTACTTGAAAATGAAACAGAATACTCAAAGCTTACAAGTCATATCCCACGGCACAACATCAATACTTTTCTTGCTCTCAGTGGTTTAGCTGAACATTTACAAGCAATGCTCATGGGGCGTGTAGACATCAAGCAGAATCAATATTATCAACACTTAGCGTTAAAACAACGCAAAGTTACAGCCAGTTTGCTAGAAAAACATGAATTAGTACTTTACGAAAATGATAAACAAGAACTCAAGCCAGACTATCCAATTGATTCTATTAAATATGATGGATTAATGTACTTTTCAGAAAAGTTGGATCTAGAAAATAATTTAAAGATGAATTTACAAACCTTTGACTCGAAAAATGAAGTAGCAAGTTATGTAAAGGAATCTTTCTTTGATGAATATTTTCAAGATATCGCAGAGTCATTTAATGAATTGGTTAAAGAAGATCAATCATTAGCCAACTCATTAGTTCAACGTCATGCTTGTTTACACCCCTTGCCTTTTGGCGGGTGTATGCGTGAAGTCGCTGTCCACGATTGCCCTAAACGCCTTGCATGCCAATCAGGTGATCAATGTGGGAACTTCGCCTTAACAGGTCGTAAAGGTGAATTAGAAGCTCTTCAACATACTTTGAATAAGCTATTGGATCAATTTCAACATATAGAGCAAATCCTCACCCATGATTTTTCTTATGGAGAAATGCTGGAAAATTTACATCAAAAGATTCTTTATTTAAGTGATTTAAAAGCTAAAGCACTTGATAGACAAAAGAATTTAACGCCTATCCCTGTTTTTCCTTATGAAAATACAATTAGTAAATTACCAACCACATTAAGTGAACTGTTCGCTATAGAACAACAAAAAATTGAGTCTAAGGAAGCCTGATATGTTACGTGGTAAACAATTAGATGAAGTCATCGAACAAGAATTACAAATGATGTTGGTTGAAGGTTTTGAAAAATCCCCTATTTCGCACAAAGCTCTCCATAGCCGTCTAACAGCAAAGGGCTATATATCAGGTGGGCTAAGTACTTTGAGTTCTGCTGAACGGAAGAACCTCATATCTCTGTATATATCCCAGCAGATTTCTCCACTGCACCTAAAGACTAAAGAACAGCAACTTTATGTGAATAAAAAGACAAGACAGGCTCTTACAGATACCAATAAAAATCTACGTTCACAAATTGATGATTTGGAGTCACAGCTTCACCAGAATACAGAAACACTTATAGATATTATAGAAGAGGTAAAATTAAGAACTAACTTGAAGATAGATCATCTACTAGCTCCCCACCTTCTCAAAAAATATTTATCACGGGAGTAATATTTTAGGATCAACATTGAGTGTTTGTGAGATTTGGTAGAGTTTTTCAACAGTAATGCTGACTTCTCCCCTTTCAATTCGCCCTAAATAGCTGCGATCAATTGCAGTTAGCAGTGCTAACTGCTCTTGGCTAATAGATTTATTTTTCCGAGTTTCCCTAATTTTTGAGCCAATCGACAGTGCTAGTTCTTGATTCATAGGTGACTACCGTAAATACAAGAACTATCAGGAATTGAAGTGTTTTAATCCACGGACTATAATCCTCATTATTTGAGTAATGAATATGGAAATTCAAAACTTACCCATGTTTAAAGAACTTTCCCGTGTACTTTGTAGTTATAAGATTGACTCATGGCAAACGGTAGACTTTTGGGATAAAGTTAAACTTTTGAAAGTAATAGATAATAATGTTAACTATCAAAGTGTTTATCGGTTGATACTTCGACTAGTTAAAGATGGTTATTTAACCGTTGATGTTGAAAAAAGTAGATATGGACAAACTACCTATACCGAAGCTGAAAATTTGCATGATCTACGATCACAGTTTTGCATTGAGTCAAGATCTACCATCCAAGAACTAAATTTGAAAAAAGAAGAGTTTGTGTTCGAAATTACTGCACTAGAACAAGAAGTCGATGCATTGGAAGATTTAAAAGATCAATTTCCTGATATCCAATTTAGAATTGAACAATTAAGACTGATAAAAATTAAAGAAATTGAGAGTTTAAAGCCACAAATTAGAGCAATAAGTAGTTTAATTTTATATTTTAGAGAGTAAGCTAATCTAAAAATCACATATATTCGATCTTGACTATAAAACACAAAAAATACGATGAAATAAAAATTATTCCTTAGTCTCATAGAAAATTAAAATTACAGCTGATAAAATTGAAGAAATATTTTTAAGTTTTTGAATTAACTAAACATATTTAATATATAACTTTTGTAAAATTCTGAAGGATAAATAGTTTGAGCTTGAATAGTGCCCATGAAGGTTATAATTACCAAGATTTACTTACAAGTTACTTTATCCTAAAAGAAGTATTAGAAGGCAATTGGGAAAGTATATTTTCAATCGATAAAAAAAATACCTCAGAAGGAGTACCTGACAGATTTGATGATTTAGTCATTATAAATGGAACAAAAATACAGCGTAAACAAATAAAGTACAGCAATGATTCTACTTCTAAGACATTAGAAAAAGATGATCTCGCGAATGATAGTGGGTATGGGCTAGCAATTTATAAACTATTTGAAACATGGCGTGATTTAAGGACACCTGAAACAGAGTTTAGACTATGCTTAGCATGGAATGAACCCACCGATGATAATATTTGCCGAGTATTACGCCAAGAAAATTTAACTTTATCTTTCGATGATGATATTACTAAAATTTTTAAGATTAATCTTGATAATCTTTGGGAGATTAATCCAGTAAAATTTAATCGATGGAACAATTTTAAAAATTATGTAAAAGAAAACAGCTTAGACAGAAATATTTTTAATAATTTTTGTAGTGATTTACTAATTGAAACTAATTTTCCTAAAGCTAGTTTAGAATTTGACAAACCCAATGATTTAGAAAAAATATTAATTAGACAAGCAGAAAAATTAGGTATAGGTCAATATCCTAACGATGATGTATGTATACCAGATTTTCTTGTAAGATTAGCCGAATTAGCAGGGAAATGTAGAAGTTATTCTAGAGAGATATCAGTTAAAGAAATTCTTGATATATTAAGAGTTAAAACTAATTTTGGAGAAATTGAACAAAAATTTCAAATTGATCAACATAAAAACATAGTATTAGATAGTAAAAATCAAGAATTTTTAGAGCAAATAAATCAAAATCAGAAAAACTTGATGATTGGTGAACCTGGTGCAGGAAAATCATGGTTTTTAACAAATTTCATTGAATATCTTGAGGAAATTAATATTTCTGTAATCAGGCATTATTGTTTTACAGGAACAGAAGATAATTTAAATGAGCAGAGAGTTCTTTCAGATGTTTTTTTTGGAAATTTAATTTCAACCCTACTAAAAAAATTCCCAAAAATAAGAAAGGAAAAAGAGAATTTACTAGCAGCAAGTCTAAAAGAATTAAATTTATTGTTATCAAAAATTGATCGCCCATTAATCATTATTATTGATGGGCTAGATCATATTGAAAGAACACTTAAAATATCAACATCTTTATCACAAGAGAGAACTAGAATTATTAACTATATCTCACAGATAGAGATTAATAAAAATATTAGTATCATTTTAAGTTCACAACCAGTAAATGAGGTAAACCCTTTAATTGATAATTATTCTTTCATAAAAATAGATTTGCCGAAGTGGGATGTAGAAAAAACAAAATTATTAATGGTGAAATTTAATATTGACGATATTAAATTCGATGAATATTTTTTATCAAACTTGTTAAATGATAAAAGTCAAGGAAATCCTTTATATTTGACTTATATACTTAAAACCATTAACACCTATTCTAATGTATCAAAAGAACATATAGATAATCTACCATCTTATGACTTTAACCTTAAAAGTTACTATGAATATATTTCTAATAAACTAGAGAATAATTTAACTTCTGATTTTTTAGGATGTTTGGATTTTTCAGTTGATATGTCAGAATTATCAGAATTAATTATTTTTAGTCAATACCTTAAAAATGAACTTGAAATATTATCACCTTTATTAATGATAAATAGTTTTAGAGGAGGTATTAGTCTTTATCATGACAGTTATAAAAGGTATGTACTAGAACGACTTTCAAGTTTAGAGCGGAAAAATATTGATGTGCGGATTAGTACATGGCTTAAAGAAAAAGGTTTTTATGAAAATACTAAGTCATATAGATATTTATTAAACTATTTAATTAAATCTGAACAATATAATTATGTTGTTGAATATGCTAATAATGATTTTCTAAACGAAAGCTTATTTAACGGTCATTCAGAATTTTATATAAAAAATAATATTAAGAGCTTTGTAAAAGTTGCAGGTATTTTACAAGATTGGCCATTATTTATTTATATAAATGAACTAAATAGAACTGTTGTTTCAACCAGTTCAGAGGAAAATTACAGCCAGTTTCTTGAAAAATTTGAATATTACTTTGAAGCCATATGCTTGATACATGGGACTGAAAAAGCAAATTCATTACTTTTCTTTAATGGTGAAAAAAATTTCAATGACGAAATTATAGCTAAATCTTTTACAATTTTGCAGAAATATGGGTACTCTCCTAGATGGAAAGAAATAGATAGTTTATTTGAAGATGAAATTGATCTAGAGAATATTAAATATTATGTTTACAGCTGTACAAGTCACGAAGATTTAAAGCATCTTTTTCTTAATCTAGTAGAGGAAGAGAATAAAGATTTTTTTAAACAGGCTATTTTTGCATTAATAGATATTAAAAAAATAGATGATATTTTCACCCTTTACGGATATATAGAATTTGATCAAAAAAATGCAATAGCAAAAATAATAAATGAAATATTAAAAAATAAGGACATCACTAAAAGATTGGAATTAATTAATCAAGAAGATTTTGAAGTTAAAGAACTAAAACCTTTAACTATAGATTTTAAAACCAGTTACATAGATTCAAATGAGTTAAATGCTTTTTATTTTAACATCAGTCTATATGCTCAAAATGATATAAAAAAATTAATTGATTTTGAAAAAAAGATACCATCCAAAAATTTCTTTTATAATTGGATTAAATTTTTTATTCGCTTTTTTATTATAGAGAACACTGTAGAAGATCAGGAAAAAGAAAATGAAATTGTTAAAAATTTTAATTTCTTAGCAAGTGAAATTAATCCTTATAAAGGTTCGCCAAGAGCTGTTGATTTTACATATAGTAATGGTGGTTTGATCCGACATACCATTAGAATCTGTCTGAAATATGTAAAGACTGAGGAATCATGGAAGTCTGTAATAAATGACTTATTAGCGATTCCCTATCCCGCATTACCAATTATAGAGTTTGATTTTATTAATAATGAAAATATATTATTATTAATAAATGCTTATGAAAAATTTCACCAATCAGAAGATTCTGATTATAGTCAATATGCAGATTATTGTTTTAAAAAATCAATTTATTATGCTAAATTGAATAATTTTGAAAAAGCTAAAAGTGAACTTAGAGAAGCCATTACCAACATAACAAGTTATAGTTTTAGAAAAGATACAACCTTATCAGAATTAATATCTCCTTTAAATTCAATTAATAGAATTAATTCTGTAATTGCCAGAGAAAATGTTAAAAAATTAAAATATTTAAGTGATGCTGTCATGAAGCATACTGAAGATGGAAAAGGAATAAGATGGCTAGCTATAGATTGGTATAGAGAACTTTTAAATATAGATATAAATTTAGCAACTAAATACCTTATTTATGAATTTATTAAAGACCCATACTTTTGGAAACTTGACTATATGTTTTTAGAATTATTGCAGAAAAGTAGCAATACTAATCCTATAATTTTAAATTTTTTATACATATTATCTCCAACGAATAATAGACCTGAGTATTTAGAAAGTTTTATGGATATAATTCTTTTATTGGAATCAGTTGATATTGATTTAGCTAAGAGATCTTTACTTAACTTATATAGTAGAAGCTGGAATGATAGTTATAATGACTTAAAAGATAGCGTTATATCTAAATTTGAAAATACATTGAATAAATTTGGTTTAGCTAGAATTTACCAACCAAACAAAAAGGCTAACAATTCTGACAAATATCTAAGTTCATCAAAAAGTAAGCTCTCTGAAGAGTTATCTCAAAAACTCTGTTTACCTGAATCCTT
Source organism: Acinetobacter sp. BIGb0102 (assembly GCF_003815055.1). Classification (NCBI taxonomy): domain Bacteria; kingdom Pseudomonadati; phylum Pseudomonadota; class Gammaproteobacteria; order Moraxellales; family Moraxellaceae; genus Acinetobacter; species Acinetobacter sp. BIGb0102. The sequence continues at coordinate 367,556 of NZ_RKQE01000010.1, forward strand.
CATGAATAAGTCAGAAATAGAGATTATTAACTATTATACAAACAAAGAAGTTCTATCCAATATCGACCTAAATAATATATATTTTTTTATAAAAGAACATTACAATGAAAAGGTTATTATTAATTTTTTAATTCCACTTATTAGGAAAAGATTTCCTTGGGGCGGAATAAAGCATTTTGAAAACCTTAACTTATTAGTAAATAACTTAGATCTTACTCATGAGTTAAGAGTATTTCTTCTTATTAATATTTTCATATATTCACAAGATGGGAATTTACATAAATTTGTTCATAAAGAGTCTCTAAAAGAAGCCATAAAAATTGATAAAAAGTTAGCTATTAAAGAGTTGTCTCGATGTCTTATTACATGCTATCCTAATAATGACTATATGCCAGATTCAACAGCAAATCTAATTATTGCTTTTGAATATTCTGGTATTAATAATGACATAGTCCTAAGTATGTATAACAAAGGTTTTAGCTATATTGAAAGCCGATTACCTGATAATAATGATTTTGATTGGAATAAAGTTGAAGCTTCAGAATTTTCTAATATGAATGATAATGAGCTTGCAATTGTATTGATTTTAAGTAAAACCAGACACCATGATGCAGAAATTCAAAGAGAAGTTCTTGTTGCTATATCCTATTTAATTTCTTATGATGAAACACTACTTATTCAACCTTTAAAATGGTTTTTTAAAAATTCAATTGATTTTTATCATTTATCAATTTCTGGAATCTTAGAAATAATATTTCATGAAAGAAAAAACTGTAAAATACTTTTGGAAAATATAGTTAATGAATTATCCCATGTTTTAATTAAGAAAAATTTATATATTAAAAATCTTTATACAGATATTATTAATGGAATTTAATTCAAATGCTTGATGCTCATTTAAATATAGTAAGATCTAGTAAATATATTAAGTATTTAAATTCAATTGGAATTGAAACTGAGTCTATTTTTGACATGGTTGAATCACAATTTGATAGGAATATTTTCGATTTATTTATTAATAATTCTGAACAATTACTTTCACCAAATATTTATATAGAAGAGTTGGTATTTAGTGTTTTGTGTAGGTATCTTAATGAAAATTACTCTGATTCTGCAATTTTTGAAGATGACGCTAAATTAGATGTTAAATCTATTATTGCTCATTCTAAATCGATAATTCAACGTCCAAAAATACCTCTTCCCTCCGATGAAATTTTAGGTTTTAAAGAACCAAGTGTTGAAAATGGTTTTGTGAGAATTTCTAGGTTTGAAATCCAATTAATTTTAAAAAATTATAATATTAATAATTATAATAAGAGTGTCATTTTATTTGAGGGACTACTTCCTGTGAAAGTTGAGACTAACCCTTTAAGACGTGATTTCTCTTCTTATCATATCTGGAATAATAGTTTTTATCTCGGTACTCCTTTTATACAGGGCTTATGTTATAATATGAATGACATGGGGTTGCCCTCTATATTATGGCTAAATAGCCAGTTTGTCACTTTACTGGAATTGCGGATTGATAATTATAAAAATGGCTTAAGGGCTATAAACAAAAATGATGAAGTTATTTTAGAATTTAGATATTGGAAAGATAAAAAAATAGGAAATGGAGCTTCCTTTGTTGGAACTAATTCGAATATTCCAACATGTGAAGGATGTGATTTGATTTTAAGGGAAGATTATTATACCCAATTAAAAAAAATATTTCCTAATTTATCATTTTATACTAAAGCTCTACTTTAAATCAGGTTTATTGCATAATGATATAAAAGCCAAGATTTCCTATACTTACTCAAATTTAATGTAAAAATTGAATATGTGATTGACTTAACTTCCTAAAATTGAAATTAGATGTTTTTTGCATAGATCCAAGTGTTAAATCATCATTGCGATTCTTGCGTACCACACCATGGGCACGTGAAAAAGTAGAAAGCTTATATTTATATGTCTTACGTCAAAAAACCAAACTGAAATCGTAGGTATCAGCACCCTAACCTCAGCATTTTGGTTAGTGAATAGCTACTAATTTTGTAGACACCGTTAAGTTAGATAATATAGCTAATTAACGAGGTGTTTTATGAGCACTAATCATTGAAATGAATTCTTACAAACTGTAGGCTACTATATGATCACCGCAGGTTGAAAACCATTAATTTATCTCAATTTTTATATCAACTAGGAGCATCTCCAGAGCAGAAAACATACGCATTCTAACACTTAGTGTTTTACTTTCACCAAGTTGATAAGAGGTACACATGAATCAAAACAACCTGGCTCTGACTCATACAGAAGTTTTAAGCGTGTTAAAGCCTATTTATCTCTTTGAAACAAAAACTAAAATTGGAACGCTATCCCAACTAGCTATCGGTTCTGGTGAATGGGGCTTCGATGTTACGTACAGCAAAGAACGCTTTTTAAATCTTTGCCATCCAACAGGTATAAGTTTTCAAGCTGATTTAAAAGCTGGAATCGGTAAAAGTAAGAACTCTTACGAAATCATCAAAGGAACTATTTCAAGAACTAGTAATGCTAGGAGCTCTTTTTTTGATGGCGTAACCTTAAATGGACAAGGTGAGAATGGCTGGAAATTACGTTTAGCGCAATTGGGAGCAACCTATTCTCTACTCTCACATTGGTCATTATCTAATGACGTTGCAACAGTTGTTTTACCAACAGGTACAGGTAAAACTGAAACGATGCTCATTACAACTTTGTCCGATAAAGCCAACAGAACATTAGTCATAGTTCCAACAATTGATCTTAAACGTCAAATATCAGATAAATTTGCTTCTTGGGGAATATTGAGAGAATTAGGTGTAATACCCCAAGATGCTCCAAACCCCAAAGTTTTAGTTTTGAATAAAATATTAACTAGCGAAGAACAATTAGAGATTTTAAAAGAAGCTGAGATAGTTGTTTCCACTCCTGCATTTTTTGCAAGAGCTAAAAGTGGTGTAGCAAATGCTGCAAAGGATTTATTCACCCACGTATATTTCGATGAAGCTCATCATATGGGCGCGGCAGAGTGGCAAGAACTCAAAAAATTATTTTCAAACAGCAAAATTGTCCAATTCACAGCTACCCCTTATCGAAATGATCGGCAACCAATTGAAGGAAAAATAGTATATAACTATTCATTATCACAAGCTTTGAGGGATTCTTGCTTTTCCCCTATCTCTCTTGTATCAGTTGACGAGAAACACCCTAAGAAGAAAGATAAAGCTATTGCAGATGCAGCTATGGAAAGATTAAAAAGCGATAGAGCTAATGGCTTTAATGCACATAGAATTATGGTACGAGCTGAGAATCGAACAAAAGCAGAAGAATTATTTGAAGATTACCAACAGTGGTATCCAAATGAAAGAATTGTGCTAGTACACTCTGGTATCACTGGCAGAAAAAAGATCATAGAAGACATTAGAGATCATAAATATGACATCGTAGTATGCGTCGACATGCTTAAAGAGGGGTTCGACTATCCTAACTTTAAAATTGCTGCAGTTCATAGTGTGCACAAATCTTTGTCTGTACTACTTCAATTTATTGGTCGGTTTACACGCACTCAAGAAAAATTAGGACCTGCATCATTTGTTGTTAATTACGCAGAAGAAAAAATGTCCCAAGAGCTTGAGAATCTTTTTCAGGAAGGTTCAGGCTGGGAAACTGTTATTAGCGAAATAGCTGATGCAAAAAAAACTGAAGCTGAGTCACTACTAACCTTTCTTCAAGGCTGTCAGCCTTATTCAGGCTTTGACTCACCAGATATAGAATTAAATCCCAAACTAGTCTATCCAGCCTTAAGTTGTGTTTGCTACAAGTGTGAGACGGTAAATTGGATTAATTTTAAAAATGCTTTTAATTTAAAACAATACGCACTCTCTCAACCATATTTTAATCAACAAGAAAATGTTTTTTATTTTACAACTCAGAAACGTGACAAAGTAAAGTGGGCGAAAACGGACAAAATTCGTGATCAGAAATGGGACTTAATCATTCTCCATTTCGATAAAACTAATAAAAATCTCTATATTGGGTATTCAGAAAAACAGCTGGATGTCAAAGAGTTAGTTGAAGCACTTACGGGAAACACAGCAACTCCACTCAACGGTGATTGTGTATTTCGGTCATTTGATTCTATTAAACGACTGAGCATAGTTCATGCTGGAATATTTAAGCCAGCTAATCATCTTCATCGTTATTCACGGCTAAGCGGTGCAGATGTTACAACAGAATTGACAAAGTGGAAGAATGGAAGCAGATGCCAAAAATCTGACTTTGTCGGTATAGGCTTTAGGAACGGCTTTCCAGTAAGTGTTGGTGCTTCTGTAAAAGGAAAAATTTGGAGTCCAGCTCGTGTTAGCGATATTAAAGAATGGAAATCATGGTGTTTATCTATAGGAAACTTGATAACAGATGATTCTATAGACTCAAATCTATTACTTGAAAATTCAGCTTCAAAAACTCAGCTTGAAACTTATCCTATCAATATGATTGTCTTGGCAACTGACTGGTCTGAAGAACTTTATGACCGAATGCATAAAATTACGATAGAACTGGCTGACATGAAACCATATTTGCTTTCAGAGTGTGATTTACATTTTGATCAATACATTGATAATAAGGCAGATTTCACACTTAAAATTCTTGAGACTGAATTAAACTTCTCGATTATCTTAGGTGGTGAAAAGGGACACTCCATAGTCGGTTTAGATAACTGTACCTTCAAACTTGATGGTTTAAAAAACACTAAAATTTCAATTAAACAGTTCTTCGAAGAAAATCCTCCCACCCTATTTCTTAGCGATGGATGCACAATTGCTGGATGTATTCATACAAACTATGGTGACCTTCCTCTATCACAAATACCAGTAGATCGTATTGAAACATTTGATTGGGCTGGTGTGGACTTTACTATTGAGTCGATGTACAAAAGCTTAGCTAAACGTGAGCATTCCATTCAAGAATACATGATGCAATATCTTGTAAACAAAGGAGCTACCATTGTTTTTAATGATGATAATTCTGGAGAGTCAGCAGATATCATAGCTATCTTTGCTAAAGATAATTTGATTCACTTTGAACTTATTCATTGTAAATACTCAAAACAAGACTCTGGCGCTAGGCTTTCTGATTTATATGAAGTGTGCGGGCAGGCCATTGTTTCACTTCGCTATAAATGGAGGCCAGAAGAACTGCTGAAACATCTTGAAAGACGAAATGGTACGGGTGTATTACAAGGTAAGCGCTTCTATCATGGTAATTCAGGTGATATTGATACCATTAAAAAAGCATTGAAATATACAGATGTGAGTTTTGAGTTTGCCATCGCACAGCCAGGTGTAAAAGCATCATCCATAACACTGGATATGCATAACTTCCTTGGTTCAGTTTACTCTACGGTCGTAGAGATGACTGAAACAAAGCTCCGTTGTTATTTCAATCAGAATTAAGAAATCGATGTACCTTCATATGAGTAAAATTGACCAGCACCTGTAAGCGGCAACACGTGAAAATACGCGACAAAGTTAAGAGTCAGCTTTACGTCAATGAAGTGGAGTGGAATGTTTTTTTACCAGCAACAGCAGATAATATTGCTAAGTATCTAGCAGACTATGCTCATAAACTTGCGATTAGCACTGGACTGCTACCGCTCCCCTAGACAAATTTAGTCTATTCTTAATATTTTTTAGTAGGAAATCATGTATTCATAACGAGGTTCATGAACTAAATATTTATAACTTGTAATTTTAATTCTCTAAGTTATTCAATTTAATTAATATAAATATATTGATTCTTATGAATCAAACTTCAGGTAAACATAAGTTAAATAGAATATCTAAGACTGTGGCCTGAGTAGCACTGCTACGTCACGCGACATATAAGTTGTCATTCGCGACAGATGTTACATCATTCATATGTCTATGTTGTGCATAGCATTCAAATTTAAATTACAACTTGGGTATTACGGTTTTACCTACTTTGATGAACTTATTTAATATGGTTACACATGCATATACTTGATTGACCTGACTCTTGAAACTTTTTGGCTCAACTTTTTCCTATTTTTCATGCTGTCCTACCTAGAGTTCTTAGCAATTCTTTAGCTCTAATGAATGACCCTTTTATCTTTCCAACATATTGTATGCGCTTATATCAAGCTTCAATGATCTAACGTCAGCATCTATATCATTGTGAAGTTTACGCAGCTCATTTAGTAGAATAAAGAATTCCAATTTCTCTGATGAAATACTACTTGGCTACCTTTTTCTTAAAAAATCTCCTGAATATTTTATTTCCGTAAAAAAGAATTCTTACGAAAATGTAATAAAATATTTCAATGCCTTAAAATACATTTATCCCTTTTCCTATGCTTTTTTAAAATATATTCATGAAGCTTTAAAAGTATCGCTAGGTTTTAATTAAAATGTATTTAAACCACTCCACCTTTATTAAGTATATAAAAGTCTTAGTAAATTAATCTTACTTAAAACCCTAGCTAAAAATTGATAATAAGTATCTAAAAAAATTAAACTTAGCTCTTAAACCCTTGAATACATTTTAAGACTAGATATCAAAGTCTTTGACTTTCAAAATGCATATTTAGATAATAAAAACAAAGGCTTGTGTGTAATTTAGACTCTATTTTTGATTTTTTATGGAAAATTTTGGTCTTAAACAAGAAATATGGAAAATTGTAGTTTTTATAAAATTACTATATTTTTATAAAAAATTTAGGAGCTTTCGAGATGATTAAAAGTATCCAGCAAGTAAAAGAAGAATTTAATAGTTCTGGTATATCAATTGCGGAATGGTCAAGGGAGAATAATTTCCCTGCTCAATTGGTCTACCAAATATTGAATCACACACGCATTCCACAAAGAGGAAAAAGCCATCTGATCGCAGTGAAGCTAGGTATAAAGCAATAGAAATTTATTCTTATAGGTTTATATAAAAGAAAACGACTTATGTTTGCAGACATAAGTCGTTTGATTCCAATACAGAAATATTGAAACCTCTTACTCAAAGTATCTTCTGTATTGGGCAATTCGTCAAGCCCTACATTTTGTTTTTTACAAAGTGAATAAATAGGCTCGTTTCTGAATAGCAGCCCTGCTGTTTTTTCAAACGAGTTAAGGAAGGTACTCAACATGAAAAAATATAAAGATGATCCAAACTCAAATCTTCATGAGCAGATCGAACTCGCTTTTAAGCGGGGTTCTGATATTGCAGGTGTCTTGCACGGCATCAGGAAAATTCATCAAGGTAGCGTTGGTAAGCGTACCTCGTTATTTCCTAGTAAGAAAAATGCTGGAATGATACCTATTGAAAGTAATTTGGAATTAGCATATGCAATTGAATTAGAGAGAGATCTTTCTGTTGTTTCCTATCGGACACAAGCATTAAAAATCCAATTAAGCCAATATGAATCAAATTATCCTGACTTTTTAGTTAAATACTCTGATGGCCGTGTTGAAGTCCATGAAGTAAAACCAGATAAACATAATTTGACAGAAAAAAAAGCTAAGAAACACCATCGAATTAAAAAAATAATAAATTACCATAACATACAATATAAGGTAATCGATAAAAATGATGTTGTGTTGGGATTTAACCAAACTGCATTATTATATTTTTATCAACGCTTAGGAATACAATCGTGGACAGATCAGCTGATAGATAAAGCAATAAAAGTCATTCCTACTCATGGTCAATTACTATTCACAGAAATACAAAAAATACTTGAAAACAATAGTTTGCCTGTTGATATAGCATATTACTTAATATTTTATAAATATATTCCTATGCCAGTTTACATCCCAGCTCTAGTAGAAGCAATCAGATCTCGGGGGCTACTATGAACTCACATTTGTTAATTCCAAAGATAGGGTTAAGATTTTTACTAACTGGAACCTCCTTTGAAGTTAGTTGGACAAGTCAAGGGATGGTACGTTACTCAGCAATCACTGGGGGAAAAATCTACTCAATTAGTATCGAAAAATTTACTGAAAAATACCATTCAGGTGAGATCAAATTAAATGGAGATTTATCTGACTCAGTATTAAGTAAGGAAAAAACTAGAGATCTATTGAGAAAACAAGAATACATTAAAACCGTGTTAAATTCAGTTAGTCATCCCTATTCACATCCTAATGTTTATAAGACAATTATCGATGTTTCAAGACGAATAAAGGACCATTCTCCTCCCTCACCCCGTTCAGTCATGAGGTGGATAAAACTGTATTTAGATAATGACAAGGATCTCTATGTTTTAAATAAAATCAAGCCGGGAAATAAATTCCTTCGCTTCAATATTGAGATTGAACAAATTATAACTCTTGCAATTAGAGAGTGCTATCTAGAACCGAAAGAACATCGAAGCAGCATTGATGTTATAGCATTTATCAAAGCAAAAATGCTTGAGCAAGATATAAACGTTAATCAATGTCCATCATTACGTACTATTCAACGAAGAATTAAGCAGCTGGATCCGTACGTCGTAATACGAGCAAAAAAAGGCGCGAGAATCGCAAATACAACATTTAAAGCCGCTGGAATAAAAAAAGAAAGCCCTTTTGTAATGGCAATAGTCGAAATTGATACTCATTATTTAGACATATTTATTATCGATGAAGAATCAAAAGATGTTATGGGGCGTCCTTTTCTAACTTGTGCTATTGATATCTTTACTCGTTGTATTGTTGGATGGTATCTAAGTATGTTACCTGTTAATGCTTCGAGTACTCTTGCAACTTTTAAAGATATGTTGAATAGACCACATAATGGTCTTCCAGGTGGAATTCCTGCTTTAATTATCCCTGATAATGGTGTGGAATTTAAAAACAATACAATGAGCAAAATATGCTGTGAACTAGGCATTACGATTCAGCCAGCTCAAAATAGAACACCAGACGATAAAGCTAAAATTGAACGTTTTTTTGGGACAATAACTCATAATCTGATTCAAAAGATAAGGGGGACCACATTTTCAAATTCTCGAGAAAAGGCCGATTATGATCCACAAAAAAATGCTAGCATTACTTTAGCTAAATTAAGATCCTATCTAACTGAATGGATTGACGAAATTTATCATAAGACTATACATTCAAGTATAAGTCGAGCTCCCATACTGGCATGGGGAGATGCTGTTAAAATAACCCCTCCTATTCTGCTCTCAAAATTTCAGATTGATGTCATTACACGAAAAACTGTTAAAAGAAATATAAATCATGGTCAGGTTAAATTTCTGTATCTAACTTATAAATCTCACGTACTCACAACATTGTCAGCTCAGGGGATACTTGAAGTTATCCTTATGGTGGATGAATCAAATCTAGAATATGTTTATTTTCAAGATCCATTTGATAGTAGTAATTATATTCGAGCTGATTCAACTGATCCAACCTATACAAGAGGATTGACATTGTATGAACATGAGATGGTTCTCGAAGAAAAAAAGAAAATATCAAAAGCAGATAAAGAAAAATTGGGTGAACATGTAACAGATTTTGCACGATGGGCTTTACATCAGCGTATTCAATCGGAGGTTAAGTTAAATAAAAAAGCGAAACAACTTAAGATTGAATTGCCAAATCATTTAAAAACTCTTTTGGATGACCCAATAGAATTTAATCTAGCTGAAGAAGAAGTATTTAGTTTCAGTAATTTACCACTTATAACAGCACAGACAGGAGACTTAGTTTCAGATAACCTATTCGATGAAAAAGATAACTATTCAGATTTTTCAACTTGGGAGTTTGATAATGAATAGTGATCAAGTTATTTTAGATAAAATTAATAAAATCATGCAACTTGTTATAGTTTCATCTGAATTTAATACAGCTTATAAAGGGATTTTACTTTGTGCAGAAAAAAATAAAACATACGCTCAGCCATTTGGTTGCTTGTTATTAGCAAAAGGTGGATTAGGAAAAACAACGCTCTGCCAAACTATTGTGAAAAAGCATCCCCCTACTTATCGGACTGAGGAGGGATTTAAGAAGTCTATAGTCCCTGTGTTTTATATAGAAGTACCCTCACCAGCTACTGTGAAATCTGTTGCAAGTTGTATGCTAAATGCTTTGCATGATCCTGCTCCTTTTTCAGGGAGCACAGCGCAGATGAATCACAAACTTGTAGCACTGTTAAAAGTATGTGAAACAAGGCTGATATTTATGGATGAATTTCATCATTTGTTTGATCTTCAAACTTCGACCAAACGAATTAATACAGTGGTATGCAATTGGATAAAAACCTTGGTGAATGAAACTGGTATTTGCTTTTGCCTAGTGGGTCTACCTGAGTTTGAGTCGTTATTGAAGATTGACAGTCAGCTTGCACGAAGATTCTCACAAACCTTTAAGCTGAATCAGCTTAGAGTTACAAAAATAGATGAACCAGGGACACTACATGCTTTCCTTCATCAGATTTCATTAAATATCGAAAAATATTTACATATTAAATTTGAACCTTCTTTAACAAGTCAACTATTAGCTTTACAGATTTATATAGCTACAAATGGTCACCATGCCTACCTAATGCTTCTTTTAGAAAATTGTCTTTTTCAAGTGATGAAAAAAGATAACTATACAATAACGATTGAAGAGTTTATTAAAGCATGGGATGACGGTATTACTTCCTATGTAAGTAAAACTAAATCAAATCCATTTCGTCTAGATATGGCTAGTATTTCTTCAAAAATAAGAAACTCTTAGTTCTAATTATTTACGTAATCATACTTTCATTAAGTGGAGTATAAGCAATGAATAAACCAAATTTTAATAGGAATTTTCTTGTCATCCCTATACCAGAAGAAAATGAATTTATTCTAAGTTTTTTAAACCGTATCAAAATGGCTAATGCTTACCCTTCACTAAATTCTGTCATAAAAACAATTTTTGAAAATAAGATAAGTACTATCAATATAGTTAAAGGGAATTTTGATAAGTCAGTTTTTTACAAATTTACAGATTTAGTAGAAGATGAGATAAATAAATTGTGTCTAACTGATCAAAATAACTTCTATGTAGTTAGTTGTCTCTTAATTTGTCCATATTGTATTAAGCAGCACAGTTATGTCTCTCTTAACGGATACAGAAAAAATGTTATATGTCCTACTCATTCGATTCCATATATAAGTAGGTGTCCCCACTGTAATAAATTATTAGATTGGGATGCCGAAAAAATTGAAATCTGCAAATTCTGCAAGACTTATGTTTATTCAAATATTGGTGATTATATTATTGAATGTGATGAAAGAATAAGCCATAGTGATATCTTTATAATTTATAATGATTTTTTAAATTTTAAAGGTTTATCATCTAGTAGAAGTGAGCAGTATAGTTTAAATAATTTACATAAAGGATTAAAAAGATCTATTGATTTTTTAATGCAACCAGATCCGTTTATAGTCAAAGAATTTAGAGAGTTATTTATAAGAACTGATATTAGATTCCCTAATTATAAAACAGTTAGATATGAGTTTTTCTTGTTAACTTTTAGAATAATTGGATTGATAAATATTATTTCTTTAGTTGGTTTTAAAATTAGAGAAAGTCTTTCGAATATTGTCGGATTCGAGCTGGTTGATAAAATTTCCAATAATTACGACAAAGAGTTATATAACCTTTTGAATTATTACGATGAAAATTTTGGGCAAAGGGAAGTTGATTTAAATATAAAAAAAATATTAAACACAACTGATGATGTTTCAAATTTGGTAATTAATAAATATTTTGAAAAATATGATAAAGATAATAATATTAAATTAGAGGATTTTATTCATTTTTGTAAAAGTTTATCTAAAAATTTAAGCTTTGAAGATGTTAAGGATGATTTTGTTTTTCTCCATGATTTTTTACCAAGCAAACAATTAGAGTTGCTAGACAAAATATTTTATAGCCCTACTTTTTTATACAATTTTAATTATGAAGAAATGTTAGCAGGAGTAAAAATCAAGAAAATAGATTTAAACTTAACCAAAGAAAATTATTGAATTTAGTAAAATAATTATTATAGATGATTATAAGTATCATCTCATACAAAACCATAAAATTAATTTTCAAATATTTTATCAAAAAGATGATAGAGGTTTTTCTAAATTTTGCAACTCCAAGCTCTCCAATTCATTTAACAGCAATACATTCTCCTGCATGAATGCAATTTTTTCTTTCCGCATAATGTTATACATACGTAAGAGATATGAACTTCTAGAAAGCTTTTCTTCGAGATTAGGAAGTTTATAAATCTGGTCAAAATATTTATCTGTTTGATTACATGGATGATTATTTTCTAACAGGTCCCATTCTTTTGGAACAATCATCATAACAGGTCTTATTCTTAAGTAATCCATTACTATGGATAAACCACTTGGGTCAAAGTCGGCATAAATTGCCACAGGGACATTCTGTTTCAATTGGCCTAAAAGAGCTTTAACAATACTTTGATTCTGCCCTTGCCCACGATAAATAAAAAGACTAAATTGCCAGGCTTCAGGTAAACATTGATACCACTCATGTAAAGTTATTAGCATCGTGGCATTTTCAATTACCACTAACCTTTTTATACCGGTAATATCTAATTCACTGACATCTATTGTTGGAACGAAAGTAGGATACCCAATTGGCATACAGACTGATTTCAGAGGTAAGTTATGGTGAATTGATGCAAATACCAATTGATCTGCAAACACCTGTTTTGATGTGCTTTTTTCATTGCGATGTACTTTCACAGCTTCAAGACGATTCTCTCCTATAGACAGCTCATCCAATACATTATCCTTGCGATATTGTTTATACAAATTTTCTAATATCTGATAATCCCGCTCCTTTAAACACAGACCATTAATTACACGATTACCAATCCCATGTTCTTCATGAAGTAATTGCCAAGTTTTATTTAATCGCACCTGTGTGGACTTTTCCCTTAACACATCCCGAATGACGTTTAACTGAATCTGGTTCACATGATCCTCCTAGATTTAGTTACAACTACATCATGTACTAAAAAGTTACCATCAAAATATGGTGTCTGGGTTTCTTCCATGCGCATCGTAATTTTGTGTTCATGTGTCTTTTGGTTCACATGATGATAGCTAACCAATGACATTAACCAGAATTCTAGCTCAACCTTTGGATGTAGTTTCTCGAAACAATCTACACCACGCCATTCTGTACCAGCATCGCTCTGTAAGGCTGCCTCAAAAAAATATTCTAGGGCCGTCTGTAATGGACTTTGTTCCACAATCTCAACCTCATTTGTTTGGTTGATGGTTGTTTGAGCTTCTGCCAGTTTAATATTCGATTTGGCATGTCGATTTTCTGCTGCTTTTGCGCCCAGTTCTCCTAAAATATCGAGTTGACTATATTGATTAACGTTACCATAACCTAATAATGGTATGGCTGTGACCCTATTAAACACATCTGGTGTTATACCTGCCTCCAGTTGCATGTCAATCTGATTCTCATATAAATACCGATGAACTGAATCAATCAATATATTGCGGTGCTGGATCAGTTGTTCTTTTTTAAGTGCTGTAATCTGTTCCTTAATCTGGTGGGCTGTATTTAATAACTCACGATTACAAGCATTTACCACAGGTTGCAAACGTCGCTTAACCAGTCGTTCAAGCTCTTTACCTAAACACATCACTTGATCCAGCCAATCCGCACTTAATATTGTAAGTGTCTCGCGTAATTTACCATGTTGTTTTAACGCTTGTTCAGTCACATGAATTTTTAACTCAAGATCGGATATGACAGCTAAGTGATCTGCCACTATACTGGAAAAATATAAGCAGTTTTCATGCAGTAAACTGGACAATTCAACCACCAATTCACTGAGTTGGCTTAAATAATGTCTAGCTTCAGGCAGACTTCTTTGTCTAGCAAATTGATAGGTCTCAGTACAGCTCTCAATTTGGTTAATACATCCATGAATATCGTCACTGGAATTTTTGATTCGCCCTTTCTTTTCAAAATGTGAAACAAACCTGACAACTGTACTATGCAGGATATAAGCCTCAGTATCTGTTTCGATATAGCCTAATCCTGCTTTATTCAACCGTTTAATCATTGTTTCATGTTCAGGGCTAAATTCAATCGCACCATGATTATTACTGATCGCGGCCCCAATCACATCAATATGTGTAGCTAAGGTCGAGCAGGCTTTTGCAGCGGGATGTTCTTTTCTGGCTTCATTCATACTGGGTACCTATATCAAATTATCCTGAACTAGCTGTCCTGCTGTGTCATGCAAGTTGTCCGTCGGGATCTGTTCACAGGCACTGATATATTCCAATTGCTCATAAAATAATGACCATTTCGCTGTGGCTCGATAGGTTGTTCCAGCATCATGACCCGCTAGAATCAGGTATTTTTCATCCTGCAAATAATTCAGTACATATTGCAATTGATCGGATGCATTGGTACTTGTCGATTGTTTAGCAACTTTTTGAGCAAGTTTTTTCAGTTGCTCACTGCCTAAATGAGATTGCTCTACACTGGTAAGCAATTGACCTTTTGAAATGATATCTCCATATTCAATTGGCTTACTGCCATTGGTCAGTGTACGGCACAAGCGTACCCATTGCACAATGGGTTCAATTCTCAAAACAAAATCATTAAATTGTCGCTGAATAATCTTACGAATTTCTGGAGACTCAATATCCAGATAAGCACAATAAAACCCATTACCATCATTGCTGCGAATACAGTTACGATTCAGTCTGGATAAAAAATGATTGATCTCTTGAAGATTATCAGGCTGACATAAATCGCTATACAGGGATTTATCCAACCATGTATCAATAATTTCACCACGAAGTAACCGTTCTATACATTCACCGAAAGATTGATGATTCATTATGCACAGCTCCCTGCAACAAGTAGTGGATTCTGTTGAATTTTTGACTTTACTACAAACTGAGAAATGCCTTTATCTTTATCAATATTATATTTATATTGAAATGACTTTCCGATTTCTTCACTCATTTGTGGTTGAGCACACACCAGATAGACCTGTTGCTGTTGCATCAGCTCTAGTAATTTTATGCTATTACTTGGGTCAATTTGTCCTAACTCATCAATTGGTAAATGAATGGCTACACTTTCATCTGCACACAAATGACGGATTAATCCTGTAAAAATTAATAAAATCACCAAGCGAGATAAACCTGTAGATGAGGCCTCTGCCAAATCCCTGTCATTTCTCACCTTGACCAAACGAGTATTTTCTCTGAAGCAAATGCTCATTTCCACCATGGTTTTTAGGTCATGACTTTCAACATTAGAATTATGTAAAGCTTTTATTGCATTTTCCAAAGAGGCAATGACGCTTTCATTAGGAAGTTCATTCACATCAGAGTCAAACTTATTCACAAAACTTTCCAGATCCGTAAGATAACCAAATTTATTGATTGTAGCTTCAAGTCGGATCTCAATATCACTTAATGATGAAAACGGATTATGGGTATTAATATTCGAGCTCAGATCATCTGAGACTCTGAAGACTTTCCGTTGAAACCGTTTGAGTGATTCATAATGGTTTTGAAAAACGATACCCAATGACTGGTATGCTACGATCGTTGCATTAATTTTGGATGGAATTTCATGCTCTAGCATTTTGCCCAATACTGTCATAGCCTGTAACATATAAGGTAAACTGTCTACCTGATAACGAGAATCCAACATCTGGTTACTCCAGTATTTTTCCAGACCATTACCCTGCGCCAAACTCAAAATCTGTTTTACTAATGTATGTAATTTAAGGCTTTCTTTACGTAAATCTGCCAATTGAGACAATTGCTCCTGCCCATGATTGAGATACCAGTCAAAATCTAGTGGTTTCTCTATTTCATCAATAGCAAATTCTGATTCCAACTCTGTAAAATCCAGTATTGATGGTTCCATACGTTTTAATAAATCATCAAGTTGCTGCGATTTTCTCTGAATTATCTTGAGAGCAGCTTGATACTGCCTGTTATGTTCACTTTTTTCCTTATCCAGTTGTTGTAACGCTTTTACACCATCTGCATGTTCTTGTTCCAGATGTTCAATCACTTCCTGAATCATTTTTAATTGGTCGTGAAGTCCAGCACGTTGACTAAGTTCTATCTCAACCCATTTATGATAAGCATTAATTCTGCCAATGTATCCATTCACAGTTTCAAACTGCTGTTGAGCATCAGCTAAACGTTGTTCAGCACGTTTTAACTGTTGTGTATCCACACCTTCAGCCTGCAATGCTCGATCTTTAGCGCTAAGCAACTCAGCAATTTTATCTTCGCCCTGCTTTATAGCTTGATGAATATTGTCTTCAATCTGTTTTACTTGTTGCTGAAGTTGGGTATCTTTAAGCTGATACTTTGCCTTAATACTATCGCGAGCTTTTTCTTGTAGTTGTTGCAGGTTATTTTTGGCTGACTTATGCTGCTGGATCAGGGATTTTTGTTGTTGCTCGGCATCTTGTAAGAGTTGGGCGGCCCTTTCCTTGCGTTCATTGACATTCAGGCGAATGTTTTTCTCTATACGTTCCTGTGCGGCATCTAATTCCTGAGATTTTCTATTTAAATTGTTTAACTCCTGCTCAGACACAGACAGCTCTATTTGCAAACGTTCCAACTCTTCTTTGGCAGTGTTCGTTTTACGTTCCAACATTGTCTGATCAGCCTGATATTGACTATAACGCAAGGCCTGCTGTTCAATACGCTTTTTAAGATCCTCCAGCGTGTCCGCTTCCTGAGGTAAACTCAGTTTATCCAATTCTAAATGCAATCCATAAAATGAGTTCTGGCTTAATTCATCAGTTTCCCATTTAGGATTGAGCCCTTTTCTAAGCAATAAAACAGGATTAATCAATTTACCAATATTCTGCTTCCATGCCTCATTAGGATGAGTACGCAGAAAACTGATTAATGAACCTTCATTATTTAATTGTTCACGTAATTTCTGTTCCTTTTCCTGCTCTTTACCCAATAAGCTTTTATGTTTTTCCAATGCTTTAAGTGCATCATGCACCTGTTGTTTGTGGATATCAACGTTCTCCTTAAGTAGAGTGTGTTTACTGAGATATTCTGAAATTTGCTGTTTTTGTTGTTTTAATAATTTTTTATTTAAATCTACATGTTGCAGCTCATCAGAAGTATATGCTCCAGCTTCGCCAACACTTCGATGTGCCTGCTGAATATTTTCATTTATAGTCTCAAGGGCTAATTCTTGCCTGTTTGACAATTCAGTTAATTCCTCCTGCTGGTCCGTCCGAAGCAAGTCTTCATCTAATGATTGTTGTTTGAAGAGCTCAATCTGTTGATGATGTATATCTCCTTTCTTTTGTTCCCACGACTCCTTTTCCCTAGATGTTTCATCTCGAATCTGGCGTATATGCTGATCATGGGAATCCACAATATCTTTGGCAGAAGCTTCCAGACGTTGTAGTTGAGCACGTTCTTCCTGCACTTTAGTTTGATAAACAGGCAGATCATGATACTCACTGATCATGCGATCAATATTGAGTTGCTGATATTCCTGTTCCTGCCTATTGATATGCTCAATCTGATTTTTAACTGCTGTACGTTCACCTTGTTTGCTACGTAGTTGAGTCGCTAGATCAGTTATAGTCGTTTGTAAAACATCATTGTCCTGTCCGTATTTTAGTAAATAGGTATCATGCTCGTGTTGTAGCTCACGCTCATCCTCTATAAATTGTTCAGTTAACACATGACCCTGTAACTTCACCTTAAGGAGTTGCTGATATGTTTGAATGACGTTTGCTCTAAGTTGCGTACCTTTTTCAAGTTGAGAACTTGCTTTTATAAACTCCTGCAAACTTCTCATATCCTCGATCAGATTTAAGTTTGCCGTATGAGTTAGACCTTTATCACCTACAACTGCATTTTCATCCTGTAGAAATGCATCTACCAGCATACTTTTAAACTTATTAATCAGATCTACCTGAGACATAGGCACACGAGTTAATTCACCCAGATGACGCAGTGTATATTGACGATCACACATGGCGTAGTCTGCTGCCAATATACGAAGACTCTTATCACGAGCAAAACGCTCTTTATCGTTATGCAGAATAGCCCGATAATCCAGTATCGTTTCAATTTGCTTACTGATTTTAATATTATTTAATTGCAGTTCATGAATAATCTCATTCACTTGCGTATTTTTCGTAAATAATTCATCGAACTGTGGCGCAAAAAAAGTTTCTTCAGCACGTCCTTGCACAAAACGATAAATCAGTTTTATACCATTTTGGTGCCTGTACATCACAACACAGCACATACCCTGTTGCCCAAGATATTCATATACAATCATTGATTGGAGATTAGGCAAATAAAAATCCAGAAAACTAGATTTATTACCAGCTTTTTGCACCATGCTTTCAGGTGAAATTCCAGCAAATATCGGTAATAAATTAAGCATACTGGTCTTACCACGACCATTCCCACCAATCAAATTGGTATGTCCATCACATCGCAACTTCACCCGTTTATTTCTAATATAAGAGTTATGTAAATAAATATTTTTTAAACCTTTGGTTATCGCTTCGTGATTTATGCTGTTCAAAGTATTTTTCTCAAAAACAAGTAAATATAAATAATGGAACCCACATAAAGAATGCGAGCTCTATATCGTCTTAGGGCTTTCTTGGTGGAGATGTAGTTTGTTGAGATGAATTTGATGTGTTCCCCCCAGAAGATCTGGTTGGTTGATAACCAAATTTATCTGAATCAGAAATAGATCCAGAAGGTTTCGGACTGTAACTATCATTTATGTTTTCAGGATTTTTAATATTAGACATTTCGATTCCTTAGGGTTTTTTAGGTGGAGATGTAGGTGCTTGAGGATTACTCGGGTTTGTTCCTTTCGATTTTTCTGGTTGATAACCTGCACCAGGCATTGGGTTGTGTGGTTTTATCACAGCTGGACTATAACCATCACCAACAGGCACTCTTTGAGTTTTATCATTCATAATTAATCTCGCTCTAAAATTAAGGTTTTTTAGGGGGTTGAGTATTCGACGGATTTTGTGAAGTCACCTTTTGTGGCTGGTAACCTCTCGTTTGTAAGTCGCTTGGTATACTCTGAATATTAGTTTTTAAATCTTTAGTTGACATTGATAACTCCATAGATAAATATTAGGGATGTTGAAAAAATTCAATACTTTGAATGTCTTTGGATAATATTAGAATTCCTTCAGATTGCTCACGTATTCTTTCAAAACCACCCTCAGCACTAACCTCCCATGCTTTTTCTAAGTAGATTTGCGGATCTTCAGGGAAACTCGATGTAAATGATTTCTCTGAATATTCTCCTGCTAGTTTTTTCCCATCAGATAATGTAACTAAAATAAAATATTCTTTTCTCTGAGAAAAAATATAGTCCCATGCCCTTGGTGTCGGATGAGGAGCATTCTTTTTAAAAAACTCCATATTTCTTAACTTTAACCATCCCCAAGCTAAAAATGCTGGAAAAACGAGCATGACAAATGAATAAAAGATAATTGTAAAAAAAGGACAAATAAAATCCCATTTTTTACTAAAAATCATCATATAAATAAAAGGTCCTAATAAAGCATAGTTCAAACAACTATATGTAATGGCATCAATAATTAGCTTTGTACTATCTTTTTCATGATTTGGGCACAGTAACGAATAGGTTTTTATTGAAATAAAGCCTGGAATTGCAAAAATAATAAATAGAACAAGCTTACTAGATTCAAAGATTTCCATAATAATCCCCTATATTAAAGATAAAAACTGACTTTATTAGAATTTATAATAGCCATTAAAACAGGATCATCTGGATCATCTATCTTATTTTGTAAATCGGTTAGTAATACTTCATCCAACGCACTGGGGCTTGTCGATACATAGTCAGGATGAGAATGCCAATCACCAATATAGCGAACAATATAGGCTGTTTTTTCACTACATAGATCAATGTAATCTGACAGGCCTTCACTTCCCCTTATGAAAGTTGTTGGTGTTGCAATGCTATCGTGAGGTGCTTCACAAATATCCACAATATAGATACTTTTTAGTTTCTGATCGATGTATCCTAAAATGACACCACCTGTTTCATTTGGAAGTTCTTTTGCTCTTATTTTAGATAATTTTTGGTGAATAAAATCATCATAAATTATTGTCCAGCCATTCTGTAAGATTTCTCTCTTTGAAGGCAATACTTCTATAATGTGAGAATTTACTTGTCCTGTCGAATCATCTAAAGACCAGATTTTAATCTGAGCTTCATTACAGTGGCTTCCCAAACGAATTTGTCGTGCCAGTATAGCGCCATGTAATTTAATTAATTCATCAGAAATAATCATAGAAATATCACGGCAGCCTCCACCTGTTTTAAATGCACCAAGATGTTTCTTAAGATGTTTTACTCCCCAATCATTATTTAATATAGCTCTATAATATTGTGCTTCTAATACATCAATTCTAATCTTCTGTTCTTTATCTTCAAATAATAAAACAGAATCTTCACCTGATGGTGTTATAAATGTAGACACTATACGTGTCGAATTTGCTAATGTTGGGAGATCTCTTGCGGTTTCTATTGATGTTGTCACATCAATTAATAATTCAGCGTTATTAATAGCTTCTTTAACTTGAGAATTTTCTGAGTCGTTAATTTTTGCATGAATAGCAACACTTTTTTCCCCAGAAGGATAGTTTAGATCCACTAATTCTTTTACAACATCTACTTTAGATTTTC
This sequence comes from Acinetobacter sp. BIGb0102, assembly GCF_003815055.1. NCBI lineage: Bacteria > Pseudomonadati > Pseudomonadota > Gammaproteobacteria > Moraxellales > Moraxellaceae > Acinetobacter > Acinetobacter sp. BIGb0102. Next base: position 388,291 of record NZ_RKQE01000010.1, read on the forward strand.
CAATATGGCAGTCTTTACCGATATGCCGGATTACATTATGAGGTTTAAGTAGATCATCATCCACATACGACCACTTCCCCCATGCTTCTTTTGACCAAATTTCAGCTAATGTACTACCAAGTGCACCCACCCCAGCTAATACACCGTTAAAATTTGCGTTTGAAAGATCTATTCCTGAGGCCGTTCTTGCGAACTTTTTTGTGGTTTCGAATGTAATTTGAACATGTTCAAGTTGAATATTTTTTAAATTATCATTGGGCTGTTCAACTTTTAGATCAAATAAATGGTGATCAGGAAAACATATATTCTCGTTTTTTTTATCAAAACCTTTATTCAAAGCTCCTAACCTAATACCCAAATCAGAAATAGTAGTATTACTAAGAGCAAAACCATAAAAATCGTAGTTAGTGCTTTCATCATTATTTTGATTAACTATTGGAACTATAAGTAAAAGCAATAAGAATGTATTTGTATTTGGTGATAAAAACTGAATACCATTATGATCTACATTTTTTTTAATTTCTTCTATCAATATATTCTTTAGATCAATATTCTTTGCTCTAAAATATTCAACTAAACCATCTAAAGTATCAGGAACTCTTTCAATTGGATTTAAACCAAGTTCTGGCAGTTTTACAACTATACTTTCAAAAGAAACCTCGTCAATTTTTTCAGCTACACCTATATATGAAGCTCTAAAAATCTTATATAGCTTATCCTGATTGTAAATATAATTTAACCTAAGTTTGAAATTTTCGGAATACAAACTATTAAAAAAATCAGATGGTAAAATTACTTGGTAAAAATTATTATAAAATAACCGCTCAGGAACAATATCATTTAGATGCAAAGTATCATTTGATGTTTCATGAAGCCACCATAAGATTCTCTGAAGAAATTTTTTGGGTGTCCAAGTCCTCTCAACTGATTCCCAACTTTCAGCATATAAGCAAAGCGAGGCTGGATCTCCAGAAGATGTTCCATTTAAATGAGGAGTTTTTGGAAAATCTTTTCGAAGTGCTAAAACCTCATAGGGACTGCCAAATCGTTTATTAGGGTTATAAACTATAGCCAGTACTTCTGTCACTAAAATACCGACTTGGTTTTCTGTTGGGACAGTCCCATCACCACAGTGGACAATAATCGCTTCAGCTGGTTGATCTGATTTCCAAGACAATTCAACAATATCAGCAATATCGAAATCAGGATGACTAAGGCATGATTGAAATAATTGACGTGTCTGCTCATACTTTAGAAGATTAGGATCTAAGCTAGAATACGATTTACCTATCTTGAAAAACGGATCGACTGACATATAGTATTATCCTGCTCTAAGGTTAGGGGAAGCTGCAATTGACGCTGCGCCAATGACAGCTTTATTAGCTACACGTATCCCAACGTTATCAATCTCAAAAATGAGTGGCTTCACATTCGTACTCTTAGGATATTCACCCGTACAGTAAAACTTACCACTCACAGAGAGTTGCTGGACAATTCTTGTATAGGTCCGTTTAGCACGAATGCATGGAGGATCACTGTCTTCATCCTGAATCAACTTACTACTGGCAACAATGGCAGCCCCTTTTCTGGCCTGAGATAATGCATTGACTGCATCAACAGACTCTTTTGCACTTTCTCCCTTTCCACTCCAGCTATCATGTGAAAGAGTGCGCCACGAACAGTGATGGGGTGTTTGCAAAATATTGTATGCAAGAACCTCTGGAATAGAGCGATACTTATCCCAAATCAGCTCCCAAATTTCTACTTCTGCATCTCCACCAGATAAGAAACGGCATTTATCAGAATAGTCATTTGAAGCAATACTAAAATTAATGATCACGCTTGAATGATTTTTAGAAAGTACACATTCTAATTCTTCACTTTGCTTTGTCATAGGCGCGATTAAGAAACATTCAAGATTTGAATCATACCCTTGATTATTGATTCTAAACGTTGTACCAGATTTAATGAGAATAGGATTTAAATCATCGGTCTTACCATTCTCGTCTTCACCCATGATAAGGATTTGATCGCCTTTAGGAATATTAAAGAAATTATTCTCTTTATTAATTTTGACTCGGCGTCTTGCTTCTGTATTAAAAGCACATGCATCCTCACATAAAGTATGATTTTTTGAAGCGCGTCTAAATACCATCGGTGAAGACCAGAGCTCACGAATCACAATTCTCTTTTCATTGTCTATTTTATTATCATCACAATAGTTAGCTAAAGCTCCTAAATGAAAATGCTTTTGCAATCCCGTACAATGATCTTTATCAGGGTGGCTTAATAAAAATACATCAACAAAAGGACGATTATTCATATCCCGCTTAAGTCTGCCCCGTAAGTCACTGGCAACATCATAAGTAGAAGTTAAAGGATTATCAGCATCCTGACGGATATTGATATCAACTAATATGGTTCTACCATCAGCTAAAGTGATAAGTGTCATATCACCATTATCGACGGGAAAGAAAACGATTGAAGCAGGCATACGTTTACCTTAAGCGACTAGAAAAGATTGATGTCTTAATATACAATATAATTTTTAGATGGGAATACTTTTTATACCCATCTAAAAATTATATTTGTTAGCAAACATTTCAGGTGATGTATGACCGATAAAAAATCTAAAACGTCAAATTGGTCACAAGACAAGCGGTTAGAGTTTATAGATTTTAGGCTTCAATGGACTGGTAAAATCAATCGTAGTGATCTAGTAGATTTTTTTGGAATATCTGTTCCTCAAGCTTCTCTTGACTTAGCTCGCTATATAGATTGGCGTCCAGATAATGTATTTTATGACAAAAAAACAAAGGCTTATTTAAAGTCTGAAGAATTCCAACCTCTATTCAGCGAAAAAGGTTCACGCTACTATTTACGTAATTTACTGGCTTTAAATCAAAATATTATTAGAAGTGATGAAAGCTTTATCGGCATGGTACCTCCCAGTGATGTCTTACCATCTTTAGAGCGAACAGTGCCTGAAAATACCTTAGCTTTGGTTATTGATGCGATTAATAATAAAAAAGCTATCAGAGTAAGCTATCTTTCAATGACGAGTGATGTAGCTTCTGAAAGAACACTTAATCCACATGCTATGGTATTCGATGGTCATCGTTGGCATGTAAGAGCATTTTGTCGAACACGTAAAGATTTTCGTGATTTCGTTTTAGCTAGAATTATTACAGCAGAAACTCTAGATGAAGCAGTGGTATCTTCCGAACAAGATATAGCATGGCATACATACATCACACTAGTTTTTAAGCCTTCATCTGACTTATCTGAAACACATCGTAAAGCCATTGAATTTGACTATGGAATGATCGATGGGAAAATAGAGATAAAATGTAGAAAAGCATTATTATTTTATACTTTGAAACGTTACAATCTCTTAAAGGATTTCATAACGGATAACGAGAAGTTAAATAAGTTAAATGATCAATTTATATCCTTATCAAACTATGAAGATATCTCTCATTTAATAAAAGATGAGATTGGGCAATAAATTATGGCAAATGAATTATCTACCTCAGAAAAACTCCAAAAAGAAAACATAAGTAACATATGGAAAATCATATGTATGGATTTTCTTATTTTAAACATTGTTTTATCCGCATTGAATATAGAAAAATTTATGAGTTTATTATTTTCAAAAAGTATGTTGGATAACTCTTTATTTAAATTATTATCATCCTTTATCTTGGGTATTTTAATCGTAAAATTGCTATTAAATATTTTACCAGCAGAAATAAAACATAACATTATATTTGGGAAATTGAAATATAGTCTCCCAGGGCATCGGGCTTTTACTGTACATGCGAAAAAAGATCCACGTATTGATATGGAAAATTTAGAAAAAATACTCGGTGTACTTCCTACACTACCGTTTGAACAAAATCGTGTCTGGTACAAAATTTATCAAAAACATAAAAATGATGAACAAATTATTGACTCTCATTTAAAATTTCTATTTTTTAGAGATAGTAGCATATTAACTATTTTTATACTTATTGGCTTTATTATTCTTTGTATCACTTTTAAAGCAACACTATTCCAATGGATACTTTCAATTTCATTCATTACTATTCAATTAATCATTTTTATCATCTCAGCAAGAAATAATGGCATTAGATTCGTCCAGAATATTTTATGCCTTGAGTCTCATAAAGATCTACCTTAATTTATTCTGTAAAAAATTTAAGAAAAAATTCCTACAATAGTGAATCATACCAAATTATAATTTTTTAAAATCATATAAGATTAAGATTTATTCTTTATTACTATTTAATTCGTGCCATTTATTTAAGAGATCTATCTCTTCTTCTTCAATAGTTGTTTCGCCATTTAGTAATCTTCTTAATCTTGAATCTGAATTTTTTCTACAAGCATTGACTACCTCTTCTGGAAATGCTTGTCGAGCATTCGATTGAGCAATGAGCCAGGCACTACGGATTTTCTTTTGTTCAAGAGTTAAGTTTTCAAATTTACATTTTGCCTGATATAACCACTCTTTCACATGATTGGATTGTTCTTGTGGTAAAAGCTTTGTGGCTTTCTCAAGTAGTTCATAGACACGTTGTTTATCTGTATCTTCTGGCATATAGTCATCAAAATCATGTAATGAAATATATCTAAAGAGTTTACTACCATTTAGTTCTATAGCCAAAAATGCTTCTGCAATAATTTTATCAGCAATTGCTCTAGCATGTGTTGCAGCATAGACCGTCGGTGAAAAAATTGGAATTCCCATTGTCCGTAAGATTTCACTAGCTTCAAAGACTCCCTCTTCACCTAAATATACATTTGTATCAAATAAAGCAATTTTTCCCTTTCCCATGATATGAAAAGAACTTAAATTAGAATCAGGATGCCATGTCTCTTTTACATGCCAATCACCTGTTAAAAATTCATAGTCATTGATATTTAAAGCTCTCATTCCACTTATGTATAGTTGCTTTGAAAATTGTATTTTTGATAGTTCTTCATAGAGCATGTCGTTTTACCATTTTCTAAATTCACGTAATTATAAGTTACGTTAGTCTTGTAGAGCTCTGCTTAGTATGAACTATTTGTTTTATGACAAATATTCCGTTTTTTAATTTTATAAGTAACTGATCTATCAATTTTTTTTGTCAGCTCTGGGTTGCGTCCAGACAATTTTTTAATTAAGACGGGAGCGCTATTAGGAGCCTTGCTCCATATAGCATCATTCTCCACATAAAGTACTGTGTTGGTACGTGCATTCTCAATAAAACTTTTACAAAGCTCCCTAGCTGCTGCAGTAGCTATATCACTTTCATCCTCTAAGTTGTTAATTTTCATATCTAAAACCTTATTTTGATTAAATTTGGTTAGGCTGACGAATAACATAATAGCTATTTTAGCCTAATGTCCTATAAGAATAGTGAATTAAATGAAAAATCTTTATTGATAAAAGAATTTTTAAAGAGTAAACGAGGGTTTGATTATATTCTAAAAATATGTCTCAAGTAGTTGAATAAGCTTAATATAAAAATTTATGTGTCTTTTAAAGGGTTGATATAACTATAGAGATTGGAAAATGGCATTTTCCTTTTATGTAATAGAACCATATGGTGATAGATATGAAAAAAGTATTAGTTTTACATGCTAGTGGTAAAATCGAAAAATAAGCTGTTGAAATGCTGTCTAATCAAGAATATATTCAGTAATATCCTATTTGTACGTGATGCAAAAAAACTAGGCGCATCAACCCCATCGAATGCTGTTGTAATTGAAGGATATGTATTAAATTTCGAACAATTAAAACAGCAATCAAAAATCAAAATCTTGTTTATTTAAATTTAGCCAGTGAAGTTGATCAACAGACTCAAAATATTATTTCAGCTATATACGAAAATGGTAATTATTCCTCAAAATTATAAGATCTTTAACTCCGCCATAAATACTTTGATTCAAATATTCTATTTTTAATCATTGGATTACTGATTATGATGATTTAGATACTGTGTCTACATTAGGTGGGTAGGATTGGCTTAAATCTATAGAAAACAATGGCCTCATTGAATATAATCATGTCAGCCAGCGCTGAGTCAATTGTCCCCCCTTGCCAAAACCGTGCTGCGGAATTGATAAAATTAAATAAGTGTTTCAGGACAATCTAATGGAACGTAGCGAAAAGCAGACCTGTGTTGAACTTATAGAACCAGCACTCGTGAAGTCTGGATGGGAATGGAAGCATGAAGTTCGCATAGGCCCGAATGACGACGCCTCTCGCATTTACATTGACTATCTTTTGACATTTCGCAACATCTCTCTAGCAGTAATTGAGGCAAAAGCTGAGTTCAGAGGAGCTGCAGAAGGTATTCGGCAGGCATCGCATTATGCAGACATGCTGTTTATTCGGTTTTCCATTTCGACAAATGGACATGACTGGATCCTCATCGATAACACGACTAGTAAATTTGAAACATTATCTTCTCCCCCATCCCCGGAAGAACTCATAAAACGTGCTGGCTGGTTAATTGATTGGGCACAATGGGGCAACGTTTTATCCTCTCCATACCTGAACGACATGCCTCTGCGCACTCAACAGGAAATGGCCATTGAACACACGTTAATGCATTTCGCTCAGGGTAACCGTCGGGCACAAATCTCAATGGTCACAGGTTCGGGCAGAAGCCGAGTTGCGTTTCAACTTGTATGGAAATTTCTGGAGCAGAACACCGCTCAGCGACGGGTTCTTATTCTGACAGATAGTAAAATTCTTAACTTACAAATGTACGAAATGTTCAATGCCTTTCCTTACTCTGAACGTCAACTGATCGAATATGATTTAGCTAAAAATGATTTTTCAGGGTATGAAAAGATTTACTTTTCGATGGTACAGCGTTTATCTAAAGATAATAAACTCACTCTTTTTAGTCTCCCCCCTGATTTTTTTGATTTGATCATTCTGAGCAATACGTCAGACTTATTAAATGAACAAACTTTTAATATCCTTAAATATTTTAATAATGCACTTCAACTACGCATATCGAATGGAATGGATATTGGAGAAAAGGACGGTATCAAATTGTCGTACTCTGAACGTACAAATGAGTATTTTGGCCCTCCAGTTTTCGCCTATACCTTAACGCAGGCAATGGGTGACGGATATCTGGTATCTGATCACATCATCCAGCGTCTGCCTGATGACACAGGGAAAGGATATACATCCCCGCAGCGGAACGTCCCAATAGCATTTAGCCAAGGCTTCAATTTACGACTGCATTCACGCACACGTGAAATTATAGAAGACTTATGGAATTTACTCGGTGAGCGCAAGGCTAGGGACGAAAAAACGGTCATATTTAGTTCCGATATTACCCATGCTTCGATGATAGTAAATGAGCTAAAACGTTTATCCGGTAGCTCAGACTATGTAACCAGCTTAACGACTGTTCAGAAAAACTCAGCGCAAATAAGAAATGAGTTTTCAAAAATTGGAGAAAGTTATCCTAGAATACTTGTCGTGGTTGATATGTTTGTGGGATTAGATGTCCCAGATATTCAAAACATTGTTTTTGTCCGTCATATCAATAATATTATCCATTACAGACAGATGAAAGGTATTGGCTCAAGACCCTGTGCACAAATAGGTAAAACCCACCTCACCATTTATGATTATTCAGGTGCGACTCTTTTGGAAGAAAGCTTGCAAGATAAGCTATTCGGTAAACATCCCAAAGAATCAAATACAGTTAATAGGCTATCCCGTGACTTTGCTACTATCACTTCAAGAAATCCTTTCTGGAAATTGTCGTCTTTTGGTTCAATTACTGGTAATGAAGTTCATATGGCCGACGGCAGCTCACTTTCTGTTGCAGAATATCTTGATCTCGCAAAGATAGCTATTCTGTCTGTCTGCCATAACGATATGGATGAACTTTATCACCTTTGGATTAACAAAGAAGCCCGTATTTCACTTCGTAACCAATTACAGAGTCAATACGTCAATATTCCTGTTTTGACTCAATACTTGCACCTCTCCGATTCTGATGAAATAGATATTATTGCGAAATTGGGATTTCAGCTCACTGAAATCCCAACCAGAGCAGAACGCGTTGAGCAGTTACTGGAAAAGAAAAATGAGTGGCGACAGGCATCTGGAAATATACAACAAACCGATTTTATGCCCCAATTCTGGCAGGCTGTATTAGATCACTACAGCCATAGGGGGGTTGATGAACTTGAGCAGGCTGACACCTATAATTCGCCCCTTTTTGTCGAACTATTTGGTGGATTTATAGAAATTGTTCGACAGTTTGGCAGCGCACATGCGTTTCGAACAGAGCTGGAAGGGCTAAAAAAACAGCTTTACACCCTTGGCGCAGAAGACGAATACACTGTGGTGGGCGATGAATAAAAAACCAGATAATTACGAGACAAGCTTCAGAACAACGAATTGGATGACAGAACTCAAACATTTTCTGTCAGCTCAATCATTACGGGAAGTCTTCTCCGTTTTTTTATTACTGCGCTGGCAAGATGTAAAAGATGAAGAAAATCAGTTTATCGCAGAATTTGAAGGAAGTGAGTATGTTCCTTTTCTTCCCCCCGCTCTACAAATGCGCAACTGGGGAGACCTGATTAATCCTGCTGAAGTGACAGAAAACATCAATGCACTGGCCTCGCATATCGAATGGAACAATATTGAAGCGTTTAATGCTGCTGGTTTTAGTTATTTAAAACACCTCGACAAACCATTACGGCACATTCAGAGTATTGATGTATCCCTCCTGATGCCTGTCATTCAATGGCTGTGTTCTCTTCAACTTACCCCGTTGTCGGCTCCCAAAATTCTGTCTGAAATTTTTGAACGCATTCTGACTGAAACCTCAGATCGGCACGACATAGAATACTCTTCGGCCGAATCTCTTTCCCGCTTGATAGCGGAACTGATTAATCCAAAACCTGGTGAATCGATATATGATCCCTGTTTTGGAACGGGCAATTTCCTTATTTCCGCGTGGAACCTGTTCCAGCTGCGTCAGAATAAACAGCAAAATTTGAGTAACACATTACGGGTCAGTGGTAATGATGTAAATATCAGCGCGTTTCTCACGGGTCTGACAAGAATAGTGCTTTCTGGGATTTCGTCGACGCAACTGGCACTTGGGAACAGTCTTGACGATAATGCAGATCAAGATAGAGCATTTGATATTGTTGTCGCCCACCCTCCGGTTGGTATCAAAACGCACTCAAAAGCCCATTATTACCGTCATTTGCCGTTCAAATCACCTGACATCACAGGTCTGTTCGTTCAGCAAGCAATATCCCGCTTAAAAACCAATGGGCGCGCAGTAATTGTTGTTCCAGAAAGTTTTTTATTCAGGGCTGGTGCTGATCGGGATTTACGTAAGCATCTGCTGAGAAAAGGTATGGTTCAGGCTGTTGTAGGCTTGCCTACAGGCCTTATTATCCCTGGATCCAACATTAGAGGATGTCTTTTAGTACTGAATAAAAATGGCGATTTTCATCATGTGCAAATGGTAGATGCAACAAACCTAGCAGGACTAAGAGCAACCAGTAAAGCATCCTCTCCACTTCAACTGGATACTGAAAAACTCACCAATTTTATTCTCGGACGATATCATCGAATAAGAGAGGATTCTTCATCACATACCTACCTTGACGAAACGTCGATCCAGTTGAATGAAGACACGGAAGATTATGCTGGATGGCAAATTTCAGTCACTGAGCTGGCCGAAACTGACTGGGATCTCACGCCGCGTCGCCGAGATAGAAATGAATTACTTAACGCCTTGAAACCGTTTATAAAAGACTCTGACACGAATTATGTCGATCAGCTTTCCACAATGTCCTCTATTTTTACAGGACGGACTATTAAGACAGTCGATTTATCTTCAGCACCGCATAATGATCAAGCCAAGGGGTACATCCGAATTAGCGATCTTGCTAATGGCAGGATCGTCCGGGTGTCGCATTGGTTAAAACCAGATGTCCCTTGTAATCCACACTTGAACCTCCAACCTGGCGATATCCTTATTTCACGCTCCGGAACCATTGGTAAAAATGCAATTGTCAGCGAGGCTGCAGCGAGTGCACTGGCAGGACAGGGGCTTTATGTCATTCGCCCTGATAAAAACTATTTAGACTCTGATTATCTACTTGCATATATAAATAGTAGCGCCTGTCAAAATTGGTTTTCAGCGCACGCTCGCGGTACTGGAATTCAAAACATTAATCGTGATACCGTTTTGAAATTGCCCATTCCTGTACTCCCGCTACCTATACAGAGACGCGCAGTAGCCAGATACCAGCAGTCAGGCATGGATATTCTTACCTTTATCTCTACTCTCGCCAACGACAGCGAGATGGATATCTTTAGCAGCCTGATCCTTGAGATTGAAAGCCAACTCCCACGTTTCGTACCTGGAGCAGAGGTCACGCCTTCGCTGGATCTTCTTGAACCCACTGTCGATTTGGTTCGTAATGCCCAGAAATACCCTCTAGCCTCTTATTCTGACGAGCGTGAGGCGAGAAGCATTCCCCTTTTCCTTCAAGCTGTCACTTTACTTGAAGACGTAGGGAAAATCCCTCCAGGGCCAGGACTACTCAACGTTTTACAGGAATCAGAACGTGTATTATTTTTAGTTAATGAAAATCTGGCTAATAATGACACGCCGTTATGGTACGCGGCTGAACGTTTACGCGTATGGCTAAAAGCCGCAATAGCTGATCTCTTAGTACCAACGGAACTGAAGCTTCTAAACTCCCCCGTGTCACTTCCTGCAGATAGTTATCATTCATTTTTTATTGAAATAGAAAACCCGGGCGTTTTACCACTGAGAGGCCTCCAGATCCAAACCCAACCTGACTGGGGATCCGAATACCTGGCCTATCTTCCTGAAAAGTCGAGTTTCTTACTAAACCTGCACGGCAACACCCCTAAGATTGAAGGTCGCTTTAATATACGTCTGCAATGGCAAGCCACTGGCTTATCTGGCCAGGAAAACAATGGTGTCATAGAACTCGCATTTACAGTTTCAGAAACTCGTGAGGTAAGCCGGCTTACGGAACAGGATCTCGGGAGTAGTCCCTATGTAACTGGTAGTCCTTTAGAGCCAGAGAGTGGGCATAATGTGTTCTTTGGCCGCGACGTTATTCTTGAACGTATTCGTCGACAAATATCAACTCATGGAAATGTCGTATTACTTGAAGGGAACCGACGCGCCGGTAAAACATCCATATTAAAACATCTGGAAGGCAAGGATATTATTCCTGGCTGGTTATCAGTGTACTGTAGCCTGCAAGGTGTCGGTGGAGCATCAAATGTCGCTGGTGTTCCTTCAGTCGAGGTCTTTAGAGGTATGGCTAGAAGTATTGCTACAGCCCTTAATAAAAACAGTATCGATCTGCCCTTACCTGACGGAAACATGATACCAGGTGGTGCTCGACAGTTAGGTACTGGACGTCTTATATCAAAAGCCTGCCGTGAAGGGATCAGTGAAGCAACTCCTTTTGTCGATTTTTCAGTGTATCTGGATGACATAGATAAAGTATTGGCCCCACTGAAATTGGGTCTCGTTCTAATGCTAGATGAGTTCGATAAGCTTCAAGAAGGAATTGATAGCGGTATAACCTCGCCCCAAGTGCCCGAAAACATACGTTACCTGATACAAAACAATCCTCGTTTCTCTGCCATTCTAACTGGATCCCGACGACTCAAGCGATTGAGAGAAGAATACTGGTCCGCATTATTTGGCCTAGGTACCAGCATCCCAGTCACAGCTCTTGATAAACTCAATGCTAGCAAAGTTGTTATCGAACCTGTCCGTGACAGACTTGTTTTTGCACCTGATGCGGTTGACCTAGTATTGCAACTCACTGCCATGCATCCCTATCTGTTGCAGTGTTTGTGTAATAAGGTTTTTGATTTCGCTATTGAAACTCGCAGTAAAAATATCACCGCCAGTTTTATTGACAACTGTGCTAAAGAGCTGGCTCGTGACAACGAACATTTTGCAACTTTATGGGATTATGCTGGGCAAGGTCCTGCTACCGGACATTATCGCCGACAATTAGTGTTAATGCTTTGCACCCAGTCCTATCGTAATAGTGAATCCCTTAGCTTTGGTTCATTACAGGAACTACTCACACAAAATGGTGTCGATATGCATGAGGAAGCTCTGGATAAAGATTTAGCCTATCTCAGAGAGCTGGAGTTAATTGATTATTCAGGACAACTAGATGGAGGGGAATATCGACTCGCCATCCCACTCATGGCTGAATGGATAGCTCAGCAGCAAGATATTAATGTCGTGTTAAGTCACGCCAGGACAGAAGCAGAGGAAGAAAATGTCTGATATATGTTTCCCTATCCTTGGGACTAATATTCCCCCAGCAATTGGAAGGCATAAAGTTCTAGGAAAAATGAAAGCGTCGCTAACAAAACTTCTTCCAGACCATTTACAAGTAACTGGAGCACGTTTTTCAGGCAAAACCGTGGTCCTGCATGAGCTTGTCAACATATTAAGTCAAGACAAGAACACCTATATTTCCGTACTAATATGGGATTTAGGTCATAAGACCCCTGCTACAGATGAACAGTTTTTATCTGCTTTCGCGAAGAAGCTTGCATCTGGTCTAGCAGAAAATTATCCAGAGTATGCGGAACTTTTACAAACATCAAAAGATGACTTGTATGCTGACATTACCGACGTACTTGAGATGTTAAAAGAAGAGAAAAAACGTGTCTTGATGATCATGGATGGGTTTGATAAACCACTCGAAAATGGGAAGTTGACGAGGAATTTATGGGACCAATTGCGTGAACTTGCTCAACTATCCAGTCTTCGGTTGGTAACCGCCAGTCGTCGCAGATTAAGAGAGTTAATCAGAAATCCGCAAGCGCAGACCAGTGATTTTTGGAATATCTTCAACTCTGAACCCATCCACATCGGTTGTTTTGATGACAATGACCTCAAAGAGCTGCTGCATAAGTTACCTGATATGAGTTTCGACCAAGGTGCAAAATCTGAACTCTGGAATGAAAGCAATGGCTATCCAGTTTTACTATTGGGGATACTCAATATCCTTAATAATACATCCTTCAATGGAAACGTCAGTTCAAAAAACGTGTGCGATGCGGCCATCTTGGCTTTAGCTGTTTTACGGGACCAGTTAGAATCATTATGGAGTGACTGCCCCGCCTCATCAAAAGATCTCTTCCTTCGTATCATAGAAGAAAATACCATTTCTAGATCTGGGATCGCACAAAGCGACATCGACCATTTGATTGAAAAAGGCTTTATTACCCAAGCTGGAAATAAAATACAGAGCCCCTGTCGGTTGCTGACCAATTACTTGAAAGATCAGCCGAATGAAGGCAATGCATTAATGCGCCTCTTCGGTACCCCTGATAACTATCTCTCAAATATGAAATCGGTTTTTGAGCGGCGAATAGATCATATTACAGGTATTGACCCTGAGTTAAAACGTTATCTTGAGCGGGCTATCGGTGACCTACCCGCTTATCCGAAAGTCTTTATGACCAATATCCGAGGGATCGTCGATCGTGTCTTTGAGCTTATCTGGGATGCTGAGTTACCATGCAGAAAAATCCGTACTGACTGGTTAGATTACTGGGAGTCAAATGATGAAAAAGTCGATGTCCTGAGAACGGGCTTCCCTCAGGGAGGAAGACGAGTTCATTTGTTGAAACTAATGACTGGCACTGAAAAATGCTTACCTAAAACATTAAAAATCAGCAAAACAACGTTTTATTTAGTCAATTCTGTACAAAGTTTTGGTGATTTTGGACAGCACCAGAATGGTGCAATTATCGACCCTGGGACAGCCTATGCGATATTTTTGCTATGCTTGGAACTTGTCGTTACAGTTACAAAGGAGCTAAATTAATCAGTGATTATAGCTAATATACCTGATTAGTTCCCACATGAAGAACTTAAGGGGCAGCACATTTGTACTACCAATTATACATATGCGTGAAATAATGATTCAAGGCGGTAGATTAGCTACTTCTCTTCTTTTTTTATTAATCCTTAGGCCTCTTAAAAATGGGAATATATTTTCTTTATTACTATAGTTTTAAACTTTTCAAACTAATGGATGCCACTTCACTATAGATAAAATAATTTTTTGAAGAATATATGAGAGTTTATTTTATTTCTGAAATATTTGCTTCAAGTGTTTGAATAAATTAATTATAAATGTGACAACTTATATGTCGTTGACAGTTGTCATTCTTTGTCATTAAAACCTTTAAGCTATTGATTATTATATTACAGAAATGGCAACTTATATGTCGCATGACGGCTACGCAAGTCATTGTTTGTTGCCACAGCTAAGCAACGTGAATTATGATCGTAGAGATTGACGTTGCTGACTTAGAGTTCTTATTCCATAAAAAGAAAGGTCTAGATTTTATTTAAGACACTAAATCAAATGGCAGAAGATTTTTCAAGCTGGCTGCCTAGAACCTCTTAAGTTAAGGTCTCCTGCTATTTCAGTACACATCAATAAGAAGATAAGCTTTTATTTTCTATGTTAATTACGTTTAAATTCCAACCCTCTCATTTTTCAACTAGCTCAGGTTATAATGATGGTCTCCTAAAATATAGTTGATCTATTATGAACGCCTCCAATGACCCTCTACACGGCAAAAAACTTGCTGACATTTTGGATGAGTTATTGGATTACTACGGTGGCTTTGAGGGCTTAAGTCGTAAAATTGAAATTAGATGTTTTTGTATAGATCCAAGTGTTAAATCATCATTGCGATTCTTACGTACCACACCATGGGCACGTGAAAAAGTAGAAAACTTATATTTGTATGTCTTACGCCAAAAAGCTAAACAGAAATCGTAACTATCAGAACCCTAGTCTCAGCATTTTAATTAGTGGCGGACTGCCGCCACTCTCCTAGAAAAAATTTAGTCAATTCTTAAGACCTTTATTAGCAAAATTTGCATTTATAGTTAGGTTTTTAATTACGCTCAAAACTCTCAATTGATGTCTTAAAATCAATTTGTTGACTAATTTTCATTGCTTTATATGAAAAAATTATTGGTGGCATTCGTAAGTTTTTCTAATAATTTTTAAATTATTTACAGCCCCTAATATTGCTTTAAAATTACTTAAATTCAGTTATATAGCACCTATTCCTCCCACCTAAATCACTTTCATAAAAAACTAAGACTAACTTTGTCTTAGTTTTATTATTGACTTAAAACACAGACTACATTAGTCTGTGTTTGTAATTGATCAATTATGAAATTAAATGGCTTATATCACTAGTAGCGTCGAGTATGCGATTCACTGTCTTCTTTTTCTTGTGAATAATGAAGACAAACCTTTGAGTAGTAAGGATCTTGCCGAATTACAAGGAGTCTCTCCAAGTTTTATGGCCAAGATTTTTCCTAAACTTGAAAAGGCTGGACTTGTTGTAGCACAAGAAGGTGTTCGCGGCGGATATTTACTGGCCCAATCTGCTCACGAAATCAGTTTTTTAGATATTGTGAATGCAATTGAGGGTGAAAAACCACTTTTTGAGTGTCAAGAAGTTCGTGGTAAATGTGCAGTCTTTAACAATACCCCACCCGATTGGGCAACCAGTGGTGTGTGTGCAGTTCATGCAGTTATGCTACAGGCTGAAAAAGCCATGCGAGATGCTTTAGGTGCACATACACTTGGTGATATTGCAGATCGTTTTGGCCGTTATGCACCCGATGTATTTTTTAGTGATGTAAATGGCTGGATCAATGAACGCATTGAAGGAAGAACAGCAAAAATGCGGAAAAGTAAGATATCACGGGATACACCGCCAGACTAATGAGCTGAAAGGGTCTCAAATCCTAGAGCAATAACACCCCTTAATCGTTTTAAACGCCTTCTTAGATTTTTCGGACAGTCAGAGAAAGGATTCGCTCACCCAAAATTTGGGAGTGAGCTAGAACTTGTATGTCCGAAAAAATCGATCAAAAGGATAATCAAATGAGTAAGCGTATTATTATTGCAGGTTCTGGTTTTGCTGGTTTATGGGCTGCACTTGCCGCACAACGGGCAATTCACTTGGCTTCCCAACAACAAAACATTGAAGTGATAATGGTTTCCCCTAGTCCAAATGTGGATATTCGTCCTCGTCTTTATGAAGCTGTACTTGAAAATATGTACCCTGATATTTCAGAAGTATTAAGCGTAGTTGACGTTAAATATGTGGCTGGCTGGGTAAATGAAATTGATGCTGCTGCCCAAAATCTTGTAATTACCACAACTCAAGGCGATAAACAGACTTTAAGCTATGACCGTTTTATTCTGGCAACTGGAAGCACCACGTTTATGCCGCCTATACCAGGTCTTACCGAGTATGGATTTAGCGTAAGCACATTAGAAGATGCGGAAAAATTAGATCAACATCTTAAAAACTTAGCCCATAAACCTGCAAATGCAGCACGTAATACTGTAGTTGTTGCTGGTGGCGGCCTGACTGGGCTTGAAACCGTGACTGAAATGCCTGAACGTCTGCGTAGCATTTTAGGTGAAACTGATATTCGTGTGGTTTTAGTCGATTCATCAGCAGAAATTGGTGCAGCATTGGGTGATGAAGCTGCGGCTGTCATTCGTGAAGCTCTCGACGAACTCGGTGTGGAAGGTAAAGCTGAGCTACGCGTTACTGCACTTGATGCTTCTGGCGTAACACTTTCTAACGGCGAAAGAATTGAAGCAGAAACTGTTATTTGGACTGCAGGCATGCGAGCAAACTCACTTACCTCTCAAATTGCAGGTGAAAAAGATAATTTAGGTCGTATTTTAGGTGATGCTTATTTACATGCACCTGAAGCAAAAAATATTTTTGTGACTGGAGATACAGTCAAAGTTCCAACTGACGATTTAGGTAATTTTAACGTAATGTCGTGTCAGCATGCGATGAGCCTAGGCCGTGTAGCGGGTTATAATGCTGCCGCAGAACTGGTTGATTTACCATTACACGCTTATAGTCAGCCGAAGTATGTGACTTGTGTTGACTTAGGTCCATGGGGAGCGCTTTATACTGAAGGATGGGATCGAAAAGTTCAATTTGTGCGTCACGAGGCGAAAAAAATTAAACAAGAAATTAATACTGTATGGATTTATCCGCCAGTTGCAGATCGTGAAGCAATTTTTGCAATAGCAAACCCTGATTTTGTGATTGTTCCTTAATATTAGGTTTTCTAGAACAAACTCCTTGATTTACCCCCTAAAAGCAAAACCAGCGACGGCTTTGCTTTTAGGGGTTATTCTTTAGTCATTAGGTATGACTTTCTAACTCTTCTATTATCGTCAAAGCTATTTTTTAGCAGAAAACGAGATCTGTCCTGTAATTTCAGAATATAAGGAAATCATAATTCTGGTATGTAATACCACACTGATCTTATTAAACTTTTCTCTATTCTAAATTAGAAGCTTTAGTTCATAAACTTAATTTACGATTAGTGCTTTGCTTACTTCCCGATAAAATTTTGGTGTCACATTCGTCCAGCGTTTAAATGCACGTGAGAAATGAGAAATATCAGCATAGCCCAAACGATCCGCCACCTCTTGAATAGATAACTTTGGCTGTTTTAATAAATGCTCAGCATGTTGTCTACGCACCTCTGCCAATAATGTCTGAAACGTTGTTTGTTGCTGTCCTAGCTGCCTTTGTAATGATCTCTCTGAAATATGCAGTTTTCCTGCAATTTGTTTGATTGATAAAAAACCATCCTGTTCGTCATAAATCATGGCTTTAATCACAGCATCCAGACGATCCTTCCTCATTCTTTTTTGTGCCAGTTTCTGAGCATCTTGCTGGCATTGTTGTCTGCTTAAACGTGCAAGCAACGGATCTGAGGTTTTTAACGGTATACCCAAACATTCTTTCTTAAAAATCAGGCAATCTGCTTCCGCAGCAAAATCCACGCTTAAATACTTATTCGGATGGATATTTCTATAAAAATCAGGTTTATCTTGCTGAAACTTATAGCGAATCTCCAAATTAACTTGAGCCAGACTCTCCAGAATCTGTGCGAATCCAAATATCAAAAAGCAAATCGCGTGTGGATTCAATCGCTCTGGTCGTAATGGCTGAGAAAAATATAAGTACGCCATTTCGCCGTCAATCTTAAGTCTAGGCTTAAAAACGGCGCAATGTAGACCAATAAATTGCTCTAAAATCTCTATCGCTTCCGATAATGTCTGTGCTGCGGTTGCAGCGATTCCCACATTACCATAACAAGATGCTCGCATGTCCTGAGCAAGATATAAACTCATTGCAGGTTCCTTGGTTAAGGTCGCCGCTTTTTCGAGTAAATAATTGAAAATATTCATATCTACATACCAGAACGGAGCTTCAAGTTTTTGCACCTGAATACCTGTACCTGCCAGCATTTGCTCAGGAGAAATATTCCATTTTTTCACCACATCGATCAATAAGTTGACATAGCTTCCTGGTAATTCTGGGCTCATTCTTATGTTCTCATTACATGAATTTGGCGTGAAATGGTAAATATTGGCAGCTAATGAACTATGCCAGTTTTAAGCATTTCGGCATAGTTCATTTATCTAAAATATATTGATTAATGTGATATCCCAATGAATATACTGATTGTGCATGCTCATCCAGAAAACTTGTCATTTACCAGTGCACTCAAGGACAAGGCACAAGAAACTTTTGAAAAACTCGGCCACAACGTTGAAATCTCTGATCTGTATGAGATGAATTTTAATCCAGTTGCATCTCAAGATGATTTTCAAAGCTTAAACCAGCCTGATTACCTGAATTATGCTTTGGAACAACGCCATGCATTTAAACAGCAGCAATTTTCACAGGATATTCAGACTGAAATTGAAAAAGTACAACGTGCAGATCTACTCATTTTGAGCTTTCCCTTATACTGGACTTCGGTACCAGCCATTTTAAAGGGCTGGATTGATCGTGTATTTGTCTCTGGACTGTTTTATGGTGGCAAACGCTTTTACAACCACGGCGGCATGCGTGGCAAAAAAGCCATGCTTTGTTTAACTTTGGGTGGCCGTGATCACATGTTTGGTGAAAACACTATTCATGGGCCAATTGAGCATTATCTTTCATCCATCCAGCGTGGCACGTTGGCCTATGCGGGATTTGAAGTTCTACCGCCCTTCATTGCCTATCACGTACCTTATATCAGTCACGAAGCCCGACAAAAACTGTTAACTGATTTTGAAAGCCACATCACTCAGCTTGACCAGCTAAAAGCACTCGAATTTCCATTACTCGAAAATTTTGATGACAAGATGCATCCATTAAAATAAATAGGCCATAAAAAAAACTGCTATGCGTACCCCAACGTCATAGCAGTTTTTATCTATAGAATGGCTTTAGTTTTTGTGCTGTAGCTTATAACACTCATCTAAAGCCAATTCGTAATAGGCCAGACCTTCCTGAGCAGCCAGAAAAGCCTTTTGTTGTAGTACAGGATCTTTATCACATAAACGCTTAATCAGTTCCATCGCCTCATACGGATGCAAATCATCATAATGTGCATGTGCTCTTAACCACGCTAAAGAACGTTTATTGATATTCACTTCAGGATGCTGGGTATAAACCTGTATTCCTTTATACACCTGAATAGTCCAGTCGCCTGTTGCCCATTCAATTGCGAGATTGGTCGCAGCAATACTTTCAGCCAGCGTGCCTCGGAAGTTGACATCCCATAAAAAGTGATTTACTGCGTTCATGGCCACAGGCGGTTTGACATTGTTGAGCATCTCAACCGTCAGACCAAATCCCCCTGCCCAGTCCTGATACCAATTCAAATGCCGTTCTTCCACCTTGATATTCTGGATCAGCCAGTCTCGGGTTTCAGTTACTCCATCCAGTTCAAATGAGGTTGCTTTCGCCAATGATCCAGCCATATAAGACGGAAAATGAGCCACCAAGGGATAGAAATTCAATAAGGCTGAACGAAAACATTCCAGACTTAATGAACCATTTGCCATATCCATAAATAATGGATGTTTACTCACTCTTTCTTTCGAAGGTAACAGGTCATCCCAGAACTGTTGCGCCCATTCGGAGTGAGGTGTGATTTCTAGTTTTGTTCCATATTGATTCATAGCAGTCATTGCGATGCATCCTATTTCGTATGACTTAATTCAACCATTGACCATGATTGATGCTTTTTTATAAATTGTATCTCAATGCCACCAAGATACAATCGATTGCCGTTTAATTTGTAACAGCTTTTTATTTCTTGAATCTAATTTAAGCTTGAATCATTATATTAGGCAATGCTTATTATTTAAAAATTAATATTTTTTTTATAATCTAATACACATTCTATTTAAATCAGTGTAACGTAGTAAAAAAATAATCCCTATTTTGACATTTATAAGAACATTTTTGGGAGTGGTGAGAGATAAGATGAAGTTGAAAGCTTCCAATATATTGGGACAAGAACAAATCGACTTGTTAATTTCTCGCGGGCTAAATTTAGTTTGGTTTCCTAAAGAATTAGAAGTGATCTATCGTGATCAGTACAGAAATGAGGCTGCGCATGAGTTTCGTTATCGCGCCCCTATTATTTTAGGTTTATATCTATTTCTAAGCTTCGGTATCTATCAGGTTCTACCTACAGATCTGCGTATCACCTGGATGGCAACCTACGGATGGGTTGGGATCATTATTACCTTGGCATGGATGCTGTCTTTCCTGCCGATGATGAATAAATGGTTTGACCACTATGTCTGTATCGGCTCCATGGGCGCTGTCGCTATTTCGTTTACGATCATTAACGTACTGGAACAAGGACAAAATAACGTTCTGTTCCATGCCGCCATGATGTATGCCGTTGTGATCATTTACGGTTTCGTCGGTATGCGCTTCTATACAGCGATTATTGCGGGCTGGGTGGGCGGTTTGATCGGGATTATTGCCAGTACATGGCTCAGTGGTGCCATCGACTGGACATTCCTGAACCGTACCTATACCTTCAGCAGTTTTCTGGGGATGGCGCTTGCTTATGCAACTGATCGGCAACACCGTGAAAACTATCTGCAAAACTGCATGATCGAACTCAACCGTTTAGAACTGATGCGACAAGCCCAACAACTGTCGATTCTCTCTCAACAGGATGCTTTAACAGGTCTGGCAAATCGCCGTTATCTGGATGAGGTGCTTGAGAATGAATGGAAACGTGCGACACGGCATGGACTGCCAATCACCATCATGATGATCGATATCGATTTCTTTAAGCTCTATAACGATACCTTGGGGCATATTCAGGGTGATCAGTGCTTACGGCGCATCGCGATTATGCTTGGTTCTATCGCCTCACGCAGTGGCGATCTTGCTGCACGCTATGGTGGTGAAGAGTTTCTGTTACTGTTTGCCATGACGGATCGTGAACAGGCCTTGGTTCAGGTACGCAGACTCATGGAGCTCATCAGTAATATCGGGATTGCTCACCCAAGAAGCCATGTATCCAAGCAAGTCACTATTAGTGTGGGTGTTGCCACCATGACGCCAAGTCTAAATGACAGTCTATCCGAGTTTATTGCGCAGGCCGATCATGCGTTATATATTGCGAAAAGTAATGGTCGAAATCAGTATCATATTGCGACATCAGATAATATGATTTCTGAAACTTTATAATTGATTAACTATTATTGAATGAATGTTAAATTAATTTAATTTTATTCTATTTAAAATGTGATCTAAGCCACACATATAATAAATTATCCGTGTGGCTTAATCTTTTTTATATTAGGGTTCGATTGGCTTAAATGGTGCAACCACATCGGCATTTTGAGCACGATGTCTTAAAAAGTGATCCATTAACACAATCGCCAACATCGCTTCAGCAATCGGCGTTGCACGTACACCCACACACGGATCATGACGACCTTTGGTTAATACATCAGTATTTTCACGTTCAATCGTAATGGTTTTACCTGGTGTGGTAATACTTGCAGTCGGTTTCAATGCAATCGCAACACGAATCGTTTGACCACTCGAAATCCCACCTAAAATACCGCCTGCATGATTGGCAAGGAAACCGTCTGTTGTCAGCTCATCACGAGTTTCATGACCAAACTGCCCAGCAACAGCGAAACCATCACCAATCTCAACGCCTTTAACCGCATTGATGCTCATCATCGCATGGGCAATATCTGCATCTAAACGATCAAATACAGGTTCACCCCAGCCGACAGGTACTTTTTCAGCCACAATTTCAAGTTTTGCGCCACAACTGGTGCCTTGCTCACGTAAAGCAGTGACCAGCTGTTCAAAACGCGGAACAGCATCAACATCACCACAGAAAAATGGATTATTCGGTACTTCCGCCCAATCCAGTTTTTCTGCAACTTCATTACCAATTTGAGTAACATGGCCACGAATATCAATGCCAAATTTTTCAGCAAGATACTTCTTGGCAATCGCCCCCGCAGCAACACGCATTGCAGTTTCACGCGCGCTTGAACGACCACCACCACGATAGTCACGGAAGCCGTATTTTTGCGTATAGGTATAATCAGCATGGCCTGGACGGAATGTTTGAGCAATATTGCCGTAATCTTTTGATTTCTGATCTGTATTACGAATCAACAAACCAATCGATGTTCCTGTCGTTTTACCTTCAAAAACACCAGAAATGATTTCGACTTGATCTGGCTCTTTACGTTGCGTTGCAAACTTTGATGTCCCCGGTTTACGGCGATCAAGATCTTTTTGCAAATCAGCTTCACAAAGCTCAAGACCAGGTGGCACCCCATCGACAATTGCCATCAAGCCAACCCCATGTGACTCACCACATGTTGTCACTCGAAACAGTTGCCCAATACTATTCCCTGCCATGTTTCATCGCCTCTTAATTTTGAACGGATTGCTGAAATAATTCTTTATAACGACGGCATTGTTCAGCAGTTAAGGCAAAAATACCAGAACCACCTCTCTGGAAAGTCAACCAATGGAAATCAACCGTGTTGAAGTTCTGGCGCATTGCCCACTCAGAATTACCTACTTCAATCACGATTAGACCATCTTCAGTCAAATAATCAGCCGCTTGAGCTAACATTTTACGAACCAGATCCAGACCATCCTGACCAGCAGCCAACGCAAGCTCAGGCTCATGCAAGAATTCTTCTGGTAAATCCGCCATATCTTCAGCATCCACATACGGCGGATTGCTCACGATCAGGTCATATTGATTCTCAGCAGGAATTTTTGAGAATAAATCAGATTCAAGTAAAGCCACCTGATATTGCTTGTCATGATGCTCGGTATTAATTGAAGCGACTTCTAACGCTTCTTTTGAGATATCCGTTGCATCTACTTCTGCATCTGGATAAGCATAAGCCAATGCAATTGCGATACAACCTGAACCTGTACACATATCAAGAATGCGTTGCGGTGTTTTTGGATTATTATTTTCTGGTAAGTTGTTTAACGCTTCCAGCATACGACCATTCTCATCTAGGCAGTATGGTGCAAAACGCTGTTCAATCAACTCGGCAATGGGTGAACGAGGAATCAGTACACGCTCATCGACATAGAATGGCTTATTGAAGAAATAGGCCAAGTTCAATAAATACGAGGTTGGAATACGGTCATTGATACGACGTTCTAATAAACTTAAGAATTCTGCTTTTTCACTTGGCAGTAACTTCGCATCCAGAATCTCAGCGTCGGCTTTCCACTCAAGTGAAAGTGTTTGAAGTACCAATGCAGAGCTTTCTGCAAAATAATCTTGAGTCCCTTGACCTAAGTGTGCGTCATATTGACGAAGTGCGGTTACCCCAAAACGAACAAAATCTCGAATGGTTACTAAATTTTCAGCCGCTTCTTGTAAATGTTCAGGGCTGATTGTAGGTCGCTCCACTTAGGCGTCTCCAAAAGTGCTAATTGCAAAACGCTTTATTCTAACGGGATTAGGCAAGATTTAACAATAAAAAAACCGCCTCTCTACAAGAAGCGGTCTTTTAAAGCATTAACTTGGGTAAAAAGCTTATAGTCCTAATTTTTCAGCGACATAGTCTGAGTCTTTATCACCACGACCCGAAAGGTTGACCACGATCTTGGTATTCCTATCCATTTTAGGTGCTTCACGTAACGCCCAAGCCACCGCATGTGAACTTTCCAACGCAGGTACAATACCTTCCACCCGTGAAAGGGTCATAAATGCATCTAAACATTCTTGATCGGTCGCCGTTTCATATTGCACACGTCCCAGTTCTTTCAGGAAACTATGTTGTGGCCCCACACCGGGATAATCCAGTCCTGATGCAATCGAATGCACAGGTAAGGGTTCACCTTGCTCATCCTCTAGCACATAACACGCCATGCCATGAATCTGTCCCGGTTTACCCAAGGTCAGCGTTGCAGAGTGCTTATCGGTATCCAAGCCATGACCTGCTGGCTCTACACCCACCAGTTTGACATCAGTTTCGTTTAAAAATGCGGTAAATGCACCAATCGCATTCGATCCACCACCGACACAAGCCACCACATAATCTGGATTCTGTCCAAAACGTTCATTGGATTGAGCTTTGATTTCATTGCCAATAATTGACTGAAAATCTCGAACCATTTTCGGGAAAGGATGTGGACCAACGACTGAACCAATCGCATAGATATAGTTTTTCGGATCTTTTAAATATTCCTCAAAGGCACTATCGACTGCATCTTTTAAGGTTGCTGTGCCTTGAGTCACTGAAACCAGTTTTGCACCCAGAATTTTCATTTTAACGACATTGGGATGCTCTTTTTCGATATCCACTTGTCCCATATGAATTTCACACGGAATACCCACCAATGCACAAGCAGTTGCTAAAGCGACACCATGCTGTCCTGCACCTGTCTCAGCAATAACCTTCGTTTTACCCATGTATTTGGCAAGTAGCGCTTCGCCTAAGCAGTGATTGATCTTATGCGCACCAGTATGGTTCAGGTCTTCACGTTTTAAATAAATCTGTGCGCCACCCAATTGTTGAGATAAACGCTTGGCATGAAATAATGGACTTGGACGACCCACATAATTTTTAAATAAATCGTTCAGCTCATCTTGAAACTCGGCGGTATGGCGAATCTCTTCATAAGCCGCATTAATCTCATCCATCGCCTCTTTTAAGTGAGGAGGAATGAACTGACCGCCAAAATTTCCAAAGAAACCTGCTTCATTGGGTAAAGCTACCCCATTGATTTGATGTTCCATCATTATTCCTGTTTTTATAAAGTTGTTGTCTTCATATAAATATTAACGCGATAAGTAGCGCGTCATGTCTTCGATACCTTTCAGCGTCATCGGAAACATATGATTTTCAAAAATGTCTTTAATCCAGTTAATAGTTTGGGTGTAATGCCAATAGCCTTCCATTTCCGGATTCAGCCAAGCGGTTTTATCAAAATGCTGACGTAAACGTCTCAGCCACACTTCACCCGCCTCATCATTCATATACTCTACCGAGCCACCAACTGACTTTAACTCATACGGTGCCATACTGGCATCACCCACCACAATGACGCGATAATCACGTCCATACGTATGGAACAGATCCCACGTATTCATACGGGTTGCGCTACGGCGATGGTTGTCTTTCCAGACATAATCATACAGGCAATTATGGAAATAGAAGTATTCGAGGGTTTTAAACTCTGATTTGGCCGCACTGAATAGCTTTTCGCATTCAGCAATATAGGCATCCATCGAACCGCCAACATCAAACAGCATCAACACTTTAATGCGGTTACGACGCTCAGGCACCAGTTGTACATCCAGAATACCCTGTTTGGCTGTTTCACGGATAGTACCATCGACATCTAGCTCTTCAGCAGCTCCTTGACGGGCAAACTTACGTAAACGGCGTAAAGCGATTTGCATTTGGCGGGTTCCCAGAACCTGATCATCATCCAGATTCTGGTATTTACGCTGTTCCCATACTTTCACCGCAGAACGTTTACGCCCTGGGCCACCAATACGAACACCTTCAGGATGATCACCAAACGCACCAAAAGGCGAAGTACCACCTGTGCCAACCATACGATTGCCACCCTGATGTTTCTTATGCTGTTCACGTAAACGTTCTTCCAGCATTTTCATCAGTTCTTCGAGCGAACCCGCTTTTTGCAATTCCGCACGTTGCTCAGGCGTTAGATGCTTTTCCAACAGTTCAAGATCAAACCAGTCTTTGGGTAATTTGTGAACTTGTTTCAGCAATTCATCTAAATCAAAGGTTTCAATGCCATCAAAGTAATCTTTCATGGCACGATCGAACTTATCAAAGAAGCGTTCATCTTTGACTAAAACTGTTTTAGCCAATTGATAGAACTCTTCCTGATCTGCAAACACAAGACCTGAAGCTACTGCCTGATTAAGATCAATGAGCTCACGTGTTGTTACAGGTACGCCATATTTGCGTAAGGTGTAAAACAGTCGCACAAACATTGCTAAGTACTCTTAACGGCGTGACATAAAGGCTAAACGTTCAAGCAATTGCACATCTTGTTCATTTTTAATCAAGGCACCGTACAACGGTGGAATGGCTTTAGATTTATCATGATTACGCAATACATCTTCAGGCATATCATCTGCCATCAACAAGCTTAACCAGTCAATCAGTTCAGAGGTTGATGGTGGCTTCTTCAAATTCGGGATTTCACGTAATTTAAAGAACACCTGCAATGCTTCACTCACCAATGTATTGGAAATACTTGGAAAATGTACAGCAATGATATCGCGCATGGTCGCTTCATCAGGGAACTCGATATAGTGGAAGAAGCAACGGCGCAAAAAGGCATCTGGTAATTCTTTCTCATTATTCGAGGTAATAATCACGATTGGGCGTTGTGTCGCAGTAATGGTCTCGCCTGTCTCATACACATAGAACGACATTTTATCGAGTTCATGCAATAAGTCATTTGGGAACTCAATGTCTGCTTTGTCAATTTCATCAATCAACAGAACACAACGCTCCTCACTGGTAAATGCTTCCCACAATTTACCGGGCTTAATATAGTTTTTAATGTCGTAGACACGATCATCACCCAACTGACTATCACGCAAACGCGAAACCGCATCATATTCATACAAACCTTGCTGGGCTTTGGTGGTCGATTTGATATGCCAGGTAATCAGCTTTAAACCCAGACTTGCAGCCACTTGTTCTGCAAGCAAAGTTTTACCTGTACCCGGCTCACCTTTGACCAGCAATGGTTTTTGTAGAGCACGTGCAGCTTTCACTGCAAGTTTTAAGCTATCGGTCGCGATATATTGATCTGTACCAGCGAAGTGTTGTGTATCAGCAGACATTTAAAAACCTTATTTTTCTATATTTAACTTAGTATCTAAACTGAACGTGCAGTTTTATTTGCAGTGTATTTTGACCAGCAGAAGCCAATCAGTAGCCCTGTACCAATGACAAATAAAATCAATGATAGATTTGACCAGATCAAGACATGTTCTTTAGTGAGCACACCAAAAAGCAAGCCAAAAATTGCAGGTGCAAGGGCTGAATTTGGACCTTCTGAAATGGTTGGCGTTGCAAGAACTGCAAAAGCCACGATCCACAGGATTCCACCAATTGGATTTGGCAGGCGTGACATCAAACGATACCAGCACCACAATGCAATTAGCGTCCCCGTAACATAAACAATGATCGCTACATTTTCTTCAGGAAACTGATCCAGTACCGAAAGAATGTTCGACCAAATTGCTGTTAAAGTTTCAAGCACCGCGTAAGCCCTCTGGTTCTACCGCATTTGGATTGATCAACCCTTCTGGCGGCATTTGAATGAAGAAGCCTTTGGTATTTAATGAGTCTATAACATGTAAAACGTTTGCACGTGCAAGTTTTCGCTCATTATGAAGTTCTAAATGCATCACAAACGTGGCTTTGCCAAACGCATGTAAAACGCTTTCTGGAACACCTTCAAATGGGTTCTCTTGTTCCTTGTCATCAGGATAATTTGGACGAGCAATATACATATACATTTCATCTTTCTTGCTCGATCTATAAATATCGCAGTGCATGTTTACTCACATCTATTAACAATCAAAGACAGCATACATGAAAATAAAAATGGATACATTAAGGATTGTTAACGCCAGAGTCGTCTTTTCAATCCCTTGTACGCCAAGCAACTTCTAGTCATAAAATCAACGTGCCATAATTACAGCCTAAAGCTGATGTGAAATGTGATATGCAACAAAACAAATATGATGACCCGCACTTCTTCAACGAATATTCAAAAATGCCCCGCTCGCGCGATGGACTCAGTGCGGCTGGAGAATGGTCTGCCTTTAAAGCCCATCTTCCAGAACTCAAGAACAAGAGGATTCTGGATTTAGGCTGTGGTTACGGCTGGCATTGTCAATATGCCTCGGAACAAGGTGCATCCACAGTAGTCGGAATTGATCTCTCCGCCAAAATGCTAGAACAAGCGCAACGTTTGTGTGCAGCAGAAAATATTTGCTATCAACAAAGTGCTATTGAAACATTTGATGCCGAAGCCGCTTCATTTGACCTGATCATAAGTTCGTTGGCTTTGCACTATATACAAGATCTTGATGCTGTATTTGTGAAAGCGGCACACTTACTCGCGCCACAAGGTGAGCTGTATTATTCCGTCGAGCATCCAGTATTTACTGCCCGTGCTCAACAAGACTGGATTTATGATCATGAAAAACAGCCCCTTTACTGGCCTGTTGACCATTATTTTGAAGAAGGTCAAAGAGAAACACAGTTTCTAGGTGACCATGTGGTGAAATATCACCGTATCATCGAGACCCATGTCATGGCCTTACTCAAAGCAGGTTTCGAAATCACTGCCCTGATCGAGCCCGCACCAACCGCTGAAATGATTGAAAAAATGGGCTGGCAGGATGAACTAAGACGTCCCATGATGCTGATCGTCAAGGCCAAAAAAAAGAGCTAATCACTTAGCTCTTTCTTAAAATACTAACGGGCAATTTTCATTTGTGTTGCCAGATAATCAATATCTTCCCGCAGCAATGCAATCAATGGTTGAGTCAGAATGTCATAACGCCAGCCCATTAAATAATTCGGCAAGCTCTGCTCATCCAGATGAAAGACCACATGCTCATAGATCGCATTCATCCATTTCTTGCGTAACAACACTTCTTTCGGGATTCCAGTCTGAAGCACTACATTTGCAATTAAAGCATCTATCTTCGGGGCAACTTCTTTTGAATTATTCTTGATTGGCCGTGCCATACGTAAAGGCCATTCATTTTCAGGCGGCAAAAATTTCAGCAAGTCCAGAATGGTTTTACCATGCTCACGAACCACATTCGGACGTATATCTTTAATCTTGGCAAGTTGGAACGTATTACGTGGATTCTTTTCGACCAGATCAATCATGGTGCCATTACGGAGAATAAAGCTACGCGGCTGATTCAATGCCTTGGTAATCTGTTCTCGCCAGATACTCAACTGCTGGAGCTGCATCAACTCACGGCGTGAATGACGGTAATTACCAATATCCGTATAGAGTTCTGCCAATGGTGTTTCCATTGCAATCTCTTTAGTCAGATTCTGACAATCTTCCAATACGTATTGATAAAGCCCCTTCACTTTCAGATCATTTTTCAATGTATCCGCCAGCTTGGTGAGATACAAAACATCATTTGCCGCATAACTCATTTGCTCTTGCGACAATGGTCTTGCCAACCAGTCAGAACGGGTCTGATCTTTTTCAATATCGATATTGAGACAGGTTTTTAATGCATTCTGATAACTGACTTGTAAGCCATGTCCAAGAAATGCCATGGCAATCTGGGTATCAAACACATTATTTAACGGTTTTTGATCTGCATAATGATAGATCAGATCAATATCTTCACCGCAGGCATGAAAAATATTCTGTTGTGCCGCAAAAATCTTTGGCCAAAAACTTGTCAGGTCCAAAGCAGCGCCGTCGAGTAACAGAATCTGGCCATTTAAATTGATTTGGCAAACACCAAGTTTCGGATATAAGGTATCGACCTTGATAAATTCGGTATCAAGTGCATAGACAGAACACTGTTCCATCTGGCTTAGGAGAACAGCTAAATCTTGTTGCTGCTGGATAAACTGAAACATGTGTGCTCAAGTAAAATAATATAGAACCATACGCAATAGAACTGTCTAAGATCAGCTATTGCTTAACTAAAAACAAAATACAAAAAATAAATCTAATTGGTATTCCACATATAAAACATGAAATTACTCCTCTCTCCATTTCATCAAAAAACGAAAATCCTTTTCGCCAGCTCATAGTGCCACAAATCATCGCAAATAGATCTACGATAATGTTAGACAAAATGTAAAATTTAATTATTTGTTTAAATTAACAGCATGAATTTAAAATAAATATAAGAAAATGCCTAAGGAGGCTGTTATTTCATGCGCATACGGTTATGGACAGCCTGACTTAAAGTATGACTATCGACATATTCCAGCTCACCACCTTGTGGTACGCCTTGTGCAATTCGGGTCATATTAATCGGTAAATGTTTGGTCGCTTCAACCAGATAATGTGCGGTTGCTTGCCCTTCTACCGTCGCATTGGTTGCCAGAATCACTTCCTGAATCTGTCCTTCGCTCAAACGCTGAATCAGGTAAGGAATCCCGATTTCTTCTGGGCCAATTCCATCTAAAGGTGACAAATGCCCACCCAAAACGTGATATTTACCACGGAAGCTGCCACTTTGTTCAATCGCCATAACATCTGCTGGTGATTCAACCACACATAACAATTGCTCATCCCGTTCTACAGAGGCGCAAATATCACAGACATCATGTTCTGTTAAAGAGTGACAAATACGACATTCATGAATATGGCTGGATGCTTCATGTAAAGCATAAGACAGTGCAAAGGCACCTTCGCGATTTTTCATTAATAAATGCAATGCCATACGCTGTGCTGATTTTGGGCCAACACTCGGCAGAATACGTAATGCTTGAACCAGTTGTTCAAATCGTTCACTAAACACAAATTAACTCGATTATTTGTAGAAAAAAAGATTCCCCAAGCATTCCGATTGAGTGCTTGAGGAATACTCAATTAGAATAAGCCAGATAAACCTGGTGGTAAGCCCATACCTGAGTTTGCACCTTGAAGTTTTTCTTCTGAAATTGCTTCCGCCTGACGTGCAGCATCATTCATTGCCGCAGCAATCAAATCTTCAATCATGTCTGCTTCGTCTTGTAACAAGTCAGGGCTAATTTCGATACGCTTAACGACATTACGGCAAGTCATCGTTACTTTAACTAAACCACCGCCTGCTTCCGCATGAACTTCAGTATTTGCAAGCTCTTCTTTGGCTTTTTTAAGATTAGTTTCCATATCTTTTTGCATGCGCTGAGCTTGCTGCATGAGCATATTAATGTTCATAAGTTTCTCTCGTTAAATTAAATCTAAACCGCGTGATAAGTCGCGAATAATATCATCAATGTCTTCTAAACCAACAGACACACGAATTAAACCTTCTTCAATTCCTGCAGCTTGTTTAGCTTCTGCCGACATTCTACCATGTGAGGTGGTTGCTGGATGTGTAATTGTTGACTTAACGTCACCCAGATTACTGGTAATCGATAAGAAGCGCGTGTTATCGATTACTGTCCATGCGCCTTCACGTTCGCCTTTCACCACAAAGGATACGACACCGCCAAAACCTTTTTGTTGTTTTTTAGCGAGTTCATGTCCAGGATGATCAGGTAAACCTGCGTAATATACTTTTTCCACTTTTTCGTGCTGATGTAACCATTCAGCAAGTTTCTGTGCACTCTCACAATGGGCTTTCATACGAATGCTAAGCGTTTCAAGGCCTTTCAAGAAAATCCATGCATTAAACGGACTCATTGAATTACCTAGGGTACGAATGACACCATTTACTTCTTCAAGCAAGTCATGCTTACCAACCACCGCACCACCAAGCGCACGGCCCTGACCATCGATATATTTGGTTGCAGAGTAAAGGACTAAATCAGCACCAAACTTGATTGGCTGCTGTAATACAGGCGTACAGAAACAGTTATCAACGGCAAATAAAGCACCATTGGCATGCGCAATATCGGCAATCGCCTGCATATCACCGACTTGTGCCAATGGATTCGATGGCGTTTCGATAAATAAGATACGGGTATTTGGACGAATCGCCTGTTTCCAGCCCTCAAGATCACCAAGATCAACAAAGGTCACTTCAACCGCAAATTTCGCTACATATTTTTCAAATAAGGCAATGATTGAACCAAATACTGCGCGCGAACAAATGACATGATCGCCCGCTTTTAAGTAGGCCATACACATTGCATGAACTGCTGCCATACCTGAACTGGTCGCCACTGCACGTTCTGCACCATCCAAAACAGCTAAACGCTTTTCAAATGCCTGCACTGTTGGATTGGTATAACGTGAATAAGTATTGCCTGCGATCTGTCCTGAAAATTTTGCAGCGGCATCCGCGGCACTTTCACATACAAATGATGAGGTTAAAAAGATCGGCTCACTATGTTCACCTTCCGAGGTACGATCATGCCCTGTGCGAATTGCCAGTGTTTCTAGTTGGTATTCTAAATCATCGCTTGGATTCATCGTTTTGTATGCCTTATGATCATAATGAGGAAATATGCCAATATTTTGAGCGCCTAAGGTATTTAAGGTCAAGGCGTAAGATGAAATTATCGCTTAGACTTCGTGCAATCTTGACTCATGATGAGACTTTCTAAGATGAAATCGCTTGTGGAACAGCAAAAAATAAATTTTAAACATCTGGCTATGCGTGTATTCGATGCAGACAAACTGGTTTTGTCTCAATCAACGCCGTATCAAGTGATTGCGCAATTCAAACAAACCCGTGTCCGTTTCTATGCTGCAGAGAATAAGCGCTATAAAGAACCACTGGTTTTTGTTGCACCCCTAGCGATTAATATGGATATCTATGACCTCTATCCTTACCGTTCATTGGTCAAACATTTTCAGGAAAGCGGTTTTGATGTCTATCTGATTGACTGGGGCAAGCTTACTTATAAAAACTATCAGATTAACTTTCTATCTTTTATTGATAAGTTTATTCCAAAATGTATTGAAGCCATTCAACAACATGCACAATCTGAAAAAATTTCACTGCATGGCTGGAGTATGGCCGGCATTTTTGTCACGCTTTATACCGCACGCCATCAGCCAAGCGTTGTCAAAAACCTTGTGGTCTTAGGCAGTCCAATCGACAGTTACGCTTCGGGTTACATCGGCAAGCTTTATAAAACCTTGGCTTATCTCACCAACCGTAACCCAACCATCAAAGATTATATCTATAACCGTTTGCCCAAGTTAATGATCCATTCACCGGGCTTCCTCAATTCGTTGGGCTTTAAGCTGCTTGACCCTAAAGGCTGGATTGATGGCAATATTCAATTATTAAAAAATCTGGATAATTTAAAACTGGTACAAGAAGATGCCACCTTAAGCCACTTCTTAAATAATATGATTGATTACCCAGGCGGCGTAAACCAAGACATGCTATTTAATGTCTGGCTACAAAATCCTTTAAAACACGGTGCGATTCGCCTTAAGAACAAAACCATTGAACTTAAAAATATTAATTGTTCACTTCTTGTCGGTGCAGGTAAAGGCGATCAACTGGTAACTTCCGAGTCTGCATTTCCGCTGACCCAGTTGACAAGCAGTCAGGATGTCACGTTTACTCTTATCCCTGGTGGGCACTTAGGTTTAATGTCCAGTCAAAACAGTTCAATTGAGTTCTGGCCAACTTTAACCACATGGTTAGCCGAACGATCGACGCAAATAAAAAGGTAAAGTATGACTCAATCTGTTGCATTCATCGGTTTAGGCGCTATGGGCTATCGCATGGCGGCGCATCTTCCTAAATATTTTGAGAAAGTTCTGGTCTGGAACCGAAATTTTAGCAAAGCAGAACAACATGCAGCAGAATATGGCACCACGGCGGTTGAACTCTCTCAGGCAGTACAAGCCGATATTATTTTCTCATGTTTACCCACCAGCGATGATGTGGAAAAACTGATTGAAGGTATTGAAATTAAGTCAGGTTCAATCTGGATTGACTGTACCAGTGGCGTACCAGATGCAGCCCGCCGTCTCGTCGAAAAGCTGAAAGCACAAAATGTCGATTTTCTGGATGCTCCTGTAAGTGGTCAAACAGTAGGTGCTGAAAATGCAACCTTGACCTTTATGGTTGGTGGCGATGTGGATGCATTTGAACGTGCTTATCCCGCTATGGCGGCATTAGGTAAATTGATTCAGCATGTGGGTGAACCTGGTGCTGGCTTTGCTGTAAAAGCCATTAACAATATGCTGCTTGCAGTAAACTTATGGTCAGTGACCGAAGGTTTTAGTACCTTAAAAGCGCATGGTGTGAACTTGGATGCGGCCCTGAACTGTGTGAATGCCTCTAGTGGCAAAAGCTTTGTTACGGAAAATATTTTCCCGCAACGTGTACTGAGCCGTGAATTTCCAGTGACGTTTGGTCTGCCATTACTTGCAAAAGATACAGGTATTGCACTGGATCTCGTCAAGGATGCCAAATTACCAGCACCTCTACTCGCTCTAACACAGAGCCTGATTCAAACAGCAAATTTAACTGCGGAGCCAAATAGCGACTTCTCCGCAGCAGCAAAACTGTATGAATCATGGAGTAAAATTACGCTGAAATAATAGAATATTTAGAACCGCTCTAAAGAGCGGTTTTTTTAGACAAGTGTGTTGCTTAATATCAAAGCAAGCCTATTAAAAAATATTGATTTAATTATAATTTCTCATATTAACTTATAATATTCTTTTGAGGGGAAAATGGATTTTTTACCAATTGAAATAGACAATCACAAAGTCTATGCAGGATTCTGGAAACGTCTAGCCGCTGCTATTATGGACTCACTATTAATGATTCCTCTAATGTTTATCGTCCACCTTACTCAAAGTATATCGATAACCAGCTCAATGATCACATTAGTTGTTTCAAGCTTATTATTTTCTGCTTATGTCATTTACTTCCATTACCGATTTGGAGCTACTCTCGGAAAAATGGCGGTTGGTATAAAAATCACATGTCCTGATGGAACTCAGATTAACCTTAGACAAGCTTTATTAAGATCTTCCATCGAGATCTGTCTTTCTTTGATCGCAGTTATAGCTCAACTTATTGCATTAAAATATGCTGATCCAGAAATATACTTAAATGCAGGTTTTACTGATCGAGCTAAATACATTCTTCTTTTATATCCAGCTTGGTATAGCTTGGTGAGTACCCTAAGCCAAATCTGGTGGTGGAGTGAATTTATTGTTTTACTTTTTAATAAAAGGAAACGGGCTATTCATGACTTTATGGCAGGCACAGTAGTCATAAAAAAAGCATATGCAAAATAAGAATTTGTAAGCTATTGAGTAATGTTGACTTTAAAGAGTCAATAAATGGACGAATGATAATCAATTAATTTTTTTTCATCTGCTTATATTTAATAATCTTTACTTTTGATAAAACCCACTTCATCCACTGATGCACAAAGCATAATCTCATCACCTAGCGACCATTCTGCTGCTCTAGCCGCCATAGCGGCTGGTACAGCTTCCGACCCTGGTCCTGCGGGAACATCATATGTAGCATGAGCATCATGTGGTAATAACACCTCATAACCTCGTGTTAAGGCAGCACGCGCTGTTGCAGCCACACACATTTCTGATAAAACACCACAGATGACTAAAGACTGAACTCTAAGATCATCTAAAATGTGCTGGAGTGATGTTCCCTCAAAACCATTGTCCTCACTTTTCCGTACCACGAACTCATGAGGTTGAGGAGCAAAAAATAACTCCCAACCCACTTGATAAGGCTCATCTACCGTCCCAACTTCTCCGTCATTTTGCAGAAAAATTATTGGCGCGTGCACAGCCCTCGCCTTAGTAATTAAAGTACCAATTGAAACAATCAATTGCTCGGATGCAGGTACGGCATCTGCACCTGATACAAAAGCTTTTTGCATATCAACGATAATTAAAGCGTCTATAGAACTCTGTGGATTTGAAATAGCAATCACCTGTGAATAGAACTCGGTTTAGGCTTTGAGTTTATCTTATTTATTATTCACATCAATTCTAAAAATCTTCCCGTTACAGACCAGAACTGTATAAATTTGCATATCAATTTCATATACATACTCTGTTGCCTCACATGAGCGACGTCCTTCTCTGTGAATAAAATATCTCGGGTAAGATTTTCCCATTTTTCTCAGCAAGTCGCTTTCTCGATCCCCCACATTAACCAGCTCACCAGAGGATCGCATTGAGTTCGTTTCTCTAGCAGAACCCGTTGTTGATATTAGAATTGAAAGCATTGCAAGTATGATGTATTTCATTGTTATAAGCCTTTCTTATTAATCGATATAATTTACCAAATGGTTAAAATAAAGTCATTAGCAAACTATTTAACGGTTGCTTAGAGCAGCGGACTCATAATCCGTTAATCCAAAGGACACCTCAGCCTCTCCTCAAACTCTATGATTTAAGGAGATGGTAGATTTCGATCTTGAGTTACCTTGATTTAGAAACTAATGCTGTACTTGCTCTTATATTCCGCATGCTCTGGTACATTGTGTATGTCCTGATCTGTCATTATTCCGTGCTCAGGCACTTTGAAAGTGTTATGTGCCTCATTTTTAGGCACAATCGGTGGTTTGGTATTAGCGTCATAATCTATTGAGGTACACCCAGCCAGTCCTAGTCCCAATATTCCTGCAAGCAATAATTTTGTCATGAATCCCACCAATTACTATAAAAATCACATAATTTAGCAAATCGTTTAAATCATGTCTCAAGACTAATATTTATGAAGCGCTTTACCTAAAAGACCGAAATATTGAAAGCCAAGCAACTTTTAAAAGCAATTTTCTTGTGATTTTTTATTATCATTCTATTCCTAAAAAAGACTACTCACTCTTACATATCGAAGTATACAAACCCTTGTTTTTTCTATATAAGAGATATTCATCCCTTAAAAAATGAGCATATCAATCATGGAGTCTGTCAGACTTTTATACGTGAGTAAAATTAAGAACATTGACTCGAACTTAAAAACAAATTTGATTGAAATCCTTGATGAGGCTGTAGATTTTAATTATCGTCATGATATTACTGGTGTTTTATATTATGGTCATGGCTATTTTGTACAATGTCTAGAAGGCCCAAAGAGTCTCATTGATGATCTATTTTACAATAAAATTGTGAAAGATGAGCGCCATATCAATTGCGAAATCCTCTATTACATTGAATGTAAAGATAAATTCTTCTCGCAATGGTCTATGAAATTTTCACCAATCAATCAAAATATTACTGATTTTTTCATGAAATATCATTTAGAAGAGTTTAACCCGTACTTGTTAACAGCAGAAACTGTCGAGAAGTTTGTTGCTGTTCTAGCAGGTGAACCTGAGTATGATGTTCAGGCTTATGTTTCCTAAACAAATTTAATTTCTCCTCTATGGCATTCTTCCTCAAGAATGCCATTTAACTTATAAAAACAATTTTTTATTCAAAATAGATTGAAGCATTCGATGAGAAGTGCTTATATATACAGCAAAGAGGACGACCTCTTTTTTATTTTTTCAAGCTTTAGGACGACCTAAAAATATTATTAAAGAGGTGTCCGCAATGGCTTGGGCTTATCTAATTTTAGCTGGTATTTTTGAAATCATCTGGGCATATTCCATGAAAATGTCCGAAGGTTTTACTAAATTAACCCCTAGCATCATTACCATTATTTTTATGATCCTGAGTTTTGGCTTACTCGCCGTGGCAATGAAAACACTGCCTTTAGGCACAGCCTATACCGTATGGGTTGGAATTGGTGCAGTAGGTGCATTTCTGATTGGAATATTCTTTTTAAATGAGCCGATGGGTTTATTACGTCTTTTGGCAGCAGCCTCAATCGTTTTTGGTGTTGTATTGATGAAACTGACCACCGAGTAACGTTTATTTCATAAAGCCCTTTTCAGGGCTTTTTTTAATGTTATTAAATTGCATCTTTTCAAGCTATGCTAGGCTAACAAGTCTTTAAGCCTTTGATAAGGAGCGATACGTTGTACGAAATACGAAAAGCAACATCAAATGATTTTAATGAATTAACAAAAATATGGCTGCAAGCCTCAATCAAAGCACATCATTTTATTCCTGCAAGCTATTGGGAAAGCAATACAACCAAGATGCAAGAGATCTATTTACCCATGTCTGAAGTTTATATTGCGGAAGATGCAATCAATATTTATGGATTTATTGCCTTGGTAGAAGACACTGTTGCGGCTATTTTTGTATCTCTTGAACACCAAGCAAAAGGCATAGGCAAACAACTGATCTCATACGCACAGGAAATGAGAAGCCGTCTAGAGTTAAACGTCTATCAAGAAAATAAGAACAGTGTAAAATTTTATCTAGCCAGTGGCTTTAGGGTTATAAATGAAGGCCTCGATACAGCCACCAATGCAAAAGAATATGTCATGCTTTGGGAGAAATCGTAGAATCTACATCAAGGTTTCGTTTCGTTGCTATAAACTTTGATTTTATCATTTTAAGAAAAGTGTTCTTTCTACTTCACGACGGCGCACCAGTCCCTTTAGAATTTGCCCGCCACCTTTATTCCATACTAGAAACTGATCTGCCGCGGCTTGATAGTCTTCAGTATTTAAATACTTGAGCAGTGTTGAATTCTTAAACGCATTCTGGCCAATGTTATAGCTCAGGGAAACCAATGCATCAAATTGATTTTGAGATAGTGTTACTAACACTGCTTTATTAACGGCCTTCTGAAAACGCCTTAAGTCATGCTGAAAAAAGGATTTTGCCTGCTCTACGGTGCAGTGATCGCCTTGCTGCACCCGAATACCATCAGGATAAACTGTCGTACCAAAACCAATCGTCCATGTACCGGTACCATCATCATAGGCATCTAACTTCAAATCTTCGAAACTCGTAATCAGATTAATCCCAGCCTTACTTATAGACCTTTCATAATCATCTGAATCAACTGCTACACCAATGGCGTCATCTACATCAACAGCAGTTGCGATATTTGAATCTTTATTTTCACTACGATCCTGATATGAAAATAACTTAGAACCAATAATCCTATGTAAAAAATCAAAAAACGTCTTCATGATGCATTTTTGCTCTCTGTACTGATCCATCAACCCATTTCAATGATCTACTAAAAACTCACCCTATCATTCATTCAATAAAAAACCTGCTTTATTTATGTTATTTGCTCAATGAAAAACCCGCCGAAGCGGGCTTGTTTATTCTTCAATTTCGATTGGGTCACCATCTTCAGGTCGAATATGTCTTTCACCATCGTCAGCAGGATCTACACTCGAACCATCTTTGGTAATACTGTTGTATAACTCATCCTCTTTTTTATCATCAATGAATTCCTCATCGTCGAAATCCATCGCTTCATTATCATCATCAAAATTTAAAGGCTTATTTTCATCAATCATGATCTACATCCTTTATTTAAACATACCATTTCATGCTTAAATAATTGATAGAGATATTCAACAGTGAACAAACACCTTTTGTGTAACCAATGCTTCAAAATGTATGGATGAGTAATAAAAAAGGCGCCTAAGCGCCTAATTTGATTAATCGAAAGCTATTGTGGCTGGTTACATTGAATCGTTTTATTGAAAGTTTTATATGACCCTGTTGTGACCATACCAGGCATATAAATCTGCTCACTATGAGCCTGAGCTTTGCTTTCAAGTTCAGTAAAACCTTTGCCCTGACAAATACCTTCGGCTTTTTTATCTACCTTTTTCTTCATCGACTCATCTGATGCAAAGATATTGGCTGTGGTCTGAATCCTATAAGCACCAGAATCAAGCTTCGTCGCTTGCGCTGGAAACATCTGTGCGCAGCCTTGTAGGAGGAGTAATGGAATAATAATCCAAAAAAATTTCATAGATATTCTCTTTCACAAGATTAAACTTTGCTCGCCACATAAAAATATCATAAATAGCACAAGTTCCCTTTGAGTGAAGAAACCTGCAATTATTCAATCCTGATTATCACATATTGCAAACCGACATATTGATCAAGTTTGGCATGGTTCAAAGTATCATGAAACTCTACTGGCACTTCACGCTCTGTT
Organism: Acinetobacter sp. BIGb0102; assembly: GCF_003815055.1. Taxonomy (NCBI): domain Bacteria; kingdom Pseudomonadati; phylum Pseudomonadota; class Gammaproteobacteria; order Moraxellales; family Moraxellaceae; genus Acinetobacter; species Acinetobacter sp. BIGb0102. Next base: position 428,463 of record NZ_RKQE01000010.1, read on the forward strand.
TCTTCAAATATCCATTTGATATTTTTAATAATTTCAAATTTACCATCAGCATCAAATTTTACACTTGGATCGACAATAGCCTTAACCCTGATGTTTTTATTCGCTTCGATATCTCTTAATGTGATAATTGCCATATCAATCCCCTGATAAAGACCTTTTATATCACATTAGCCTAAAAATTACTGATAAATTAAATATTTATTTCACATTCGATTCATCTGCCTTTGTCTCCGAACCAGTCCAAGCACAGTTTTACGTGCCCGAATCTCTTCTTCCGAAAAAGGCAAATTTAAAATTAACAGTTCAATAGGCAAAGCGCTGTTCTCAATCAAAAAACAATCTTGTTCTGTACTCCAGTCTGGAGCAGGAAATTCAGGCTTAAGGCGGGATCTTTTCATGCCTATATTCTAATCTATTTTGATCAATAAAAAAGCCCACTCCATAGAGTGGGCTTACCCTTATATTCTTTTGCGCTGAATGAGGGTTATTGTTGTTTAGTTATAATGAAACAACAAAGCAAATATAGAGCAAAGTGTGACATACATCAACAAAAATATGTAATTTACAGAGTGACTTTAAAGTTCAACTACACAATATAACATTTGACCAATGAGTCAGATGTTAAGCCGTTTTATTTCTTTCGTCCTATCTTAGCCATCCATGCAAGTACCAAAAATATCAATAAAATAATAAATACAACATACATACAAGAAGTCCAATTAAAATAAATACTTAGCTTATGATAAAGCATCAAGAAAAAAAGTTCATCTCTTAACAGAGCGATTAAATTACTTGCTTATTTGTTTGATGCAGTATTGATACTTTTCCGCTTTGTTTTCAATCCCAACCGTATGAATACATGAACAAAAATGAAGTACCCTCGCGTGAGGTATAGCTTCGGGAACATCTACACCATAACATTGAAGATCCACCTCACCCAATCTTGGTGCCATAATCCATTGACCTGTGTAAAAAGGATAAGTAAATCCAATAATTACAATACTGATGAGTATAAAAATAGGAAAGTTATTTCTAATATATTTCAGCATTTTTTAAATTCTTGATAAAAGTAAATGTGTTGTTAAGCGTTAATTTTAATGATCGCCCGATAATTGTAACGGATAAACAGTCACAACAAATCCTTCTTTAGCGAATAAATAAACCTAGTCATTTTTAGAACTTTTAACTTATCTCCTCGTTCTGAAAATCCTTTCAAAATAGGACAAAACTTCACCGACAAGTTATGACGCATCACTGCTTTTAAATGCTGTAAATATGAACACTTCGACACCATATCAATAAGGTGAGTTCCGAAAATACATTTCTCTCTCCCATGATTTAATCTTCGACAAGGTACAACTTCGTCAACTCACATCTCTGAAAATTCATTTATGGAGCATGTGATGCAAAAGCAACGCTATACAACCCCTTTCGCACAATACATGGGCAAAGATATTAATGGGTTCTACCATGTGCGTTTAGGCCCTAAAATCTATCTGCTTAAAGTTTCATTGAATTACACACCTGAATTTGATACTGAATTTTTTGGTGGCGTTCAGGCTGCTCCTTTTGATTGGCATTCCGTTCTGGTCAAGGATACATCTGTCAGTGAACCTCGTCCGATTACTCCCGATGAACTAGCAATCAAATGGCTTAAAGGTAATTTGAAGAAAATTATTAATTATCAACGTGCCATAAAGCGAAATGCCAATAGCCAAACGATGCGCTATAGCAAAGAACAATGTATCGACTTTCGTAATGCGCAATACAATGGTGCTTAGCAGAAGAAATACCTCATTTATCAATCACATCAAAAGGCTGTAAAGCTACAGCCTTTTGATGAATAGAAATAAACGGAAGATAAATAGCGATCAAAAAATCACAGTAGATATTTCCCTGCGCTATTCAATATTAATCAATATCATTCTCTCAATATCTGATTGACATAAAGGTATATTTTTATTGACATCTCAGGCTTTTTTCTAAAATTCATTATTCTTTTTGACGCTTTATAATTTAAATTTTCATTAAAGATAAATCTATTATGCTCTGTTTTTGGCCTTTTACATTGATCGAAATAAATAAGTCATCGAATATTTACAATGAAATTTGTTAATACAATAATGATTAGACTAATCTCTAAAAAGTTTTATAAAAAGAGCGGCTTAGAAGTTAATCAAGTAAAATGGTGTACAATGAACTGCCTTATAATTATATGTTTTATTTAAAATTTATTAAAACATATTGATATAAAAGGATTTTTACAACTATAAGGATAAATTGTGGAGTAAAATTACACTCAAATAATAGAGTTTTATTGAAATTTTATTAAGAAACCTTATATTGGTATATACGTAGCGACCAACAGCCATATGGATCTATCTTCATAAAGCGTCGGTTTATACCTTTTTGATTAGAGGAACACCTCATGAATAAGTTAACAGTTGCAGTTTTTGCAGGCTTAATGACCTTAACCGGTTTTAGCGTACAAGCGGCAACCCCAGAACAAGAATGTAAAAAGTTACAGGATGACTATAACCTCATCTATGCATCTAAAGGATTCTGTTTTAAAGATGCTGATGCTAAAGCAAAATTTGGTAATGAAAACTGCCACACCACTAAGCCAAAGTTCTCTGACAAAGAGCAACAACGTCTTGATGACATTAAAGCTCGCCAAAAAGAGCTAAACTGCAAATAAGCAAATCCTTGCGGAGTGTTTAGCGCTCCGCTTTAGGCTATTTTATTTAATGCCCAAGTTTTCAATGTTAAAGCACATACTCCCTATTTAAGGATGAATCATGGCATACGATGACCAAAATATTTTCGCACGTATCTTACGTGGTGAATTACCTGCAATCAAAATCTATGAAGATGATCAGGTACTCGCTTTCATGGATATCATGCCTCAAGCTGATGGTCATGCTTTAGTTATCCCAAAAACACCAGCGGTAACTTTACTTGATTTGCCTGCAGATGCAGCGGCTTACACGATTCAAATCGTACAAAAAGTTGCCCAAGCGATGGAAAAAGCGCTGGATGTTAAAGGCATTGTCTTGATGCAACTTTCTGGTGCTGCGGCAGGCCAAACCGTACCACACGTCCACTTTCACCTGATTCCAAGTTCAATACATGAGCTTGGTCGCCATGCTGCACAAATGGGTGATCAGGAAAAAATTAAAGCATTTGCTGAAAAGATCAAAGCTGCTCTTTAAACGTCAGCTTTGTCAAAAACGGAGTTGTTACTCCGTTTTTTTATTTTCTAAGCCATTAAAAATAAATAAGAAATATAATTATTACCAAATATGAATCGTCATCAAACTGTCATTTTTCTTTCACTTCTCTGTCACAAAGTTTACCGATACTGCATACAAGTCAGTGAGCTGTGTAACTTTATGTACACAAGCAAGCTTATAACAGTAACTAAGGCATCGGCCATTTACAAAAAAGTGTTTTGGAGAAATCTCAATGAAAAAATTGCTTCTTGCTGCTACTGTAGCAACTTTAGCCATGAATGCAGCGCAAGCAGCACCAACATTGTATGGTAAGCTCAATGTGACTTTGGATCAAATTGATAAAAATGGCTTTAAAGACGAAAGCGTAACTAAAGTAAACTCAAACGCTTCTCGTATCGGTGTAAAAGGTGAAGAAAAACTGACTGAAAAATTATCAGCAGTTTATTTAGCAGAATGGGGTGTTTCAGCTGACGGTTCTGGTTCAGATACTGACTGGGGTATGCGTAACCGTTTTGTAGGTCTTAAGTCTGACGGTATTGGTACTTTGAAAGTAGGTCAATTCGACTCTTACCTTAAAACTGCTGCGGGTAACAACCAAGATATTTTTAACGATCACACTGAACTAGATATGACCAAAGTTCTTGCTGGTGAAGATCGTTTAAGCAACGTAGTTGGTTTTGAAACAGACAAGAAGTTACTAGGTGGTCTAGCATTCAACATCATGTTCCAGCAAGGTGAAGAATCTTCAGCTGTTAAAAATGATGCGAAAGGTCAAAAAGGCAGCCGTGATGGTTTTGGTGACGGTGTTTCAACATCTCTTACCTATGAAAATAAAGACTATGGCCTAGCAGCAGCTGTTGCAGGTAACTTTGGTGTAGCATCAACTTATAATGCTTATAACAAAGAACTTGGTGGCAAAATCTATTCTGATGCAATCCGTGTAACAGGTTCTTTAGACTTGGCTCCAGCTGGTGTTAACGGTTTAGTATTAGGTGCTTTATGGCAAACGGCTCAACCAACTGACGATACAGTTGTTGTTGCTGGTACACCAGCTGTTTCATACAAAGGCTTAAAAGAAGATGCATTTGGCGTAACAGCTGCATATGCGATCCCTTCTACACCTGTGAAATTAAAAGCAGAATACATCTCTGCAAAAACAGAAGTTGATGGTCGTGAAGATCGTAAAAATGACTTGTATGGTATCGGTGCAGACTACAACATCAATAAACAAGCTCGCTTCTACGGTGTTGTTGCTCAACAAAAAATTGACTGGCAGAAAGATAATAACAAGAAAACTGTTATCGGTTTGGGTATGGAATATAACTTCTAATTTGAAGTTAGCTTCTTAAACAAAAATAAAAGGGCTAACTGCCCTTTTATTTTTTTCATTTATTATTTTTAATTAAAAAAGCTTTTTACCGTTTTACGAAAATTTTGAATCACCAGCTCCCTTGTTCTGCCACGCCTAAAAATAAGAGAAAATGGTGCGCAATAACCAAACATTGCGGGTAATAAGACTTTTAAACGTTTTTGCTCCACCCAAAACTGTGCAAAATGTTCGGGTAAATAACCAATGTATTGCCCAGATAAAATTAGAATGAGTTGTGCTTCCATTGAGTCAACTGTCGCAAATGAATGCTTAAATCCCTGTTTTGCCAGTTCAGTGTGACTCCAGTAACCACGACTCACCATTTTTCCTTGTCGAATAACGTCAGCAGTCAAATTCTGGTGTGCGAACATAGGATGTTTATCACTACAAAATAGCCACTGTTGTTCTTTATGGAGAGGCTGATACATCACCCCATTCATTTTCATAAAGAATGAACCAATCGCGACATCAAAACGATTTTCCAAAATTCCCATTTGCAACTCATACGGCGACTGCACCTGAATTTTGATATAAATATGAGGGTTTTGTTTTGAAAACTCACGAATCATTTGATCCAGAGGAATATTCTGATCCGTCACCATAGAATCTAACATACCGATTCTCAACGTACCGGTTAATTCACCTTTAATCTGGGCAGTATGCCTAGAAAAGTTTTCCAGTTCATGCAAAATCCGTTTGGCCTCCTGTAGAAACATCTCTCCTTTTTGGGTTAAAGAAAAACCACCACGCCCTCGTTCACATAACTTAAAACCCACAATTTGTTCTAGTTGAGTCATGTAGGTACTAATTGCAGAGGTTGATAGATTCAACTCCTGTTGAGCATTTGCAAAGCCTTTATTCCTTACAACGCTGACAAAAATTCGAATCAATTTAATATCAGAATAGGCCACTTCTTCCATCATATTTTCCTTATTTCCTCTGCATTATTTTAAAACATCCAACATCAGATTAGTTTAGAAAAATCTGAACTAAGTTTTTAAAAAAAAGGATTTATTACCACCTGAGGCTGGTTGATAAATAAATAAAAGGAGAAATAAATGAACAAGATGTTAAATCAACCACTCGGTGGGAATGAAATGCCACGCTTTGGTGGTATTGCCTCAATGCTACGCCTTCCAGTGGTAGAACATGATGCTGGGCTTTCTAATCTAGATGCGGCTTTTATTGGCATTCCTTTAGATATTGGTACCTCCTTACGTTCGGGAACTCGTTTTGGACCCCGTCAAATCCGTGCTGAATCAGTCATGATACGCCCTTATAACATGGCAACAGGTGCTGCACCCTTTGAATCTTTGAATGTTGCAGATCTTGGTGATGTTCCTATTAACACCTTTAACCTAGCTGAAGCGGTACGTATTATTGAAGAACATTATGACCGTATTCTGGCACATCCTATTATTCCGCTCACACTTGGTGGCGATCACACACTAACCCTCCCCATCCTCAGATCTATCTATAAAAAACATGGTCCAGTTGGCCTCATTCATATTGATGCTCATGCCGATGTCAATGATGAAATGTTTGGTGAAAAAGTCGCACATGGCACCACTTTTCGCCGGGCAGCAGAAGAAGGCTTACTCGATTGTCAGCGTGTTGTTCAGATTGGCTTACGTGCTCAGGGCTATAGTGCAGACGATTTTAACTGGAGCCGTCGTCAGGGTTTTCGTGTCGTTCAGGCCGAAGAATGTTGGCACAAATCGCTTGCCCCTTTAATGGAAGAAGTAAAACAGCAAGTCGATGGTGGGCCTGTTTATCTCTCCTTTGATATTGATGGTATCGATCCTGCATGGGCACCCGGTACAGGTACACCGGAAATTGGGGGCTTAACCACAATTCAAGCAATGGAAATTGTCCGTGGTTGTCAGGGTTTAAATCTTGTTGGATGTGATCTGGTCGAAGTATCGCCACCATACGACACCACGGGCAATACATCCTTATTAGGTGCCAATTTACTTTATGAAATGTTATGCGTTTTGCCTGGAGTAAAGATACATAAATAATTGTATTTGCAAATGATAATAATGAAATAAGGGAATATTCAAGGATCTTACCGGATGAAGATAGAACAATCACAACGGGCTGCTGCGGCAGCATTTATTGGCACAACCGTAGAGTTTTATGATTTCTATGTATATGCCACCGCCGCAGCCTTAGTACTCGGTATCGTATTTTTTCCTCAAACTGATCCTGTCACTGGCACATTGGCTGCCTTTGCAACCTTTGCAGTGGGTTTTATTGCACGCCCTGTTGCAGCACTTATTTTTGGACATTTGGGGGATAAATTCGGCCGCAAAAAAATGTTGCTATTCACAATGCTATTGATGGGTGTTGCCACAACAGGAATTGGACTCATACCAAGTTATAACAGTATCGGAATTTGGGCACCTGTACTGCTGATTGTTCTACGATTTATGCAAGGTCTATCTGTCGGAGGTGAATGGGGCGGCGCCGTGTTAATGGCAAGCGAACATGCCCCCGCTCATAAGAAAACCTTTTTTGCTTCTTTTGCTCAAATGGGCAGTCCTGCTGGCCTGATTCTTTGTTTACTCGTTTTCAGAGCCATTACCTCATTGGATGAAAAAGACTTATTCACTTGGGGCTGGCGTATTCCGTTCCTGTTGAGCTTTGTCTTTATGCTGATTGGTCTTGCAATACGTCTAGGGGTTGAAGAATCTCCTGAATTTAAACAAATGCAGGAGAAACAGGAAATCGTCAAATTTCCAATTAAAGAATTGCTCAAAAATTACTGGCCTCAAGTACTTTTTGCGGGACTCTCTATCACAATCGGTACAGCAGGTTTCTTTTTTACCAATACATTTATGATTACCTACGTCACCCAATATGTCGGGATCAGTCGCCCAACTATTCTGGATGCATTATTTTGGGTAACTGTATTTGAATTTATCGCGATGCCAGTTGCTGCATGGTATGCCAGTAAAATTGGTTCTCATCGTTTTTTATTCTGGGCTGCCATTTTATGTATCGCTGTTCCTTATCCAATGTTTATGCTGGTCAGCACTAAAAATATTTATTTAATTGTTTTAGGCATTACATTGGCTGTGATTGCGCTGTCTTCACTGTATTCAGTCGTCGCTGGTTTTATGGCCGAAGCTTTTCCTGCCAAAGTTCGTTATTCAGGGATTTCCATTTCCTATCAAATGATTGCGGCGATCACAAGCGGTACTACTCCAATCATTGGGACTTTGCTTGCACAGCACTACGCTGGTGAATGGTTACCTTTAGCGCTTTTATTCAGCTTCCTATCTTTGCTTTCTTTGATTGGTATCTGTGGCATTACTCGGCTCAGAAGACAACAACTCCAAACACCGCAACCTACTCAGAAACAGGAAGCTTCAAGAGAGGCCGCTTAAAATTACAAACTTTAGAGACAAGGATGTCTCTTATAAATAAACAAGGAAAATCAAAATGAAGAAAGATCATTCTAAATCCATTACACACATTGAAAGTTATGGTATTGAAGAAATACCAACTTACGCGCGTACAGCAACGCCATTTGATCTATTCCGCCTGAGTTTTGGTGGCGCCAATACCTTTTCAACCTGTGTCTTGGGAAGTTTTCCCATTGTATTTGGTCTTTCTTTTCAAGCAGGTTTATGGGCGATTTTGTGTGGTGTTCTATTCGGTGCATGTATTTTAGCGCCTATGGGAGTTTTTGGTGCGCGCACAGGAACCAATAACGCCGTGGCTTCAGGAGCACATTTTGGCATACACGGCAGAATTGTAGGCTCATTCCTATCCCTACTTACAGCCATTGCATTTTTTTCTCTATCGGTTTGGAGTTCTGGTGATGCACTCATTGGTGCAACTCAACGTTTGTTTGATCGTTCCTATCAAAATAATTGGGTTTATGGATTGGTGTATAGCGGCTTTGCCTTGCTGGTACTGATTATTTGTATCTATGGTTTCCGTTTTATGCTATTGGTCAATCGAATTGCGGTGATTACCTCAAGCCTACTCTTCTTTTTAGGCCTTTTTGCTTTTGCTCAACAATTCGATTCAGCTTATGCAGGACAGATTCAATTCGGTGAAACTGGTTTTTGGGCTGCTTTTACAGGCGCTGCGCTGATTGCATTTAGTAATCCAATCTCCTTTGGAACTTTCTTAGGTGGCTGGTCACGTTATATTCCCAAAGAGACCTCATCCTATAAAATCATACTGGCAGTTTTTACTTCCCAGCTTGCAACCTTGATTCCCTTCCTATTTGGTCTTATGACAGCGACGATTGTTGCAAATCATGTACCTATCTTTATGCAACAGAATAATTATATTGGTGGGCTAATTCACATAGCACCTACCTGGTATTTTTTTCCGCTGTGTTTAATTGCGCTTATTGGTGGTTTATCTACTGGAACTACCGCCTTATATGGTACAGGATTAGATATGTCGAGTATTTTTCCGAAGCTGCTTAGCCGTGTTAAAGCAACAATATGCGTTGGTGTCCTCTCTATCCTATTTATTTTTATCGGTCGTTTTCTGGCAAATTTGACGCAAAGTGTCACGACCTTTGCTACCCTCATTGTCGTGTGTACCAGCCCATGGATCATTATTATGATTATTGGTTTCGTATCTCGTAGAGGCTATTATAAAAATGATGATTTACAAGTATTTGCAACTGGAATAAAAGGTGGCGTGTATTGGTTTCATCATGGTTGGAACTGGCGTGGTCTCATTGCATGGATTCCAAGTGCATTCATCGGCCTATGCTTTGTGCACTTACCTCATCAGTTCGTCGGGATCTGGGGAAATTTTTTTAATGGCCTCGATCTGAGCTTACCTATTAGTATCATACTGGCGGCACTGCTTTATACTCTACTACTCAAATTCTTTCCTGAACCAAGCTCAGTGTATAGTCCAACATTAACTGCTCAAAGTGCAAAACAGCAAACTAATCCATCACTGGTTTCAGACTAAGTATAATAAAGCAGATAGAGAGCTTAACCCATAAACATTCAGCCAGAAAAAAGCCTGCTCATGTGAACAGGCTTTTCATTGAGATTAATTTATTTCTTTAAAAAACCACTCACAAGATTCAACACTTGCTGAATATCCTGATTGGCTTCTTGAGGATTGGTACTGCTGCCTTGAGGCGTCAATGAATCAATCACTTGTGGTAAAACCGAAGCAATGGCACCATAAATTGCCTGTTTAGGCGCTTGGGTTTGCTGAGCAACCTGTTCTACGTCCTGATCATCAAATAAGCTTTGAATATTTTGTGCAGGCACATCTTCAGCATTTTGCTGTTGTGGATCAACCCAACTTTGTACCTGATTGCTTAGACCAGCATTTTTCAATTTATCCAAAGCACCTTGTAAACCGCCTTGTTTTTGAATCCACGCCAAAACTAAAGGTAAAACTGCAATCAACAACGTTTGTGCCGTGTTTCCACCCGTTGCATTACTTTGAGTTGAACCTGCACCACCGCCTAATTGACCCAACACAGAACCTAAGATTCCGCCTAGACCACCTTGCTGGTTTTGAGTATTTTGCTGTTGCCCACCCAACTGACCAAGAACCGAACCTAAAATCCCACCTAAACCGCCAGCTTGACCTGACTGTTGTTGACCGCCGCCTAAAGCTTGCTTCGCTAAAATTTCAACAATATTGGTTAAATTTGTCATAACCTAAACTTTCCTTTTGGAATTATTTATCCCAAAAGCATACGCTGCTTTGAAAACACAGCACAAAGATAAATTGTTAAATTTTGCAAGGCTTTGCTGCGAATCTCCGACCGAAATCTCAATCAGATTTAAATCGCAGCATTCATCGTTTACCAGCGGAATTTATCCCAGTTTTCAGGATTGGCCCAGAACTTAGAGTTAAACCAATCTGGTACATGTTTATAAGTTAAAATATTAAATTGCCATAATGCAAAATCGCTGTCATGTGTGGTTTTATCAATTAGTTGAGTGAAACCCAGTGAACGCAATAGCTTTTCATCTTCACGCTTACTCACTACCACAATCCGCTTCGCCATCAGGTCACGCAACTTCACCAAAAGCTGCGCTTTTTGTGTTTCGGTAATATTTTGCATTTCTTCGGTATCAAATAATACAAAACCTAAATCATAACGCTGCGTAAATGGCAGACTTAAAAAGCCAGTTACGTTAAAATAATGCCATTGAATTGAAGCATTTTGGTCAATCTGCTGACCTATACAAAGTGCAGTATGAATGGGCTGTTCTTGAGATAAATCGTCTAGCATAGAAGTGATGACATTTTGTTCAGCCATAACTGCAACCCTTGATTGAGAAAGATGAGAGTTTATTAATGGAACTACAAGGCATTTGTCATAAAATGCATGCAGCGCTCAAAACGCATAGTGTAACTGATCAATCAACAAGCAAGGCAAATGTTGAATATAAATTTATATTAGATCGTACAGAAACTGACCTACCTTTTGTTTTAGGGCAGGAAATCGAGATCGAATGGACTGGTAATATTTTTTGTACCTCTTGCGGCTCAAAAACACCGAAGTCTTATTCACAAGGTCATTGTTTCAAATGCTTTAAAACAAAAGCAGAATGCGACCTGTGTATTATGAAGCCTGAAACCTGCCATTATCATTTAGGCACTTGCCGTGAAGACCAGTTCGCTCATGATGTCTGCTTCCAGCCGCATATTGTTTATTTAGCCAATTCAAGTGCCTTGAAAATCGGGATTACCCGTATCGTGAATATGCCAACCCGTTGGCTGGATCAAGGTGCGACTCAGGCTTTACCCATCATGAAAGTGGGCTCACGTCGTTTGTCAGGCCATCTGGAAACTTTAATTGGTACACAAATCGCAGATAAAACTGATTGGCGTAAACTTCTTAAAGGCGAAGCTGAGCCATTAGATCTGATTGAAAAACGTGATCAGATTCTGGAAGAATTTGCGCCTAAGATTCAAAGTATTCGTGAAGAATTTAATCAAAACCTTGAATTTAACGAGAATCTGGAATTTCTAGAGGACGAAAAACCAAGAGAGTTTATCTATCCTGTTGAACATTATCCTGAAAAGATTAAATCACTGAATCTGGATAAAACACCTAAAATTCGTGGTGTGTTGCAAGGCATTAAAGGCCAGTATTTGTTAATGGATATTGGTGTAATCAATATCCGCAAGTATACGGGTTATGAACTGATCCTTCGCGCCTAATCCGCAGTATAAAAAAGGTGGCTTTCAATGCCACCTTTTTTATTTATCCCGTTTTTAAACAATTCAAAATTGCCTTTACTGGATCCTCGGTATTGCCTGAGATCAATTGTTTATGCATGCTTAAATGTTGCATCATTTGAATATGCGCCGTTTCATGATCCATTAAACGCTCAATTTCAGTGGCTAAATGCTGTGGTGTTGCATCGGCCTGAATCAGTTCCTCAATGACTTTTTTACCTGCAATAATATTAGGTAAAGAATAATACGGAATCTTGACCAAGAATTTGGCAATGATATAGGTCAGCCAATTCAACTTATAGAAGGTTACCATTGGACGATGCAATAACATTGCCTCGAGTGTCGCGGTACCAGAAGCCAAAGCCACAATATCACTGGCATTCATGACCATACGGCCAATCTTCGATTCTGCATCGCTATTTTCCAGCACATGAATTTTCGACTTTAAACCAGCATCCAAGTGTTGAATGCCCTGTTCAATCTGATGCTTACGTGCATCATTGATCGCAGGAATTAAAAACTCGACTTCAGGATGTTTGCGATGCAGGATGTCAGCAGCACCTGTCAACAACGGCAGTAAACGTTCGATTTCACCACGGCGACTGCCGGGTAATAAAGCGATGTGAGTCTTATGTGCGGATAGACCCAGTTGATGCTTGGCTTCGGCAATTGGATTTTTTAACGGTAACTGCTTTGCCAAAGGATGGCCGACGAACGCCGCAGCAACCTCATAATTTTCATAGAAGGTTTTTTCAAATGGAAATAAACAAAGGACCAGATCGATACTGCGTTTAATGCCATGCACACGGCCTTGACGCCATGCCCATACCGATGGACTGACATATTGCACGGTTTTTATTGGTAAATTCTTTTCTTTAATGGTTTTGGACAAACGCAAATTAAAATCTGGCGCATCAATACCAATAAATATATCCACCGGATGCTCGGTCCAGCGCTCGACTAAACCATCACGGACAGCAAATAACTTTTTCAGGTCTTTTAAAACTTCCACGATTCCCATGACGGATAAGATTTCCATTGGATAATAGCTATGGAAACCTTCGGCTATCATTTGTGGCCCACCAATACCTTCAAATTCGACATCGATGCCTTGTTCACGAAAACTGCGCATGAGTTTCACCCCTAGCGTATCTCCAGAAACTTCTCCTACCACGATGCCAATTCTTAGTTTTTGCTTTGACAAGACCCACGCCCCACAGAAAGATTTAAATGATTCTAACAAAATGATTTTACACTGAATCAAACATGATCTGGCAATTTGTTCACGATTGGTGAACATCATTTCTCATCTAAGATGTCATTGTTTTCTAGAAAACCTATCTAGATTTACGATGAAATGACAATTGATTGAGATTGCAGGAATAGCTAATATGAACAAGAATCATTCCCATATGTGATTTATTTCTCCCTTCCTCCGTATCAAGACCCGTGATGGCTAAATCAACCTCGCTTACCTTTGTCTATCGACTGAGTATTTTCTATCGCTTTGCGTTGACCTTTGTATTGGGTTACCTCTGTATGATGTATTTAAGCCTTAGCCTGACCTCATTATTTGTCCGTGTACTTGATAAAGCAGAGGCGATTTATCTAGCTGCTTTTATCGCGATTCTCTTTTATCTCATTTTTATCATTATTAGTTTCTGCTCACATTCATTATTGAAACTCACGTTGATCAGTCTGGGCTTAACAGGCGTATTGTTTGGCATATCTGTAGGTTTAAATTAAAAATGCAAAATAAAGGTGTTCGCCAATCAATGGCATGGTTACATGCATGGACAGGTCTGATTTTTGGCTGGCTTTTGTTTGCTATTTTCTTAATGGGAACAAGTTCGTACTATCGTCATCAGATTAATTTGTGGATGCAGCCGCAACTGGCTCAGGTTCAAGTGAATCAGGATACAGCCATCACAACTGCTGTCGATTATCTACAAAAGCATGCTGGCGATGCCAAGTCATGGTATCTTAAAGTGGCAAATCACGAAGAACCCGTCAATAAAATGTATTGGCAACAAGCCAACGGCAGTTATGAAAGCCGTAGTCTGGATGCCAATACTGGTCAGGAATTAAAACTGTCAGCAACTCAAGGCGGAGAGTTCTTTTATAACTTCCATTTTCAGTTGTATGGATTCCCGATCATGATTGGGCGTTTGATTGCCTGTCTTGCCGCTTTCATTATGCTGGTGGCCTTAGTCTCAGGCATCATTACCCATAAAAAGATTTTTACCGATTTCTTTACCCTAAGAACCTTTAAATCCCAGCGTTCTTGGCTGGATTTTCATAATGTTTCTTCGGTACTCGCACTTCCCTTTTTCCTGACCATTACCTTTACAGGCTTGGCGATTTTCTTCTATCTCTATTTACCCTGGGGAATGCAAAAACTTTATCCAGAGAATCCTTATCAGTTTTTCACTGAAATTAGAACGACTGAAAAGAGTGCCACAGATCAAACCGAGCCTCAAAAAGCTGAGATGCTACCGATCAGCACCCTGCTGGAAAAAGTAAGGCAACAATGGGGCGAACAAGCTTTGGCTTCAATTGAAGTTAAAAATCCCAATACTGATCAAGCAGTAATTACCTTTAAGCAATTAGAAGATCGATCAATCACCTTAAATCAGGCGCAAATCACCTTTGACGGCAAAGGCAAAATTCTCGGCAATACCCGTAATAATAGTGCTGTCGCAACCTTACATTCGGGTGTTTATGGCTTACATATGGCGACCTTCGCCCAACCTGTATTGCGCTTCGCATTCTTTTGTTCAGGTATTTTGGGTTGTTTAATGATTGCTTCAGGCCTATTGCTGTGGAGCTTAAAACGTCAGATCCAAAACAAATCTGCTCAATTTCATTTCGGTTACTATCTGGTTGATCGTTTGAATGTCTCTGCATTTATTGGTCTGCCCACTGCAATGCTCAGCTATTTATTCGCCAATCGATTTGTACATGTGACCGAAACCACGCCCAATTATGAAATCTATACCTTTTTCAGCGTTTGGGGATTAAGTTTTATCATCGCCTTATTGACGAAAAAGCAATATTTATGGAAATCACAGGTACTAATTTTTGGATTAGTGGCTTTGATTCTGCCTCTTTATAACTTGCTCTATCTCATCAATCATCAGTTCATCATAGATCTGCAAAGTTATTGGCTATTCTTACGGATTGATTTATTCCTACTGGCCTGTGCCCTGTTTGCTGTATTTATTTTTAGAAATATCCAGCCGATTCAAGAAAAATCTGCTCAAAAAATCAAAGCGAAGTTAGCCAAAAATGAGGTGAAAGCATGATTCTTTTAAGCCTCGTATTGATACTTGTTGGAATGATGCTGCTCTATAAATGTAGTTCTAAGCAGATTACTAAATCAAAACAACAATTTGTCATTCGCTATCAAATACAGCTCAAGGTACTGGCTTATCTGTGCTTTTTGCTTGCAGGTAGCCTGCTTTGTTTAGAATATGGCAGTTCGATTGGGTTTGTAAGCTGGTGGATTTTTGCAACGCCCGTGACTTTCTTATTGGTACTCTGGGTTAATGAACTTAACCCCGTAAAAAAATAAAATGTACTTGGATACAACAGCTATCCTTAACTTCTGCCAAGGATAGCCGCACAACTTAAAAATTAATGCCCGTGATGGCTATGATCTTCCTGAGTTGCTTTTTTATCCTTGTCATCACAACATTTCATCTTTTTTTCACAGCACTCTTTCTTGCTGGCTGTATCTTTTTCCTTACAACAATCACCTGCTGCAAATGCAGGTACGGTTGTTGCGAGTAAGATTGTTGAAAGTAATAAAGTTTTAAAATTTAACATGATTGTATCCTTTAAATAAAAATAAGAAATTTGAATTTATAAAAACAGGATACGATTTGGAGGACGGTAAGGTAACTGATAGACCCCTAAAGTGAGTTCATCCAGATATTCTGAATCCATCGTCGTTGTGAATTGTAGAATTCGTTGAAGCGGTCGATCACGCTGGGCAAAAGTCACCGCCACACAGCAAAGACTTTTTTGACAATGAGAAGAATCCATTTTCTCAGAGCTTATAGATGTATGCTTGCCCATATCTGACATTCCGCAATCCATCACTGGACTATGGCCTTGTGTGGTTTGATGTAAATTACTTTGATCAACCTCATTCATAGACACAGCCATTGCATAGCTATTGGTGATAAAACACATAGCAATCAGCAATGAAATGATGGTTCGGATAAGAATAGACATAAGTATGTAAATAATCAGCAATACAGTCCTTATACAGCCTTCAAAATAAACCAAGCATGCTAACTAAAGCAAGATAATCGTGATGAGTAAAAAGAAAAGCGACTGTTTCAGATTTCTTTAGCGTTTTTTTGCATAAGTAAATCACTATTCATCACAACGAGTTATCTAAAAAAAGAATAAGATATGCTGATTTTTGCATATTTAGGCATATTGTCGAT
This sequence comes from Acinetobacter sp. BIGb0102, assembly GCF_003815055.1. NCBI lineage: Bacteria > Pseudomonadati > Pseudomonadota > Gammaproteobacteria > Moraxellales > Moraxellaceae > Acinetobacter > Acinetobacter sp. BIGb0102. The sequence goes on from NZ_RKQE01000010.1 coordinate 444,719, forward strand.
GTTTGGTCCTATTGAATTTATTATGGCTGGGGTATTGGTTGGCTTCTGTGTTGGTATCACAGGCGTCGGCGGTGGTTCTTTAATGACCCCAATCCTGATCAGTCTATTTAAAATCGAACCTCATATCGCGATTGGTACAGACTTGTTATATGCCTCAATCTCTAAATTTTGCGGCTCTATTGTCCATGCTAAAAAACTCAATATTGTCTGGCCGATCGTACTCTGGCTAGCATTAGGCAGTATTCCAGCATCATTTGCGACCTCTTGGGCACTCGAACATTACCTAAGTCAATCCACGCATTATAAAGCTGTGCTGACTATGGTTTTAGGCTTTATGTTGACCTTGACGGGTATTTCAATTGTCTTTCGTGCACAGATTGAAAAATTCTTTGACCGTTTCCGTAACCGTGAACAAGCGAATATGGAAAGCGAACAACATGCTTTGCAACACAAACGTCATTACATTGTCATCATGGGAATCGTATTAGGTATCTTTGTTACCCTTTCATCTGTGGGTGCGGGTGCCTTTGGTATCATGGCTTTAGTTCTAATGTTTCCTAACTTGCCGATGATCCGTATTATTGGTTCAGACGTAGTGCATGCCGTTTTACTTACAGCAGTTGCAGGCCTTAGCCATATGTCTTCAGGGAATGTCGACTTTAGCCTGTTGATGTGGTTATTGGTCGGTTCTATCCCTGCCATTATTGTCGGGACCCTAATTAGCTCACGTATGCCAGAAAGACTGATTCGTAAAATTTTAGGGATTACCTTATTTGCTTTGGGCGTGAACTTTATTGTGAACCCTGTGAAAGCCAAACCGAAGCCAGTTGAGACTCATCAGGCTGTCGTTGTACAGCAGACAAGTCATTCAACAACAATTGTTTAAGCCAACAAATGCCGCTGCTTTCTGCATAAATTATCGTTATTGCTAGTTAATCAGACGGCATTTCATGCTATATTCGCAGACAAAATAACCTCTTTTTTCGATTGAATTTGTGACAGCAATGAATACTCTACAGTCAAATCCAGTTTCTCAGCCCGATATCGATGATGTAAACATTAAAAGCATTCAAACGCTGATTACACCAGCAGAATTGAAAGCTGATCTTCCATTATCTGAGGCTGCGTCTCAAACTGTGTTACAAGGACGTGCAACTGTACGTAATATTTTAGATGGCAATGACAAACGATTGTTTGTCGTGATTGGCCCGTGCTCAATCCACGATCCTAAAGCTGCACATGAATATGCTGATCGCCTGAAAGTCCTGAGCGAAAAAGTAAAAGATACTTTATATCTGGTGATGCGTGTTTATTTTGAAAAACCGCGTACCACTGTGGGCTGGAAAGGTTTAATCAACGATCCAGACATGAATGACTCATTCAATATTGAAAAAGGCTTGCACATTGGTCGTGGCTTATTGATTGATTTGAATGAAAAAGGTTTACCTTGTGCGACTGAAGCACTTGATCCGAACTCACCGCAATATTATCAAGATTTAATTTCATGGTCTGCGATTGGCGCACGTACCACTGAAAGTCAGACTCACCGTGAAATGTCTTCTGGTCTTTCATCACCTGTTGGCTTCAAAAATGGTACTGATGGCGGCTTAACCGTTGCAACTAATGCGATGCAATCGGTTAAACATGGTCACAGCTTTTTGGGCCTGAATGAAAATGGTCAGGTTGCGATTATCAATACCAAAGGTAACCCGTATGCACACGTGGTATTACGTGGTGGTAATGGCAAGCCAAACTATGATGCAACATCTGTTGCAGAAGCAGAAGCTGCTCTAGCAAAAGCGAAAGTGAGCAACAAGATCATGATTGATACCAGTCATGCCAACTCAAACAAAGACCCGTACTTACAGCCTCTGGTTTTGAAAAATATCACAGAACAAATTCTGGATGGTAATAAATCAATCGTTGGGATTATGGTTGAGAGTCACTTAAAAGGTGGTCGCCAGGATATTCCAGAAAATCTGTGTGATCTTGAATACGGCAAGTCAGTGACTGATGGCTGTATTGACTGGGAAACAACTGAAAAAGCATTGCTAGAAATGCATGAAGCGTTAAAAGACGTTTTACCAAATCGTTAATCTTTAAATAGATGTAAAACAGGCTCTTATGAGCCTGTTTTTGTTTGGCAATTCGACAAACTTGCACAAACGTACAATACAGCTCATAGCACTTTGCCCTATGTTAATCATCCTTTGTTATTGATTCATTTAGGTTGGTTATGGAAATTTTTCTTTATACCTTAAGTGTGATGTACAGCCCAGGCCCTGTGAATTTTATGGGGTTAAATGCGGGTCTGAGAGGACAATTCTCCCAAACATTAGGCTTTTTTGCTGGTGTGGGTTGTTCCATGCTGATGCTATTTGTTGTATTTGGTTATGCGGGCGCAGCATTGATTCCCCATCGTTATCTACATTTTATTGCATTGATTGGTGCGCTCTATACCTTTTATTTAGCCTATAAAATTATGACGGCACATACCGAATTAAAAACAGATAAAACCCAGCACAAAAACCTCAATTTTTGGAATGGTTTCTGGATTCAAAGTCTGAACCCTAAAGCAATTTTGGTGATTTTACCTGTGACCACCATTATGTATCCGACGGCGCATATCACTGGTAGCTTGATCCTCATTGTTTCACTATTTATTTCTCTCGGTGCGGCAGGTGCTCCCTTCATTTATTCATTTGCAGGATCAGTCATTGGCAAAAAATTAAACAATCCAATTTGGTTCAATTATCTGAATAAAATTCTGGGAATCTTCTTGATCCTTTCAGGTCTATTTATGTTGTCTGATTTCTTAAAAGGTATGAATTTTATTTAAACGCAGCCTTTATTCTCATTCATAGTTTATTGCTGAGCAGAATAAATCAGTTTCCATCTTGCTGGAGTGATCCCGAAAGCTTTGGTGAAATGCCGAGTCATATGGCTTTGATCGAAAAAACCAGCAATGATGGCTGCCTGTGTCAGCGACTCACCATATATCAAGCATCTTTTTACGATATCAAGTCGACGCATAGTCATATAACGATGCGGACTAGTACCAAATAACAGTCTAAAATCACGCGAAAGACTCCAGCGATCACGTTGTATATTCTGTTCTAAATCTTCTAAACTAATATTCTGATCGAGTGAAGCGTGAATAAACTCTCTGGCGCGTTCCGCAGCAATATAATCATAGGACTGCCGTGTGCGTGATGGCTGACCTGCAACTTCGTACAAAGTTGTCGCCAAGTCATACAAGGCATCTTCTTCTTCTAAAACATCTAATTGATCATACATGTTTTGTAATAGTGTATGAGTGACGCGATAAAGACGTGGATCATCACTCAGCCCATGTTTGAAAAAAGGTAAAGGTTTACCTTTCATGATCTTTTGAATCAATGCAGGTTCAACATACATCATTCGGTAATGAAAACCTTCTTGAGTCCCAGCACTGCCATCATGCTTTTCATCGGGATGCAACACCATGGTCATACCATGCTGACTATGTCTGACTTCACCACGATAATGAAAACTTTGCACACCTGACAAAGTTCGGCCAATCGCAAAAGTATCATGTTGGTGTGATTCATACGCATGATTTGAAAAGAAAGCTTCGATTCTTTCTAGGCGATCACCATCCGAAGCTCGGACAATCCAATCAGAATGATTTGCTGTTTTTGACATGCTGATCTGCCCATAAGATATTGAATTCAGCAGTCTCAGAATACCTTATTTTTACTTTGATCCATAAGACTTTCTGATTGTAATACTGCGACATCTTTTAGCAATAATCAGGCAAGCTTCACACCTGCCGCACCACGAACCTATTTATTAGGTTTGCGCTATCATTTTGGAAAATAAAAACGACTGAATAAAAGATATGGCTTCAACTGAGGCCATATCTTGAGGCTTAAATATAAAATGAGGCAATCACAAAGCTCAGCATCAAACCCGTCTCACTCAGCTCAATTGCAGCACCCACCGTATCACCCGTAATCCCGCCAATACGCTTGATAAAAAGCCCACGTAAATAAAAAATAATGATCAAAAAACTGAACAAGCTGACTAAACCTGTCCATTTGAATGCACAAAGCAATGCTATTGTAATGACAAAAACCATCCATATTGCTAGTCGTGGTATATTCTCAAGCATTGAACTTGCCAGTCCCTGCGCACGTACATAGCGTGTCGTGAGAAATAAAAATAGTGGCACACTACGTCCAAGCATGGGCAATACAATAAGAAATGCTTCAAGCTTTTGTTCAAGCAACACATAGAGTGCGACAAATTTAAGCAGACATACCGCAATCAGGCTCAATACCCCGATCGGGCCGCATGCTGGATCCTTCATAATTTTCAGGGTTCGTTCTGGATCACCAAAGCCACCCACCCATGCATCTGCGGTATCCGCGAGTCCATCAAGATGTAGGCCACCAGTCAACCAGATCCATAACACCAGAATGAGCGCTGCACTGAACACAATAGGAAGTTTTGCTAATATAAGCGCGAACGCAAATAACATCAGTCCAATCAATAAGCCAACTACAGGATAAAACAGCAAGGCCTGACTATTTTGCTTTGCACTTGGCATATTTTTTAGTTCGATCGGCAAAACCGTCAAAAATTGCAAGGCAATCCAGAAAGGTGTCATGCGAAACAGCCCAATTCAAAAGATTTATCATGAAATGATTATGAAGAAATAAAATTGGGAATAGCAAGCTATTCCCAAATGAAAATATAGAATAAGTCAGCTTATTGAATTTGATAACATTGTTTCAGCTTTAAATAGTCATAATAGAAGCTGTTAGTGCTATAACGCGCATAGTTACAATCTGGCTTAAACAAGGTCTCTTTTTCGTTATAGAACATCTTCACCAAAGTTGTTCCTTGTGTATTTTGGTAGATATCCCATTGTAAGTTTGCAGCCATCGGCGACACAAACTCACCACGCCATTTACTATGGGTATAATTATAAGTTTGACGTAAAGGTAGCGGCTGCATCATGTCATGCAATTCTAGACTGGTTGCCAAAGGAATGATGATTTCTGCATGTGCAAAACGTAATACCGCACGATGCGTTTGCTGCTTATCAACTATCGCATCGACCTGTTTAAATAAATCCTGTTTTAGGCCTTGGGCAATTGCACTGGTGACATTCTTCGATTCACTAAAGCTTGGCCCTTTGCTATAAAAATCATTGGCATCGTTAAATTCAGCATAAAATTTTGCAGCTTCTAGTGGCATATATTTATCAAAATCAATATTTTTTAGCTCTGTTTGCATGCCGCCTGCAATTGAATACAACTCATACACATACGCAGCGGCATCCACAGCACTGGCAATGGTATTTTTGCCTTTACCTTTTTCAGTAATGCTTTCACCATTTGGCGCTGTCACCGTATAGGAACCCGTATTGCTAAAGCGATATCCTGCTGAACCTAATTTTTGAATAAATTCTGGCTTGAAAATAGGAGTAAGCACACTCATGGCAATCTGTTCAGCTTTGCTATTTTTAGCAAGTTCACTTAATTTATTTGCCAAATCAGCATCATCTTCCTCAAACTGCTGATAAGCCTGACTTGCATCATAGATTGCCTGTTGCTGTGTAGATAAGGGTTCAGTTAAATCACTGTCCTTATTCAAGCTGTGAAAATACAGTTTAAAACGATCTACGCCTCCATCTTCAACTGAGGGCACACTGCTGCTGGCCAAACTGGTATATGACACTGGCGTAATCTGGTTTTTAAGTTGTGGTTGCTGCTGAATCAGTTCAGCTGTAAAGAATTTCGCACTATCCACAGCGCGATCAACACCTGAACTTTGCACTAAAATTGAGGCAGGCTGTGTCGAAGCGGTTTTAAACAGATCTGGTAAGCGCTGTAATAGACGATCTGCAATACCGCGGTGCTCCTGTATACCTTGCATGCTTTCATTGCCATATCCGAACTGACGAATCCCTTCCACGCCATAGCCCAGCAGGATATTGGCCTTCATCATACTTTCCAGATCAGCCCCCAATTGTTCCCCCAACGGCGTTAAGGCGTTTTCTGCTTTGGCCTGTTTCCACAAGTTATAAAGTGCCAAATCATATTTGATACTCGACAAACCTCTAGAGCCATGACGTGCAACCAGCTCTGTAAAAACGGGTTGAAAACCTTGTGGAACAGCTTCGTATTTTTTCAGATCTTGCTGCGGTTGATACGGTGTTTTGGTTTGATAATATTTTGATTGTGGCGTGGTTTCAGGTGATGACTGATTTTGTTGATGATCATCGTTATTACAGGCTGCCAATAAAATGCTTGCGCATAACACACTGCTTTTAAATAATATATTCATGAAGGATTTGATTATAGGTCAAGAAATTGACCTGTATCATAGGCAGTGGCAATGACAGTTCGATTACAGCTTTCTACTCAGTTATAGAATAATCGACAAGGTCATTTTCCCATTCATTTATTTTCTACAAAATGAATCTCATTGTCGCGATGGATCAATTCGAGTGAGTATAGCTTTCCAAGCTCGGCTGGCATTTTTAATAAATCATCTAGCGCCTGTTGACGTGCTAAGCAGGTCAATAATTTAATTACCCCGCCATGTGTTACAACCAAGGCCCTATGCCAATGATTCTGCTGCATTTCGTTATAAATACGATTCACCCCATGCATGACTCGCTGCTGGAACTGGGCAAAGCTTTCCCCATTCGGTGCATGATATTGCGTGGGAAATTGCCAGAAATTTGCCAATAACTCAGGTTCTGTTTCATAAATAGTTTGGGTTGAAACACCTTCCCAATCTCCAAAGAACATTTCCTTCATATCGGAATGAAGCAAAAGTGGTCGTTCTAACTGCTGGGCCAATGCAACCGCAAACTTTTGGCAACGCTGTAAAGGTGAACTGATAATCACATCCCAATACATCTGCGCATTCAGCGCTTGCTGAATGGTCGCTTGCATCTGCAACCAACCCTGTTCTGTCAGTTCATCATCCAAATGACCACGCAATGTATGACTGAATGTCGTTTCACCATGGCGTAGTAAATCAAGGTGCAACTTTGTCACCTGTCACGGCTGCTTCGGCAAAAGTCGCCATTTGATTATGTAAAACACAAGCAAGCTGGATCATGGATAATGCAGCACCTGCACCGCTGCCTTCCCCCAGACGCAAGTTCATTTTCAAAATAGGCTGCGCATTCAGTTCTTGTAAAACACGTTGATGCCCGTACTCAGCTGACTGGTGTCCGAATAGCATCCATGCCCGACTCTGGGGTTGAATACGGACTGCGCATAAAGCAGCAACCGAACTGATAAAACCATCCACCACGACTGGTAAGCCAATTTGCGCACAACGGATGTAAGCACCTGTCATCGCGGCAATTTCCAGACCGCCGACCGCTGCCAGAGTGTTTAAGGCATCATTTTTAACTTCTGTTTGGTGAAGCTTTATCGCTTGATCAATCACATTGATTTTATGTTGTAGTTGCTGATTGGTAATGCCAGTTCCAACACCTGTGAGTTGTGCAGCATCTTCATTTAACAATAAACCGGCCAAGGCTGAAGCAGAACAGGTATTGCCAATTCCCATCTCACCTGCAATAAAAATATCAGCAGCTTGTGCTTTGGCGCGCTCCACGCTGGCCTTACCCAACTGTAAAGCCGCTAAACATTCCTGCTCTGTCATTGCAGCTTGTTCAGCAAAATTGGCGGTGCCTGCACGAATACAATGACGCTCCACACCTGCATATTCATAAGCATCACCGACCGTACCACAATCAATGACTTGTAAATGTGCTAGATGATGCTTGGCAATGACGCTAATCGCTGCACCACCAGTCGCAAAGTTTTGTAGCATTTGGCGGGTCACGGCTTGCGGATAAGCCGAGATATTTTCAGCAACTACACCGTGATCACCCGCAAAAATCGTGATCCAGGGCTGCTGAATCTGAGGATGAACTGTTCCTTGCAAAGCAGCCAGATCAATTGCGATTCGTTCCAGATCGCCTAAAGCTCCTGTAGGCTTGGTCAGTTGAAGCTGACGTTTTTCAGCTTGCTGTTTTGCATCCAAGTCAGGTTGTTGAATCGCCGCTAAAAACCATTGCTCATGTTCAGTCATATTATTTCTCATCTTTTAAAATCATTGGAAAGCCTGCGACACAAAACGTGACCTTATGGGCGAGTTGGCCCAGTGCCTGATGCAAACGACCCGCTTCATCCACAAAACGGCGGCTGATTTCTCCCATAGGAACCACACCAAGTCCAGTTTCGTTACTGACCAGAATGACCTGAGCTTGCAGTTGAGCTAAGACTGCCAAGAGTTTTTCTGTTTGTTGTTGCAGTAGTGTCGTATCTTCAGACAATAATAAATTGGTCAGCCATAAAGTCAGGCAATCCACCAGAATCAGTTGATTGGGTTGGTCACATTGCAAAAGTCGATCAGCCAGATAAATCGGTTCTTCACACACTTGCCAATGTTCAGGACGTTGCTGCCGATGATGCTCGATACGCTGCTGCATTTCGTCATCCAGCGCCTGCGCTGTGGCAATATATACAACCGACAAGCCAGAATCCTTGGCGATTTGTTCTGCCAAACGACTTTTCCCAGAACGTGCGCCGCCTAAAATCAGTTGCAACATATCTAACCCAATTCAATTTTCTGATAAGGATACAGGAATCCTTGTAAAATCTGTGCCTTATAATAGCCGAAAGTGAGTTGCTTCACTTGAACTTTCCACTTTTTAACGGGCAATTGCTGAATCCGCTCTAGCACCCGATCACTCTGCCATGCTTCGCGATACAGGCCTAAAGTAATATGCGGACAATACCCAAGCGCAGCAATTTCATCTGACACTGAAGCCAGTTGCCGACGAATTTTTTCCAGAATTTGATCCGTATCTTTCACTTGCAAAAATAAGGCACTGCTAAAGCTATCTAATTGAGCAATCTCTAACTCGAACGAAGCTAGCTCCAGATTTTGCAATTGCTTCATGTGTTGTTGTAATTGTTGAATCTGAAAATCATCATTGTATTGCTTCTCTGCGGATGTCAGAAACCCACATACAAATAAGGTAATGTGATATTGACGTTGATTGGCAGGAATCAGCAAATCCGAAAAATCTGCCCGAATCTGGTCTAAGTATTCAATTAGTTCAGGCTGATCAATTTCAAGATACCATAACCCATAGTCTGAACGGCCACGATGCCACTCAGAATAGTCCCGAACGACGGTCGGACACAGTTGGGTTAATGGTTTCAATAACACAAAATATAGATTCAACAAAATATGGAATATGCCATTAAAACATAAGCATAGACTGAATTAAAATAATTGTTTACCTCTCAGCCTTGTCAATCTTTCGAATATAAAATTAGGAAATATCAAATGATATGAGCAAATAGCTTTATTAAATTGTGGCTTGATCAACACTAAAACCATCTAAACACAAGCTGATGCGATAATGACCTCAAATCAGAACTATGCCAAAAACTCGGCTTATCCAGCGCATCATTCAGGCCTAAATCTATATCAGAGATAACACAACTTTATCGATTTAAAGCTGTGTTATTCAATGCTGATAAGATCTACACCATCTCAGATGGGGCTTTAAGTCCATCCAAATGGTAAGTGAAGGTTTCTCCATGCATTTCCGACTGGATGCCCTGATAAAGCATATCCAATAAAGCTTTCTTTTGAGTTGAAGTGAGATCCATCATTTCCACGTTCTTACGGATATGCTGAACAATCTCCAGCTCCTCAATTTCAAGCTGTCTTAATGCATAGACATAGCCATAAATCGCGCCTTGCAGGATCTTTTGATAAGGCAATTGCTGCTGAATATGATTTTCCAGACTGCCAAATACGCGCTCATTGAAGCCTAGTTTTCTCAGCGGATCGCGAGCCACCCGTTCACAAGTGTCTTTATAGGCCGAGCGGCAAGAATGTAGAAAACTCTCTGCCATTCGGTCTAGCTCTTTGGCCTGATTCGGTACAATATTCGCCAAACCTAGTTTTACTTCCTCAACCACCTGCTCCACATATTTCTTGATCTTGGCATCCGCTAATGCAATCCCAATCATGTCATGGCCATGCATACTGGCATACCAAGCCGTCATGGCATGGCAGCCATTCCACAAACGGTTTTTAATGATCTGAATATCAGAAATCTGCTCAACCAGAATCATTTGGCGCATTTTATTGAGGATCGGGCTACGATTTTCCACATAAATCGGCATATCTGTTTCACTATGGAACAGGATCAAATCCATATTCTGCAAAAACTGGCCCGCCTGAAATTGACCACGCATATCCGCCAAACAGTTGGTGATTTGCTGTTCTTGTTTCTCGGTCAACGCGGTTTCATCTGAAAGCTCAATCGCTTCATCATTCAGATCGGATTGATATTGTTTGAATAAACGGTGCTTGATATTCAACTGGCGATATAAGGCTTGATCGGTCAGCTTTGCCACCATCCGGTTAACGACGGTATCGCAAAAATAGTGTTCACTTAGAATATGCTCTGCAATATCCTCATCGGTGATCTCAAGCAAGGCTTCACGGATATTTTTCAGTACCAGATATTTTGCACAGACTTTATTCAGGATAATCAAGAAGGTAATCGGCTCATGCTGTTCCGTATCTTGCGACATAAAACGCGCCAATAGTCCTCTTGCAATTGTTTTTGCTTCCGATGCAATGGCCTGTTCAGGCAAACACAGCGCAATCAGACTTGAATGCATATACATATCGAGCATCTGCTGTTCATTGTCTGCATCGATTACGGTCAGATTCTCAATCCGTTCATCATACGAGGATTGTCCATAACGGATACTGTAGCTGCCAAAACTATTGACTGATTCCAAGTACAAGCGATTTCTGGTTGAAGCGAGAATGCGCTTGGGTCTGGTAAAACCATCCCAATGTGACAACACCTGTGCGATATAACCACCACCGATGGCACCAAAACCATGAATCCCGACGGTCAGTTGATTGATACTTTGCGGAAATGGTTCTTGTAACTGCGGCATCCCCATTTCAGGAATATATTGATCCAGCGCATTCAAGCACTCATACATATCCTGATAATAGAAATTTGCTTTGGTAAGCATGCTGTCATTGGGTTCTTTTATATCTTTAAATAAAATGGTGATCCCGCCCGCATCACAGGCTGAGCAGATCCCATTTTCAGAATCCTCAAACATCAAACATTGTTGAGGCTGCAAATTTAATTTTTGTGCCGCTTTAATAAAAATTTCAGGATGTGGTTTACCTTTTTCGACTTCGTCACCACACACCAGAAGATCAAAAAATTTATAGACATTAGCATTGATCAGGTATTCTTCGGCAATTGCCCGACGACTTGATGTCGCGACAGCCATTCTTAAGCCAGACTTGCGTAAACGTTCCAGTACCTGAATTAGGCCTTTTTTAATCGGAACACCATTATGACGAACTGATTCCAGTTCAAGTTCATCAGCACGTTTTCGGATTGCTTGATAAGGAACATCTTCACCATAAAAAGTTTGGGCAAGCTGTTCAGCAGTTTTTGCACTGAGTCCAAGACACTGCATTAAATATTCATCTGAAAATTCCTGTCCAATGAGTTCTTGGGACGCCTGTTTTAATGTTTGAAAGCGTAATCGCTCAGTATCAAACATTGTGCCATCCATATCAAAAAGCGCTCCCTGAACAGGATAATCATGAAAAATCAGCATCTTTACTCCTTTGTTTTGTTATTACGCTTATTAGATTAACTAAAAAATCATGACAAAATTTAGACTGTAAATAAATGAAATAAATTTGATTAAAAAATAACCTTAAGTTGTTTTTTTCAGCTTATAGTTGACTAAATTTGTAAAGATTACTTGCATCCCCAACAAAACAATGATTGTTTTTTAGTCAACAACTTTGATGATATAGAATAAACCCGACTTATAATTAAGCAGAAAATAGACAAATAAAGTAGAAAAATAGAATATTTTTTAACTATTTATGAAGATAAAACCGAATTCCCGTCTCGGTAATAGGACGAAGTAGCAAATAAAAAGCCGCAGAACGCGGCCTTGAAATTTAAATATCTACTCTATATTTGGCCTGCACCAGCAACATAAAAATCACACATAGAGATGGAATGGCTGCAATCACAAATAAATGGGTAATGATCAAAGATTTAGCCAGATATCCACCGAATAATGGCCCAATCACTGAACCCAAACGGGCAATCCCAATACTCCAGCCCACGCCCGTTGTACGCAATGAAACTGGATAATAACTTGCAGAGAGTGCATTAATAGCAGGTTGCCCACCAACAATCGCAAAGCCCGCAATAAAGATAACCACAAATAACAAGGTAATATGACTGACCGAATATCCAATCAAGGCAACACTAACAGCAGCCACCATAAAAACAGGAACTAAAACCTTATAAAAACCAATCTTGTCAATTTTTAAACCCATCACGATACTGCCAATCGTACCGCCCAACTGTAGCGTTGAACCAATCATCAGCGCCTGATTCAAAGACAGGCCGGACTCTTTCGATAAGGTCGGTAACCAGTTGGCAAGAAAATACAGACTGATCATATTTAAGATACTAATCACCCAGATCGAGTAGGTAAAAAAAGCTCGCTTATTTTTAAATAACTCCAATGGTGACTTTTTGATTTTAGGGCCGATATTGCCAATGATTTGAGTTGCTGTGTTGAGTTCCAATGCTGGATAAAATTTCTTCAGCCAGAATAGAATCGTTTTCTCATTCTTTTTGTGTTCGCCTAAGAAATACAATGACTCTGGTAGTTTAAACAGCATAATAAAGAAAATGATCAGAGGAATAATGCCACCAAAATAAAAAATTGCCTGCCATCCGCCTATGGGCGTAAGTAATGCAGAAATTCCTCCCCCCAGCATGGCACCGACTGTATAACCACAAGAAATCACCATCATGGTCAAAATACGATATTTGTTGGGTACAATTTCAGAGCTATAGGCCATGGCATTCGGCATGATACCGCCTAAGAAAATTCCCGTGATAAAACGTATAACAGCGAGTTGTTCAATATTAGCGACATGCGGTGTCCACAACATCAGTACAGAAAATATCAACGTTGAGATCAATAAGATTGGACGTCGACCAAACCGATCAGACAGTGAACTTAAAACAAATGAACCAACAAACAATCCAAATAAACTGGCGCTAAACACCACGCCTAACATGGTTTTTTCGACACCCCACGCTTCTATAATCATCGGCGCGGCATAAGCCATTGCCTGAATATCATAGCCATCCATGATCATCAGCAATAAGCAGGTAAATAGAATAAATTTTTGATAACGCCCAACGCGCTGCTGGTCGATTAAATCATTTAATGCAACTTCTTTCATGGTGATTCCTTCTCCATGTTGCTTTACATATAATTTTGCAATCCATAATTACTTTATTCGTAATCGATTTATGATATTCGTAAATTAAGCAAATAACAATATGTTGTTTTGTTAATCAAAAACCCTTTTTAAATTTTACATATAAATATATTATTTATTTTTAAAATGATGTTTTATATATAAAAAAACCTCAACACAAGTTGAGGCTTATCTTCAATCTAAATCTTAAATTCAGTTTAAGTCAGGCTTAAATCTTGAGATAGCTGCTGGGTAGATTGCTGTTGTGAAGCAGCATAATATTCGCCAAATTTGTCGTAAAATGTTTCTCTAAAACAGTAATACAACATCGCCGTTTTTTCAGGCATTGGAATTAAACGCTGGCTCTCATAGCACAGATCTGCCACCACTGCTGCATAAGGTTTTACAGTATGGTCTGGCTCCCCTACAATTTTTTTCGCTTCAGAATTCTCAAAAATATAAAAACTCAATAAACGGATGGTCGGTCTTAAAAAACCTTTACCAAAAACGGATTTATCTCCAAAAAGCAAATGCCAGCCAAGATCGTGCTCATCACCGTCGTAATAACGCCCTAAGCGATCACGTTTCCCTTCATAAATTTCGGTATATCCCACATCCTTGCCATCAACACCCACAATCATTAAACGTTGATGGTCATCGGCCAGCATTTTGTCGAAATAAACTTGTAGTTCAAGTTCAGACTTATTCAGTTGCCATTGGGGAATTACGTGTGGTTCATGCATCCATTGATGCAATAAAGGAATATCCTGAGGATATTGGACTTGGCGGACATAATATTGTGTCCCATCTTCATAATACTCAAAATAATCAGGGAGTTTTTGTGACAGTGTAAGCATTAAGATATTCCTTGCCTTTAATATTAGATGATAATGATAATCAATTTTATTAAGGCAAAAAGCGTTCTTTTTCTTGTTTTTTGTTAATGAACTGCATCTGGCAAAGATCACTAAACAGCAAACAGCCGTCAAATGCCTTATGAATTTAATCCACCAACCAAAGTAAAGATAAGTGCGGCTAACATTGCGCTCCACCAGATCTGTATAAAATATTTTCTAAACAGATAAAAACCAAGCACTTGTAAAAAGAAGGCCGCTGGCAAGATGACAAATAACCAGCTCAGTGGACCAACTGAGCTGCCTTCATACAGATAATTCAACACAAAAGAGAATGCTAAAAATATTAGGCCAGAAAAAGATAAAAGCTTTTTCCAAGTAGCATTTAGCCAAGTATATTGTAGTTGTTTCTGTCCATATTGGCTGATCATGCAAGCTTGTATAAATGCGACGAAGGCCCAGAATAATGCTGCAAGACTCATTTTAAAGCTCCTGCAAGCTTGAACTTATTCAGATAAAAATGAATTACGCCGAGATAAAGCATCCCAATCGATAGCAGTGCCAAATCCACCCCAGCCAATGACCAGCGCGAATGGATGATGCTCTGCCACAAAGATGCCTCAGGCACCACAACAAAACTACTCAATGGAATGAGGAATAAAATCAAAGCGGTACTTGCCAGTAATAGCAATACAGCTGCTCGGATATTCAGTGTCAAACTGATCAGTAAACTTAATAGCCAAGTGAGGTAAAAGGCCGAAACTTCATAAGTAGTTCTTGGCTCGAATGCTGAAGGTAACAGACGCCCTGCCAATAAATAACCAGCACAGGCAAAAGGTAACCCGAGAAAAGTAAAAAAGTTGAGATGCTGTACCAGTTTATAGCTGAAACGATGTTGCGCTTTAATACGTTTTTTCTGCCAGAGCAACGCCCCTGCGGCCAACATCACACATCCAATAATTCCCATGATAGACAAGACCAAACGCATCCAGTAAGAGGCAAAATAGCCCAGATGAATACCATAAGAAGATGAAGCCAATTGGGCAATTGCGCTTAAATTTCGAGGTTGATCCAGCTGCTCGGCGGTATTGGCAGCAAAAATATATTGTGGGGTATTTAAGGTAATAATATTTTTATAATTATAGTCAAAGGTGATCATCGCATCTGGTGTATTCGGTTTTTGTACTTCAAATTTATCGAGTATTGCGCCTGTTTGTGCCTGCGCTGGTAATTGTTGAATAAAGCGTTCCAATGGCTGCATATTGCTCTGAGATGAGGATGGTTGCGGTTTTGCCATCTTTAGAAACTGCATCTCATTATAAAATTGGGGTATACCGTCTTGGGCATAATGCTTGGATAGTCCCCACGGCAACACCAGATAAAATAAAATCAGTAGTCCTGTAAAAGCCATCACCAGATAAAAAGGAAATGTAATCACTCCCGTTATATGATGCAGATCGAGCAAGGAACGCTGGCCTTTAAAGGAACGAAATACAAAAAACTCTTTAATGATCTTTTTATGCGTGATCACACCTGTAATCAAACTGATTAATAAGATCAGGGCAACAATGGCAACGATGAAACTACCAATCTTGCCAGGGAGTGGATAGAGGGTGTAATGCAATTTAAAAAAGAAATCACCTGCCAGAGTCTGTCGTGCAGGATTAAGCAATTCCCCTGTCATGGGATTCTGTAATTGTTGATGTTTTCCTGTCTGATCCTGCCATTGCAGCAAATTGACTGGCATGCGTTCATTTGCAACCGTCACACGCCATCTTTTTGCATCTGCGGCGTGCTGGTTTAAATAATTAAACGCGGTTTGAGCTGAGGTTTGGGCAGTTGGTAGCGTTTGAATTTGACTCATCGCCTCGGGTTGCGCCCAGACATTAATTTCAGTACGGAAATACGCAATCGATCCTGTTAAGAAAATAAAGAAGATGATCCATAAGACAATAATGCCAAACCAGCTATGCAGAATGGCCTGAATTTGACGAAAGTTCATCTTAACTCATCCCCCACTTATGCATGAGCCCGTAGCCAGCCAGTAATAACACGCCTAAGCCATGGATGATCCAGAACCAGCGTTTAGAGATAATTGCACTGGTCAATATCACGTAAAAGATAAAAAAGATGAAACTCAGAAAGACGGCGAAATAGACATTTTCAGCTTTAGCAAAAGGTAACCAATCCGCCAAAACCAAACTGAGCCAGGAACTATAACAATAAGCCGCCAAACAGATAAAAAATACTCTGCGATAGCTTAACTGAAAGGTTTCTTGTTTTTCTGAGGGGCTCATCCGTATTGCCTTAGCCTGTAAAATCCAGCATAAAAATGAAGAAATATCTGCATCTTCACAGACATTTCTTCCTCTGTTTTAATTAATAGCTAATGGTATAACTTAAACCATAGGTACGACCTTCCGCAGGGATCGCCAATAATGGGTTACCATTTGAAACGGCTGCTTGCTGAGCAAATACTGTCTCGTATTGAAGTCCCCAAACATTATATACACCAAAATCTACACGACCTTTCCAAGCTGGAACATGCCCTAACACATCCATAGTTGCATAACCTTTAATTTTTGCAGCGGTATTGGCATCTGCTTTCACAGCCGCTTTAAATTCAGCATCCTGACTAGCGTTGGCACGCGCAGCTAAGTCACGATCATCATTATAGGCTTTATTGGTCCCTTTAATTGCCTGCATCTGTACGCGAAGACCATAGCCTTCATCATTTTCCCACTCAGCAAATAAGGTACCTTTTACTGGTGCGACAGCAAGTGAATTGAGCTCATGCCATTGGTTTGCAGCGTCTTTATATTGACCACGGGTATAGCCTAAAGTACCACCAACCTTGTAATGATCCATAAATGGATAACTGGCCGTTGCTTCCGCACCATAGACACGTTGGTCGGTATCTACAATCTGAGCTGCTCGGTTATTAAACTGAACAGTTTTATCAGAAGTATTATAGAAACCTGTTAAACCAAGGTTCAAACCATCATCCTGATTTAAACGCCAGCCCAATTCATAGCTGTTTACAGTAATCGGTTGCAAGTTCGAGGTTGAAACCGTAAAAGTCGATACATCACGAAGCATGCGCTGCACATCTGGGAAGCTGAAACCTTGTGAAAAGTTCGCATAGACTTGCTGTGCATCATTCAGCTTATATACAGCCCCTAAATTAAACAGGGGTTTATCATCATGGGTTGAACCCGCAGGTACCATGGTTGATTCACGACTCGGAATATAGGCATCAGTATCCGCTTGGATATATTGATAGCGAACACCCGCCTGAATATTCAACTGATCATTAATGGCATAATCGCCCTGAGCAAAAGCACCAATATTCTGGATTTCAGTGTTTGGCCCATAGCCTTTACGCTGGCCTGTCGGTGTGTAGACTAAATAAGGGTATTCAGTTGCGAGAATATCAATATATTGCTTGTCTTTTTCCCAATCATAATCAAGACCATAGGTTAATTTCAGATCTCGGTCTGCAATATTAAAGTCAGATTGCATGGTTGAACGTAAACCTGCAACTTCGATTTCAGATTGCGACTGGTTTACAGTTTTGACTGTTTTAGTGGTTAAACCATAAGGGAAAAATCTTGATTTTTCATTACGATAATAGGCTTCCACATTCAATATCTGGCCTAAGAAATCTTGATTTTGGTATTGCGAATTCACTGCATAGCGTTCAGTAAATAATGGATTGCTCAGCTTCAAACCTTTAACGGCTTTATAGCTTGGCGTCCCCATATCATTACTTGTTGCTGTAGTCGGTAAATATGAATAATCTGGGCCGTAATCTGTATCTTGCTTATCTTTATAGTATTGCGCACCAAAGCTCAGACTTTGTTGATCTGTGAGATTGAAGTTCAAACGACCATTGACATCAATCGTATCGCTGTCCATGGTACTGCCTTGCCAAGGACTTAGAGAAATACGATCGCCGTCACCATCAAACTGCGAACCGCGACTGGTAAAGTTCGCCCCAAGGAAACCATCGACATTTCCCTGACTAAATGAAACCGATTGTCCAACTTCATAAGCCAATCCGTCCCCACGGAAGGTGTCTGAAGATGTGATACCGACTTTACTTTCAAAGCTGAGTGGTTTTGACGTATCAGCACGTTTGGTAATGATATTGATAATGCCACCTGTCGCACCAGAACCATAAATACTGGTTGCGCCAGATATAATCTCAATACGCTCAATCATACCTGGGCTAATGCTATTGAGCTGACGTGATACATCACGCGAACCCGTTTGTGATACCCCATCAATCATAACCAGTACATTTCGGCCCCGCATGGTCTGACCATAGTTACTGGTCGTTCCACTGCTTGGTGCCAATGACGGAACCAGTTGCGCCAAAACATCCGCAACCTTACGCCCCGCGGTTGCTTGCTGTGCAATTTGATTACGGTCAATGGTCTGCACAGTCCCTGCAATTTCTGCAATATTTTTTGGTGTACGCGTCGCTGTCACCACAATTTTCTCTAATTGTGCAACAGGTTTCTGCGTAGGCTCTGCCGTTACAGCCGCATTTGCTGAAACAGTTTCTTCTGCATAAACATGTTGAGCGAACATTGCCAGTACCGCAAGGCAGCATGGCGTCATTTTAAACAGTACTTGTTTTGCCCTAAACTCATTATTGACTTTCATTTTCTCTTTCTCCAGAGCCCTTATATCACTCAAAAAATATCCAAAAGGCAGGCCATCATACTAAATTTAATTTTTAATGAGAATGATTTTTATTAAAAATAGTATTCATCTCGACGCTGCTGTTTAAAAAAATCGTCTTTTTTCAATTTTTCCGCTTGTTCGAGCTGCTGGAACTGTTCCAGATAGTCATGGGCGGTCTCTGGTTTTAAGATAAAAACACCATCTGCATCACCAATCAGCAGATCACCTGATTGCACTGTAAACTGGTTCAATTCAATGCCAATATCCATTTCGACGCGGCTTTCGCCTTCATTTCGTGTGGTTAAACAACTGACTGACTGAGCAAAAATAGGCAATTTGAGTTTAAGTAAAGCCTGTCGATCGGTAACTGCTCCTAGCACCACGACTCCCGCCAAACCGCAATGAATCGCGGCAACACTTCTCTGCTCGCCCCAACATGCACGTTGCAAATCATATCTAGCGTCGATGAGCAATACTTCATTGGGTTGGCAACTGAGCAACACCTGTCGTAACTGACTGGCATTCTTTGATTGCAGCCGAACAGTTCTAACCAGACCGACCAATTGTTGCTCAGGTGACATGGGGAAAATCTGTGGGACATGCCCTAAATCCAAGAGATGACCAATGGTCGAGGTTGCAATTTTTTTATAGGCTTCGACCAGCAATTCTGACTGGATAACTTGACTCATGATTTTATCTCTGTTGATTTTTTTAGCTGTAATGGGCAATTTCGACACAGCTCCTGTCCTGCTTCCTCTAGTTGAAAATAGAAGCAGCACTTTTGTCGCATATAGGTATTGAATTCGGGATGCCAATTATTCCACAGCTTTAAAAAAGGGTTTTCCTGCAAGTTAAAACTTTTTGCCGATTTTGCTTTTAGCAACTGTCGTTGCTGTTGGAGTCGGGTATGCATGTCTTTGCTTAGATTTTGCTGAGCCAAAGCATGATAAAACTGCACCACACGCACAGCGACATTTTCCCAAAGTAATGCATAAGAAACGCGCCCAACGCGGGCAATCTGCTGCAATAGTTCATTGAACTGTAGCAATATGACGTCAATTTCTTTTAGAGACATCACCTGAAAAGAATACATTGCCGAATCAGCTAGTTGCAGTCGTCTTTCCCAGTTCCATGTTTCAGGTAGCTCTACGATAAAGATCGAAGGTTGCCATTTTACAAAAGGAAGCGATGCCGCCTGACAGTACAAAAAAGGCAGCATCCACAGCGTGGCCCAATATTTAATAAAAAGTGAAGTGGCACATCTCTGACTCTTCGCATGAATACGTGTCGCAAAATCCTGTAGCACCTGCCGACAAATCGAGTCATCGAATATATCTGCCAGCGTGATTGCCTGCTGGTTGGAACCATATATTTCCAGTTTCAGATGCTGTTGCAGCACTGAACAAGAAGTTTCCAACTCTGCTTGAAAATGGCCACACATATTCATTGCAATTTACACAGATTGAGCTAAAACATGCCAAAGTGGATTTTGGGTTTCCCCGATTCCTGACGGCATGCTGCCAATACGGGTATCCTGTTCTAGCAAAGGTCGAATTAGCTGTTTATAAGGCCAGTTGGGTGACTCAAACAGTAAGGCTTGTAACTGAGTTTGAATTTCAGGCTGAAAGTCCAGTTTTTCCAGAACGTGTTGTAATTGTTCAGCCAGTACTTGCCACAGTTGATCTGTTGGGATCTGGTAATATCTTGCCAGCGTTTCGACAATACAACCTAAATTGACCTGAATTCCTAGGGTCTGGATATAAAACAGTAAAGCCTCGGCTGAATCATGATAAAGCGTATTTCTGAAATCATGCGGGCTTAAATAATCTGGATCATCCAGACCATTTTGCAGCACCCACGGCAAATAAATACGCAGTGAATCATGATCTCTAAACATCAGACCATCAAATTGACCATTCTTAAGCACCAGACATAGGTTTTGTCCATGAATTTCTCCCATCAGCCCCAAACGGAACAGACGTAAATTCACCTCAAAGAAACATGCACATAATTTGGCAAACTGATCCAAAACCTGTGCAGTATCATTCTGTAGCTGTTGAAGCTGTAAAATATAGTCAAAAACCGCAGGTTGACCTGAAATGGTATGTCCTAGACTGGCCATCGGAATCAGTTGATAAGGCTGCTGCAATAATTCAACTGGAATATGGCGTCGTTGGGCTGCCAGATGGGTTGGCTTCTCTACAAATAGCCATTCATTGTCCGCACTTCGATCCTGTTGTTTTTCGGGTAAGTAAGACCACCATTGTGTTTCCTCACATAACCATAATTTTTGCTGCAAAATAGGATCTTTTTGCTGGGCTTGGCGTAACAACTTCTGGTTTTTTTCTCCATTGATCATTTTCACGATCGGAAGAAAACGCAATGAACCCAGCGCCTTAATGCCAATCGGCAATTTTAGGCTTTCTTGTGGAATTTCCTTAGACAAAAGACTGCGCATCGAGGCACTGGCATACATGCCTTTTGAAACAAAATTCAAGGGCTGACAAATTCCCGCCGCGATATCTTCCGCAAAGAATTGCTGAAATAAATGCTGGAATTGCCACGGATGCACAGGCATGGCGATATGCGTTTCACTCAATCCGCGCTGGAACATTTCCTGTTTCAATTGGTAGCGTTCAGCACGATTAATGAAAATCTGGCTAGGTTGTTGCCTAAAAATATCCTCAACACCTGCACCAAACATCATTTTATCTTTATGCACCGCAACCCAATGAATACTCAGTTCTTGAGCAAATTCAGGACAATATTGCATATACTCTTGCTGACTCAATCCTTCCTTTAACTTGGATAAAGGATGATAAGGACGATCCCGATAACCCGCATATTGCTCTAAAATGCGGAACACCTGTGCTGAGCTTTGATGAATCAGATCATGGGCATTGACTTGATGCTGTTGTAGCAGACGATATTGCTGCAAACATTTCTGGATTTGCTCTGAAAAGATTTGAAGCTTGTCGGCCTGACAGTGTTGAAATAACCCAATCTGTTGCAGACATTCAAACAGCTCAAATAATTCAATCGAGTGGATTTGTGTTTGCTGATTGCTTGTTTCAACTCGCACAATTCCCGACTCGGCCGCAAAAGACCACGGTTGTGCAATACCTTGCTGGACTGGAAAAATAACAACATATTGTGAATGTTGCTCAGGCAACAGTACAAAGTACTGCTGCTCAAGCATGTTGTTAAATTGCTGTTTCAAGTCAAAACCGAATCCATCCAGCTTGGCCTGTGCTGTTGAAGAATTCACAACAGAGTGCTCAGGAATCAGTGCCTCTACCAGTAAGGCATTTACAAAGTCTTGTAAAATGGTTCTGTCCGTCAGTTGATAGACAGGTTGAAGTGCATTCATAAATAATCTCACTTCCCCTGCGCTTTAAACGGCGCCAATGGGTTATCAACAAACTTGATCTGAATACGACCATCACCAAACAAACGGCGTTTGGTCAATGACTCAATACGTAACTTTTCCGCAAAAACATCAAAAATTTGATAGCGCTGATGATGTTCAGGATGTTGTTGTTGATATTCCTGAATGACTTCTGCAGCCCATTGCCAGAAATCCTGTTCTGCAACTGAATAAGTCTGATTGAGGAAAATCGCAATATCAGTCAAAGCCACAAAGAACAGGCAGGCACAGCTAAAGTCTCGAATCCCATCCAGATCATCCGTCAAGATAAAAGACATGCTATTGGTTTTGGCATGTTCAGGCGGCAACTGATCCAGTTCAGGCGCCAGCTCTGGATGAGCCAGATGTGCTGGACTGTAACGTACGCCGTCATGGAAATCTTTAAGCAATACACGGGTTGGCCAACCTTGTTGATGCACCAGAATAATATTCTGCCCATGCGATTCAGTCGCGATGCCTTCGGCAAACAGCAAATGAATCAATGGGGTAATGACCACTTTCAACAGTTGACGTGTCCATTGTTCAACTCCATAGTGTTGTAACCACGGCGCAATCAGGGCCTGACCATCTTTTTGAATATGGCTTACCCCATTCAGTGGAATCGCATCTTCACCTTCACGTAAATATTGATGGACACTTTCACGCCATAAGCATCCGATCGTGCCATAAGCCTGCTGCGCATGCGAAGCAGGCAAACGGGTAAAATCAACGCTCAGACCATACACCTCACGCAATACCGCAAAATCAAGTTGTTGAGCAGTTTCACTTTGATCAATCAGGCGTTGCAACCAGTCGGTAATAATCGGCCCGTTCATGACCGTATGTTTTGCCAATACCCGCGAACTAGAAGTATTGGTCAAACTCATTGATAGCTTGATATAGGGTTTTTCTGGGTGCTGTAAATTGGTGACTGTACGCAAGGACTGCTGTGCCAGATAACGGTCTTGGCTATGACCTAAATAAATAATGTCCTGATCTGCAATTTCTTCTGCAAAAATCGAAATCAAGTGATTTTCCCATTGCCAAGGATGAACGGGAATCCAGACATATTCAGCGGCGTTTTGAGTTTGCTTGTCCAGTTGTTGCTGAAACTGGATCAAATCCTGTGCATTGAGTTGTTCTTTAAAAAATGCTTCTGTTTCAATATGACTCGAATGGTTTTCTGCAACAAGCTTCTGATGTATAGCCAACCAGACCAAAGCCATCGGCTGGGCAAATTCCACCCCATAACGGACATTGTCTTGCAGACTAAAGCCGACACGCGATTTATAACAAGGATGATATGGATGCCCATCCATCAAATAAGATTCCAGAATATCGTATGGATATTGAATTGCTGGCAAGGCGTAGTTTTCAAAACAGACTTGTGATTGCAGGTCGTGAATATAAGTCCGCTTTAATTCAAAAATAAAATCTTCAACTTTGGTCGCGTCGGCAATCGAGCGCAGGATTTCATCAATAACCTGATTCAGACGAGCCGGTTGCAGGTTACCTTCAGCATCCTGACGGAGCACATCCTGATCACGTGCCAGACGTACCAACTTATAACTGTATTGGCGTTGCCCTTTGGCAATATAATGAACCGCTTGCTGTTGGCGATCCTGTACCTGAACAATAAAGTTTTCACCATCATGATCAGCCGCAATAATTTCTTCGAAAATCAGGGCTTGTAATAATTGCTTGATGACACGTTGTTCAACGTGTTTGGCCTGATCAGATTGTGGTTGTTGCCAGGCTTGAAAAGTATTTTGAATCACATGTGTATTTGCTAAAACTGGATGTAATTGTCCCATGTTGATCTTCCTAATTATTTAATTCATTCATTTTGTGTTGATCTGGAAAACGCCATGCATAAGGCAAAGCGCACAAGATAAGAGCCGTACAAAAAATAAAGATTTCCTGAATGCCCTTAAATGAATCCAGTGTTGTATAAGGACTGACCTGAAAAAGATCCTGACGTAATTGCAGATATAGCGCAGCAAGCACCACTGCAACTGCGGCAAAAAGCCGACGGAACAGATTGTTCAAGGCAGCCGCCTGAGTGACCAAATGCTGTTGTTGCTGACGTAAGCTGTTAAGCCCTGCTGTGGTCGATGGCATATAGGACAATCCCATGCCCAGACCATGCAACATCATGCAGAAGATGATGAACCAGACATTTTTCACAGGCGCCCATGCCAGCAAGGCGAAGGACAATGCAGTAATCAGCAACCCCAAACTCATAATTTTTGCGGCGCCGTAACGATCAAGATATTTGCCAGCAGGTTGGCTGCATAAACCTGTGACTAAGGCACTACTCATCAAGGCAAACCCTGTCCAGAGTGGGCTAAGTTGCAAACGCTGTTGAATCCACAACGGCACCAGCAACATGCCAATAAATAAGCCTACCGTTTGCGCCACACAGATCATCAAACTGAATCGAAAACCTTTTGCAGCGAACAAGGCTGGCTCAATCAATGGACTGGTCTGATTTTTTTGTCTTCTAGCAAACTGCCAGAATGTGAAAGCACTTAATGCAAGCAATAGCCAATAGACAGGTTGTGCGATATCTTCAAGTTGATGAATCTGACTCAAGGTGCCTAATAGCAAAATAATGCTCAGGCTCAGGCAACTAAAACCGATCCAGTCAAAGGATTGATTACTATCGCCTTGTTCTTTAGGCAGATAGAGATATCCCAACACCAGAGCGATACAGGCAATTGGCAAGTTAATGAAGAATAAAGCCTGCCAATCAAGCCACACCAAGACCAGCGCACCTAACATCGGCCCAACAGCCAAAGTCAGCATAATCATCGCGCCCCACAAACCTGTGGTACTACCCCGTTGTTCGCTCGGCGTGACTGAAAAAATCAGACCAAGTGACAATGGAATCATCAAGCCACTACAAAACCCTTGCAAGGCTCTTGCGATCAGGACGGACTCAAACTGATTGAATAAACCACCCACTGTTGAAGCCAAAGCAAAACACAACAATGCGGTTAAATAAGTTTGTCGTTTGCCAAAACGCTGGCTGAAATAACCTGCTAGTGGCAAGCTGATACTCATTGCCAGTAAAAACGCGACCACCACCCAACTTGCCCAGATTTCACCAATCTGGAAATATTGCATCAGCTGGGGGATGGCAGGATTAAAACTACTGTTGTTTAAACTGACGGTCCCTGTACCTAACATGACCGTGAGTAAAACATAACGCTGCAAACCGACTTGTGCCGCTTGATTGATGGGTACAGAAGACCGTTCCATACGTGCGATTCCTCTGGTGACCTTAGTCAATGTGCTCTGACAACTTTACTTGTGCATAAAAAGCGGGAGAAGTATGCCGAAGCTGTCCAGATTTATGCGTCACACGGGATAATCCTGAATCGGCCAGTTGCACATGGTTTCGCGCAGGTTGTTCTGACGATACAGAGGGTGCCACGCCAAATTGTTGATAGGACTGGGCCTGATCCAGCTTAAACAGTTCTTTGCCTAATAACTGATTGGCAATGGTGGCTGCCCGATGAGCACCTAAACCCAGATCTGGCGTGCCGACACCATGATGGAAAACTTCCATATTTTGCAGGAAAATTCGCCCATCGCCTTGATAGTTCACTTCAAAATCTGCACTGACTTGCCAGCGTTGTGTCTGATCAAGCGGAATCAAAGTTTGCAGATTTTCCAAGAAAGCGGGTTTTGGATAACGATAGCCAGTAGCCGCAATTACACTATCTGCATCCAGCACATAACGTTCACCTTGCTGCTGATGCTCGAAACGCAAACGAATTTTCTGATTTTCCAGCACTTCGGCATGCTGTAACTGATGGTGTCCTGCGAGTGTGACCTCTGTGTTATGCCCAGCGATACTACGGTGATACAGTCGCTCGTAAATATCACGAATGGTCTTGCTACTAATCCCCTTATAGAGATTGGCCTGTTGTGCTGGTAATTCAGCCTTTAATCCAGCTGGCAAATGATAGAAATACTGCATATAGTCAGGACTAAAATGCTCGAGTCCCAACGGTGTATTCTCCATCGGGAAAAAACCCGCAGAGCGTGTCAGCCAATGCAAATGAAAATCAGGTGTTGTTTTTCCTTGCGTATATTGACGGTCAAATAAATCGATAAAAATTTCCGCAGCTGATTGGCCTGAACCAATCAACACTACATTCCCTTTTAACTGCGCAGGACATTGCTTTAAATATTCAGCCGAATGTAAGCATTGCTTTGTTTTCGGATATGCCTGTTGCAAACTTTCAGGTAAGTGCGGAACTGTACCAATCCCCAAAACCAATTGACGCGTTTGATAGCGCTGTTTCGTGCCATTTGCCAGAACTTCAACCTCAAAACCACCTTTAATCGGCTGAACATCCAAAACACGGCTATTGAATTGAATATGCTCTAACTGCTGCACCACCCACTGACAATAGTGGTTATATTCCTGACGTGGAATATATAAATTTTCACGGAAGTAAAACTTATATAAACGCTGCTGATGCTTTAAATAATTGAGAAAGCTATAGGGACTAGTCGGCTCAACCAGACTAACCAGATCCGCCATAAACGGAACTTGCAGCAAGGCATTGGGCAATTGCATGCCCGCATGCCAGTCAAAACCATCTTTTTGTTCAAAGAACTGATAGTTAAGATCACTTTTATTTTGCAGCAAACTGGCTAGACTTAAATTAAAAGGCCCTAACCCAATGCCAATAAAATCAAGCATAGCTCACATCCTTCTGTTCAATAAACAGAGGATTTTGCAATTGCACATAGACCGACTGATGCTCAACTGGAGCAATCAACTCATCCAGCTCATGCAAGCGTGTCAGCAAGTTACCTTTATATGGCAAGGTTTCATTAAACAATAAACCCTGTAGCAAGGTACTGTCAGGATACTGCTGCAATAGGTCTTGCAAGAAGACTTTTAAATGCTCAAGCAGAATATCTTCGCTAATGTAGCCCGTTGCACCAATTGCATTGATAATGCCGAACAAGGTATTTCCAAAGAAATAATAACTGAAACGCTCATCAACGAAATCTTTCGGCCCGACTGCAAATGCCTTTTCTTTCAGCTCAGGTAAGGCCTTTAGAATTTCGGTGGCAAATTCTTCGATATAGTAAAAGCCTTGATTGTCACGTAACCACAAGGTCTTTGGAAAATAATTCTCCATTTCCAGCAAGACATTTTGCTGATGAGATTCGAATGCCATCCCATAACGATGATAGAGATACATTAACGGCTGCAGACTCACTTCAAGGAAGCGGTTAAACCAGTCCAGTGCAATATCTGAATGATCTAGGTCAGGATGTGCTTTGGCAATTTTTGCGAAGAGCGCATTAAAACGATTTAAATCCTTGCTCGGATGATCCTGACATAATGAAGCAATACAGGTGACTTGCTGTTGTGGACTAAAGGGCTGATCACGGAAAATACAGATACTTTCATTGACCACTTCACCATCAATTTGCAAAGCCATCCATGCAGGATCATTAACAGCTTTTAAACTTGGACAATGTTTTAAAATATTCTGACCAAATTCACTATGCCATAAGCGATGGGTCAGTTCACCACGATGACACTCTTTTGCCAGATTGACCCGAATTGAATTGGTAATCATCACAGAAAGCGAGGGTTTAACCATCCATGGCGCATTAAAACTTGCCAGTGTACGAATCGAAGTCGTCGGTGAAAATTGCCAGCCACGTAAGCCCAGATCAATCAGTTGTCCAGTTTGCTTCAAACGTTCAAACCACGGCTTGCTTTGTAAATAACGTGCCTGCCAAGGATGTAAAGGTAGCAATTTATACTCGCTATGCGTGTTGAGCAGCTTGAGGTCATTTTCAGATAAATACCATTGCAATGCGCTTTTAAGCTGGGCTGAAATTGCTTCATCGGTCGCACTGCCCTCAGCAATATAATCCCGATGCACAAACCAGTAATGTAGTTGAGTCTGGCCTTTATGTTCAGGAGAAAACTTGAGCCAGTCCTCATGCACAAAACCCGTTCTGCTCTTTGGTGCAGGGTGCATACTGTGCCCGAGCACCAAAGCCTGTTCAGATTCAATAAAATTCTGACCTGCTTTGACCAGATCATCAAAATCATGTTTACGCTGTACTAAAAACTGCTGTAAAGCATCACGGCTCTGAATCCATTTTTCGACCAAAGAAGCAGCATCTAAAGGAATATCAGATTCAAAAACCAGTTCTTCCAGCAAAAGACCAACGATTGCAACGGGGCTGAATGTTCTTACTTGTCCTTGAATAATAATTTGCGGGAGACTGGCTAAGCGATGTCGCCCGACTCGACTGACATACGCTAACGGGAAATAGCACTGTGCTTGAATGGAATGGATCGGAATGGTTAACAGCGTCAAACCTTGGCTAAACGCGTGTTGTTGTGGACTTTGCTGATTTTTATTAAGCAAGTGACCTTTGCCTGTTTCTTGCGTATAGGCGTTGACGAAGTGTTGTATCGCCAACCGATTGGCAAGTGATTGCATCCGATTGTATCCTCTATTCAGAGATCTGATTTATTTTTCGAAATGTTTTAGGCCATAAACATATCCTAAGCGGAACTACGTTACGTTTAAGACGAAGCTAATGATAATTATTATCATTTATATTTTCAATTCAGCACTGCCCGCAAAAATTACAATCTAATCGATTGAATTAACTTACTTTAGAGATGCTTTAAGCAAAATGAGATACAAAAAGATAATAATAGTTCTTATTTGATAAAATGATAATTTACTCATCGGCAATAGTTTTTTGTGATTTTAAAATCCTATAAATAACAGTGCACTAAAACAAAAACAGCCCAAAATGATGACTTTAATTGCACAAAACATCAAAAATTAGCTCAGTTATGCCTTTCTAGAATGCTTCATCTGACTTATTGCCCTTCTCTTGCATCACTTTATAAAAATGATCACTTTTCGCCGTTGTACTGTTCCCTATTTTCTCCACTATAATGCCGAAAATTTAAAAATCCTTCTCAGGGCGAGATCACAGGAACAATGATGAAAAGCAATAAAAGACGGCATCACACATCAGATGCAAAAAATATTATTCCACTTTTATCCATGAGTGGATTTATTTTATTTTCAAACGCTTCTTTTGCCGCAGCTTCAACCGAAGCAACACTTTCAGACAATAAGACTGAACAATTACCAACAATTACAATTACTGCTTCACGCTCAGATGAACTCTCCTCTTCTGCCAAGCAAGTCACTCGACTCGATGAACAGCAAATTGAACTTTTGAAAAATGCCTCATCGGGCAACATTGCCACTGTACTCGCCAAAGTCGTGCCTGGCTTATCCGATTCCAGTCGCACCATTACCGATTATGGGCAAACCTTACGCGGCCGTAATGCACTGATTCTGGTCGATGGCGTCCCGATGACTCTCACCCGTGATACTTCAAGAGGGCTTTCTGCAATAGATCCTGAGAGTATCAGCAATATTGAAGTGATACGTGGAAGTAATGCGATCTATGGTAGTGGAGCTGCGGGCGGAACCATTTCGATTACGACAAAAGCGGCAGGCGGTGAGCCGAGCGCCAAGACCGTAATTGGGTTACAAAGTTCACTGACCAATCCTCGTTCGGATGCCTTAAGTGGAGACATTCATCAATATTTTTCAGGTAGTTTGAACGATTTCGACTATGCACTGGATTTTGGTTATCAACACATTGGCAGCCCTTACGATGCGCGAGGTAAACGGGTTGCACCAGAACCAAGTCAGGGCGATCTTTTCGATGCGGATGCCTATAGCATTGGCGCTAAACTTGGATATCACATTGATGATAATCAGTACCTGCAACTTGCCGCGAATTATTATAATGCGGAACAAGATTCTGACTATGCTTCTGATCCAAGCGTTGCCCAATTACCCCCAGGCAGTGTCCCTGCAAAGGCAATCAAAGGATTGAAATTAAAAGAACAGAATAAAAATGAAAACCAGATTTATAATCTGACTTATAGCCATAAAGATTTGTTCGGCAATAAGGTAGATGCTCAAATCTATTATCGAGACTTTTTCACCCGCTTTTCGCCATTTGATGCCCGTAAAGTCCCTACCCGAGGTGGACAGGTCGATCAGGTTTATCAAGGAAATAGTGTATTGGGCAGCCGCTTGACTGTAAGTACTCCGCTTGAGTTTCTTGGAGATAGCTCTCTCGTGTGGGGTGGCGACTTTAGCCGTGAAAAGAGCGAAATGCCGCTGGATACTTTCGATCAGAATATCTATGACCAATCTGGTGGCCTAGAATTCGTGAAAAATGGAAAGCTGATTTATTTACCTGAGCTCACCACTCAAAGTATGGGTGCATTCGCTCAATTAAAACATCGATTTAACGATCAATGGTCAGCTGAGGTCGGCACGCGCTATGAAGACAGCTATGCAAAAATTGATAGTTTTGTGCCTTTGTCCCAGCTCAAAGAACCTGATCCCGATACCGTCCAAGGTGGTAAAGTAAAGGCTGATGCATGGTTGTACAATGCCAACCTTACTTTCTCACCAAATGACGAACATTCGATTTATGCCTCATTTAACCAAGGTTTTCAGTTACCTGATGTGGGTGTGGTTATTCGTAATGCAGGAAAAGATTTTGACTTAGGCTCGTCATTCTTAGAACCTATCAAAGTAGATAATTATGAACTGGGCTGGAATGGCCATTTCAATAATTTTAGCTCAAGTTTAGCCGTATTCCATTCCACGTCCGATCTGGGTGGCGTGCAATCCTTTGGCAATGGATTAATTTTGACCCGAACCAAGGAAAAAGCGACTGGTGTAGAAGCTACTCTGGATTATCTTGAAGATGCCAAAGTCTGGGGCGCTGGCGGTAGCATTACCTGGATGAAAGGTCGTGAAACCCCGCAAAATAGTCATACTGAACAGCATATGACAGGTTTCCGTATCCCGCCGTTAAAAGTTACTGCCTATATTTCCTATAGCCCGACCAATACGTGGACCAACCGTATTCAGGCGACATATTTCGGTGCAGAAGATTATCGTCTCAATGGTAACAATGGCTTCGGTCGCTATGATGTCAAATCCTATACCACAGCGGATTTAATCAGCAGTTTTGCCATCAATAAACAGGATACGGTAACAATTGGAATCGAAAATATGTTCAACCGTGAATACTATCCGCTTTATAGCCAGCTGATGCGAAATAGTAATAATACCAGTCACTTACTCGCGAGTGGCATAACTACTAAAATATCTTATACACATAAATGGTAATTCAGAAGCTCAAATACGATAGATATCTTCTGATATCTATCGTTGTTCCAATCTTTAGCTTTTAATTATCGCAGTTGAATTAACAAGAACTTTAAAACTCAATATCAATATTTTTATAAATCAAGTACATCAACAAATTGAGCACCCAATAATTTCGCCAGATCCTGAGGATTTAATCCAATATCCAGTCCTCTTTTGCCCCCACTGACATAAATTTTGGCAAAATTTTGCGCCGTAGCATCAATCACGGTTTTCAGTCGTTTCTTTTGTCCTAAAGGACTAATCCCCCCAACCAGATAGCCAGTTAAGCGTTCAGCGTCTTTTGGATTGGCCATTTGTAATTTCTTACAGCTCACTGCTGCTGCAACCTTTTTCAGATTGAGTTGATGATTCACGGGTAAAATTGCAATAAAGTAATTTTTTTCATCTGTGACCATTAAGGTTTTGAACACTTCTTCAACCTTTAGATTCAACTTTTCTGCGGCTTCCAGCCCAAAACTTTTTGCATTGGCATCATGTTCATATTCATGAATTGAAAAGGGTATTTTATTTTTTTCTAACAACTTACAAGCGGGTGTCATATCTATTCAGTATTTTTGCTTTAAGGATAAAGTGAGATAAGTGTAGCACTTTAAAAATAAAAGATTAAATTTGCTTAGGCTATTTTGATCATAAATCTATTCTTGATAAATCATCAAACAACCTCATATATTTGCTAAAGATGAAATGCACAGGCTCAAACAATTCATGAGTTATAAACATAATAATTTGATGGCAATGCGCCAGAATTATTGGGACGATGAAAGCTCTTCTACAGTCCAAGCGGAAAAACAGTTTTTAAAAGACCTCCTCGTTGAAGAAAACGTTTTTAAAGATGCGACTTTAGACGACACCAAGTATTTTTTCTTTACGCTGCCCAGTATTATTATCGTGAAAGCTTATGCGCTCGGCTTTCATCACAGTCAGGTCAAACGAATGTTGATTAAACATATTCATACCCATCGAGCCGCACTCATGAAACGGGCAGCATTAAAAATTCAGTTTAAAATTTAGGACATATGTATACAAAAGCCAAAAGATAGATCTAAATTCTACTTAGGCTATTTGTGGACAATTCCCCTATTGCACAAATTTAGACTGATAATTCAAGAGATTGAACTATTTTAATACGTTCAAAAGCGGTAATATCCGCTACAATTCATCTCTCGGCTTTCAACCCTCCGATTTCAGCATAGGATTTTTCTTTCATGTCAGATCAGAACGATAAGCTTAAGAATCTAAAAACCTCCTCGGTGGATCGTCGCTTATCTATCGCAAAAGCGTCTTTACTTGCTGGAACACGTTGGGCAACTGCAAGTGCAACTTCTCTTTTCTCAAGTGAAGAAGAAAAAGAGAAGAAACGTAAAAAAGCCATGGCTGAACAGGCGCATTATTTAGTTTCTGAAATTGGCAAACTTAAAGGTTCAATCGTCAAAATTGGTCAGATGATGGCTCTATACGGCGAACATTTTTTGCCTGAAGAAATTACACAAGCATTAAATACCCTGAACAATCAAACCGTGGCCCTCGCCTGGCCTGCAATCAAGGCACATTTGCAAGATCAGTTAGGTTCAAAACTTGATGATTTAACCATCGATCATGAGCCGATTGGCACAGCTTCACTTGCTCAGGTTCATCGCGCGACCCGTAAATCTGATGGTCAGGAACTGGTACTTAAAATCCAATATCCTGGTGTGGCAGAAGCAATCGACTCAGACATGAATCTGTTCAAGAATATGCTAAAACTGACTCGGATGGTGCCGCAAACCCGTGAGTTTGATCAATGGTTTGACGAAGTTCGCGACATGATGCATCGCGAAGTGGATTATGCGATTGAAGCAGCGACTACACGTCGCTTCGCTGAACGTTTGAAAGATGATCCGCGTTATATCGTCCCACAGATTGTGGATGAATTCTGCGCTGAAAAAGTACTGTGTATGACGTTTGAACGCGGTGTCCCTGTGAATAGTCCAGTGATGCTTTCTCTGCCGCAAGAACGCCGCAACCAGTTGGGCGAAGCTTCTTTAGAGATTGCAGTGCGTGAGTTGTTTGAATGGGGCGAAATGCAGACCGATCCAAACTTTGGTAATTATCTGGTTCGTTTGGGTGATGGCAGTGAAGTCAACGATAAAATCGTTTTACTCGACTTCGGTGCAATTCGTCAGTTCGATAATAACTTGCTGACAGTCGCACGTAACCTGATTCAAGCTGGCTATGATCATGACAAAACTGCGATGGTCAAAGCCATGAAAGGTTATGAATTCTTTGATGGTATGCCAGAAAGCGTCAAACCGGGTATGGCAGATGTGTTCCTGATTGCAACGGAAGCCTTTAGCTGTCCAGAAAATAATCCAGATATGCCTGCGGGGATTATGGATGATCAAGACCGTTATGACTGGAAAAAAAGCCAGCTCCATAGTCGTGTGATGCAACAGGCTGGACAATCAATGGCTTCCCGTTATTTCTCGGTTCCACCAAAAGAATTTATGTTTATTAGTCGTAAATTCATTGGTGCCTACACCTTTATGACCGTAATTGATGCAAAAACCAATGTCCGCAAAATGATTCGTCAATTTGCTTAATCAATCATTTCCTGTGAAATGAGAAAAAGCCTGTCCATTCATATGCACAGGCTTTTTTAATCTCTATTAATCAGAAAGTTATGCTGTTAAGCACAGGTTTCTGGCATTTTTTTAATTTCATATGGCAGTCCAACATAGTTTTCTGCCAAAGTCGTTCTACCTGCTGTCGAGCCTAAAATATAACTTAATTCTGCCTGCTTAATTTTATGGTCAAACTCGCTTTCCGTTTCGAAACGATGGAGCAAGTGTGTCATCCACCAAGAAAAACGTTCAGCTTTCCAGACGCGTTGTAAACATTTCTCAGAATATTCCTCAATGCCCTGACTCGAACCCTCAGTGTAATACTCAATCAACGCACTTGATAGATAAGCAATATCCGAAGCCGCCAGATTAAGACCTTTCGCGCCTGTTGGTGGAACAATATGTGCTGCATCTCCAGCTAAGAACATGTTTCCAAAACGCATTGGCTCGGTCACAAAACTACGTAATGGCGCAATACTCTTTTCGATAGATGCACCAGTGACTAAATGTTCACGGCTTTCAGGATCAAGACGACATTTCAATTCTTCCCAGAATCTATCATCTGACCAGTCTTCAACATGATCCGTCAATGGCACCTGTAAATAATAACGGCTACGGGTTTCTGAACGCATACTACACAATGCAAAACCACGTTCTGACTGTACATAGATCAACTCATCCGCAACGGGTGGTACATCAGCCAATACGCCTAACCAGCCAAATGGATAGACTTTCTCAAAGGTTTTAATTTTGTCCTCAGGCACACTGGCTCGACAAATACCGTGATAGCCATCGCAACCTGCAATAAAATCACACTGAATTTGAAAGGCTTTACCCTGATAGTCAAAATGTACCTGCGGTGCGTCATAAAAATCTTTGACTTGCACATTTTCCGCTTCATAGAACGATGTCAATTGTGCAGCTTCACGAGCAGCCATTAAATCTTTGGTGACTTCAGTCTGTCCATACACAGTGACTTGTTTACCGCCTGTGAGTGCAGACAAATCAACACGATGTTTCTGCCCGTTGGTTAATATTTCAATCCCTGAATGCGGTAATCCTTTCTCTTTTAAATGTTGATCTACACCAGCCTGTTTGAGTAAATCAACCGATACCTGCTCTAGTATTCCTGCACGGATACGCGAAGCCACATACTCAGCACTGCGTTGTTCAATAATGATGTGTTCAATGCCAGCTTTATATAGCAATTGACCCAGTAATAAACCCGCTGGGCCAGAACCGATAATTGCAACTTGTGTCTTTAAAATATCCATCACGTCATCCTTGTTATATGTCCTGACTTTTAAACTACTGCTTTTAAGTTTTGTATACGATGTATTCAAATCGAAAATAACCGTTTATCATTCCATGTATCCGAATAGCGGACAAAACATGCAAAATAACAAGGAAGGAAGGATGTCCTCTACCGATGCTTTTTTAGAGCACCCAAGTTCACACGAACGTATTCGTCAGGAAGACTATATTGCAGGTTTAGCCAAAGGTCTGGCCTTACTTGAAGCTTTTGGAATTGATCGCCAACGTTTGAACGTTACTCAAGTGGCTGAACGTACTGGCATTAGCCGAACAGCAGCACGTAGACATTTAAAAACTTTAAAATACTTAGGCTATTTGGAAACAGATGAGCATTATTTCTGGCTAACCCATCGAGTGTTACGTCTTTCTAGCTCTTATCTAAGTTCTGCCCATCTCCCTAAAATCGCCCAATCTTTTCTGAATCTTTTGTGTGCCCAAACCTCTTTAACCTTTTCTCTGGTGGTCTTGGATGACAATGAAGTAGTCCCGATTGCCCGAAGCTATCTTCCTCAACACGACAATTTGAGGGTCAGCCCTTATGGCATGCATTTAGGCAATCGCCTACCTGCACATGCCACATCGACAGGAAAGGTTTTATTGGCGGCGCTACCTGAACAGGCTCAACACGATTGGGTGAAAAGTTATGGCTTAAAGCGCTTAACACCTTTTACGATTATCGATGAAGCTACGTTTATTGACGTGCTGAAAAGCATCTCATTTTCGGACTATTGTCTATCAAAAGAAGAACATGAGTTGGGCGTGATTGCGATTGCAGTTCCTGTGCTGAATGCACAAGGTAAAGCCATTGCGGCGCTTAACTGTATGTCGCAAACCAATCGTGTACAAGAAGATTATTTAGTCCAGCAAATTTTGCCTTTACTGCGTAATACTGCTAATGAGCTACGCAATGTAATATAAAAATTAAATCCTTACGGCCCTTCTTTCTTTACTCATAAAGAACCCAATAAAGTTTATTGGGGGCATCAATCTTGTCTAAATATTCCTCACACATCAAATAAAGCCTTTTTAAGCAAAATGGGAAAGCGTCCATTTTTAGTAAAAAATCCCCAAGCCAGATTTAAATAAATATCAGCTGCTTAGCATTCTCATTTTTAAAAATCTCAATCTTTGCTCAAATTCCATGCAGAAAAAAAATTGACATAAATTTTAAAACATAATACATATAGTTTTATATGTTATATTTTAAAACCTAAAGACAAGGAACGACAGATGTCTAAAATTCAACTAAAACATTTTATTAACGGCGAATATGTAGAAGCAAAAGGAACGGATTATTTCGATCTGGTCAGTCCAGTAACAGGTCAAGTTTATGCTGCATCACCCAACGCAACAGATGCAGAAGTAGATGCCGCTTATGCAGCAGCAAAACAGGCCTTTAAAATCTGGGGGCGCAGTACTCCCGCTGTTCGTCAAAAGGCTTTACTTGATTTAGCAGATGCAGTGGAAGCAAATGCAGAACGTCTAATCGAAGCACAAAGCCGTAATACTGGACAATTAAAGCATTTAATCGCCTCTGAAGAAGTGGCGATTTGTGCAAATCAGATTCGTTTCTTTGCGGGTGCAGCTCGCCTACTCAATGGTTCAGCAACAGGTGAATATTTAGAAGGTTTGACCTCAAGCATCCGTCGTGAACCTGTCGGTGTGGTTGGTCAAGTGACGCCTTGGAATTATCCATTAATGATGGCGGTCTGGAAAATCGCGCCTGCTTTGGCGGCTGGTAATACTGTGGTTTTGAAACCAAGCGACACCACACCTGAAAGTACCCTGCTTCTGGCAGAAATTGCAGCACCGTTTTTTCCTAAAGGCGCGTTCAACGTACTCTTAGGTCAAGCCAATGTTGGCTCTAAAGTGGTTTCACATAAAACCCCTGCACTCGTTTCAATTACAGGCTCGGTACGTGCTGGTTTACAAGTTGCCGCTTCTGCCGCTGCCAACTTAGCCAAAGCGCATCTTGAACTGGGCGGGAAAGCGCCAGTCCTCGTATTTGCCGATGCAGATATTGATAAAGCAGTAGAAATGATTGCCATGACAGGTTTCTTTAATGCCGGTCAAGACTGCACCGCAGCGACACGTGTGATCGTGGAAGAATCTGTGCATGATGAGTTTTTAGCAAAACTGGTGGAAGCAGCAAAAAATACACGTTTCGGTGAGCCAGATGACCAAGATGCACTTTATGGCCCATTAAATAACGCCAATCAACTTAAAAATGTGCAGTCGTTTATTGAAAACCTACCCGCACACGCAAAAGTCGAAACTGGCGGTAAACATGCCAATCGTCCAGGTTTCTATTTCGAAGCAACCGTAATTAGCGGTTTACAAC
This sequence comes from Acinetobacter sp. BIGb0102, assembly GCF_003815055.1. Taxonomy (NCBI): domain Bacteria; kingdom Pseudomonadati; phylum Pseudomonadota; class Gammaproteobacteria; order Moraxellales; family Moraxellaceae; genus Acinetobacter; species Acinetobacter sp. BIGb0102. The sequence goes on from NZ_RKQE01000010.1 coordinate 482,602, forward strand.
AACAAGATGAAGCCATTCAAAATGAAATCTTTGGCCCTGTCATCACGGTTCAGAAATTTAAAGATGAAGCGGATGCCATTGAAAAAGCCAATGATGTTGACTATGGCCTTGCTTCAAGTGTCTGGACCACCAACCATGCCCGCGCAACCCGTCTATCACGCGAGTTAGATTTTGGTACAGTCTGGATCAATACCCATATTCCATTAACTGCTGAAATGCCACACGGTGGTTTCAAGAAATCTGGCTATGGCAAAGACTTATCAGGTTATGGGTTTGAAGAGTACACGCGTATCAAACATGTTATGAGTTCAAATGACTAAGGCACAAGATACAGATAGGAGCATAGAATGGATATTCAGGAAGCCAAACGCTTTGTTAGTCAGGCTCATCATGTCTTGTTTAATTTACATGATCCTCGTGCTTTAGACCGTTATTTTTCTAAAGACTTTATTGAGCATTCACCACTGGTTGCAGATGGCCTTTCTGGTCTTCGTCAACTGATTCAGGATTGTCCAGACATTCGCCACGAACCGATTCGTGTACTGGGTGACGGTGACTTAGTGGCAATCCACGGTCGTTTTCATGGTTTAGATGAAACGCCTTTGGTCGGTTTTGACATCTATCGGGTTAAAGATGGCAAGATCGTTGAGCATTGGGATGGTTTGGTGCCTGAAGCCCACCCAAATATCAGTGGACGTACCCAACTGGATGGCCCGACCCAGATTGATCATCATGCCGATCGAGAAGCAAACCGTAAAATCATCCGAGATTTTTTTCAAAAGGCCTTGATTGACGGGGATTATGAAGCGTTCAGAACCTATACGGACGGCGATCATTTTCTGCAACATAGTCCTGATATTGGTGACGGGGTAAATTCCGTCATTGATTTCCTGAACAAAATCCGTAATCAAGGTGAAGGTTTGGTATACTCCAAAACGCACCGAAGCATTGCCGATGGTCAGTTTGTGCTGACCCATTCAGAAGGAAGTATTGCTGGAAACAGACATGCCTATTTTGAATTGTGGCGTCTGGAAAATGGCAAAATTGCGGAACTTTGGGATGCAATCCCTGCTGTTCCAGAAGATGAAAAGGCAATACACAGCTTTGGCGTGTTTTAATCCATGATCCGTATCATTAAGCGAAGTCATTCAGCTTCGCTTTTAGAGAACTAGCTATGTCAGCATATACGATAATCTTTGCACCGATCACACAATCGACCCGTTCTGAACAGGTGGTTGAACGTTTGGAGAATGCGATTATCTCAGGACTGCTCAAAAGTCAGGAACAGCTTCCGAATGAAGCTGACCTAGCTCGTTTAATGGGTGTTTCGCCGATCACCGTGCGTGAAGCGCTCACAACCTTGCGGGTGAAAGGCTTAATTGATACACGACGTGGCCGAAATGGCGGAAGTTTTGTATGTGAATTACCTGCAGATTTACGCCTAAGCCTGCATCCTTTACGTCAGGCATCCAGTGAATATCTGGCTGATCTTGGTGAGTTTCATAGTGCAATTTTAAGTCATAGTGCTTATTTGGCCTCACAAAGAACCACCGAAGATGAGCTAGGTAAAATCAAGGAAATGGTTGAACAATTTCATCAGGCCAGTGAAGCGGACATACGAGCGCAACTGGATTTACGCTGTCTGCTCACCTTGACCTCATTTGCCCAATCAGCGCGACTGGCCAATCAGGAACTCTCGATACAGGCAGAATGGGCCCCCCTTATTGCTGTTTTGTACCAAGATGATGTCTTTCATCAAGCAGTTGTAGATCAATACCATAAAATTTTGTCATCATTTACTCAAGGAAATGAGGATGAAGCAGTTCTCCAGACGAGAAAAATCATCACTATGCAAACGGATCAAATGCTCCAATACAAGTTATCAATCAATTAAAAACAGTAACAAAGGGATATCTAAAAAGTATAGATCTCAAAAATATGGAATTTTAGGAGTTATCGGAATGACCCAACAGACACCAATAGAAGAGCTTCAAAAGCTGCTTGAGCAAGTCACTCAAGAGACTTCTACTCTGGCAGAACTTCTTGCCAACAAAGCGAGTCAGATTCTAGCCAAAGATAAAACAGGAAAGCTTAAAGACATCAAACTGTCTACCGCTGAACGTAAACAACTCCAGCAGGAAATCAAGCTTGCCTTGCATCAAAGCCAGTATAGTCAAGGTATGGGCTTTGCCAGCTATAGTCCTGCAACAAGCACGGAGCAAGAATACTGGACACTGGAATGGTGGTATAAAAAAGAAAATCAATTACAGCAAGCACAGCTTGAAAACTACCAGAATGCACAACGCTTTCTGGATTTCCGTACTTTTGAATGGTTCCAGCAACCTGCGAAAAATAAACAACCCTGTACTTATGGGCCTTATGTCGACTATATCTGCAATGGCGCTTATACCATTACTATGGCCCATCCTGTGATGATACAGGATCAATTCGTTGGTGTTATTGCTATTGATGTACTGGTCTCTGCACTAGAGAAAGTGTTGCTTCCGAAGCTAAAAAATATCAAACAAAAAGCCGTCATTACCAATAATATTGCCCGCGTCATCACCTCGAATGACATTAGCATCCGAACTGGGACACTTCTCAAGAACTTGACTCATAAGTCTTTGAATAGCTTACCGAGTCAGACGCTCCAGTTAGTCATGATTTAGCGTTAATCAGACCTCAATTCAACGTTTAACGCCTACGCTCCTCTAAATCTCTAATTTTTTGGCTTGCTACAACGAGCCAAGGGATTTTTTTGCCTAAAAATTACATGTGCTTTTCTAGATAGAAAACAACAATAGATCAGGTTGCAACAATATGGAACAACAATCTGCTTCATTTAAAAAACTCTCATTATGGCAAGTGACTGTGATCGGCATTGCTTATATGACCCCGATGACAGTATTTGATACCTTTGGCATTGTGTCAGGCATCACTCATGGTCATGTGCCCTTGGCTTACTTATTGGCTCTCACCACAATGCTGCTGACGGCTTTTAGTTATGCACGATTTAGCAAACATTCTGAAAAAGCTGGTTCTGCCTATACCTACACCGCGGAAAGCATTGGGCCTAAAAGTGGTTTATTTGTGGGCTGGTGTACCTTACTCGACTATTTATTATTGCCTTTAATCAATGTCTTGCTGGCAGCTATTTATTTAACCGCCCTCATTCCCAGTGTTCCGTACTGGTGTTGGGTCATTGTCTCGGCTGGACTGGTCACGTTAGTCAATTGCTTCAGGATTCGTCTACTCGCCAACTTAAGTCTGATTTTTGTGTTTGCACCCATTATCCTCATGATCATTTTTGTGTATCTGGTGATTCAAGGCATTGGAAGCACGCAAGGTTATGAATATGTGCTCACCTTGAATCCTTTATGGACAGACCCACAGGAGTTATTGCCGCTGGTTGCAGGCGCATCGGTACTATGTTTTTCTTTTCTCGGTTTTGATGCGGTTACCACGCTGTCGAATGAAAGCAAGAATCCGACTAAGACGATTCCTTATGCGGTTCTTCTGACTACGCTTTTTGGTGGCTTGATCTTCTTTACCGCATCTTGGTTCATTCAACTGTATTATCCTACCAATGCGCGTTTCCAACATCCGTCAGAAGCATTGCCAGAAATCGTTCTGTATGTCGGCGGCGCATTATTTCAGTCAATTTTCCTGTGCGGACAAATTATGAATACGGTGGCTTCTGGTCTTGCCTCACATGCCAGTGCCTCTCGCTTACTCTATATCATGGGCAAAGATAATATTTTCCCTAAAAAGTATTTTGGCACGCTACATGCCTCACTTGGCACTCCATTTTTCTCGGTGTTATTTGTTGGATTTATTTCTTTAAGTGCCATGTTTTTGAATCTGGCTCAAGTGATTAGCCTGATCAGCTTTGGTGCTCTGGTTGCATTTACCGCTGTTAATTTTTCAGTCTTTGTCCGCTTTTATATCAAGGAAAAACAACGTTCAGGATTTAGAAATAAATTTTTTAATCTTTTCTTACCACTACTTTCGGTCATTAGCATTGCTTGTCTATGGATTAATCTTGATTCATCTGCTTTAAAATTTGGCAGTTTCTGGTTAGCGATGGGCGTTTTTCTGTTTATTTACAAGGTTCTCAGAAAACAAAAGATTCACTTAACCAATGCATATTGAGCAGGAATTTCAAATACGTCTATTTTGTTCCAACTCTTTAAATTATATTGATGACTTAAAAAAGTTACTGAGCAGCCCAGTAACTTTTTTGCTTAGATCCCATTAATATATGCACAAATTTTATCTATAAAGGCACTCCTTTAAAATAATCAATAATATAATCCGAGATAAGATCAGGTTCCTCTGAGCTGAGGGCATGTCCTGTATTTGGAATTTCAACATAAGTGACTTGATCTCCAAGTTCCTCTTTCAGCTTCTGCCCATTCAGTTCAGGAGGGGCAATAAAATCTTCCATCGCTTGAATAATGAGAAAGTTTTTTCCACCTGCCTTCTTGAAGAAATCACCATTCATCATTTGACCAGCGTTAATTTGTGCTAACGCCAGTTTAGGATACCAACCTGTATACCAAATACTTGGATCATTTCCAGGTGCGAAGAAAGCACACCGAATTGCATCTAATCGCTCTTGTCTTGGTAAACTCAAATCAAAGGATTTTAAAAGACAGGTTCTCTGTTCTTGATTTAAATCCTCATCTCCCCCTGAAGCCATCAGAACCAGTTTATCCACTGATTCTGGATATAAAGTAGCAATTGTTCGAGCTAAACGATTGCCAAAGGCATGTCCAATAAAGCTTGCTTTTTCAATGCCTAACTTATTAAATGTTTTAATAATATCCTGTGCAAACATACTCATAGAAGCATTTGCCGGTGTTAAGTCACCTTTACTATGCCCAATGCCTCTTGGCTGAATCAAAATAACTTGATAACCACTCTTTACCAGTCGAGTGGTAATGGTAGATTGATATTCTTCGGTGAAATCTTCAATACCTCTTCCCAGCGAAGGTAGAATTGTAACGTAATCCCCTTGTCCTTTGACCAGACTATAAATCCGTACATGACTTTCAGCATCACCATGTGCGACTAAAGTGTTGGTTTGAAGATATTTATTGACTTCAAACTTGTCCTGATTGGGGATTGAAGGTGAGTTTTCAACAACAGGAGTTCTTTCCCTATTGTCATTATTATCGCTGTCATTACAGCCTGTCAGACCGAAAGTAAAAACGAATGCACTGGCAATAAGTGTCTTCTTTAACATCTTGTATCCTTACAAATTGTTTATCATTTTTATCTTCCTCCATGTTTTGCTTTCTCAGCAAATACCGATCTAGGAGAAGATTCAAACTATAATTTTAATTAAAAAAGACTCTTTTAAAATCACTTAAACAGGACAAGTGATATCTTATTTAGGGCATATCTTTTATCTGTTTTGTTGTGATAATTCATTATTATTTTATATGTTAATGGTTAACATCAGAGGTTCATTCTTATATATCAAGAATTCCTCTCTTCTGAACTTTAAAATAAAATGCCCCATTATAAAAAGAGGTGGATTATTTATATGCTGGGTTTAATTTGGTGCTCTGACTGAAAATCCTGATAGGTCTTACGTTCAGCAGATTCTTCTGCCAAAGGTACAACTTCCTTCATCGTACTTAAACAACGCTGCACCAACTGAATATATTCCTGCGTACCTTTAATTTTCCAGTGTCTTTCTTTTTCAGAAAGTTCTCTGGCCACTTTTGCTGGACTGCCTAAAGCCAGAACATTGGCAGGGATTTGATCTTTAGTTTTCACCAAGCTATTGGCACCAATAATGGTATTTTCACCAATTTCCGCATAATCCAGAATGACACTGTTCATGCCAATCAAGACATTTTTACCGATACGACAACCATGCAACGTCGCAGCATGACCGATATGTCCCATTTCCTCAACCAGAGTGACACTTTGCGGAAAACCATGGATGATACAGTTGTCCTGTACATTGGCATTTTCCTTGATATGAATACGGCCAAAATCAGCCCGTAATGAAGCAAAAGGGCCAATATATACTCCAGCTTCAATAATCACATCGCCAATTAAAACAGCAGTGGGATGCACGAATGCGCTGGGATGGACAACGGGAATCACTCCATCAATACTGTAACAAGGCATCACTCACTCTCTCATTATTTTGGCTCAGACCGCCAAAGCGACGCCAGAAATGTGCGCTTGCATTTGGCATAGGCCCTTCCGATGTTGCAGCAATCGACAAAAAATAGTCATCCGCAGCTTCAAAGACTTTTTTATAGATATTCATGGATAAAGTACGGGCCTTGACTGCAGGCCAGTCTGCTGACAAAAGCTCTAATGGCAAAGCAGGATCTTTAAGTAAAATCCGACGGTAATAATGAATCAGTAAAGTCCGGATCTGAAAGGCTTGAACAGGTTCAATGCGCTCATCGTCCTGCATCAAGATTACTCCGATTTCCCGAAACATATCCAGAAATTGCAGGTAACGTTGACGCAACTCATCAATCGGCCAGTTGGTCTCTAACATACGGCTAATGGTATCGGTGGAGTTATTAAACAGCTGTAAAGTCTCCGCCTTAAATACCACCACCTGTTCACTCATATTCAGATCAACCAGCAACTTTTGTAACTGCAAGCGGTTAGATCCTGGATAAGCCATCAGATTGGTCGAAATATTGGCAAAACCTAGCCATTCCAGTTCTTTCTTCAAAAATGCTTTATTGTCTGTATCCAGACTCGACATCAAGATCAGATCCCAAGAATGATCCCATTCCTTCATCTGATCATTATAAATACGTTGCTCTGCTTGCAAATATTTTGATCTGCTGGCATCGGTAATACGATAAAAACTGGTTCTGCCAATCTTGTCTGAATCTAGCCAGTCATTTTTCACCAAGCGAAACACGGAAGTCCGTACAGCACGATCATTAAAATCAAACAGCTCCAGCAACTGAATCAAGCTGGCAAGACTAATATTACCGCCACGATGCAGCACCGAATCACCAAAAATGGTTGAAATGAGCGATGTACCGCTTAAGGTTTCATTCTGAATAATCGAATCAATAATTTGCTGTAGCTTTGCACTCATACTTTTATCTTGGCGTTTAAGATTCAGGATATAGATTCTATACCCTGAATGATCATAATGTTAAGCAATCTGGCGCATATCGATAACGCGTTTTGCTTTCCCCTCAGAGCGCGGCAAAGTCAGTTCATTCACCACCTCTACCGTTACTGAAATCCCGATCATGGTTTTAATACGTTGCATTAACTGCTGAGCCAGTTGCTGCGCCTGCATGTCACAGTTATGGCACATTTCGGTACGGATATGCAAAGTGTCCATGTGTCCTTTTTTCGCCACCAGAATTTCATAATTTGGCACCAGACTTGGAACCTGTAAAATCTGTTCTTCGATCTGGGTCGGGAAAACATTGACCCCACGAATGATGAGCATATCATCACTACGTCCTACGATCTTATCCATACGGCGCATGACGAGATTCTGGCCCGCCAATAAACGGGTTAAATCACGGGTACGATAACGGATGATTGGCAAACCTTCTTTGGTAATGGTAGTGAACACCAGTTCACCCAGCTCACCGTCCTTGCACACTTCACCAGTTTCAGGATTAATAATTTCAGGATAGAAATGATCTTCCCAAATGGTTAGTCCGTCACCTTCATTGAGGCATTGCATAGCAACACCAGGGCCCATAATTTCAGATAGACCATAAATATCCAGTGCTTTGATATTCAGGCGCTCTTCGATCTCACGGCGCAACTCTTTCGACCACGGCTCTGCACCAAAAATACCAACTTTTAATGAGGTATTACGCGCACTGCCCAACTGTTGCTCGAGTTTTTCAATAATGCTGACGCAATACGATGGCGTGACCATAATTGCCGTGGGTTTAAAGTCCTGAATCAGTTGTACCTGCTTCTCAGTCTGACCGCCTGACATCGGAATCACGGTGGCACCTAGACGTTCAGCACCATAATGCGCACCTAAACCGCCCGTAAACAGGCCATAACCATACGCCACCTGAATCATATCTTTGGCACTAAGACCAGCCATACGCAAGCAACGCGCAACAATATCCGACCAAGTATTGATGTCTTTTTGGGTATAGCCAACGACGGTTGGTTTACCTGTGGTGCCTGACGAGGCATGTAAACGCACAATCTGCTCTTGCGGAACGGCAAACATGCCAAATGGATAGTTGTCGCGTAAATCCTGTTTGGTGGTAAATGGAAATTTGGCCAAATCATCCAGTGTGACGAAATCATCTGGATGCACACCTGCATCATCAAACTTTTTCTTATAAACGGGACTATTGGCGTAAACATTACTCAATGTTTCTTTTAACCGTTTGGTTTGAAGCGCTCGTAACTCAGCAAGCGTCATTTTTTCTACGTCTTCTGTAATGAGGCTATCCACTGCCGTCTCTCCTATTTCGTTATATTATTCGAACCGTTTCGTTTCAATTAAATTAAGCTACATTTTCTAAAATCAGGGCGACACCTTGGCCTACACCGACACACATGGTGCAAAGTGCATACTTCCCTTTGCGTCTTTTCAATTCTCTGGTTGCGGTAATCACCAAACGCGTACCACTCATCCCAAGAGGATGACCCAATGCAATTGCACCACCATTGGGGTTTACACGCGTATCATCATCCTTGAGGCCTAATTCACGCATACACGCCAGCGACTGGGCAGCAAACGCTTCATTCAGCTCAATTACATCCATTTGATCCAGACTCAGACCCGTTTGTTTCAATAATTTTTGTACCGCAGGCACTGGACCGATGCCCATATATTTCGGTTCAACTCCTGCACTGGCAATCGCCACCACACGAGCTAACGGTGTTAAACCATGCGTATCTGCAAATTGGCGATTGGTCAGCAAAACACAAGCTGAGCCATCGTTTACACCTGATGCATTGCCTGCTGTAACTGAACCACCTTCTTTACGGAATGGTGCTTTTAATTTCGCCAAACTGTCCAGACTGGTATCCGCACGTGGATGCTCGTCTTGGGCAAACATTGTGATGTTCTTTTTACGATCTACTAATTCAACTGGCAAAATTTCTTCATCAAAAAAACCTGCCTGTTGTGCCGTAGCCACTTTTTGTTGACTACGAATTGCAAAGGCATCTTGATCCTGTCGGCTGATTTGATATTTTTCAGCCACATGTTCAGCCGTTTCTGGCATGCTATCTGTACCATATTGTGCTTTCATTTTTTTATTGATGAAGCGCCAGCCAATGGTCGTATCAAAAATCTCAGGACTACGCCCAAAAGCTTCGGTTTGCTTGGCTTGTACAAAAGGCGCACGACTCATCGACTCGACACCACCCGCCAGTACAAATTGTGATTCACCCGATTTAATCGACCGTGCTGCCAAACCCACTGCATCCAGTCCTGAAGCACAAAGCCGATTCACGGTCATGGCAGGAACCGCTTCTGGTAATCCTGCCAATAAGGTTGCCATACGTGCAACATTACGATTGTCTTCGCCCGCCTGATTGGCACAACCTAAAAATACTTCATCTAAATCCTGCCAAGGTAAATGTGCATGTTTTTCTTTTAAATGCTTGATAGGTAATGCAGCAAGATCATCGGTACGTACTGAACTCAATGAACCCGCATAGCGTCCAATCGGGGTACGAATAAAATCACAAATAAAAACGTCTTCCATGATCACTCCTGCTTATGCAAATGCGGTTAAATCTTTTGAATCGTTGGCCGTTACGCTTTGCTGCTGTGCCACGTATTGTTTGAGATAAAGACTTGCACGATATTTTTCTTCGCCATAAATGACATATAAATTATTGAGCGTTTGCAGCACATACTGCGCGCCCAATTGCATCATCCATTGATACGGCCCCTTAGGATAATTGACACCATATCTCATGGCATTATCAATATCTTCCATACTGGCAATACCGTGAAGACTGGCTTCACAGGCTTCATTGATCAGCAAGACAAGGGTACGTAAAGTTAATAATGCAGGATGGTCTGTAATCCAAATCACATGAATCTGATATTGAGCAAAAAATGCCTCAACTTTTGCCAGATCATCGGCTTGACACAACTGGTTGTGGCTCAGCACTACGGCTTGCGCCTTAGAAAAATCATGATGCCAATCCATCAATATCGTTTTACGACTTAGATAGTTCAGGTTGACAGATTCACCCTGACTTAACCGTAGATCAATATCATCCATCTGAATGATATTTTCTTCATTTTCAGTCCCACCATTCAGCGCTAGACGTGTTAATAGTTCAGGTAATTGAGACCATGCGCCTTTGACCTGAACATGTGCCTGAAAGGCTGTCGCTGTAATGGCTTGAGGCTGAAAAGTCGGATACTGATTTTTTTCATTGTAGTGATAGAAACCTTGCTTTGATTTACGCCCCCATGTACCCGCATCAACCAACTCTTTCTGAATCAAACTTGGACGATAACGCGGCTCATAAAAGAACGCTTCATAGACACTTTGGGTCACAGAAAAATTCACATCCTGCCCAATCAAATCGGTGAGTTCACATGGCCCCATCGCAAAACCACCACACTGCTTTAAGGCATAATCCAGCTGGTCATAAGTTGTGACCTGTTCCTGTAAAGCACGAAATGCTTCTGCGTAGAATGGACGGGCGATACGATTCACGATAAAACCCGGTGTTGATTTGGTCAGCACTGGAATCTTCTTCCAGTTCAGCATCAAAGTTTTTAATGCGTGACATAATCCTGCTGGTGTTTTTAAACCTTGCACAATCTCGACCAGTTTCATCACTGGCGCAGGATTGAAGAAATGCAGGCCCACGACACGTTCAGGTTGTGGAATCCCAGCCGCAATCGCAGTCACTGAAATTGAAGATGTATTGGTGGCAAAAATAGTGTGTTCGTTACAAATAGCTGCAAGCTGTTGAAACAAAGACTGTTTTACTTGCAGTTTTTCAACCACAGCCTCGATCACCAAATTCACATTAGCTAAATCATCTATACCATCAGCAATGCTTAAATGTGAACATGCCTGTTGAGCCTGTTCGTCCGTTATCTTGCCTTTTTCAACCAGTTTGGCAAAAGTCTGATGCAATCCATCAACCGCCTGATGGGTCTTTTCACGATCAAGATCGTAGAGAACAGTTGAATGACCATTCATGATCGCCAGTTGGGCAATACCGATGCCCATGGTTCCAGAGCCAATAACGGCGATGCGGGCATCAGATAAATCCAGATGAGTCATGCTTAAAGCCCCTGAAAGTTTGGCTCACGCTTATTCATAAAGGCTTGTACGCCTTCACGATAATCTTCTGAACGACCAGCAATACGCTGTAGGTCTCGTTCTAGATGCATTTGCTCATCAAAGCTATGATTAGGGGATTGATGAATGGCTTTTTTAATCAATGAAAGACCAAAAGTCGGCTGTTTCGCGAGACATTCAGCCAGCTCAGTGACTTTTGTTTTTAATTCTGCATCTTCAGCAACATCCCAGATCATGCCCCATTCTTTGGCAGTTTCAGCTGGTAATTTATCACCGAGTAAAGTAAGGCCCATGGCACGTGCGTGACCGACTGCGCGTGGCAGGAACCATGTTCCACCCGAATCAGGTACCAGACCTAAACGGCAGAACGCCTGTACAAAGTTGGCAGATTTAGCTGCAATCACCAGATCACAGGCCAAAGCGATATTTGCACCTGCACCTGCCGCCACGCCATTCACTGCACAGATGACAGGTTTTGGCATATTCACAATGGTTCTAATCAGCGGGTTATAGTAAGTTTCAATTGAATACCCTAAATCTGGTGCAGCGGCATTCGGATCAACCACTCGATCGCCTAAATCTTGTCCTGCACAAAAACCACGACCTTCACCACTGATTACGATGCAGCGAACGTCCTGTTTTTTTGCCCAAAGATTCAAAACCTCAGCCACCTCACGGTGCATGTCCACGTTAAAGCTATTCAATGCTTGTGGACGATTGAAGGTTAAATAACCCACACCATTTTTTTCTTCAATAATAATATTTTTATAGTCCATCACTCACCTCTAAAGATTGGTTTTCTTTTTTCAAAAAATGCGCTAATACCTTCATTCCGATCCTTGGTTGCTGCCAACCAGACAAAGTTTTGTCGTTCGGATTTCAGTCCCTGACTTAATGTTGTCTCATGAATACTTTTGATCGATTGCTTGATTACCCGAATCGCTAAAGGTGCTTGTTTGGCAATCTTACTTGCCAATTGAATGGCATATTCCACCGTGAGGGCGGTGGGTACCACCTCGCTACAGATACCATGCTGCTGTGCTTGCTTGACTGAGATCATTTCCCCTGTCATTGCCCAGCGCATGGTCAGTTGCTGGCCGACCAAACGTGCTAAACGTTGTGTGCCACCTGCACCAGGTAACATCCCTAAACCAATCTCAGGCAGAGCAAATTTGGTATTGTCACCACAAATCACGATATCCGAATGTAGAACCAGTTCAAATCCAGCACCCAAGGCATAACCATTCACTGCTGCGATGATTGGCTTAGTAAATGCATCGATCTTCTGCCATAACTTTGGACGAATATCGAGTTGTAAGGACACCGCATCCATTGCCGCCAATTCGCTCAGATCGGCACCCGCAGCAAAGCAATTGTGATTGCCCGTTAACACAACCACTTTTACTTGAGGATCGTGTTCAGCCTGTTCCAACAAATCACATAAATACTGTAAGGTGGCATTATTTAAGGCATTACGTTTTTCTGGACGGTTTAAGCTCAGTAGCATGACGCCCTCAAGTGGTGTTTCAACCTGAATCAATGTTTGCATCGCTGTTTCTCTACTCATCAAAGCTCAAACGCACATTCGCGCCTTTCGGTAAAGTCTGGCAGCTCAGTACATAGCCTTTTTCCACCTCATCCTCTTCAAGGCTATAATTCAGGAACATATCCACTTCACCTGAAAGTACCTTGCAGCGACAGGTGGCACATACGCCACCTTTACAGGCATAAGGCAAATCCGCACCTGCACGTAATGCAGCATCGAGAATACTTTCGTCCTCTTGTCCAACCGCAACAATCAACTCTCGTCCATCTAGCACGATGTTGACTTTTTCTTCCTTACGATTGGCATCAGCTTCTGCTGGACGTTTACGAATATGACCTGTGTTAAAACGTTCCGTATGAATGCGCTCTTTCGTAATCCCCAAATCAGGTAACAGGCTTTCGACGGTATCCATCATTTCATCAGGGCCACAAGCAAACACATGGTCAAAGTCTGACTCTAATACGTCATGTTCAAATAACTGCTTGAGCTTCTTTTCATCAATACGACCATTCAGCAGCTCACTGTCGTTAAACTCCCGCGAAAAGATATTGATGAGCTGGAAACGTTCTTTAAACTGGTCTTTCAAATCCATAATCTGCTCGGAAAACATAGTCTGTTTCCACGAACGATTGCCATATAACAAGGTAAAATTTGCTGACTCTTGCTCAAATAACACTTGTTTAATGATGGAAAGAATTGGGGTAATTCCACTGCCCGCAGCAATCCCTAAATAGGCTTGACCGCCCGTACGTGCCGCTTTCTGAAAAAACACACCTTGTGGTGGCATGACTTCCAGTACATCACCCACTTTTAAATGCTCATTGGCCCAATTGGAAAATTGGCCCTGCTCAATCTTTTTGACTGCAATGCTGATGTCTTCTTTTGGCGCATAACTACAGATTGAATAGCAACGGCGAATTTCCCCCGCTTCGGTTAAATGGCGAATAGTGAGATGCTGGCCTGGCTGAAATTGAAACTGTTGCTGTTGTTCTGCGGCCAGATCAAAGGCAATGCAAATCGCCTGATCCGTCTGTGGTGTAATTGTTTTTACTTTTAATGGAATAAATTGGCTCATGGCTGATTTCCTTATCCAAGACTTTAAATACATTTAAAATAATCAAAGGGTTCAAGGCAGTCCTGACATTTGTACAAGGCTTTGCAAGCGGTGGAGCTGAACTCGGTTAACAATCGGGTTTTACGACTTTTACAATGGGGACACACCACGCCATCGCTCAGATGTACATGCGTTCCGCATTGCTGTGCCGTACCTTCTGGTGGGGCAATGCCATAGGCTTGCAGTTTCTGCTTACCTGCATCCGACATCCAGTCCGTGGTCCATGCTTCTGATAGATCAATGATGACTTTTGCGGGAATCAAATCTTCTGCTGTCAGTGCTTCGACAATCTGTGCTTTTAACAAGTCAGTGGCTGGACAACCGCTGTAAGTGGGCGTTAATCGAACAATAATTTCTTGCTGTTCATTCAACTCCACACCACGGATCATGCCCAAATCCACCACCGACAGCACTGGAATCTCTGGATCGCTGACGTTTTGTAAAACATCCCAACATTGATCAATACAATGACGAATCATGTGCATAGCGATACTCCTTGCCTTACCAAGTCATCTCAGGATAACTGCGTTGAATGGATTGCATTTCAGCCAACAGAAAACCCAGATGCTCGGTATGCAAACCTTGTTTGGCACCACGACGGTAGGCACCATTTGCAGGAATGCTCAATTCAAAACGCTTGAGTTCGGCAGCTACGACCTGATCCCATTGTGCTTTTTCGCGAGATAAATCAGGAATGATGCCTTGCTCAACCAGTGTTTTTTCTTCCGCAGTCAACTCGAACAGTTCAGCGCTAAAACGCCACAAATTGTCTAATGCCTGTTGTACACGTTGATGTGCCTCTGCCGTGCTGAGGCTTAAACGTTCCATCCAGCTGGTTGAGAAACGAATGTGATACTTGGCTTCTTTTAAAGATTTCACCGCCAATGCCGCGACTTCTGGCGTTGCGGATTGGGTTAACGCCGTTAATAACAACACATGGTAATGATCCATCAGCCATTGACGTACAATGGTTTGCGCAAAATCACCATTCGGTTGTTCACACAACAATAAGTTCAAAAACTCACGTTCATTACGGAAATAAGCCAATTGGTCTTCATCACGTTTTTCAGCTTCGTATTGTCCTGCCAAAGTCAGAAAATTTCGGGATTGGCCTAGTAAATCCAGACCAATATTGGCTAAAGCAATATCAATTTCCAGTTCAGGCGCATGACCACACCACTCGGCCAGACGTTGTGCCAACACCAGTTGACTGTCACCGATATGTAATAAAAACTTCGATAAAACCGTGTTATTCATTTTCATACTCCCTTACATGTGCTCAATGCCATCAGGGATATGATAGAAAGTCGGATGACGATAGACTTTGTCCAATGCAGGTTCAAAAAACTCGGCTTTTTCATCTGGCTGTGAAGATTTAATCAGTTCCGAACGCACCACCCAGATACTGATACCTTCATTGCGGCGGGTATATACATCACGTGCATTTTGCAGGGCGATCTCATCATCAGGCGCGCGTAAACTGCCAACATGACGGTGACTTAAACCCTGCTTACTCCGCACGAACACTTCATAAAGTGACCAATTGTTCTTATTTTCCATTGCGATATCCTTAAATTTTTCCATCAATTCTTTTTTAAGCAACTTTACCGACTTGGTTTTGCTGTTTTTTGGCGTAGACAACGGCTGCATCACGCACCCACTTGCCATTTTCCCAAGCCTTGCGGCGTGCTTCGATCCGTTCGTGATTGCAAGGCCCACGACCTGCAATCACCTCATTAAATTCTTGCCAGTTAATTTCGCCATAGCTGTAATGACCAGTTTCCTCATTCCATTTCAAATCCGCATCAGGCACAGTCAAGCCAAGCTGTAAGATTTGCGGTACGGTGTTATCGACAAACTTCTGGCGCAATTCATCATTACTAAAGCGCTTGATTCCCCATGCCATACTTTGTGCACTGTTTGGAGAATGCTCATCACTTGGGCCAAACATCATCAATGCAGGCCACCAGAAACGGTTCACTGCATCTTGCGCCATCTGTATTTGTTCAGGAGATCCAGCAGCCAATGCCATCATGGCTTCAAAACCCTGACGCTGATGGAAACTTTCTTCTTTACAGATTCGCACCATGGCACGCGCATACGGGCCATAAGAGGTACGGCATAAAGCCACCTGATTGACAATCGCAGCACCATCCACCAGCCAGCCAATCGCCGCCACATCGGCCCAGCTCACCGTTGGATAATTAAAGATCGATGAATATTTCATTTTTCCATCAATCAATTTTTCCATCATCTCATCACGGTCTGCACCTAAGGTTTCAGCCGCACTGTAAAGATAGAGACCATGCCCTGCTTCATCCTGAACTTTTGCCAGCAATACAGCTTTACGTTTCAACGTTGGTGCACGGGTAATCCAGTTACCTTCTGGCAGCATCCCGACAATTTCCGAATGACCGTGTTGTCCAATCTGACGAATCAAGGTTTTACGATAAGCCTCAGGCATCTCATCTTTGGCTTCAATGGTGATGTCATTGGCAATGTTGTGCTCAAATTTCTGATAATTATTTTCCATGTTTCAATTCCTTGAGGATTTCATCCATGAATCTATTTTTCGATACACATAAAACAAAGTCAATCAATATTTTTGTATCAAATTAAAATCAACCATAAAATCAAATTCAAACAATTGATTTAGTTAATATTAATTAAATTAATAAAAATTTTATTCAAGCTTAAAAACAAAATAAGGTTGACTTTTAGCTCAATCAATATGAAATTATGAATCATATTTTAAGTATTTCTATAATTGATGTATCACATAAAAATGGAGTTTGATCATGCTTGAACAAGCACATCTAGAAGAAGCAACCACGGATATTAAAGAACAAAGCTCAAGCCAGCAGTTAAGCAAACTGGCGTCTTATGTCTATGGAATCTGGCATTCAAGTCATGAAGAGACACGTACCGTTGTACATGCAATTACTGGTGCCCCAATCTATAGCGTCAGCAGTCATGGCATCGATATGCAACAGGTCGTGCAATATGCCAAGCAAAATGGTACTGAACTGGCAAACTGGACTTTTCATCAACGTGCCAATGCCCTAAAGCAAATTGCCCAACATTTACTTGAGCAAAAAGAACAGTTCTATAGCTTGGCTCATGCCACTGGTGCGACACGTAAAGATGCCTGGATTGATATCGAAGGCGGGATTCAGACCTTATTCGCCTATTCAAGTCTGGTACGCCGTGAACTGAATGATGAAAAAATTATTACCGAAGATAGCTGGATTCAGCTCTCTAAAAACGGCACCTTTGGCGCGAAACACATTTTAAGTCCTAAAGCTGGTGTTGCTGTGCATATCGATGCCTTTAACTTCCCAATCTGGGGCATGCTGGAAAAAATTGCGCCAACGCTCTTGGCTGGTGTCCCTTGTATTGTTAAACCTGCAACTGAAGGCGCTCAACTGACTCAAGCCGTGGTTAAGGCGATTGTTGCAACGGGTATTTTACCCAAAGGTTCGCTACAACTGATCTGTGGTCAAATTTATGATCTTTTTGATTATTTAGGCCCTCAAGACTGCGTCACCTTTACAGGTTCAGCATATACAGGCCAAAAGCTTCGCAATCATCCGCACTTAAATAAATACTCCATTCCATTCAGTATGGAAGCAGATTCAGTCAATAGCGCGATTCTCAGTCCAGAAGCGAATGAAGCAACGCTAGATCTGTTTGTACGCGAAGTGTTTCGTGAAATGACCACCAAAGCTGGACAAAAATGTACCGCCATTCGCCGTGCCTTTGTTCCTCATGCTCTACTTGAACAAGTCCAGCAAAAGCTGAGCGCCAAACTGGCAAAAGTTGTGGTTGGAGATCCACAAAAACCTGACACAACGATGGGCGCCCTAGCCAGCCCTAAACAAAAACTGGATGTAGCAGCCAAAGTTGCTGAACTGGCAAAAGAAGCCCAAATTGTGTTTGGTGGCGATAGCGCATTTAAATTTAATGCAGATCATCCAGACAAAGGCGCCTTCTTTCCACCGACCCTCTTGCGCTGCGAAAAACCATTAGAAGCCATCTCAGTGCATACCACTGAAGCATTCGGCCCGGTATGTACCTTGATGCCTTATCAATCAATCGACGAACTTGCCGATCTGGTGGCTCGTGGTGAAGGCAGTCTGGTGGCCTCCGTGGTAAAAAATGCGGATGAAAATATTGAGCAGATTATTCAAAAAATTGCACCGTGGCACGGTCGTGTTCATATTCTGGATGAAGAGTCAGCCAAAGAAAGTACAGGACATGGTTCTCCACTGCCTCATCTTGTACACGGCGGCCCAGGCCGTGCGGGTGGCGGTGAAGAACTTGGCGGCATTCGTGCAGTCAAACACTATATGCAACGCACAGCGATTCAAGGTTCACCGAATAGCCTGACGCAAGTCACCCATTCATGGACGGCGGGTTCAAATATTAATGAAGACCGAGTTCATCCATTTAAAAAATCATTTGATGAACTGGTGATTGGTGAACGTTTACTGACTGCACGCCGTACCGTGACTGAAGCAGATATTGTCAATTTTGCTTGCCTCAGTGGTGACTATTTCTATGCCCATACCGACAAAATCGCTGCGGCAGATTCTTTCTTCGGTGAACGTGTTGCGCATGGCTACTTCATTGTTTCAGCAGCAGCAGGCTTATTTGTTGATGCTGCTCAAGGCCCTGTGATTGCCAATTATGGTATGGATAATTTACGTTTTGTTGAACCAGTCAAAATTGGCGATTCGATTCGAGTAGAACTGACCTGCAAACAGAAAACACCAAAACCGCAAAAAGATCCATCTCAACCCGAACATGGTGTGGTGGTTTGGGATATCAAAGTGAAAAATCAACATGATGAACTAGTGGCGACTTATGATATTTTAACTTTGGTTGCCCGCGCAGCTTAAATTACCCAGATTGATGGATACCATCAGGTGTCCATCAATCATTTAAAAATTCATAATCTTAAAAATAAGTTCAATTCAGGAAAATCCATGAGTGCCTATATCATTCTGATTCGTAAAGAATTAAAAAACCAAGATGAAATGAAGACCTATACCACGTTGGCACGTCAAGCCAGCCAAGGCTTCGATGCTGAACCCATCGTTTTTTATGGGCAATCGATTGCTTTGGAAAATATCGAAACTGATGGCGTTGCAATTATCAAATTTAGCACGATGCAGGAAGCACAGAACTGGTATCACAGTGATGCCTATCAACAGGCCAAAATACATCGTGATTTGGCAGGTGAATATATTGTGATTTTGACAGAAGGTTTAAGCTGATTTAATTATCAAACTAAAAAATTATATAAAACTTAGAAATAGAGTCATATTTTTAATTATCCTTCTTTTATTATAGACGGGAGGAATTATATTGTATGCATCATAATAAAAATATAGCGCAATTCATAATACAGTTATTTTAAAACTCATAATAACAACGGCGTATTAAATTAACAAAATCCACGATAAATCTTTAATAAATAAGTCCTATTTTGTATGAAAAAATTTCCTCAACCTTCCTGTTTATAAAAAATTTATCCATTTTCTTTATTCTTTCGAGTAATTTTCACTTTTATTTTAATTGTGTATTGCTTGATCAATTAAAACTTTATATAAATAAACATACGATACCAAAAAACAAATAATTTAATAAAAAAGTATCAATTTAAAATCCCAGTCATCACAGGAAGATGCAAATGAATGATAACAACCTAGAAAATGTGCTCGGCAGGAATGAGCACGAAACCAACCACTCACCCGAGCATACGGTACAGAAAGAGCAAGAACTTCATACTCAAGAAAGCTTCGGCTATCAATGGTATGTCGTCGTGATCTGTATGGTGGCTTATATTCTTTCTTTTGTAGATCGCCAGATTCTGTCCTTGATGATCGAACCGATTAAACAAGATCTCATGTTAACTGACACGCAGTTCAGCTTATTACAAGGCCTGGCTTTCTCTTTATTTTATGCCTTTATGGGCATTCCGATTGCTGCGCTTGCAGACAAAAAATCACGAATCAAGATTATTTCTATAGGCATCGCCTTCTGGAGTCTTGCTACAGCAGCATGTGGCTTGAGTAAAAACTTTATCCAGATGTTTATTGCCCGATTAAGTGTCGGTGCGGGCGAAGCCGCTTTATCACCAGCATTTTATTCGATCGTTACAGACCTATTCCCCAAGGAAAAACTGGGACGTGCTTTAGGTTTATATGCGATTGGGGCATTCATTGGTTCAGGTCTGGCCTTTCTGATTGGCGGTTATGTGATTAGCCTGTTAAAAAATATGGATATGGTCGTTTTGCCTGTGATCGGACAATTAAAAACATGGCAACTCACCTTCTTTATCGTAGGATTACCAGGTGTTTTGCTGGCTTTAGTCATGATTCTGACGGTGAAAGAACCTAAACGTAAAGGTTTAAAGCTGGATCAGAATGGACAGGTCATACAGGCATCGTTTAAAAACTCCATTGCATTTATCAAAACCCACAAAAAAACCTTCTTTTGTCATTTTATTGGTTTTTCTTTCTATACCATGATGCTTTACTCACTGCTGGGCTGGGCACCTGCATTCTATATGCGTCACTTTGGTTTAGATGCCAGCCAAACAGGTTATATCCTCGGAAGTATCATTTTAATTGCCAATACCGCAGGCGCATTATTTTGTGGATGGCTAATCGATTACTTTTCTAAAAAAGGATATAGCGATGTTGCCATTCGGGCAGGTATGATCGGCTGTGCCGCGCTTGTACTACCAAGTGTTCTATTCACTCAAGTTGACAATATGTATCTATCCTTTGGCCTAATTTTTATAGCCATGTTCTTCTCAACTTTTCCAATTCCAGCCTCAGCAGCGGCCACCCAAATGCTCACTCCAAATCAATTACGCGCTCAGGTTTCAGCCAAATTTTTGCTTATCTCTAATCTAATTGCATTAGGTGTCGGTACAACAGCAGTCGCGTTATTAACTGATAAATATTTTGAAAATACACTGATGGTTGGTAACTCCATTTCGATTGTAAATGCGATTGCAGGAATAATTGGTGTTTTCTTGCTGTTTAAGGGATGCAAATATTATCGGGAAAGCATCCTTCTTGAAAAACTGAATTAAAACAGTCTACTTTAAGCCTTTCTTATTTGTAGTTTAAGGAAGGCTTGAATCTAAGTGCTCAAATAAAAACGCTATCTGGAATGACGTATTTCTAAAGCTGAATAAAAATTTGACTGGCGAATCCATCTAACTAAATGATTCCAGACTGGATCTTTTGCCAATCTTCAATGAGCTAAACTTAAACTTTGTCATTTTGGTCAATTTTTTTAAAAATTATTTTTATGATATTTTTTAAAATACATAAAAAACAAAAACCTATAAAACTTTAAATAGGCATTTTACCCTTTATCTTTCTCCAGTCTGCATGTCAAACAAGACATAGTCTTTTGATCAGGAGCATGTCAGCATAATTTTACAACCATCCTTCAGGATATAACCATGTCGAATATGATGAATAAGGCTCAAGGGTTTGGGCTATCTTTGATCACCAAAATCGCAGGAAGCGAAGTGCTTGATCAACTCAAATTAAGAAAATTTGTAGAAAAATCATTATATCAAGGTTCAAAAACAGGCTTTAAGGTACTTAATAAAACTCAAAAAGCATTTAAGCCTCAACCCATCGATAAACAACGTCTCCCGAATCAGACCAACAAAAATCTGTTTGATCTCAGCCTGACCGAAGAGCAGCAAATGACCGTTGACGCGATGTCACAATTTGCAGAAGAAGTTTTATATACGCTGGCACACGATGCAGATCACCACGCGCAGTTTCCAGAACAACTCTGGCAACATCTGGTCGATCTGGGTTTAAACTACTACGCGCTTCCAGAAGCCTTGGGTGGCGTTGCAGCAGAAAAAAATATTGTTAGCAATATCCTGATTGCAGAAAATCTGGCAAAAGGCGATTTCAGCCTGACTGCGGGTTTACTCAGTACATTCAGCGTGATCAATGCCATAACCCGTTGGGGATCTACTCAAGTACAGTCCATGTATTTACCTGTATTTGCTGAAGATACCGATGTCACTGCAAGTTTTGCCTTCCAAGAAGCAACACCCGCATTTAACCCATTTCAGTTAAAGACCAAAGCCACAGAAGCCAATGGACAATTCTATATTACTGGTGAAAAAACCTTAGTAATTTTAGGCGATACCGCGGATGTCTTTCTGGTTAGTGCAGAATTTAACGGTCAGCCCGATATTTTCGTGGTGCAATCCAATGAAAGTATTGCCATCAAAGCCAATCCAGCGATGGGTTTAAAAGCTGCTGAAACCGCAACACTGCAATTCAACCACACCCCCGCTTTACGTTTAGGTGACAGCGATTTTGATTACACCGCTTTTGTCGATCTAGGCAACCTGATATGGTGTGCCATGGCTGTTGGAACCTGTGAAGCCATCAAAGCCTACTGTATTAAATATGCCAATGAGCGTACAGCCTTCGGTGAGCCTATTTCACATCGTCAAAGTGTAGCCTTCATGATTGCGGACATGGCTATTGAAATCGATGCCATGCGTATGCTGGTACTCAATGCTGCAAGCTTGGCAGAAGCCGGACAACCGTTCCATCGTGAAGCTTATCTTGCTCGCCTGCTCTGTGCTGAAAAATCAATGAAAATAGGTACGGATGGCGTACAAATTCTGGGTGGTCATGGCTTTACCAAGGAGCATCCTGTTGAACGCTGGTATCGCGACCTTCGTGCAACTGCAATCCTGCATTCTGGCCTGCACGCTTAATTTTGGAGAACTATAATGAACTTACAAAATCCGAAAAAATTCAAAATGCTGGTGGATCAGGCACACGAAACTGCGCTGAATGTTTTACGACCTATTTCCCGTAAATATGACAAAGCCGAACATGCTTACCCGAAAGAACTAGACATGCTTGCTGCCTTACTGGATGGCATGAATGAAAGTGGCGAAGGTGTCGGTGCAGCCAATGCCAGTAAACGCGGCACGGTAAACCCAGATACAGTTGTAAATGGCGGCAATATGTCAGCAGCGCTGGGCATTATTGAAATGTGTTACGGTGATACAGGCTTATTACTGAGCATGCCTCGTCAAGGTTTAGGTAACTCTGCCATTGCAGCGGTTGCCAATGATGAACAGTTAGAACGCTTCAAAGGCACTTGGGCCGCGATGGCGATCACAGAACCCGGTTGTGGTTCTGACTCGGCAGCAATTCGCACTACAGCAACCAAAGATGGTGATGACTATATCCTGAATGGTGAAAAAATCTTTGTCACCTCAGGTGAACGTGCCGACTCGGTGGTGGTGTGGGCAACATTAGATAAAAAGCTAGGTCGTGCTGCGATTAAATCATTCGTGGTACCCAAAGGCACATCTGGAATGAAGGTTGAGCGTCTGGAACATAAACTCGGAATTAAAGCTTCAGATACCGCGGTGATTAGCTTTATTGACTGTCGTGTGCCTGCTGCCAATCTGTTAGGTAATCCTGAGATTGACGTGGCAAAAGGCTTTGCTGGCGTGATGGAAACCTTTGACAATACCCGTCCACTGGTTGCAGCAATGGCAATTGGTTGTGCCAAAGCCTCGTTAGAGCGAATTAAAGAAATCTTTAAAGATCAGCTTGATCCAGACTACAAAACACCCTACTTACAAACTTCAAATTTAGCTGCGCAAATCTATCGAATGGAAGCTGAATGGGAAGCCGCCCGTTTGTTAATGATTAAAGCAACGTGGATGGCCGACAATAAAAAGCCGAATTCAAAAGAAGCATCGATTGCCAAAGCGAAAGCTGGACGGGTTGGCAATGAAATTACACTAAAATGTGTCGAGCTGGCTGCCAGTGTCGGTTATGGCGAAGATGAATTACTGGAAAAATGGGCACGTGATTCAAAAATTCTGGATATTTTTGAAGGGACACAGCAAATTCAGCAATTGATCATTGCCCGTCGTGAATTGGGTAAATCATCCAGTGAATTGAAATAATTGTTGCTTTACTTATTCAATGCGAAGAAAAAGGACGTGTTCAGCACGTCCTTTCTATTTTAATAAATAATGTTTTATCTCATCGTCACAAACTCTTCTGCTGAGGTCGGATGAATGGCAACGGTATTATCAAAATCTTGCTTGGTCGCGCCCATTTTCAAGGCCACTGCAAAGCCTTGTAAAATTTCATCCATGCCAAAACCGATACCGTGGATACCGACAATTTTTTCATTTTCACCCACACAAACCAATTTCATTTTGGTCGGCTGACGATGTTGTGTAATGGCGCTGTACATCGCAGTAAAGGATGAGTTATACACTTTTACCGCTTGTTGCCCGTATTGCTCTATGGCTTCTTTTTCAGTAATCCCCACTGTACCAATCGGCGGATGACTAAATACCACGGTCGGAATATTGTCATAGTCCAGATGTTCATCTGGTTTATGATTAAATAATCGCTCAGAGAGTCTCCGTCCAGCAGCCACAGCAACCGGTGTCAGTTCCATTTTCCCGGCAATATCACCCACCGCATACACGCCTTGCTGTGAGGTATTCTGGAATTTATCGACTTGAATATAGCCTCGCTCATCCAGTTGGACATTGGCTTTATCTAGATTCAAACTCGCAGTATTTGGCTCTCGTCCCGTTGCCCAGATTAAGCAATCAACCGTATAGGTTTCGCCATTTTCTAAATGTAAAGTAACGGAATCATCGTCATTTTTTGTGATTTTCTTTGGCACTGCTTGGTTATGGACGCTGATACCATCAGTTTGCATGATCTCCACCAAGGTTTCACTAACAAATGAATCAAAGCGTCTTACGGGTAAATCTTTACGAATAAACAATCCAACTTGCGAACCCAAAGCATTGAGTACACCCGCCAACTCAACAGCGATATAGCCTGAACCAATCACGGCAGTTGTTTTAGGTAAAGCTGTAAGCTCAAAGAAACCGTTCGAATCAATACCATATTCAGCCCCTTCAATATGTGGTAATGACGGCTGTGTCCCAGTTGCAATCAGAATATGATCTGCTGTGAATTTCTCACCGTTGACTTCGATAGTATTTTTATCAATAAAATGAGCCGCGCCATGAATTAAATCAACTTTATTCTTGCTTAGGCTATTTTGATAGGACTGATGAATCCGATCGATATAAGCCTGTCTATTCTTAATTAAAGTCTGCCAATCGAAAGATTCAACTTTACTGTTAAAGCCATAATCTGGACCATATTTATGGATGGCCTCAGCCACATGAGCCGCATACCACATCACCTTTTTAGGCACACAACCTACGTTGACACAGGTTCCACCGAGCTCGGCTTTTTCAATTAAGGCACATTTTTTCCCGTACATGGCAGCACGATTCACTGATGCAATGCCACCACTACCAGCACCAATCGCAATATAATCATAATGTTTTGTCATCTTTGCCTCATAAATTGCTTATAAAATTATTCTTAAGTTATACATAGATATACAGCAAGAAGATGCAAAATCTGTACTTGGTTAAAGTTTTAATACAAGAAAATAAAAAGGCACTGATAATGATTCACCAGTGCCCTGCTTTTGCAATGTTTTTTAGATTATGCAGTTGCTACCTGTTCTGTAGAAACTTCATTTAATGATTGGTCAACTACACCAAATTTCTTAAATAGTTTGGCACGACGTTTTGGATAAATATTGGCTTTATTCAAGTCACCTTTATAGTGATCAAAAACACGCTTATCCATCATTTTTGACCATAGTGGTGGAATCAAAGCAGGTAATAACATACTTGCATAACCACTCGGTAATTCTGGCGCTTCATCAAAATGACGCAATGCCTGGAATGGACGGGTTGGATAAGCGTGATGGTCTGAATGGCGCTGTAATTGATATAAGAACAAATTGGTCACAATATTATTATTGTTCCAGCTATGCTCAGGCATGGTGCGCTCATATTTACCATTCTTGTCTTTTTGGCGTTTTAAACCATAGTGTTCGATATAGTTAATAATTTCAAACAAACTAATGCCATAGAAAGCCTGCGTTGCTAAATAAGGAATTACGCCCTTACCAAACAGACCGACCATTGAGCCATGAAACGCGGCACTCATGCCCCAACCTTGTAGCAATTCATTGTCCCTTGACCAGAACTCTTTGCCTTTACGTTTTAAACGCGTCGTTTCGATTTCAATTGCTGATTTGAAAGAGCCAATGACGGTACGTGGCCAAAACTCATAGAACGTTTCACCCATTTGTGAAGATGCTGGATCTTCAGGTGTCGCAGCACGTTTATGGTGACCATAAGGATGTTCAACACGGAAATGGTTATACCCTGTTGGTACCAACGCCAAATGTGAAAGAATATGGTCAATACGATCAGATTTATGACTTAGCTCATGTGCAGTATTAATGGCAATCCCATTAATTGCGCCCATTGAAATACCTAGAAAAATCTTATCAATGAAAGAGGTTTCTTTACGGCTTGATAAATAACATGCATAAACATTGGCTGCATATTGTAGTGGAATAAAGCTTTTTACCAATCGAGAATAATATGGGTCTTTTTCTAACAGCTTAATATCTTCATCGGTTGGATTATTGGCATCTTTCCCAATAATCGTATCAATTGTTGGAATCACAATGTGTAAAACAATTGGACCACCTAAAGCAAAGATTTTTTTCAATGGGCGTGGTGCAAATTGATAACCTGCCAAAATACCAATTCCGATTACAGGTAAAGCTGGGCTAATGGCCCATAAATAACGTTTCCGATCCAACTGAGTTTTTGACTTTGGAATGCTTACTGGCGTAAGTTCTTGCTCAACATTTACTGGCGCATTCATCATCGAATCCATGTCTTTGTATATATAAGTATATTTTGAGGAATTATGGAATTCATGACAGTTGCAAGCGTCCAAAAAAGCTATGTCAAAGTCTTTGGCATCATCCTCCCTGTTTTTGTCCTATAAACACATATTGAGTTATTGGCACAGCTCTCTATAATTTAAATGAATACATCGTTAAAAAATCATATGGATGCTTTAAGTAAAATATTTGCTGATATTCATTTAAATCACACTGAATATATCTACTTGAAAACTCAGGGAGAATGGAGTTTTATCTGCCAAGATCAAAGCGCCTTAATTGTTCATATTGTTTTAGTTGGTTCTGTTTTTATTCAAATTGATGCGCAAAATAGTTTAACTGCACATGCTGGCGAAATTGTGGTGATTTCTTCAGGGAAAGCTCATACAGGTGCAGATAATGCGATTACCAAACTGGTCGATGCCGTTGATATTTCAAAATTGTTCGATGGTCATAAAGAAGAAGCCATCGAATTCGGCACACAGTCATCCGAAAAAAATCTCATTCTGACGGTACGCTGCCAGATTGACACTATTATGGCTCGTCCTTTTATTCAGGCCTTACCACCCATTATTCACCTCCAGCACGGAGATACCAATGCACCAGAATGGCTACAAATTGGCTTACATTTCCTTGCCTTAGAAACACAAAATATTCAGGCAGGCCGCGATATCATTATTGATCATCTCGTGAATATCTTATTAATCAAATGTATTCGAGATCATATTCAACAAATCTCAACTCAACATGGTTGGCTCAGTGCCTTAAATCATCCAGAACTCAGCAATAGTCTAGCTGCAATCCATAACCATCCCGAAGATGCATGGACGGTTGAATCATTGGCAGAACAATGCTGTATGTCACGCTCCAAGTTTGCCAGCCTCTTCCATGAAGTGATTGGTGAATCACCTCTCGCCTATTTACAGCAGCATCGCATGCGTCTGGCAAGTCAATATCTGCGTAAAAGCAATCACTCAATACAACAGATTGCCAATAAAGTGGGTTACTCCTCAGAAACGGCTTTTAGCCAAGCCTTTAAACGCACGTTTGAGCATTCACCTAAACAATATCGACAACAATTTGTAGAAGAAGAAAATTGAGCATAAAAAAAGACACTATCGTGTCTTTTTTGCTTTGCATTATCGATTAACGCACAATACCACGTGTGGACTGTTCCAATGAATCGATGAATAGCTGAGCCTCAGGTGTTTTGACCAGAATTTCGTTGCGAATCTGTTCAATCGCCTGTTCAGTGGTTAAACCAGATTTATAGATCAGCTTGTAAGCTTCTCGTAAACCCTGAATGGTATCACGAGACCATCCTTTACGACGCATCCCTTCAATATTCATACCATAAGCACGCGCTGGATTACCAGAGGCCATGATATAGGCAGGTACGTCTTTAAGGATAAGCGCTGCACCACCGATCATACTATATGAGTCGATTTTGCAGAATTGATGAATACCCGCATTACCACCGACAATCACGTGATCGCCGACATGGACATGCCCTGCAACACCAACATTATTAGCAAAAATATTATGGTTACCAATAACACAGTCATGGGCAATATGCGTATTCACCATTAACAGGTTATGGTTACCGATTTTGGTCAGGCTGTGATCCTGAACCGTGCCACGATGCAAAGTACAATGCTCGCGAATCGAATTATGGTCACCGATTTCTAACCAGGTTTCTTCGCCTTGATATTTTAAATCCTGACAAATTTCCCCAATACTCGAGAACTGGAAAATATCATTATTTTTACCAATTCTCGTAAAACCACCAATGACAACATGTGAATGTAATTTTGTACCAGAGTCAATACTTACATTTGGACCCACAACACAATACGGACCAATTTGCACATCATTTGCAATTTCTGCAGACGGGTCAATAATTGCTGTGGGATGTATTAAATTCTGACTACTCATGTCTGCTCAATTTTCTGGTGTGAAATAATAATCTCTGCCGTTGCAGCAACAATGCCATCAACGCTAGCAGTACAATTGTACTTGTAAATGCCACGTTTTTGCATCACAAGTTCAGATTTTAAGACAAGCTGGTCACCTGCAACAACTTGTTTTTTAAATCTGATCTTTTCTGCGCCTGCAAATAAAAACAATGAACCTGCTTTCGGCTTTTGATTAGTTAAGACAAAACCCAAAATTCCAGAAACCTGCGCTAATGCTTCAATCATTAGTACGCCAGGCATAATTGGATAAGTCGGGAAATGCCCTTGGAAAAACTCTTCATTAATCGAGACGTTTTTATAACCGACAATACTGTTCTCAGTTATTTCCGTAACGCGATCAACTAATAAAAATGGATAACGATGGGGTAAATATTCACGAATGGTAAGAATATCCATTGGTAATTCAGGCATCGTAAATGCTGGAGATGTAGACTCAGTCATAATAAATTATTTACGTAACTTAAAGGTTGATTCAAGGGACTCTAATTGAGCTTGCATATGATCAAGCCTTTTAGTGATTTGGGTCAATGGCACATCTGCTAATTGTCTGAGACGTACAATCGTCTTTTTCCAGTGACTATTTTCAAAAAGTCCCATGCCAGAAGAATACGTTCCAGCCTCAGAAATATTTCTTGTGACCATTGACATTGCAGTAAGTGTCACATTATCTGCAATTGTAAGGTGTCCAACCACCCCTGACGCACCACCTAGAATACAGTTTTTGCCAATCCGGGCACTCCCTGCGATCCCACAATTTGCAGCGATGGCCGTATTTTCACCAATGTGCACATTGTGAGCAACTTGCACAAGGTTATCAATAATGACACCATCTTCTAGAATTGTGTCATCCAGTGCACCGCGATCAATACTACAATTTGATCCAATTCGAACATCATTTCCGATACGAACCGAGCCCAGTTGTGCAATACGGTGCCACTTACCCTGATACGGTGCAAAACCAAAACCTTCTGTACCAATAACAGTATTGGCATGAATACGCACACGATCTTTCAGTTTTGCAGCACCTGTAATCGTCACATGCGCATCAATAAAACAGTCTTTACCAATTTCGACTTCATCATCAACAAAAGCATGTGCCTGAATAATTGTATTATTACCAACAACACAATTTTCACCAATCACGACATAATGTCCAATATACACATCATCGGCAATCATGGCAGATGGATGAATTTTGGCAGTACTTTCAATGCCGCGTTGAGTAATCTTTTTTTCAAATAAATGCGTTAAAGTCGCAAAAGCTAAATAAGGATTATCGACAACAATAAAATTTTGTTTATTGATCAGTTGTGATTTAAGTGAAGCTGTGACGATATATACACCCGCATGGCTTGCTTCTGCCTGCGCGAGATATTTGTCGCCATTCACAAAACAGATCTGATTTTCTTGTGCATGTTCTAAACTTGCCAAGCCCGAGATCTGAAAATCTTGTGCACCGAAATACTCACCTTTTACAAGGTGAGCAATCTCTTCTAAACGATAAGTACGTCTATTCATTGATTATTTAATTGAATTAACCTTTTGAATCATTTTATCAGTTAAATCATACTGAGCGTCAGAGGCAATCGTAGAATTTTTATTCAAAATGAAGTCTAAGTTGTTCTCTTTACGCAATTGTTCAGCAGCTTGCTTCACACGTGTTTCAAAAGTTGTATTCATTGCCTGCAAACTAGACTGAACTTTGGTTTGTAAACCTTGCTGAGTTGAGTTGAATTCACTCAGTTTTGACTGATATTGAGCAGTTAACTTTTGAATATCAGCCTGATTCATTTTCTGGCCTTCAGTCTGTGCTTTTTGTTGCAAAGACTCTAACTCTTTACCCAATTGCTCAAGACGAGTTGAAGTCGGTTTTACTGACTGGCTCAAGCTTGCATTTTGTTGCTTGAGATAAGTACTGCTTTCTACAACTTTAGCCAAATCTACTACAGCCAAGCCAGCAGCATTTACTGTTGCAGAAACCGTTAAACCCAAACCCAACATCAGCTTTGTTAATGTTTTCATTATTGCATCCTTTATATATCTTACAGCGCTAAGCAAGGCCGTACTTAGAAAGTACGACCGATTTCGAATTGGATAGATTTAGTATCATCGCCTGGCTTATCATTTAACGGATATGCATAGCTCAGTGACAATGGACCAATCATGGTAATCCATGTAAAGCCGACACCCACGCTATAGCGCATATTGCCAAAATCAAACTTGTAGTTGTCATTACAGTATTGCTTGATGTCGATATCCGCACCATTCATTCGCATTTTTCCAGTTGGGACATCACATTTGGTATCAAATACTTGTGCGCCTTCTGCGAACAACACTGGACGAACCTGACGTGTCCAGTCGCCTTTAAATGGTAAAGGTAAAGCCAGTTCTGTACCAAACTGAACTAAAGCATTACCACCGACTTCCTCTGGATCTGGATCGTTCTTATTAGTTTCCTGGAAAATAACACTTGGATATTTTGGTCCAAGAGTACTGTTGTCATAACCACGTACCGAACCATAACCACCTGCATAGAAGTTTTTATAGAACGGTAAATCGTTACCGTAACCTAATTTACCATAACCACGAAGTACGAATCCGGCACCTAAAGATTTAAAGGCTTGCGCATCATAAGTCATCTTTTGATAGTCAACATCACTACCCGGTAAACCAATTTCTAGACCCACACGATGAGACATACCCGAGGTAGGGAAAATTGGTCGATTGAGTGTGTTATAAGACCAACCAAGATTTAACATATAGGTTAAGAAAGTACCTTCGAAAGCACTTTCATAAGTATCGTAACCACCTTTACATTTCGGCAAACCATTTTCGTCTAGTATTAACTCACCAGTCTCTGGATTTTTTTCATATTCGTCACTTAAACAACGCTGAGCAGAACTTGTCGCTTTACCACCATTCGCTTTTAAATAGTCACGAATATAAGTTGAAACGCTTGGACCTGTACGAACCTTAGTCTGGTCAATACCCAAAGATGCACTTAAACTCTGATTTTCATCAATTGGATAACCAAAACTTAAACTACCACCAATACTATCCGTCACATAGTTGTTAACGTTATAGTCTTTATTTAACTTGGTTTTACGGTAGTAAACGTTATAACCACGACTTACACCATCAATGGTGAAGTATGGATCTGTCACACTTAAGTTATAGTAATCTTGAGTTTCTGAACGAGACAAATCAATCGCTACACGATTACCTGTACCCATAAAGTTGGTTTGACTTAAACCTGCTTGGAAAGTTACACCACCATTTTGTGAGTAACCCACCGCAAGTGTCGTTGTACCTGAATGCTGCTCTTCAACATTCACGTTCAAATCGACTTCGTCTGGAGAGTTTGGTACCCGAACAGGTTTTACATCAACCGTTTTAAAGAAACCGGTACGCTCTAAACGAACTTTAGAAAGATCGATTTTCTCATTACTTGCTAATGCACCTTCCATCTGACGCATTTCACGACGTAAAACTTCATCTGCAGTTTTACTGTTACCTGTAAAGTTGATACGACGTACAGTCACTTGCTGACCTGGATTAATATAATAATTCAGGTTAACAATGCCAGTTTCATTGTTGATTTCAGGTACGACATTTACTTCAGCGTAGTAATAACCTGCATTACCATATTTACGAAGCAAAAGTTGTTTAACTGCATTTACTTTTTCTTGCGAATAAGTTTCACCATCTTTATAAAGCTTAAGCGCTGTTAGCTCTTCTGGTTTATAAAGTGCATCACCCAAGAATTTGGTTTCACCAAACTTGAACTGGCTACCTTCATCTACTGAAACTTCGATAAAGATGTGCTTTTTATCTTCACTGATGTTCAGTTGTGAATTGATAATATTAAAGTTGATATAACCTTTGTTTAAGTACAAAGCACGTAAAGCTTCCAGACTGGCCGCCATTTTTTCACGTGCATAGCGGTCATTACGGGTAACGACAGATGCCCAGCCGCTTTCTTTCACTGCAAAAGCTTGCTTGATATCGCTATCACTAAAGACTGTATTACCGATGATATTAATATCAAATACTTTAGCAGCCGTACCTTCGTTGAAGTTTAGCTTTAATTCAACACGGTTATTTGGACGCGCAACTGTTTCAACCGAAACATCAGCATCATAACGACCTTGCTGGGTGTATTGTTGCTCAAGCTCAGTTTCAATAATCTGTAATGCAGATTTTTTGAAAACTTCGCCTTCCGCAATACCCATTTTCTTTAAGCCTTGCTCTAAGGCTTCTTTTGGAATCAGTTTATTACCTTTGAATTCCAGCTTTGAAATGACTGGACGTTCAACAACTTTAAAGACCAAAACATTATTTTCTTTATAGGTTTTGATGTCATCAAATAAGCCAGAAGCATATAAAGTACGGATTGCCTCAGCAATCATAGGATCACTTACTCTATCGCCACTATTTATTGGTAACATAGAATAGATACTTGCAGGTGTTAAACGCACTAAGCCATCAATTCGTATATCTTGTGCAAGAAACTCATCTGCAGCGTATGCTTGTTGTACCACTGCCATCGCACTAACCAGTGCCAAAGGCATTAATAAATGTGTGTGACGCATGCCCATATATTTTCCAGTAAGTTAAATTCCATTTGCGTTGTTATAAACGCATGAAGTCGTTAAATAAAGCCAAAAGCATCATGCTACCGAGCAGTACCATACCAACTTTTAGACCAAACATCTGTATTTGTTCAGAAACAGGTTTACCACGAATTGCTTCGATAAAGTAATACACCAAGTGACCACCATCAAGCATCGGAATCGGTAATAAATTCAAAATCCCTAAGCTGACACTCATCAAAGCCATGAAGGAGATAAACGTTTGCCACCCCATTTCAGCACTTTGACCAGCCACTTTCGCAATCGTGATTGGGCCAGATAAGTTATCCAGTCCAATTAAACCGCGCACCATCTTGATAATAGAGTTAAAAATCATGCTTGAGAGCTGAGTGGTCTTATCCACCGCGACACCCAAAGCTTCAATCGGTGAATATTGAATGGTTTGTTTGTATTCATTTGGAATCGTGATTTTACCTGCATCACTCTTCACCCCAAGCACGCCCGTGGTATTGCCCATATTGTCGCGTTGACCTTGAGGCATGACTTGCAAATGCACAACCTGACCTTCGCGTAATACATCAATATTCAGCAACTTTTCTGGAGAGCTTTGAACCACATCAACCACATCAAACCAGTCTTTCATTGCAACATTATCAATTGCAATGATCTGATCGCCCACTTTCACGCCTTGACGCACTGCCGCACCATCTGCACTGAGTTCTTTCACTTTAGCAGGAATCACTGGACGGTAAGGCAAGAAACCCAATACATCCAATGGAGACTGACTTTGATCTTTAAGGAAATCTTTAATCGGTAAAGTAAATTGTTTCTCAGTCCCCGCACGATCAACAATAATCGAGACTTTCCCTGTTTCACCAACACGATTTACCAGAGCATAATTCAATTTTTCCCATGTTGGCGTTGTTTGTCCGTCAACATTGATAATCTTGTCACCCACTTTCAAGTCAACTTGTGCAGCAGGTGTATTTGGCATCACTTTACCAATACGTGTATTCAGTTGTTCTTGCGCAGGAAGGAACAAAATCCAGAACAGAAATACTGCAAAAAACAGGTTAATCAATGGTCCCGCAGCAACAATTGCAATACGTTTCCATGGAGATTGTCGGTTAAATGCATAAGGTAAATCTTGCTCTGCAACATTGCCTTCACGCTCGTCCAGCATCTTGACATAGCCACCCAGTGGCAAAGCAGAAAGCTGATATTGGATACCTGATTTTTTAGACTGCCATTTCAATAATGTTGGCCCAAAACCAATCGAATAAACCAGAACTTTAACGCCTAATCTACGCGCGACCCAATAATGACCAAATTCATGAATTGCGATCAGAGGACCAAGCAATAAAATCGCTGCAACAATCATAAATAGTGCATTCATACGATTTAGCCTCCTTTTCTCACAATATACTTTTCTGCAATCTGTCTAGCGATCATATCAGTCTGTAAAATGATGTCTATGTTTTCTGCTTTAGCATTTTGTACAGCTTGCAAAGTATGATCGACCACTTGAGGAATCTCGGTGAATCGGATTTTTTGCTTCAAAAACGCAGCAACTGCAATTTCATTTGCTGCATTTAATACTGTAGGTGCCAAACCACCTGCACGCATTGCCTGACGCGCCAAGTCCAATGCTGGAAACTTAACAATATCTGGTTGCTGAAAATTCAATTGAGCTGTCTCAAATAAATCAAGTGCAGGAACATCTGTTGCCAACCGTTTAGGCCAAGCTAATGCATGCGCAATTGGCGTACACATATCTGGGTTACCCATTTGTGCCAAAGTTGATCCATCCACATATTGCACCATGGAATGAATGATACTTTGTGGGTGAACAACAACTGTAACAAAATGTTCTGATATTGAAAACAAATGGCAAGCTTCGATCAATTCCAGACCTTTATTCATTAAGGTCGCCGAATCAACCGAGATTTTTTGTCCCATTGACCAGTTTGGGTGCTTGCATGCCTGTTGCGGTGTAACATCATGCAATTGTGCCAAGGAATGGTTGAGAAAAGGCCCACCTGATGCAGTCAGCAAAATACGAGACACACCCAATTGTGGCTGCCCTGTTCTTTCTGCATTGAGATAGTCGTGTGGTAGAGACTGGAAAATCGCATTATGTTCAGAATCAACTGGCAACAATAATGCATTATGCTCGCGTGCCGCCTGCATCATGATGTCGCCCGACATCACTAATGATTCTTTGTTGGCTAATAAAACACGCTTACCTGCTTTTACTGCTGCAAGCGTGGGTAACAAACCTGCCGCACCAACAATGGCCGCCATGACGATATCAACGTCAGCATGCTCAGCAATTGCAATTAAGCCAGCCTCATCTGTGAGGATTTCAATATTTTTTAAATTTTCTTGATTTAAACGTTGTTGTAACTCAAATGCTTTTTCATTCGGCACAACAACTACTTTTGGATGATGTTTTTTACAAATTTCTAAAAGTTCATCTAAACGACTATATGCAGAGACTGCAAATACGGTGTATTGGTCTGGGTGTTGTTCCAATACTTTTAAAGTACTTTGACCAATTGAACCAGTAACACCCAATATACAAACAGCTTGAGTCATTTAAAGATCTACACCAATAAGTTTTAATATATACATACCTGTTGCAAAAATCGGTGCAGCAGCAAGTAAAGAATCAATACGATCTAGCACACCACCATGTCCCGGCAGTACACGTCCAGAATCTTTAATTCCAGCACGGCGCTTAATCATGGATTCAAACAAGTCACCCAGCACTGATGCAAACACAGTAATGATCGAAAGAATTAAGAATAAGATTAGCTGTATTGTGGTTAAGTTTAAATAGAAATATTGCACAACCAGCATAATGATAACCGTTGTCGCAATACCGCCATATAAACCTTCCACTGATTTATTCGGGCTAACAGAAGGTGCAAGTTTTTTCTTACCAAACTTACGACCAACAAAATAAGCACCACTATCCGCTCCCCAAACCAGCAGGAACAAATACATCAGCCACCACGGTGAGCTATGCCAAACGGCATAAAGTGAAGTTACCGCAGCAGAAATCAGGATAAATCCGATGATATAGAGGGATGGATTGTACCAATTGTCCGATTCAGGATAATTCTTGACCCAATAGATGCTGCCCAACCATGTGAGAATTGATGCTGCCCAAAGTAAAAGAGCAACATCATCAAAAAATAATGCAAGTGTTGATACTGCTGCAACACAGCCACCATATACCCAAGCCTTCGGCTTTGAAACAGCGGTTACACTACGTGGCATAAGCTTAAACCATTCGTAGCCTGCAACCCCCGCAGCTAAAATCATAAGCATAAACATTGGATAATGTGATTGCGTTGCAAACATGCAACTTAAAACAACAGCAACTAACACCAATGCGGTAATAATCCGCTCTAACATTATTAATTCTCTATTTTCGCTTGTTGAATCTGTTCTGATGTCTTGCCAAAGCGTCGTTCACGTCCTGAAAAAACACGAAAGGCATGATCTAGCTCTTCTATGGTAAATTCTGGCCATAAAGTATCGGTAAAATACAATTCTGCATAGGCAGCTTGCCAGAGTAAGAAGTTAGACAAACGATAATCCCCACCTGTACGGATCAATAAATCAACAGCTGGAAGATCATTTAGACTGACATATTTATCAAATAAATCAACATTTATCTGATCTGCTTGAAGCTTTCCTGCAAGCGCATCCTGAGCAATCATTTTCGCAGCTTGGGCCATATCCCACATTCCACCATAACTAATCGCAATGGTCAGTGTCATAGAGCTGTAGGCTGCTGTTTTTTGCTCGGCATATTGCATCAAATCACGCAATTCATTAGACAACCGAGAACGGTCACCAATAAAACGTAGTGCAATATTGAACTTTTCCATACGCGGCAGTTGCTCATGAATTGTTTCTTCCAACAATTTCATTAACAAATCAACTTCGTATTGGGGACGGTTCCAGTTTTCGCTTGAAAATGCAAAAACG
Organism: Acinetobacter sp. BIGb0102; assembly: GCF_003815055.1. NCBI lineage: Bacteria > Pseudomonadati > Pseudomonadota > Gammaproteobacteria > Moraxellales > Moraxellaceae > Acinetobacter > Acinetobacter sp. BIGb0102. The sequence goes on from NZ_RKQE01000010.1 coordinate 519,957, forward strand.
GTTAAAGCGCGAATGCCAACTTTCTTGCAATGCTCGACAATCGGATCCAAGACATTTTTGCCTTCACGATGCCCATCACCTTTTTGCATTTGATTTTTTTTGGCAAAACGATTGTTGCCATCCATAATGATGGCAACATGTTGAGGAAGAAGCTGTTCTTCTTGCGAGGTCATAAAAATCAGACCTTCATCAATTCTGCTTCTTTTGCTGCAAGACGTTTATCAACCTCTGCAACATATTTATCAGTGATTTTCTGAATATCATCTGATGCACGACGATCATCATCTTCAGAAATTTCTTTTTCTTTCAATAATGCTTTGAGATCACCTAATACATCACGACGAATGTTACGAATCGCAACTTTGGCATTTTCAGCTTCAGCACGCGCAACTTTTTGCATATCACGACGAGTTTCTTCTGTTAACGCAGCCATTGGTACACGGATTGCATCAGCAGTAATAGGGTTCAAGCCCAAACCTGCTTCACGAATCGCTTTATCGATCGCAGCAACCATTGAACGTTCAAATGGTTGAACCAACAGCGTACGTGAATCTTCAAGCCCGATATTTGCGACTTGATTCAACGGAACATCAGAGCCGTAGTAAGAAACCATCACACCATTTAAAATAGATGGGTGCGCACGACCTGTACGAACTTTGGCAAAGCCCAACTCTAAAGAGTCAAGCGACTTCTGCATGCGCTGTTCGCTATCTTGTTTGAGATCGTTAATCATATGATCTTCCTTACTTATTCATTAGGTATTACAGAATATTTAAACATTAGTATAAAGAGCTTTATGGCTCACGTACATTAATTCGTAACGTGAGTACCCTCTTTTTCGCCCATTACCACAGAAAGTAATGCACCAGATTTGTTCATATCAAAAACTTGTAATGGCACATTGTGATCACGACATAAACAAATTGCCGTAAGATCCATCACGCCAAGCTTTTCATCAAGTACTTGATCGAAAGTTAAATTGTCATATTTAACCGCATCATCGTATTTGCTTGGATCTTTGTTATAAACGCCATCAACTTTGGTCGCTTTCAAGATCAGGTTCGCTTCGATCTCGATACCACGCAAGCAAGCTGCGGTATCTGTAGTAAAGAATGGGTTGCCTGTACCAGCAACAAAGACACACACTTCACCTTGGCTTAAATGACGGATCGCATCGCGGCTTGAGTATGGTTCAACAACCGTACCAATCGACAATGCTGACATTAAACGTGTTTTGATATTACGGCGCACCAATGCATCACGCATTGCCAAACCGTTCATCACAGTCGCCAACATGCCCATCTGGTCGCCTGTTACACGTCCAACCAGACCGTCTTTTTGTAGCTGGCTACCGCGGTATAAGTTACCACCACCAACAACGATACCCACTTGCACACCCAAACCTACCAAGTGAGCAATTGAAAGTGACATTTGATCTAATACTTGGGCATCGATACCCATATCTTTATTACCTGCTAAAGCTTCACCAGAAAGCTTTAGCAAAATTCGTGCATAACGTGGATTTTTAGAAGCTGACATACTTTTACTCCAAACCGACCAATCTCAAAATTTTCTTAAATTTAATTCAACATCAAGCAGATTTAATCTGGATTAACTTTGCAAATAAATCGTATTCATCTGCATCGGTAATTTCGACTTCAAGCAAATCACCTGCTTTAATCACGCTCTTATCGATATCTTCCACAAAAACGTTGCCATCAATTTCTGGCGCATCTGCATAAGAACGGGCAACAGCAACTGGGAATTCATCTTCCAGACTATCAACCAGCACCGTCATTTTCTGACCAATACGCTTTTGTAGTTTTGCTGCTGAAATGGCTTGTTGCACTTCCATGAAGCGTTCATAACGCTCTTGTTTGATCTCTTCTGGCACATGATCAGGAAGATCGTTTGCAGTTGCACCTTCAACTGGTGAATAGGTAAAGCAGCCGACACGATCTAACTGCGCTTCTTTTAACCATTCCAGCAAAATTTGGAAATCTTCTTCAGTTTCACCAGGGAAACCTACCACGAATGTTGAACGAATCACCAATTCAGGGCATTTTTCACGCCACAATTTAAGGCGCTCTAAGGTATTTTCACTATGAGCTGGTCGCTTCATCAATTTTAAGATGCGCGGACTGGCATGCTGAAAAGGAATATCTAAATATGGCAGGATTTTGCCCTGCGCCATCAAATCAATCGCAGCATCAACGTGTGGATATGGATAAACGTAATGTAAACGCACCCAGATGCCTAACTGACCGAGGGCTTCACACATGTCATAGAATTTGGTTTTAACAGGCTGACCATTCCAGAAATCCAGCTTATATTTGGTATCTACACCATAAGCAGAGGTATCCTGAGAAATAACCAGAATTTCTTTTACACCGGCACGTTTTAATGCAGCAGCTTCATCCAGCACTTTTCCGACTGGACGAGACACAAGGTCGCCACGCATACTTGGGATAATGCAGAATGTACAACGGTGATTACAGCCTTCCGAGATTTTTAAATAAGCATAATGCTTCGGTGTTAAACGAACACCTTGCTCAGGGACTAAATCAATAAATGGGTTGTGTTTTGGCGGTGCTGGTACATATTCATGTACTGCTTCCATTACATCTTGATAGGCTGCTGCACCTGTAACTTTAAGAACATTTGGGTGCATCTGGCGAATTTTGTCTTCGTCTTTACCTAAACAGCCTGTAACGATGACTCGGCCATTTTCGCTCATGGCTTCGCCAATCGCGTCTAAAGACTCTTGTACTGCAGATTCAATAAAACCACAGGTATTTACAACGACCAGATCCGCACCATCATAATCTGATGCAACTTGATAACCTTCAGTCTTTAACTGAGTTAAAATTCGTTCAGAATCTACCAATGCCTTAGGACAACCTAAAGATACAAAACCGACTTTGGGGGTCTTCATGAATCTGCGCTCCACTTGAATCGGCGTATTGTATGACTTTTCTTGGCTTACGCATAGCTGCAAAGCCATCTCTTTGTGTAATGCACCAAAATACGACCAAAATTTTAAATAAAATCCAAAAGCGCACTATTTTGGAACATAATAATTTATTGAAATCACTGCATGTATGTGAAAAATACTGCATAAATTCCTTTTTTTAGAATTAAGTTGTTGAAATTTCATTAATACAAAGTTGGCTTGTATTTTGCATAAAGTACATTTTAGAAGTTAATGGCTATTCATTAAAATTTATATTTATTGCGCCATTTTAAAACAGGATGATTCACAAATGGATCAACAGAACATTATCGACTATCGGCTCTTAGTAGATAATTTGAGCACTGCCATTTTACTGGTCGATAGTCAGCTTAATATTTTTTATTTAAATTCTGCTTGTGAAGCATTATTTGATATCAGTTTGCTGCGTGCATCGGGTCAGCCTGTTCTTAACTTGTTACATGCACACGACGACACATTCAACACACATGAAGCTTTATTAAACACTTTGGAAAGTGGACAACACTACACCCGTCGCGAAGCGGTCATCAATGTTAACTTTAAAGCGATTCATGTTGACTATACCGCTTCTCAACTGAATGCGGGCAAAAGCTATCACCCTCTTTTATTGATTGAACTCAACCCGATTGACCGTATGTTGAAAATTTCAAAAGAAGAGAATCTGGTGCAACAGCACCAAGTGGCTCGTCAGTTGGTGCGTGGTGTTGCACATGAAATTAAAAACCCGTTAGCTGGTATCCGTGGTGCGACTCAATTACTGGCACGTAGTTTAAATGATGATCGTTATGGTGAATTTACCGACATTATTATTAGTGAAGTCGATCGTTTGACCAATCTGGCGGATACGATGCTCGGCTCACGTCAATTACCGAGCTATGAACATGTCAATGTACATGAACCACTGGAACGTGTTCGCTCGTTAATTGCCAACCAGACAAAAAAGAAAATCAAGATTACCCGCGATTATGACCTTTCATTACCCGATGTCATGGCAGATCGCGATCAACTGATTCAGGTCATGCTCAATATTAGCGTCAATGCCGTACAAGCCATGACCGAAAATAAAGACTTTTTTACCGACTCAGAACCAGAGCTCATGTTGAGAACCCGCATCCAGCGTCTAGTCACGATTAATGGTGTGTTGAATCGATCAACCGTGCGTATTGATATTGAAGACAATGGCCCTGGAGTTCCTGAAAGTATTCTGGAATCAGTTTTCTATCCTTTAGTCACAGGACGCGCCAAAGGTACAGGACTGGGACTCAGTATTGCTCAAAATATTATGCATCAACATAACGGAATGATTGAATGTCAATCAGTTCCAGGAAAAACCGTATTTAGCTTATATCTACCTTGGGAGTTAAACCATGTCACGAAATAAAATTTGGGTAATAGATGACGATCGTGCCATGCGTTGGGTACTGGAAAAGACCTTTAAAGAAGAAGGTTTCGATGTCACCAACTTTGAAGAAGCCCAAACTGCGCTTGAACGCTTACATGAGGATGCACCAGATGTCATTCTGACGGACATTCGTATGCCCGGGATTGATGGCTTAACTTTCCTTTCTAAAGTGAAGAATACTCATCCTGACTTACCTGTCATTATTATGACCGCACACTCAGATTTAGAGTCTGCTGTCTCAAGTTATCAAACAGGTGCATTTGAATATTTACCGAAGCCTTTTGATATTGATGAAGCATTAGCGCTGGTTAATCGTGCAATTTTGCATATTAATAAGTTACAGCAACAAGAAGCCACCAAAGCAGCTTCTCCATTACAGTCGACTGAAATCATCGGTGAATCGCCTGCCATGCAGGAAGTTTTCCGTGCCATCGGTCGCTTGTCACAATCGCATATTACCGTATTGATTAATGGTGAATCGGGTACAGGTAAAGAGTTAGTCGCTCATGCCTTACATAAGCATTCACCTCGACGCGCCAAACCGTTTATTGCGCTGAATATGGCGGCGATTCCAAAAGACTTGATCGAAACTGAACTATTTGGTCATGAAAAAGGTGCATTTACAGGTGCGAATACGCAACATCAGGGGCGTTTTGAACAAGCCAATGGCGGTACTTTATTCCTTGATGAAATCGGTGATATGCCCTTTGAAACCCAAACACGTTTACTTCGTGTTCTGGCAGATGGTGAATTCTATCGTGTGGGTGGGCATATTCCCGTTAAGGTGGATGTACGTATCGTTGCGGCAACCCATCAAGATCTTGAGAAATTAGTCAATGAAGGCCGTTTCCGTGAAGACCTTTATCATCGTTTGAATGTGATTCGAATTCACATTCCAAAACTGTCTCACCGTAGCGAAGACATCCCAATGCTGGCACAGCATTTCTTGGCACGTGCAGGTAAAGAGCTTGGTGTCAGTCCAAAAATCTTACGTACTGAAACCACTGATTATATGCAGCAACTCCCTTGGCCCGGAAATGTTCGTCAATTAGAGAATACTTGTCGTTGGTTAACAGTGATGATCACGGGACGTGAGGTTTATCCTGAAGACCTACCTGCTGAACTGAAACAAGCCTCTGTCCAAAAGACAAGTGATAGTCAAGCAGCATCAAATACCAGTCCTGCTTTAGTTGAACGTATCGCAGTTCATCATTGGGATGAGTTATTAGGTCAATGGGCAATCCAGAAACTTAAAAATGGCGAAATGAAGATTCTTGATATCGCCACTCCAATGTTTGAACGTACGCTGATTAATGCAGCCCTACAACAAACGCGCGGCCGTAAACGTCATGCAGCTGAACTTTTAGGCTGGGGCCGTAATACCCTGACTCGGAAATTGAAAGAACTGGGTATGGACTCGACAGATGACGATGAAGAGGAAGAAAGCCGCTCTGCTTAAATAACACCAAAAAGCGAGTCGAAATGACTCGCTTTTTTAACATTTTGAGATCTTTTGAAACATAGCTAAATTTCATAGTCATACAATAGATATGGTTTTTGTTATACTAGTAGCACCCCAACACCCCAAAAGTAAATAATGACCGATCTTTGTTATCCAAGCTGTAGTAAACCGCAAACCCGTCGAGGACATGAACGTCGCCTTGCCCTATTATTGTGCGCAACCGATTTATTTCTTGAGAAAGGTTATGAAGCGGTTTCTCTGGATGATATTGTCAATCATGCGGGTGGTTCAAAAACCTCTATTTATAAATATTTTGGCAATAAAGAAGGTTTGTTTACCGCGATTTGCGATTATCGTCGGGAAGTTTTCTTTCAAGGGGTATGTTTGCCTTATGTTCCAGAAAAAACTGATTTAAAAACCTACCTGACCCAGACACTGCATCGTTTTTATCAGCATATTATTCAGCCTGAAAATATTGCTTTTATGCGCATGTTTACTGAACAATCACAAAAAGATATCCAGCTCGCTCATTATTTCTATAATCAATGCGCGCTCAATATTCAAAACACCATTGCCTATGCACTTGAGCATGCACATAACAACAATGAAATTTTCTGTGCTCAACCCAAATTTTCTGCAATGATGTATTTTGGCACGCTAAGAGATGTCGAATGGCGCAATCTCATGGGGTTAGATGTGCCAGAAAATGATATCGAAATCATTGATTATATTAACTATTCTGTAGACTTGTTTTTAAAGGCTCATCAAAACCTAGGGCCTGTTGCCACTTTATAAACGAGTTGCGTTGTAGGCTAAAAATTCATCAGACAAGGCATGAAATGCAGGCAATGGCTATTCCCTTGCCAAGTTTCATAACGAAGTATGAGGGATTTTTAGCCACAACCCTTTGGGACAGGGATATTTTACTTGCGGAACGCTGTTCCTCATACTGCGTTATGTTTCTCTCATTTAGATCACTAAATTTCGCAAAACATGTCTTGTATCGTCTAAAAAATATCCGTTGTCGCAATCATAGATAAAATGGCAGCAGGCCCTTAATTCTTTTGCATTTTCTTGAACCTATAGTATAGTAGTCAATTCTTTTTTATCCACCACTCGTCAAACAACAATTAATTATTGATTTTTCTCAATAATTATTGTGGGAGTAGCTATGGCGCTTCGGCATTTCCTAACTTTACGTGACCTATCCACACTAGAACTGCAACGCATTTTAGATCGTGCACAAGAACTCAAACGCATGCAACATAGTCATACGCTGTATCAACCGTTTGCGGGTAAAGTTTTAGGAATGATTTTCGAGAAATCGAGTACACGTACACGTATTTCTTTTGAAGCGGGTATTTGCCAATTCGGTGGTAGCGCGATCTTCCTTTCTCCACGTGATACACAATTAGGACGTGGTGAGCCAATTGAAGACTCAGCTCGTGTTATTTCAAGTATGCTGGATATCGTGATGATCCGTACTTTCGGACATGACATCGTCGAACGTTTTGCATCTTATTCAAAAGTTCCAGTCATCAACGGTCTGACCGATGATCACCACCCTTGCCAGCTACTTGCTGACTTACAAACTTTTCAGGAACACCGCGGTAGCATCGAAGGCAAAACGGTTGCATGGATTGGTGATGGCAACAATATGTGTAACTCATATATTGAAGCTGCACATATGATGGGCTTTAAACTTAAAATTGCTTCACCTGAAGGCTATGAGCCAAAACCTGAATTTTTAGCTGAATTTGCAGATTGTGCAGAAGTATTCAATAAAGCAGAAGATGCCGCTGTAAATGCCGACCTGATCGTCACAGATGTATGGGCAAGCATGGGACAGGAAGAAGAACAGAAGTTACGCGAGAAAGCCTTCTCAGATTTCCAGGTCAATGAAAAACTCATGGACTTGGCACATCCTGACTGTCTGTTCATGCATTGCCTCCCTGCGCATCGTGGTGAAGAAATTTCAGAAAACATGCTTGACCATAAAAATGCTGTGGTTTGGGATGAGGCTGAAAATCGCCTGCATGCTCAGAAAGCATTGATGGAATTCTTACTCAATGAGAATCTTAAGAAAGATTAAGTGATAAAAAAACAGCATCTTTTGATGCTGTTTTTATTTGTGCGCTTTAAATTGAACACTGAAATAAAAACACTTATAGTAAGCTAAGCCCTTTAGAATAAGTTTCTCATCATATGAGAACCTCACTCAACACACAGCGGACGTTATGACTTCACTCGAACAAGCATTATCTCAAATACCAAGTTTTTCTTTGGTGCATGAGCATCTGTTTAGCTCAGCTCAACCAACAGCCGAGCAATTACAACAGATTAAGGAATATGGTTGCAGTACGGTCATTAACCTTGCGACCAGCAAATCAGAACACTATTTAGCGAATCAGGATCAAATCTGTCTGGATTTAGGTCTGAATTATATTCACATTCCAATTGATTGGGACGTACCTTGCTCTGAGCAATGTTTATTAATTCTGGACTTAATTGACCATTTGGTTCAAAACGAGATCGTTTGGCTGCATTGCACTGAAAATACACGTGTCAGTAGCTTAATGTACTTATATCGTCAGTTTTATCTCAATATGGATCTACCGACTGCACAAGAATTATTACATCAGATCTGGGAACCGAATGAAACATGGACGGGTTTAATTCATAGTATTACTCTACAGCTGCAAGGCCGTAAAGCAACACAAGAATTAGAGCAGTCACTCATCAATACCAATCATTTTGCTTGATAGAAATTATATAAACACGCATCAAGATTTAGATGTGTGTTTATATAAGATGTTAGTTACTAATTATCAACTTTAATTAGTTGTAATGCATTATTCATAGAACCAGATGATCTAATTCTAAATTTGGTAGAGCCATTAGGAACTAAATTTAACTCTTCTGTTACTCTTGCATATGGACAAAAGCCAGATGGCGAAAATTCGACTTCAATCGATGTAGATTGAGGCTTAACATAGATCATCGCCTGTTGATTTGATTTAATCTTTAGAATTTTTTTGTTATCAATAGATACAATAAAATTGCAAGCACTACCCCAAACACCCTTATCTCTTAATATCACTATACTTGCATTTCGCTCATCTGTTTTTGACTGATACTCTGGTTTAAAAAACTTATTAATTTGTACTGTTGAAGCTTTCTCTATAGTCGTTGCTGTAGTACAACCAGTAATAGAAACGATACAAACTAAACCCAGAATTAAATTTTTCATTTTTCCCTCTTTTACCACTTTTTACATCTAAAAAAATTACTTTTAAAACTTGAAAAATTCATCTTATATCAAATGAAAATTACTAATTTCACATTATTTTGCTTGATGTGAAACCAATACGGTTGCAGTTGCCAGAATTCCTTCTTGACGACCTGTAAAACCAAGCTTCTCTGTCGTTGTGGCTTTAATGCTAATTTGAGTCACATCCACATCTAATACATCCGCAATACTTTGACGCATTTCCAAATTATGCTTTGCGAGTTTTGGACGTTCGCACGCGACCGTAATATCTGCGTTATTCAGATGATAACCACGATCTAAAATCAACTGGTACACATGTTTCAGTAACACACGACTATCTGCACCTTTATATTCTGGATCTGTATCTGGAAAATGCTGTCCGATATCACCCAGTGCTAAAGCACCCAGTAATGCATCACTCAGCGCATGCAAAACCACATCGCCATCCGAATGTGCTTTTAAACCGTGTGTATGTGGAATTTTGACACCTGCTAAAGTAACAAAGTCACCTTCTTCAAATGCATGCACATCAATCCCTTGTCCAATACGAATTTGAGCAACCATATGATTTTCCTTTTACAATATACCGAACTAATCTTGTATTCAGGCTTTCTATTTCGCTATAGTACGTTGAGCAAATTAGACTGAAAGTATAAGTGATTATGCTGTTTAACACTGTAAGAAATCAATTAAAGAAATCTGGTTATATCATCACATTGGGTTGTTTTTGCTCAACATTTGCCTATGCGGAATCTATTAACTGCAACAGCTCTGCTTTGGAAGCACAAAAAATATGCACCAAGCAGTACAAAGAACAGCGTCAAAAGCTGAATAGCAAGTTTTTAACAGCATATCTGGTAACGGATGCACCTTTGCAATTGTTACATGATACGCAGACACAGTGGCTCAACCAGATACAGCAATGTAAAACCAAAAACTGTTTTCAGCAGCAATTTGAAGCGCGTCTGGATGACCTGAACTTTTACACGTCTATGAACCAGACCTTGACTCAACATTATCTAAAATATGAACAGGGCAAAATCGCATCTCAACCTGTTCATCTACAAATTCATCAGCTCGATAAAGACAAGTTAAAAATTGAAGGGATCGCTTATCGTAATCCCAACAATCGTCTAGAAACGCAAACCATGTCATTACTTGCTTACAGCACCCCTGAGCAAAAAAATCAGATCATTGATAATGAAAAAAAGTGCCAATACCAGTTTGATTTTCAGAAAGCACTTTTGATTGTCAAATCAGAGCAGAAAGGTTGTGAGCGTTTTACAGGGATTTATCGTCTGTACGATTAAAAACTTTAGTTGAATAAAGCCGATGCTCTAACATCGGCTTTATTGTTTCAGCTTGGGAATTTTTGCGCAATTTCCTGACTAATCAACACTGCCGTTGCAGCAGATAAAGTCCAGCCTAGATGTCCATGCCCCGTATTATAAAAGACTCGTGGTTGCTTACCTTGTTTTACCACAGGCAGCATATTCGGCATCATTGGACGTAATCCTGCCCACGGCACCACATGTTCAGTCGAAATATCGAAATTCTGGTTGACCCAGTTAATTAACGGTTGAATCCGGTCAGCACGAATATCCCGATTATAACCATTAAACTCAGCCGTCCCTGCAATCCTTAAACGATCTGCACCCAAGCGAGAGGTTACAATTTTTGCACTCTCATCCAGCAAACTGACCCACGGCGCATTATTTACACTACGTTCATCTTTAAGTTGAACAGTGATCGAATAACCTTTGACTGGATACACATTTACACTATCCCCCAGCATATCAGCCAATTGATAACTGCCGACTCCTCCACAAACCAGCACCACATCTGCAATAATTTCCGTAATGCCATCAGCAGTCGGATTCACATTTTCCGAGCTATTTTTGCAATGAACAATTGCTTTGTCTTGATTGAACTGAACATCAACCACATCCAAACCAAAACAATATTTTGCCCCATATTGCTGAGTTCTTTCTGCTAACCCCACAGAGTATTTATGGATATCTCCCGTTGCATCCCCAGCAGTGTAATAGCCACCAAAATATTCGCCTGTTAAGGTCGGTTCAATTGCTTTCATTTCCTCAGGCGTAATTGCATTACGCTCAAGTTTGCCTTCAACCAATACATCATTGACCTTCTTGGCAATCTCATAGTCTTCTCTGGTGTGATACATATGCAAAATGCCACGTTTTTCCAAATCGAAAGAAAGACTTTCTTTTTCAGCAACTTCAAATAGACGTTGTCGAGCCAACAATGCCAAACGCACGGTTTCAATAGTATTGGCTTTATAGTTCTTGATATGCGTTAAAAATTCAATTAACCAGCGATATTTATGCGCACTAAAGGATGGGTTGAGCAGCAATGGTGCATCTTTCTTACTCATCCACTTAATACCTTTCAGCACCGTGGCTTTCTGGTTCCAGACTTCTGCATTACAGGCAGATAATTGTCCGCCATTGGCAAACGAAGTCTCCATTGCAGGAAAAAGATGACGATCGATCACCGTCACTTCATAGCCCAGTTTAATTAATTCATAAGCAGACGTTACACCCGTAATCCCCGCACCAATTACAACAACATGTGGCATAGCAAACTCCTTGAAATGCATAACATTCCATAATGCTTAGCCCCATCTGTCATGGTACCTGAGAGTTTCGGCAGATGATTACCAATTAATCATTAAGCCTTCCCCTTCGGTGAGTGTTTATCGTAGAAGAAAAATGTCCTGTGTTCCTACAAATTGAGCACTGCTCTCCAGATTTTATGTCTATTATTACAGTCCTTCTGCCTGAGAGTTTCCGGGGTCGTTGCTCCTTCGGCGAGTTCATTGAAGAACTTCTCTCCCGCAATAATATTTATATCCTTATAAGCAATATATATGCCGTTCCAAAATACGCACACTAAAATCTTGTAAATGTTTGTAGATCAAGATTTATACGTATGTACTTATTTATCGAGTATAAAAAAGCAGACTCGAAGTCTGCTTTTAAATCTTAGAATTTACATTGCAAAATTTGCTCGGAGAATTGCCCTTTCCAAAGTTCACGCAATGTTGGCAAATAGAATTTTTCACCAATCATCACCAGTTCAGCATCAATCAAGGCATGAATCTCATGCATTAACACATAGTCCAAGGCAATCAAGGATAATTGAGGTTGTGCCTGTGCAATCTGCTTACGCTTAACTTGTGCTTTTTTTACCAGCTCGTTGGCAAAGTTCTTATCTTTATAAGTCGTAATCGCACTCAAACGAAGCTCGATCACGCCCCAGCCTTCCAGTAACTTTTTAAACACTTCAAAATCTTTTGAGGTTGCTTCCCAAGTTACATTTTCCAGATTATTGTCTTCTGGCAATACAGGTAACAGTAAATCAGCCGTACTTGGAAAAATTTTCTTTAAATTCAACAGAAACTTAACAGGATTTTCATTGGGTAAATCAGAGAACTGAATATTGGTTTTAGTATCTGTTAAATAAATCGAGAGCATAATGAAGCAACAGTTTCGTCAATCAAAAGTATATTGTACGCAGTTCACTTTATAAAAACTACTCTCATAAAAAATCCTTCTATAAGCAGAAGGATTTTTTATCTTGCTGATTAAATATTTTTATTTGCTATTTGGCGAAACCATATTTTCAGGTTTAACCACTTCATCAAATTGCTCTGCTGTCACCAAACCCAACTCCACAGCCACCTGTTTCAAGGTTTTATTTTCCTTGTAAGCTGTTTTCGCAACTTTGGCAGAGTTTTCATAGCCGATCACAGGATTCAGTGCTGTCACCAACATCAATGAATTATGCAAGAAGTGATCAATCTTGTCGCGATTCGGTTCAATACCAACTGCACAATGGTCATTAAAGCTATTACATGCATCACCAAGCAACTGGATTGACTGCAATAAATTATAAGCAATCACTGGCATAAACACATTCAGCTCAAAGTTTCCTGATGCACCCGCCACGTTAATCGTTGTGTCATTCCCTAAAACTTGAGCGACCACCATGGTCATCGCTTCACTCTGGGTTGGATTGACCTTACCCGGCATGATACTCGAACCAGGTTCATTCTCAGGAATACGGATTTCACCAAAACCACAGCGTGGCCCACTCGCCAACCAGCGAATATCATTGGCAATTTTATTTAAACTTGCAGCCAAGGTTTTCAAGGCACCCGATGCAAATACTGCTGCATCACGTCCTGCCAAAGCTTCAAACTTATTTGGCGCAGTCACAAATGGCAGGCCCGTTAATTCAGCTAATTGCTCAGCCGCTTTCACCGCATAATCAGGATGGGCATTTAAGCCCGTTCCAACCGCTGTACCACCCAAAGGCAATTCATAGAGTCCAGCCAAAGCCTGTTGTAATCGTTTTAAACCATGTTCCAGTTGTGATACATAACCACTAAATTCTTGTCCTAGAGTTAAAGGCGTTGCATCTTGTAAATGGGTACGGCCAATTTTAACAATGTCATCAAATTCTTCTGATTTACACTGTAAGGTATTTTTTAGCTTTTCAACGGCAGGAATGAGTAATTCATTAATTTGAAGGCTTGCAGCAACATGAATTGCAGTCGGGAACGAATCATTGGTTGATTGAGCGCGGTTAACATGATCATTCGGATGCACAGGTTTTTGCGCGCCTAATACCTGACCTAGTTTCTGGTTGGCAATGTTTGCAATAACTTCATTACAGTTCATGTTACTTTGCGTACCAGAACCTGTTTGCCAAACCACCAAGGGAAATTGTGAATCCCATTGTCCAGCAATCACTTCTTCAGCAGCACCAACGATATATTGACTTAAATCTTCAGGAAGTTGTTTTAATTCAGCATTGGTGATCGCAGCAGCTTTTTTTACTAAGCCCATTGCACGAATCATCGGGCGTGGTAAACGCTCCTGACCAATTTTAAAGTTCTGTAAACTTCTTTGCGTTTGCGCACCCCACAAGGCTTCATTCGGAACCTCGATTTCACCCATGGTGTCGTGTTCAATTCGCATTTGCATAAACAACCTCTGCTCTATTTGGTTAAAATTTTCACGGGCTGAAGCAAGCTAATGCTTTGGCTGGTTGTGGATATCCTAATCAAACCAGCCAAATATGTAAATAAGAATCATTATCTTAATTGCCTTTTAAGGTATTCAGATAAAAACGCCATTCATCTTCAATCATTTGTGCTAAAGGCCGTTTCGGTGTCCAGTTTAAAATACGCTGTGCTTTATCTATATTTGCACCAAGCTGAGCTAATTCCTCATGTTGATAGATTGCAGGCTGAACGCGAACTTCGGCCTGCGTCACCTTTGAAATCTCATCCAATAAACTTTGAATAGAGGTCAGTTGCTGATGGGCAATATTAAATGACTCGAGACATCCAGATTGCGTTTTTAGCCAATTCAAGGTCATTAAGATGGCATCACAAGCATCCAGAACATGCAAGAAACTACGTTCCACCGTACCATCTTTGGTCTGAGCCTGATTTTGCAGTTCAATACAATCACGTTGCATCGCTGCAACTTGCAATGCTAAAGGCACAATATTTTTAGGGAGTTGAGTAACATACTCACCTAGAACGCCATGCTCGAATGCACCAACAATATTAGACAAACGTAGATTGACTATCTTCCACTCAGGATCAACTTTATAGGTATCGGCAATAATGTCTTCTACCATTTGCTGCGAGCGAATATAAGGGTTGGCATAACCGTAGTTAAAGACCGTATCTTCAGAGAGTGCGCTATCCGACTTGCCATACACTGCCAGACTGGACAGGTTTAATAATTGTCTCACGCCCATCCGTTGCATGGCACGTAACAAGCTCATAATGCTACTGACATTATCATTATAATATTCGAGCGGTTTTAAGGCCGATTCTTCAAGCGACTTAAAGCTTGCTGTATGAATAACGGTATCAATTGAATATTGTTCAAATACTTTATTTAAAGCAGGCGTATTACGTACATCTAGTTTTGCAAAAGGAATATACATGCCTGAAATATATTCCAAACGTT
Organism: Acinetobacter sp. BIGb0102; assembly: GCF_003815055.1. NCBI lineage: Bacteria > Pseudomonadati > Pseudomonadota > Gammaproteobacteria > Moraxellales > Moraxellaceae > Acinetobacter > Acinetobacter sp. BIGb0102. The sequence goes on from NZ_RKQE01000010.1 coordinate 535,101, forward strand.
CCAAAGTTTGTAAAGTTGAGTTAGCCAGGTTATCAACAATGACAATCTCTTGCCCATGAGCCAATAAACTCAAAGCAATATGTGAACCGATAAAGCCTAAACCACCTGTCACCAAAATCATTGTATACTTACCTTCTTTTTAATCTGTCCATCAGCATTTTGCCTACTATGACCATAGTGAATGTTCAATGAGTACACTACTGTTAATTACTTCCTCACCAACTTCTGTGATCGCATGGCATGCATTGGGTTTAGCGCAAGCATTACAAAATAAGCATGAAGAATTTCGTGTTTTCTTTTACCAAGACGGTGTTCATGTTGCGAACGATTTACAGTGGTTTCCTGATGATCAACGCAACCTGAAACAAGAATGGCAAAAGCTGGGCATTCGACTCCCTGTCTGTGTCAGTGCTGCCCTTGCTCGGGGAATCACTGATGCAAGCAATGCACAACGTCATTCGCTTCAACATCACAACTTGGCACAAGGTTTTGAGCTGGTTGGGCTTGGAGAGCTTGCTGATGCAGTGCAAAGCTGTTCTCGTTTAATTCAATTTTAATTTAAGTTCTTTAATAGAGTGTTGCTTTAAAAAGGTAAATTGTGTGAAATCTGTACTTGTCATCCTAACGCAGCCTAATTTAACGAATTTGCAGACCAATGAAAGTCTGTCTGCCACTATGGTTTTAGCAACCTTTGGTATTTCTGTCAAAGTATTATTAAGAGGCGCTGCCTTGAGTTTATTGGACAATAAAATAGAATTCGACCAGCTAAAACATGCCTTTAAAATTGCAGCCAATATGGTGGACAGTTTTGAGTTCTATGATTTGACTCCAATCTTGGTTGAGACTAAAAATCAACAACTTAACATCATAAAGAATACCGATCAGGAAATTGAATTTATCGAGATTACCCCTGAACTCATCCGCTCATTTGATCATGTCTTGTATTGGTAAGGTATTTCACAATGAAAAATAGTGTTTTATTTTTAATCCAATCGCCTTATAACAATCTCGATAAAATCTGGCAACAGTTGGCACAAATGGCACAATCTGATGATCATATCGTTATTATGGGTGATGCGATGTTGTCTATTCCATCTTCAGTTTTTAGCCCCTACCCTCATCTTTACTGCTTAGCGAATGAACAGGAGATGCTGAGTAAGGAAGATCTGGAACAGGTTAAATCCATTGATTACGCAGCATTTGCAGATTTAGTTTTACAATTTGAACGTTGTATCACGTTAAAATAATGCTTTGATTCGATTTATTTAAAATTTACTTAGGCTATTTATGCAATTAGAGTTAGATCAAGACGGTCATCTGGTCGATTACACCATCTGGAATCCTGAGGTTGCTCAAGAACTGGCGAAGACGCTGGACTTAGAACTTACCGATTGGCATTTTGATGTACTTCATGCAGTACGCCAGTTTTATCAGCAGTTTGGACATTCGCCAGCAACCCGACCATTGATTAAGTTTTTAATGAAGACCGTCAGTCCTGAGATTAATAATGCCGAGTTACAGCAACGATTTAATACAGGTCTGGTCGCTCGTCATTTAAGTCGCTTAGCGGGCGTGCCCAAACCTGCAAACTGTTTATAAGAGTTCACGCAAATTTCTTTGCACACGCCACACATGCAATGACTGCAACCGTTACCGCAAACATTGCGATACTGACCTGCTCATGCAGAAGTACCGCTGCAATGATCAGTCCAAATATCGGTTGCAGGAGTTGTAATTGGCCTACAGTGGCTATTCCACCTTGCGCCAAGCCCTTGTACCAGAAAAAGAAACCGATCAGCATACTGAATAATGAAACATAAGCTAAACCCAGCTTGGCAGAAATCGAGATTTGGTCAAAGCTCACTGGCATATAGAGATACGAAACCAGAAGCATAATCGGCAAGGTTAAAATCAGTGCCCAGCAAATCACTTGCCAACCACCCAAATGTTTCGAAAGCTGCCCGCCTTCTGCGTAGCCAAAACCACAAAGCAATATCGCCAATAACATGAACAGGTCGCCATAATTAAATGACCATGTGCCTGTCTGGATCAACATAAAACCAAAAACCAGTGCGCCTCCTAATATCGCAAATAACCAAAACACCAGATTAGGCCGTTCACCCCCTCGTAATACCCCAAAAATCGCAGTCGCCAATGGCAATAGCCCAACAAACACAATGGTATGTGCAGCACTCACATATTGAAGCGCCAAGGCAGTAAAAAGCGGAAATCCAATTACAACCCCGATGGCAACATAGAATAAGGACAACCAGTCTTTTTTCTGGGGTAACTTCTGACGTGATAATAAGACCAATGCCAAGCCTAAAAGTCCTGCTATTGCTGCTCTTGCTGCGGTTAAAAAAGTCGGACTAAAATCCATCACCGCAACACGGGTGGCTGGTAAAGAACCCGCAAAAATAACCACGCCAATGAATCCATTTATCCAGCCACTGCTTAAAGACTTCATTTAAATTCTCCAGATCTATATACAGAATTTAAACTGTGCTATGGTGAATGCACCATACACAATGCAGTACAATTTTAAATAACTGTACTGGTATAAAGTCCAATACAGTCAGGCATAAACACATGAAAAGTACAAAAATCGATTTTGTGATACAGCATATTCATGAACAGATTAAAAACCGCTCTTTAGTGCCTGGCTCTCGGCTTCCTTCCGTTCGTGCATTGGCAGGTCTTTTAAATCTGTCTATTTCCACTATTGTAGAAGCGTATGAACGTCTGGCAGCACAAGGCCTGATCGAAGCAAAAACAGGTTCAGGCTTCTTTGTCGCAGGCCCGATTGCGCCATTATCCATCTCGGAAATTCATCCTAAAATTGACCGCAATATTGATCCTCTTTGGATTTCGAGACAAGCACTGGAAGCAAAACAAGGGGTATTAAAACCCGGATGTGGCTGGTTACCAGATGACTGGATGCCTCATGAAAATATACGTAAAGCAATTCGCAAAGTCTCCAAAGCCAATTCAAGTATTCTCACCGATTATTCAACGCCGCTCGGTTTAGCACCCTTACGTGAATTACTTTCTCGTAAAATCTTAGCAAAAGGCATTGAAGCGATCCCGAATCAGATCTTATTGACGGATTCTGGAACCCAAGCCATTGATTTAATTTGCCGCTATTTTCTGAAACCGAATGATGTCGTGTTGGTCGATGATCCGTGTTATTTTAATTTTCACGCCTTACTCAAAGTTCACCAAATTCAAATTATTGGTGTGCCTTACACACAAACTGGGCCAGATATTGAGGCATTTGCGGAGGCGATTCACAAGCATAATCCCCGCTTATACATTACCAATTCAGGAATCCATAATCCGACTGGCGCAGTATTAATCGCATCCAAAGCCTATCAGGTATTAAAACTGGTTGAACAGTCAAACCTGATTGTGATTGAAGATGATATTTTTGCAGATCTGGAACTTCATACGGCGCCACGACTTGCAGCACTAGATGGCCTGTCTCGCGTTATTCATATTGGTAGTTTCTCTAAAACCTTATCGGGTGCAGTCCGGACAGGTTATATCGCAACCAAACCAGAATGGATTGAGGATTTAACTGATATCAAAATTGCAACCAGTTTCGGTGGTAATAATCTTTCCTCGGAAATTTTATTTTCAGCCTTAACCGATGGCAGTTATCGTAAATATCTCGATGAACTCAAAATAGATTTGGCAAAAGCCATGGACGCCACGGTTAAAAAATTAGAAAAAATGGGGATTACACTGTGGGTGAAACCTCAGGCAGGTTTATTTTTATGGTCTGAGTTAGCAGAACATTTTGATACGGCACGAATCGCTCAATATTGTCTGGAACAAGGCGTTATTCTGGCTCCAGGCAATGCCTTTAGCCAAAGTCAGAATTTTAAAAATTTTATTCGTTTTAATGTAGCGCAATGCCAAGATCCAAAAGTGTTCGAGGTGCTATCGCATGCAATTCAACAGGAAATAGCACATCAAAATCTTTAAAACCTAATAAGGAAATGAACATTTCATGGCCATTTAGCCGATAAAATAATACATGAGTGGAATTTTACTCACTCCACATCAAGCACTTTTTTGTTTTTGCTCGATAAATGCAAAATAACCGGGCCCCGCAGCAACACGTACATCTTTAACATGGATAGGTTCATTACAATCTGAGCAAATCACTTTAGGACTGATTTTCTTGCCACAGGTTTTATGCGTAAATTCGATTGGCTTGCCCAATCCCATATCCATCCATTTATCCGCCCATTGCACCATCGCCAAAAGGATTGGATACAGATCTAAACCTTTTTCAGTCAATTGATACTCAAAACGTTCCTGACGGTCGACATAAGGCACTTTCATTAAAATCTCGTGCTCGACCAAACGCTTTAAACGTTCTGAAAGGACATGACGGGTTAAGCCAAGACTACGTTGAAAGTCATCAAAACGGCGTACACCCATAAATGCGTTGCGTAAGATGAGCATTGTCCAACGATCACCTAATACTGAAAGCGTCCGAGCCACTGAACATGGCTGATCGCCAATTTCTTCCCATTTCATTATTATCACCTAATCATTTTTTTAAAGTTTTTGCAGACATGGAATCTATGTCTTGAACCGTCATGTTTAGAAACTAAACAATATAAAATATACACTAAACCACCTTGTCCATCAGATGCAATATTGGCACTTGGCTAAAAGTGACAAAATTCACAAATTTTATTCATTTCTGCTGAACGTTTAATTCCGAATGAATACACCGTTCACTTCCATTCCTACTTCTGGCTGAATATGGGCAGGAATACGCACCAGACAGTTGGCTTGCATCAAATTACTCAACATATGCGATTGTTGCTTAGCAAGGCTTTTCAGCTTGAGCTGACCTTGTTCAAAATAGGCATGCATCCTTAAGAATCGTTCACGTGCATCGGACTTCAAATCATGGGTCAGTATTGCACTAAACCATTCCAGAGATTGAGTCTGGTTTTGTAAGGCATCGAATAGTGATTTACCATACATCTGCATACACACATAAACGGCTGCTGGATTGCCTGGCAAACCAAGTATGTAACAGTGATGATTTTGTGCTGTATATTCGGCAAAAAATAAAGGTTTACCCGGTTTTTGTTTCACCTTCCAGAAAACCTGCTCAAAGCCTGCTTCAAAGGCACAAGGACGCACAAAATCATAATCGCCCACAGAAACACCGCCTGTGGTAATAATGACATCATAATGCGGTTTGAGCTGTTCGAAGCATTGCGTCACCTGTTCAGCTTCATCGGCAATATGGCGTATTTCTACCGCTAATCCATAATCTTGCAACCAAGCTTTTAACAGTGGACCATTAGCATCAAACACTTTTCCAGCCTGTAAATCGTCAGGTGTTTCAGCAACTTCATCACCTGTAATTACGACGGCAACTTTGGGTTGTTTAAACACTTCAAGAGTTTTTACTCCAGCCATGCTCAGTGCAGCTAAAGCCCCTATATTCATGCGCTGACCAAGCTCTGCCAGTTGCTGCCCACACTGAATTTCTTCACCTGTAAAGCGGATATCTGCCTGAGCCTTGATATGTTCAGTCAACCGAATTAGCTTATCGCTTTCAATATTTACGATTTCCTGTCGAGCGACATGAGTGGTTCCTTCAGGGATTTTCCCCCCAGTAAAAATACGAACGGCTTGTCCATCCCTAAGCTGTACATCAGACTCACTGCCCGCCTTAATTTCTCCAATCACCGAGAAAGTAGCATCTTGCAAGTTTTCATGAGCGCTATGGATTGCGTAGCCATCGACTGCACTTTGTGAGAAGCTCGGTAAATTCACCTGAGAAACGATGGCTTGAGCCAGATAGCGATTGAGACACTCACCTAAAGGCAAGGTCTCGGTGGCTAAGGTCTTGGCTTGGCTTTGGATCAGTGCGAATGCCTCATCAATACTGATCAATCCTTTTTCAGCACCACATCCTGACATTATTCATAACCTCCCGGATGAGGTAAGTCTCGACATACATCAAAAATATGCACCAACGCTGGTAAAATCGCAGCCATAGATTCACTGGCGCCGCCACGGCTACCCGGTAACGTCACAACCAATGAGCGATCAATAAACCCTGCAACACCACGTGACATTGCAGCATAAGGCGTCCGTTTCTGTCCAAATGAACGTGCCGCTTCCATCAAACCATCCAGCTTTCGTTCTAATAGCGGCTCAAGCGTATCCACCGTAATATCACGTTTGCCAATCCCTGTACCACCAACCGTCATGATGCAAGCATAAGATTTGGTTAACTCTAGAACCAGATCTTTTAATTGATCAGCTTCATCAGGCAGGATCTGATAATGAATCGGATCAAAGCCCGCTTCGGTCAAGGTCTCGACCACAGACTTACCTGCTGTATCAGGTTTACGCCCTGCAGCCACGGTATCCGAAAGTACGATCACAGCCGCAGAAACAGGTTGACGTAAAGTCCGTTTAAAGTGGGATTTACCACCTTTTTTCTTCAGCAATTTGCATTGATCCAGACACAACTCTTCCGGTTCACAATGCGGTTTCAGCATGTCATACAGCGTTAAGCCAGCCAGACTTGCAGCTGTCAAAGCCTCCATCTCGACACCTGTTGGCCCAATCGTTTCAACTGTGGTTAAGATCACCACATGATCATCTTGCAAGTCATACTCGACATCAGCACGATAAATCGGTAATGGATGGCATAATGGAATCAGTTCATCTGTTCGTTTTGCTGCCAGAATGCCTGCAATACGTGCTGTTTTTAAAGCATCGCCTTTTTCGGTATTTCCATCACGCAGTAACTGAATACAATGTGCGGGTGCATGTAAAATTGCTTGTGCTTCTGCTACACGGTAACTCTCGGGTTTCATCCCAACATTTTTCATTTTAACTTCCTAACGCTTTATTCGTGTGTATGCGCATGTGTGCAATTTTCTGGATGATGAGCATGTTGATGCCTTTCAGTGTGAGACGTTGATTCAGCAGTATCTTTGCGGATACAACAACCTTCAACATAGTGACTGGTACCATCCATGAAAAATTCTTCTTTCCAGATCGGTACTTCATGTTTTACCCGTTCTACGGCTTCTTCGCAGGCTTGAAAAGCTTCACGGCGATGAGCAGCGTAAGCAATGGCAATAATCGCAGTTTCACTGACCTCTAAATAACCAATACGATGCATAACCCGAACATAAGAGACTTGATGCTTCTCTTTGACTTGCTGCTCGATTTCCCGAATCATCTTTTCAGCAACTGGCGTATAAGATGTATATTTCAATGCCTTGACTGCTTTACCTTCATGATGGTTACGCACTGTTCCAACAAAGATATCAACGCCACCACATTCAGGAAATGCCTGTATTGGGTCGAAACTGTCGAGGCTTAAAGCCTGATCTTGAACTCTGGCAAATTCACGCATATTTATCCCCCTGCCACTGGCGACAACAGTACTAAAGTACAAGATTGATCTAATTCCATTTGACGTGTCACAATATCTTCTCCTATTGCACAGGCACATTTTTCCATTGCCTGATGTGCTTCTGGATAAAGCGTTACAATATGGGTTAATACATCTTTAACACTTCGATTTTCTGCAAACTCAAATGCAAGCGCCTTTGGCAACAACCTTTCAATTGCGCCAAAAGCTTCAATTTTGATCTCAATGGTTTGCATATTTTCTCCAGATCACTTGCTCTTTAACCACCCAGCATGTGCATACTGATTTTACGGGCTTGTTGATGTTGTATCGCATGATAGCCTTTGGCTTTATGCCAGATATAAGGCTTCACCTGTTGGTCGAGTTGCAGCAATGCACGCTGTTTTGACTCATTATTTTGCTGAATTAAATCGTGTAAATAGGGTTTAATATTTAAGCCTTGATGAGCAAATAGACAGTTATACAATTCGCCTTGAGCCGTTAAACGGATTCGATCGCAGTCCCCACAAAATGAATGGGTAATCGTCGAAATAATGCCAAGTGGATAATGTCCATCAAGCTGATAAATACGTGCAGGCTCATGCTGCTGTTGTAAGACTTGGACATCATAATGAGGCTGGAGCCGCGCTAAAATTTCTGCTTCACTTACCACAGCACCATCTGTCCAATGCTGATCTCCATCCAACGGCATAAATTCAATAAAGCGCAATGGAATGTTCTGTTGTTTTGCCCACTGTACCATCGGCAAAATCTGGTCATCATTATGACCTTTCATCAACACACAATTGAGTTTAAAGGGTAGCCCTGCCTTTTTTGCAGCCTCTATGCCATTCAGTACGGGTGCAAGTTCTTTTTTGGTCAGTTGCTTAAACTGGGTCGGATTCAGGCTATCCAGACTAATATTGAGATCATCTAAACCCGCCTGTTTCAATGCTTCGGCATATTTTGCCAAATAATGGGCATTGGTCGTGATTGAAATCCGTTTTAAGCCGAGTCCTCTTAACTGTTGTAAATCAGCAATAAAATGAACCACACCCTGACGCATTAATGGTTCACCGCCCGTGATACGAATATTTTCGATTCCTTGTCCAACCATATACTGGCAAAAAGCAAATAAGGCTTCGAAACTGAGCAAATCCTGTTTCTTCATCCATTCAGGATGCTCAGGCATACAATAAATGCATTTGAAATTGCAGCGATCTGTCACGGAAATCCGTAACTTACGCTTAATACGACCATACTGATCCTGAAGAATCGGTAAAGTCGTTTCAAGTTTCTCATGCTTCATCATACGCACTCATTTGTAGATCTTTTTACTGGCTAAGCACAAGTTCTGTGCAAGCTTGTTCATGTATCAAACTAAAGTTTTTTATTACAGCAATAATTATTCCAATCACATCCTCTGTTCAGGCTTGCTGTTGCTTATTCAAACAAATAAGCAACACTTTCAATTTACGCATAAAAATATCTGATGTCTTGCATATTTTTGTTCAGAACCCCTTGCACTATTTTCAGGCAACTTTCCTTGTATTGATAATATTTGGTGCATGATGCTCATAAAATCAATACGCTGATCGTCTAAACCGTCAAATGCTGTAAACGCACAGGTACATATTTATGATATGGCGTTTTGGACAACGGATCACAATGCCCTGTTGAAGTCAGGCGGTTCAATTGTGGCCCAGCTGGCTCAGCGCCAGCATAACTTAATCCATAACCATGCGGTAATGACACTACACCTTTTCGCATCCCTTCATCAAGCTCAACCGTAACCTGAATACGACCATGCTCTGAAATACATTGCAGCATTTGTCCTGTTTCAACACCTAACGCCAAGGCATCATCAGGATTCATTCTTAAACGTCCTTCTGCATCCACTTTACGCCATGCTGGATCTCGATAGATCTGATTCGCATTGTAGCTACGTCGTTCACCTGCCAGTAAAATAAAAGGATAATCTGCTGTGGCTGCAAATTTCTGATGCTTTAATTCAGCCAGCTCGATAAACATTTCTGGAATTGCCAAACGAATTTTTTTGTCCTTATAGGCAATCAGCTCCCAGACATCAGCGTAATCATGGGCAGACAATACGACGCCTGAACGTAGTTTCAAAATGTCCTGAAAAAGCGTTACACCAAGATTAAAACGATTGCCTTCATAGCCCGCCCGCTTCACCGCTTTAAAATGCTGTGCCGCGTATTGCATGCATAAAGGCAATAACAAAGCTGTCGAGGCAGCATCATCGGGTAATGTTTTGCCCAAAGTGCGATATACAATGGATGCCGCATAAGGAATCAGCTTCTTATTTTTTACAAAAGAGGCGCCAAGCGCTGCGAAATAGGCAAGATAAGCCGTTTTTGCACGATCTTTTTCCGCAATTTTGCTCAGGATTGGAAACTGTCGGGGAATAACCTGCATGGCTTCCAGTAATCGCGTATAAATTTCCGCTTCAGGTAAAGTATTACCTTGTGCTTTAAAAAGTGGATGCCGTAAATGAAAGCCATTTTTAGGAAATTCTAAGTTGAATCCCGTAAATTCCCATTTTTCGAATTGGGTATGCGCTGGTAAAACATAATGTGCCAGACGCGCAGTTTCTGTCATTGCAACATCAACCACAACCAAAAGTTCCAGTGACTGAAAGGCTTGCTCATAAGCGCTAGTATCAGGATAAGTCAGTAAAGGATTGCAACTATCCACGAATACGGCACGAACTCGTTTTTCCCCAGCCTTTAAAATTTCATCAGGCAAAATATTCGGGGGAAAGAAACCAGAAATGGGGAACATTTTATGATGAACTGTACGGCGATACTTTGGATTCCGCTCATCGGTATTACTCAGGATTGGAATAAACATGGTATGCAGGTTATTGGTTCCCTGCTGACCAAAATGTCCTGTAAGTAAATACAAAAGTTTTTCCAAATAACCATTCAAGGTCGTGTTTAAAGTGTGTTGAATACCTAAATCAATACGTACACAGCCACGTTTGGCTTTGGCAAAGTCACGCACGATCTGATAAATCAATTCAACTGAAACATCCGCTTTCTGGATATATTCCGCTATCGGAATCGCTTCAAACGCCTGTTTAACTTCGTCAAAACCATGTGTATGTTGCTGAATAAATTGCTGATCATACAATTCCTCTTTGAGCAGGATTGCGATCATGGCAGACATCAGATAAGCGTCTGTTCCAGGTTTCAGTTGTACATGAATATCGGCTTGTTTAGCCGTTTCAGTAACACGCGGGTCAAACACCACCATCGTCCGATTCGGATCTTTCTTAATATGTTTCAAGGTATCACGGGCATTGGGAATGCCATGTGCCTGAAATGGATTGGTTCCAATAAACAGGACATAGTCCGCATGCTCGACATCCTCCGTGGTATGACAGGCTTGACTACCGAACAAACGTCCATTGACCCAGAAATCTCCGGTTTTTTCTTGGGCTAAGGAGTTATAAGAATAAAAGCTTTTCATGGCATATAACAGTTGACGGCCATAGGCAGCTCCCAAATGGTTCCCCTGGCCGCCACCACCGACAGAAGCGAATGCCGTTCCCCCATGCGTATCCCGAATCTGTACAAGCTGATCAGCAATCTCCTGAATTGCCTGATCCCAACTGATCTCCTTGAATGAACCATCGACTTGACGTTTTAATGGCGCGGTCAAACGATCTGCATGCTGCTGGTAATGCTGCAAACGTGCTGCTTTTTGGCAAATATAACCTTGAGAAAAAGGATGCTGAGTATCACCTTTTATCTTTTTAAACTGATTATCTGCAATTTCAACACTCAGCCCACAGTTGCGTGAACATAAAATACAAGCCGTTACATCCTGTCTTGGTGCTGTTCCAGTCGTCATTGTTCTCACCTTATTGTTTTATGAATATTGGCCCATTAAACAGATTTGCCCTTCTGAACCCACAACACGAATATGTTGCTCAGTGCTGATTTCTACTTGGTTATGTTTTGAGGGTAATTTAACAGGTTTTAAAAAACGAACATCAATTTGCTGAATTGGCTCGGGAAGAAACTCAAAGCTGCGTGCAAATACGCCAAAACCATGTAGGACTTTTTGCCTAAAGCTCGATCGTTTTGCTAACGGCCCAACCCAATGAATTGGATTAAAATCACCCGTCAATAATGCAAACTTAAAACCATCATCGGCTGTCGCAGACCATTCGCCTAAACTATGCCAGCTTTCATTATCTGTTGTTTCAGTACGCTTGGTTTTCTCAAAATTGGGCAAAATAAATGCCATATGCAACACCGCTTCGACCAACGTTGGCTGAGTGATCGTACCCGTGATAATTTGCACTGAAACACGTGCCAAGCCATTACGCTCATCCACAGATGCGATCTTGGCCTGAATCAATAGCTTTTCATTTCTGGGAATATCACCATAAATCTTTAGGCTCACACCTTGATTGATGACCTGACTAAGCGGGTAATTTGTTTGTAAAAGCAGACGGGTTGCAAATGAAAGTCCCCATTGCGAAACCATATGTGCGGGGATGGAGTCTGGATATTTACGGGTTGATGCTCCACTCCATTCAATATAGTGCTTCACCAACTCATCGCTTGGTGGTTGAATAATTTCTTTAATTGGTGCCAACGCTTGCCAATCACCTTGCTGAACTTTAGCTTTTGAGAAGCTTCGTAATACAATTTTCCCAAGCCCAGCCAAGGTTGCCTGATGCTCAAATAAAAACTGCAATGGAATCTGCTGATAACGAACTGCCCTCATCTCTTACTCCTTCTTCCTTTTATTTTTCTATTACGATGTTCACTGCACGTATACAAGCATTGGCTTAGTTGCATCGAGCCTAACATGTTTGAAATTTAATCGAGTTCTAAAATAGAACTCAACAAGAGAAAGGTCAAGACCTTCTGTCTGAATCAGGAAATAATGACAGACGCATGCAAACGACCATTTTTATTTATATCTTATAGAAATAATAAATAACGATATAAAAATTTAATTAGTGATTAATAGCTAATGTCTTTTATTTAGGCATGATATTTTCACAAAGAATTAGAATGCATACCTAAAACATCATAATTTAATAAACAAAAAATTAGTCAAAATATTTCTTTTATATCTCAAACAATTACCTAAATATCAAGATTAGAGCAGGCTAAAATACTGATAATAAAAAAAGGACTTTTGCATATTAATACAAAAGCCCTTTCATATGAGACATATTACAACAAACTGATCCAAGAATGATTAATCAATCACATAATACTCATCAATATATTAACTTCTTATGTTTTAACATTAGATCTTTCTTTTCACTAGATAATTGCTCATTCATATCTTTTGATTGATACATCTTGTTTCTTTTAAACATAAATTCGGGCTTATAATTTCCTTCCTGATCATAATTAGCAGGATTAAACTCAGGAAAATCATCATAATAATCAGATACTTTTTGCATATTCATCTCCTATGACTCAATACAGATTATTAAAAACTAATATATTAAAGTATGTACCACAACAGAGCCATGCACTATATAAATAGTAAACGCTAAAAGATTCTATATGAGAAATGTAAGGAAAATTTACGATGTATTACAAGCATTACTAATGTAAATTACGTTCTGCTTGTGTTTACTTATTGACAAATCAACTATTATAAAAATTTTATCGCCCTATAATAAAATAAAATGGCAATAAGAGAGATTAAAATTGAACAACAGAATAGATAAAACAAGTTCAAAATTAGATTATTTACAGATTTTGAGAGATAAGCTTAGCTCAAATTATAATAAGCCATGTCTATTCCTAGATATAGATGGAACTTTAGCTGATTTTCAGCTCGATCCCAATGACTGTTATATTCCAGCTAAGACTTTAAATGTTATAGAAAAAATTATTTCAAATAAAATCCCTGTGGTTGCCGTAACAGGACGGGATATTGATTCTGCACGTAAATTATTTGAATCTCTTGATCTTCCAATTGCTGCATTGCATGGATTAAATATATATCTTGGAAAAGAAAAAGAATTACATACATCCAAGAATTTCCTAGAAATTTCTTATATTTATAATATGTTAACTAAGGCATGTATCCCATATCCAGATTTACTGATTGAAAATAAGAAATCTTCAATTGCACTACATTATAGAAAAGCACCAGCGCTGGAATCTATAGCAAAAAAAATAATATTGGAAAGTCAGCTGGTATTCCCCAACCTAAAACTAATTCAAGGAAAATTCGTTTATGAATTAATCCCTGCTCAAGCGAATAAAGGCTTGGCAATCGAGGAAGTTTTAGCGCATTTCAACCAGCATGATCTTTATATTCCCGTTTTCATTGGTGACGACGTCACGGATGAAGATGGTTTTTATTTTGTCAATCAAGTCGAAGATGGTATCTCAATCAAGGTCGGTCAAGGGCTTACCCATGCCAGATACCACCTTCAAGACACAAAACAAGTGCATGATTTTTTAGAATTATTTTTAGAACACATTCAGAACTATGACAACAAGGTTAAGGGTAACAACAACTTAGGTGGAGAGAAAATATGTCTAAATTAATTATTTTATCCAATCGTGTCAGTATTCCAAATGGACAAAAACCTACCGCAGGCGGACTTGCTGTCGCCATACAAGATGCATTAGATGATATTGGCGGTGTATGGTTGGGATGGAATGGCGAAAAAGTCGATACACAAGAAGAAGTTCATTTTAATATACTTCGTAAAGACAATGTTGAATATATCACCTGCCCTTTAACACATACTCAATATTCAGATTATTATGCTGGATTTGCCAATAATACGCTTTGGCCTGCCATGCATTATCGTTCAGACCTGATTGAATATAAGTCATCAGAATATGAGGGATATCAGCAAGTCAATTATTTATTCGCTCAAAAACTTGCTGAAATTGCACAACCAGACGATACCATTTGGGTGCATGATTATCATTTTTTAAGTGTGGCAAAATATTGTCGTGAACTGGGTATGCAAAATAAGATCGGATTTTTCCTGCATATTCCTTTTGCACCTTTATTTATTTGGCAAAGAATTCCGTGTGCCCAACAATTAATTGAGGATTTATGCCAATACGACGTGGTGGGTCTACAAACGGATAAAGATCAAAAAGTGTGTATGCAAGTATGCACCTCTTTATTGAAAGCACAGAAGATTCAACAGACTTTAGTCAGCTATCATCAGCGTTTGACCATGATTAAATGCTACCCGATTGGGGTAAATCCAGCAGCGATTCAAAAAGCGGCCCAACAGTTTATTGATGTACAAGATTTCCTTACCCGCCCAGTTGAGCTGAATGCTGCGAAAACCATTATTGGCGTAGACCGGATTGATTATTCAAAAGGTTTGCTGGAACGTTTTCTGTCCTATGCAGAGTTCTTGGAGAAATATCCTGAGTATCAGCAGCATATTCAACATTTACAGATTGCCTGCCCATGCCGTTTGGAAGTTCCAGCTTATCAGCGTTTATTTGAGCGTTTCAAGATTAAGATCGAGATGATTAATCAGGAATTTGCACAGGAAGACTGGCAACCAGTGGAATGTATTTATGATGCGATGAAACATCATCATTTGATGCAAATCTATCGTCAAGCGGATGTGTGCTGGATCAGTTCAATACGAGATGGGATGAATCTGGTCGCGAAAGAATATATTGCCGCACAAAACCCATCAAATCCTGGTGTACTGATCCTATCCAAATATGCAGGTGCTGCGGAGCATATGTCAGAAGCACTACTGGTTGATCCGACCGACAAAACGGCAATGGTCGATGCTTTAAAAACAGCACTGGAAATGCCACGACAAGAACGTATTTCACGCTACAAACAACTGATGAAAGGTTTAAAAGATTTTGATATTAATGACTGGCGCAATGCATTTCTTAATGACTTACAGTACAAAACTGCTTTGCAGGATTTCAGATTTATGGGCATGCGTAACGTTAACCCTATTTATCAAAATTTATAGTACTTCAATTTGCAAGGAACTGGCAGTATCCAGATATTGCCAGTTCAGTTCACTCTGATGCTTATTTCACGTAAGTAAAACGATTTAAAGCCACAATCAATAATAATAGAACGGATAACGCCATAAACACTGTACTTAGACCAATCAGCTCACCAATCATTCCAATGAAAGCAGGCCCAACCAAAATACCGGTATAAGCCAAAGTCGAAACACAAGACAAAGCAACTGCGCTTGCCATCACCGTCTGACGTCCAGCACGGGAAAACATGATCGGAACGATATTAGAACAACCTGCGCCAACCAGTGTATATCCCACTAAAACCAGCCACCAATGCGGTGCGATACTGACCAAAACCAAACCTAAAGTTGCACAAATCGCGCTATAGGTTAAAAGCTTTTTCTCACCAAAATAACGGATCAGGTAATGCCCTGTAAAACGACCTGTGGTCATGGCAATCGCGAAGAAGGTATACGCCAATCCTGCAAAAGCGGCATTAACGCCATATTCATGAGTTAAATAAATACCACTCCAATCCATTGCCGCACCTTCTGTCATGAAAATGATGAAGCAGGCAATACCAATTAACACAATCAAAGGCTGTGGCAAACGCTGACGTATCGACTTTTTCACTGTCGATTCTGCTTCTGAATCCGTATTTTCCACAGCTTTTATGCTGAATGGCACTGATAGAAAAGCAATAACCGCCAACAGTAAACTCACAGCAAGTGCACTGACTACAGGCGAAATATTTAAAGCAAGCAATGCAGTAATAGTCAGCACCCCTGCTAATCCACCGAGACTTGCCATACCATGAAAGCCAGACATTAGTGATTTTAAGCTATTCTTCTCAACCACTACGGCCTGAATATTGAGTGCAACGCCCAGACTTCCTGCTGCTGTACCAAATAAGAATAAGGTGATCGCCATCATTAACGGCGTATTCCATAAGCTGAGGCTCGGCAATAAAACGGCAAGCAAGAGTAAAGCGAAGCCGATCGGCGCACGACAGCCAATACGCTGAACAATTTTACCCGTTGCAGGCATAGTCAGCATTGCACCTAAGCCACTGCATAAAAGTAATAAGCCAAAATCGGCATGATTAAAATGCAAACGCTGCTGGGCAAAAGGAATCAACGGCGCCCATGCAGCCGTGGCAAAACCAAGACCGAAAAAACTAAAACGAGTTGAAAGACGTTGAGCACTTAATTGAATTTCAGGATCAATAAGAGCAGTTCTGGAAAAAAGGATCATTTAATACCATCCACACAAATTAACTCAGATCTTCCATCTCAGATAAATCTCCATAGAAAAACCCCTGCTAATCTATAGAGAAGTTCTATAAATCCACAGAGGCTTTTATGGCGAAATTATACACAAAATTACGGTAAAAACACTATTTTTTACAAATATAAAGTTATTATATTTCAATAACTTAATTTCAAATTTACAATAAAATTAAAGTATTTATTTCTAAGGATTTTTTAATTTACATCAACATAATAAAGAATAAATTGATGCATATTCACCACTTAGTGTTTTTTAATCTAAAAATCTGAAAGTTTTCTTGTCTTAAAATATTTGCATATTAAAAAAATGATCAACTTGAGTTTCTTTAGCAAATAAAAAGTTCAATGTGCAACAAAAAAGCCTCTGCCCGTGCAGAGGCTTAATCATTGTTATGTTATATAAACAGATTTAGATTTTGGCATGTGTACCATACTTATCAATCATGATGGAACTGGCTTCATTCAAACCACGTACGGTGACATGTATCCCATTTTTCTGGAATTTGCTGATGACCGAATCCAGCATTGCCACGGAAGTGACATCCCAAATATGAGAATGGGTTAAGTCGATAATCACCGCTTTCACGCCTTCTTTAAAGTCAAAACTCTGTAAGAACTTTTCTGACGAACTAAAAAAGATTTGCCCATGCAGTTCATACAAACGTGTAGCGCCTTCAAATGAAGTTTTCACATGAATATCATTTTCCAGTTTATTGGCAAGGAATAATGCGGATAACAGTACGCCTGTTAATACACCTAAGGCCAGATTATGCGTAGCGACCACAACAGCAACTGTCGCGATCATCACCACATTACTGCTCTTTGGATTAGCGGTGAACTGGGTAATCGATTTCCATTCAAAGGTGCTGATTGAAACCATGATCATCACGGCGACCAAAGCAGCCATCGGAATGACTTTGAGCCAATCACTCAGAAAAACCACCAGAATGAGTAAAAATATACCCGCACAAAAGGTCGATAATCTGGTCAAACCACCTGATTTCACATTAATCATCGATTGACCAATCATGGCACAACCAGCCATCCCGCCCATGAATCCAGAAGCAATATTGGCAATGCCCTGACCTTTACATTCCTGAAACTTGTCACTTGGTGTATCAGTCATTTCATCCACAATGGTTGCCGTCATCATCGATTCCAGCAGACCCACGACAGCCATCGGAATCGAATAAGGCAAAATAATCATGAGTGTTTCGAGGTTTAAAGGAATATCAGGTAATAAAAATATAGGAAGCGTATTGGGTAACTCGCCCATATCACCTACCGTTCTAAGGTCAATTCCCATCGACATGGCGATCAGGGTAATGATGATAATGCAGACCAACGGCGATGGCAGAAGCTTTCCTAGTTTTGGAATTAGAGGAAATAAATAGATAATGGCTAGACCCAGAGCGACAAAAACATATACATGCCACGTCACGTTCATCAGCTCAGGTAACTGCGCCATAAAAATCAGAATCGCTAAAGCATTCACGAAACCAATGACCACTGACTTCGATACAAAACGCATCAACTTGGCCAGCTTCAGATAACCCGCAATAATCTGGAAGATACCGGTCAGAATAGTGGCTGCAAGTAAATATTGAAGTCCATGCTCTTTAACTAACGTGACCATGAGCAAAGCCATAGCCCCTGTTGCTGCAGAAATCATGGCTGGACGACCACCAACGAAGGAAATCACGACCGCAATACAGAAAGAGGCATATAAACCAATTTTAGGATCGACACCAGCAATAATAGAGAAAGCAATCGCTTCTGGAATAAGTGCTAGACCGACCACAAGTCCAGATAAAATATCCCCGCGAATATTGGAGAACCATTGTTCCCGAACATTGGATAACATAGAAATAGCCTATTTGTATAATTTTAAATCAAGGCTAGTGATGTGATATATACATGCACACGACTACACCACATCACTAGTCAAAGTGATGAGTTAATTTTCAAGCAAGAGAAATCAACTAGGGTGGCGTAAGCTGCATAAGATGAATGAAGAGATCAGAATGAATTGTGGCGCTAGACTAACATGGGTTCAAAATGATGTCATCTGATCATCTCCTTATATTTCGCTCTGACTCTTTCTTTGAATAAAAAATACCGCCTTTAATGGCGGTACGCTGCAGTCCAGCGATTGCAGAAGTATGAGGGGTTCGGAGCCTCATACTTCTTTAGCACAACTTGTTTAACTCATTGAATGTTCTTTGAATTCTTCACTTTTAAAATAGGATACCAACTCGTCATAGCAGTTCTCTTGCTGAGGACGAACCAGTTTTTCAAGCTGATAATGAACTGTAAATTCAGGTGGAATATTCTCAAGAATTGGGGGAAGTTTTTTCTTACCTCCAATGGTAATTCTCTCAATAAACCCTGCCAGCCATAAAATGAATTCGTCCCGATGTTGATGATGTGGCACCAAGCTCACATCAATATTCAAGGCATCTTCGCGTAAAGGCTTTTGGAAACCTTCCTGAAAATCAATATACTGGTACAGCAATTTCATTTCTGTGCCCTTGATTTCCTTTCTCACCTCTTTAATTAAAAAATTTAGATACTCAACAGGCTTTTGCGTAAATTTTTTTTCATCTTTAAACTTGTTATATACTTTTTCCGCTATACGCAAATATTGTGGCATTTCTTATATCCTCCATTTATCTATACAGGATAAATTATGGAGATATCCTAGTTATCATTTGTAATGATTGTTTAGTTTTATTTTTACTATGTAACTGTAATGTTTAAAGAAAATTCTGAGTAGCGCAGTCAGGATTCACCATTAGATCAAGTAAAAAGAGTGATATTTTTAACATTTTTGAATCTTAATGATATCGGTTAGATGCTTTCCTGTTTCCCGCTCTGTATGTTGATATACAATTTGTAATATTTGCTTCGTCTCCAAATTTTTTAGGAAAAGAAGAATATTTTGTATCTCCTCAATATCATAGCCATATCCTATAAATAAGAACTCACCGACACCTAGCTCGGTAATATTTTCTTCAAGCTTAAGCATTTTATTCATAGCTTTACCATATTATTTTCGAACTACTATTTTATAATAAGCCAAAACCTTTGATTAGACTTGATTCTATACACTCTAACAACAACCAATATTCAATTATTATTTATCTAGCTTAAAACTTTACAATAAAATATTTTCAAACAATTCTATTTAATAAAAATCTCACTATTAATTTCAATAAAAATACTTCTTAATTAAAATTAATCACAAGAACAAATGTTACTATTTTTTTAAAACAAGAAAATATAACTTACACTTTACTCTACAAAATTTTCTTAATCATTCTAATGCTGATTCAGTATTCATACTCCATAAGAGGAGAGTTAATTCAAGTTAAAATTAAGATGACAATACATAAAAGTGATTCTCTTAAAAGCAAGACCAGAACAATACATGAGCTTAAATAAAAGCTAAAGATGAGATGGATAAGTACACAAGAAATCACTGCTCTGTGCATATCACTAATCGAGTCAATCCTACTGAATCTCAAGGTTACACGTGATAATAGTATTAACAATTTAATAAATAAATTTAGTTAAATCTTACATTTAATCAGGTTTTACTAGAGATAATACTTATCACTTGAAGAATGAGAGCAAATGACGTACCAAAATGAAATACAGACTTTAACCAATCTTGCAACCACTTTTCGGGAAGCTTTGGATCACGTGACGAATGGCTTTATTACAGGAGCATTTAGTAAATTTCCAAAGGAATGTGGTTCTGATGCCTGTGACCTATTGCAGTATTATTTACTCAATGTCCATTATATTAAGTCTGATTATCGGGTCGGAAAAGTTCAGATTTCTTCACGCACACCAGAAATCGCGCACTGTTATCTGGTCGTAAATGGCGTTATTCTTGATCTTACAGCCGATCAATTTCATAAAGAATGGTTTCCTAAAGTCATTGTTTGTGAAAGTGCCCAGTATCCTTTGACACCCTATTTTAAATATGTGCGTAGTAAATCTGGACAAGACCTTATTCCTTTAAATCCTTATTTACAGTCTATTTATGATCAAGTGTTAAAATATTTACAAAGAAAATAAGTTTATCTTTCAAGTGAAATATTCGAGTATAAAATACAGTCTTATTATTTTATACTCGAACAAAAAAGAGTAAAGTCTAGCGATATTCTAAAAATAAAAAGGTGCTGTATTTTCTAATCTCTTTCTACTACCCGCATACTGCTTCTGTATTCGCATTTGAATGTGACATCGTCTGTAAATGCTCAAAAAAATGATGCATATTGGTTGCCCATTTGCTCATATCTTTATCTGCGATCAAATATGTGTTGATGTCTCCAACAAAATCCATGTCATGTATCTGCACCCGATCAGCAAAATGTGATTGCTGTACATAACTCACAGGCAAAATCGCAAGCCCAACGTCTAGGCTGACGCAACTGACGATGCCATCTAGACTGCCCATTTCTATGATATTCGCTGCCGGAAGTTGAAATGATGAAAGAAAGGAATCAATTGCTTTGCGATAACTACAGCCTTGCTTGAAGGCAATAAATTTCTGTTGAACCAGATATTCCTTTGAAAGTTGTTGTGGTGCTTTTTTTGAAGAAATTAAGACCAGTTTCTCTGTCCAAACATGGAAATTAAACATACCTTCGATCGGGGCATGATTGGCAACAAATGCACAATCCAGCTTGGAGGTTTTTACCAAATCGATCAGCTCCCGACTCGGGGCAGTCGATAAGGCAAAAGGAAAATCGGGCGCAGATTCTTGTAAATCACGAAATAAGGCTGGAAGCCTCACCGCCGCTGTTGTTTCCATACTGCCAATTTCTAAAGGACAACGGGCTGCCAATTGGGTATTACAGAAGGTATCCAGCAGCTCTTGTGTAGATCGAGCATTTTTTCTGCATAACCATATAACTGTATACCTGCCCGAGTCGGCTGAATTGGATTCTGCCGATGCAACAGTTCAACTTTAAGTTCGGTTTCTAGTTTTTTGATATGACTGGTGACATTGGACTGCACCGTATGTAATCGCTTTGCGGCTTCGGAAAAACTGCCTAACTTCACCACTGCCATGAACATTTCTAAAGACTTAATCTGCATCTCTATCACTATTAAAGATAGTTAGTATCAATTCAAATCATTTTACATGATTATTGACTCTTGTTTAAATTTTATTAAATTTCTCAAGATGTCATGCTGATTCAAAATGAACGTGTCTAAACTTATATTTCTCATCTGTATTCTAAGTTGTTTTAGCTATGGGCTTTTTTTGGTCGATAGCAAAATCTTTGGCAAAGCACAACCTTTAGATCACATCAACTATAGCGATTAAATTTTGGTGCTGAACATGATCAAGACTAAAGGAATAAACGCTCATAAGCAGCAAACACTGCAATCCGCATTCTGTGCAGCGCTGATTATGGCGATTGGGATGGGATTTGGCCGCTTTGCATTCACGGCGGTCTATCCACATATGATTGAGGAAGGCATTTTAAATTTGCATAGTGCCAGTGTCGCAGCATCCGCTAACTATGCAGGCTATTTGTTTGGGGCTTTATTCGCAATTAAGATCCAGTCAAAACATAGTTATTTCACTTGTGTATTCTCAACGGTAGGTACAGCACTTTGTCTCACCCTTCTTGCTTATATAGATTCAGCTTCGGTCATTATTTTTATTCGTGGTCTTGCAGGTGTATTGAGTGCTTTCGCTATGATTTCAGCCTCGTTATGGCTGTTAGAACAACAGAAACAAGTGAATCAAGCCCCTATTTTATATGCAGGCGTTGGTCTTGGGATTGCCTTGTCCGCTGAACTTTTGGTTTTTGGCACACAACTTGGGTGGCAGAGTAAAAGCTTATGGTTATTGCTTGGGCTGTCCAGTTTTGTCCTTGGCTTCGCTGCTATTGTGGGTTTATCTCGAGCTCAGCCCAGACAGGTGTTAAAGTCGCATCTCTCTCATGGCAATACTCAACTGCCCAAAGCTGTCTCACTGATTCTGATTTATGCCTTGGCAGGTTTTGGCTACATTATCACGGCGACCTATTTACCCTTGCTGGTCAAACAAGCCTTACCGAATATCAATGCGGCACATATCTGGGCGATCTTTGGTTTGGGTGCGATTCCTTCCTGTTTTTTTTGGCATTATCTCCATGACAAACTTGGGACACGAATCGCACTATCTTCTAATCTGGGAGTACAGGCTGTCGGCGTTGTATTACCCATCATGCTGCCAACCGCTTTGGGTTATCTATTGAGCGCATTACTGGTGGGGGGAACCTTTATGGGAACTGTGACCATTGCCATGCCTGTCGCACAGCGAATCGCACGTCAAAGCAAAAATAATTTAATTGCTATCATGACCGTCGTTTATGGCCTCGGTCAGATTATAGGGCCAATCACAGCAAATGCCCTATTTACAATCTATCATACGCTCAACAGTTCACTGATAACCGCAGCGACTGCATTATTGATTGCAACACTGATTAGCCTTAAATCAGTTAAATAAATCTATTAACCTGAAATAGATGGCTTAAAAAACCTTCATCTGCTTGTATTGTTGCAACTCATCTAAGGAGTTAATGCTATGACAAAACAGGCTTTGTTTTTGAAATGTGACCGTCTGTGCATTCAATTGTTTAAAACAATCTCGCAAGCTGAGTTTGTTCTCAGCGATTGCTTGTTCCAGTACCGACAAACTTTCTCGCTTTAGCAAACAAAATGGATATAAAGCATCTCCATTCATTGTGACGTACGCCACCTGTGCTTGGGGAGTATTGTGTAAAGCTCGATGAAGTTTGACTAAAACCTGATTGGGAATATAAGTCACATCACATGGAATAAATAAAACATAGTCAGCATTAACATGCGACCATGCGCTTTTCATACCCATTAATGGGCCTAGAAAACCCTGCTGATCATCGGCATAGCATTGAATATCTGGTTCAATCTGTTGGTAAATCGAACGATCACGATGGCTATTCACCCAAATCTGTTGTACTTGGGTCTTAAAATGCTCACAAATTTTTAACAGTTGAATCTGATCATCGAACTGTTGCAGTAGCTTGTTCACGCCATTCATACGACGCGCTTGCCCTCCCGCCAAGATCACCAGATCCGTAGCAGGATATTCGGTATTCATGCTTCTGCCTCCAGTTGACAGGTTTTGATCAAGCCACGAATTTCAGGTAAGCAGGAACCACAATTTCCGCCTGCTTTTAAACATGCAGTGACTTGTTTTTCATGCGTGATATTTTGCGTTTTAATGGCTTCAATAATCTTATTTTTACCCACTTTAAAGCAACTACAGACCAATGGTCCATCATTATTTGCAGCAGACATTGGCATACCAGCCAGCAGTGCCTTACGATGCAGAGCACTTAATCGTTCACGTTTAAATAGGCTCGCCACCCAATCCCGATCAGGCAATAGATCGGCAGGTGCGATATATAAACTGGCAACCAGAATACCTTCTTTTAAAATCACACTATGACTGAGTTGCGATGAAATATCTTCAAGGCTTAACCATTCATAAGTTTCATCGACAAAAGGCAGGAAGCTTTTTAAATTCTTTTGGGTTTGATCAATACTCTGACGATCGGCAATTTCATAACGAATGGCTTTTGCAGTTTTGATCTTGGTCCACCATGCACAATTTTGCAATGAAGCTTTGATATGATGTTCAAAGCCTTCACGTACATAGAGCACGCCTTGCCAAGTGGTATGAAATGGCTGAATCGCGACAGGGGTATGTTTAAATTCAGGTTCACCTGAAATCGCATCCACCACAGGATTGACCACTTTACCAATCCGCGCATCAGAAGCGACTTGCTCAGTCCAGTGAATCGGTGCAAAGATTTGACCACGGCGAACCCCTTGCGCCAAGGTCACCCGCAGCACGCAACGGCCCCATTCCGAGCGAACTTCGACCAAAGCTTTATCACGAATACCAAATTTTAACGCATCATTCGGGTGAATCTCACAAAATGGTTCAGCGCGGTGTGTGGTGAGGTTTGCCGATAAACCCGTGCGAGTCATGGTATGCCACTGATCACGAATACGCCCCGTATTCAACACCAAAGGATAATCTTCAGAGACCGCATGCACCGGATCTATGGCAACGGTTGGAATCAATTTGGCTTTTTGGTTTTTATGGCTAAAACGACCTCGATCAAATAGCTGCTCCACCGCAACACTTTGACCTTTCTCCCATACAGGCCATTGGATTGGGCGTAGATGATCATATTCATCCAGACTTAAATTCATGAGGCCCTTTAAATTGAAATAACGAAAATTTTCAACTTGGTCACGTTGGTCAACACTGGCATTTTGATAAGCCGATAAAGCTGCATGTTCATTAAAAATGTCACAGGCATGATTAAAATCAAAACCAGTAAAACCGAGTTTTTTCGCGACCTGAGCCACCGCCCACCAATCAGCTTTGGCTTGTTTTGGCGGCGTTAAAAATGCACGTTGACGTGAGATACGGCGTTCAGAATTGGTGACTGTGCCATCTTTTTCCCCCCAACCCAGCGCAGGTAACAATACATCTGCATAAGCCGTGGTATCGGTATCTGCACAAATATCAGAGACCACGACAAACTCACATTTTTCCAATGCACGTTTGACTTGATCAGCATCAGGCAAACTCACTACAGGATTGGTTGCCATAATCCAGATCGCTTTGATTTTGCCGCTTTCCACGGCTTGGAATAAATCAACTGCTTTTAAGCCTGCTTGCTTGGCAATCACAGGACTGTTCCAGAAATCTTGTACCAGTTTTTGATGTGACGGGTTATCCAAATCCAGATGCGCAGCCAACATATTGGCGAGTCCACCCACCTCACGACCGCCCATGGCATTGGGTTGACCCGTCATAGAAAATGGCGCTGCACCTAATTTGCCAATTTTCCCAGTCAGTAAATGACAGTTGATAATGCTATTGGCTTTGTTCACCCCTTGAGAGGATTGATTCACGCCCATTGAAAATAGCGTAATCACTTTCTCCGTCTTGGCAAATTTATCAAAAAACAGTTGTAATTTTTCTGCGGAGATTCCTGTCCGTTTCACTAATCCATCAAAATCTTGTTCGCTGGCACTCGCTACTAAAAGTGCCGCTAAACCTTCGGTATGGGTCTCTACAAAATGCTGATCGATGTAATCATTGTGATATAAATACTGAAACAAGCCGTTAAATAAAGCCACATCCTGACCAGGTAAGATTGGCAAATGTAAATCCGCTTGCTCACAGGTACTGGTAAAACGAGGATCAACCACCACCACAAATAAATCTGGATTCTTACTCTTGGCCTGCATGATGCGTTGATACAAAACAGGATGACACCATGCAGTATTGGAGCCGACTAAAACCACCATGTCAGTATGTTCAAAATCTTCATAACTGGCTGGAACAATATCTTCGCCAAAAGCACGTTTATGTGCCGCAACCGCAGATGACATACATAGGCGTGAATTGGTATCAATATTGGCTGTGCCTAAATAGCCTTTTACAAACTTATTTACCACATAATAATCTTCTGCCAGCAACTGACCTGAGACATAAAATGCAACACTGTCTGCGCCATATTGATCAATACAGGCTTGAAACTGATCTGAAATTTTCTCAATAGCTTGATCCCATGTGGTGACTTGACGATGGTTTTTACGACCAAACATCGGATGCAAGACACGGGTTTCCAAGCCCAATGTATCTGCAAGATTGCTGCCCTTGATACAGAGTCGTCCAAAGTTTGAAGGATGATCCAAATCACCAGCGACTTGTACCGTTGTACCATGCGTTTTATGTTGGACACTGACATCCACACCACAGCCCACGCCACAATAGGGACATGTTGTTTTTGTAATAATTGTTTCTGCTTGATCGGAGCGACTGTGTTCTAAATTTTGAATACTGTTCATGACTGCCCCTTTTACCTAGTTAATCTTTTTAAAGATGCATACTCTCGGGAGTCTTACCGAGTTTTCATCTTATTTTCAGGCTAAGCCTTCGGCTCGACCTACTTTTCTTTCGGGAAAAGTAGGCAAAACCATTGTCATCTGCAAAACCTGTTCTCTTCTGTCACCGACTTAGGTTCATCGCAGAAACATTCCTTACAAAAACCATGCAGGTTGCAGATGACTTTTCCGAGTATCAAACTACTTACATAAGAATTTAATTTCTTAGAAATATTACCCTGCCTTTTTCATTGCAAAATCCTTACCAAATAACAGCTTGTTTCTAAATGTAGAAACGGGTGTTTGATCTGCAATCAACTCGGCATACCACATGCCATCTTCCGTATCACCAAACAGAACCGCACCAATCACTTTGTCTTTCTGGATAATGATACGCTTATAAATTTGACGTTTATCATCATTGAGGATGATGTCTTCATAATCTTCCTTCGGTTCGCTATTTTCTAAATCAATTCGCCCAGCCGAGAATACGTCGACACCACTCACCTTTAACTGCGTTGGTACGGTTGGTGATTTAAAGGTTAAGCTGCCATGTTCAGCCAAATGCGTTGCACAAATAAAGGCTTGTCCCCAGAGTGGTTCAACCAGACCAAAAGTTTGATTACGATGCTCAATGCATTCACCTACCGCGTAAATACTTGGATCAAAAGTTTGCATGGTGTCATTCACCAAGATGCCACGATTACAACGTAGTCCTGCGCTTTGAGCCAAAGCAATATTCGGACGAATCCCGACCGCAAAAATCACTAAATCTGCATCTAACACAGTTCCATCTTTGAGGCGGACTTGACTGACATGCCCCTCTTCACCAATCAATGCTTCAGTATTGGCCTCAGTAATAATATTGATACCCTTTTGCTCAATACTATGGCGCAACATACGGCTAGCACGACCATCCAACTGACGTTCCATAATTCGATCCATCAGGTGTAGAACGGTCACATTCATGCCACGTTGTTTCAGTCCATACGCCGCTTCCAGACCCAGCAAACCACCACCAATCACTACAGCATTCTTCTTGGTTTCGCAATATTTGATCATGGTGTTGACATCGTAAATATCACGGAAGCTGATCACGCCTTTTAAATCCACACCTTGCACAGGTGGAATAAATGGCGATGAACCAGTCGCAATAATCAAACGATCATAATCAACGCTTTCGCCTTTCTCGGTATGTACCACTTTGCGAGTACGATCAATTTTTACCGCAGGATCATCAGCGATAAATTGAATCCCTTTGTCGCGATACCATGCATGTGGATGCAGCATGATGTCATCAATGGTTTTTTCACCTGAAAGCACTGGTGACAGCATAATCCGGTTGTAATTGCCCCAAGGTTCCTCACCAATCACCGTCACCTCATAGCGATCTGGTGCCATGTCTAGTAAGTCCTCTAAGCAACGCATCCCCGCCAGTCCATTGCCAATCAGCACCAGTTTCAGCTTTTCTTGCGCAGCGCCATTATTGGTAATATAGGTTTTTTGCGGAACAGACCCAACCCAAACACGACTATTTTCAATTTTGGTTGGATAAACCAATAACTTTTGGTCTTTATCTTCCAGACAACGACCCGTCGCTAAGCTGAAATGTTGCTTATAAATCGGCGATGCAATGACACGTTCACCTTGTAAATCGCCAATAATGCCACGACACATCACGTTGGCTTGGCTGAACGGATCCTTATTGCTTAAAGCATAAATGCGTTTTTCATGCCCAACACGAAACAGTGCCACTGATTGACCTTCAATCAATGCGCCGACACCTGTATTTGGTGTGATGTCATCCAGCGCACATACCTCAACCCATTGATTTTCTGGCAGCATATTCATGTTCTTTAAACTGGTCATTTGAATTCTCCTTATGCTTCAACCATTGGGATACGATCGACTGAACGTTCAGCGTCATTTAATGGGCGAATCTGATCACGCACTTGAGTAAATTGAATATGTGGATCAGCTTGCTCTTCTGCACTGGCGTTGATATAGGTTTGGAAGCGTTTACGGATTTCAGGGTCTTCAACCGCGGTACGCCATTCATCTTGATAAGTGCCAATCACATGGCTCATACGGCTTTCGAGTTCTTCGGCAAGCCCTAGCGAATCATCAACAATCACTGATTTAAGATAATCCAAACCACCTTCCATATTGTCACGCCATACACTGGTGCGTTGTAAACGATCTGCGGTTTGGATATAGAACATAAAGAAACGGTCGATATAACGAATCAAGGTTTCAGTATCAAGATCTGATGCCAGTAGCTCTGCATGACGCGGTTTCATGCCACCATTGCCACAGACATACAGGTTCCAACCTTTCTCGGTGGCAATTACCCCAACATCTTTACCTTGTGCCTCTGCACATTCACGGGTACAACCTGACACCGCCATTTTCAGTTTATGCGGTGAACGTAAGCCTTTATAACGATTCTCAAGTTCAATCGCCAAGCCCACAGAATCATCGACGCCATAACGGCACCACGTACTACCGACACATGATTTCACGGTACGTAATGATTTACCGTAAGCATGACCTGATTCAAAACCTGCTGCGTTGAGCTCTTCCCAAATAAACGGGAGTTGATGGATTTGCGCACCAAATAAGTCGACCCGTTGTCCACCTGTGATTTTGGTATAGAGGTTATATTTCTTGGCAATTTGACCTACAGCGATTAGACCATCTGGCGTAACTTCACCGCCTGCCATACGTGGCACAACCGAGTAAGAACCATCTTTTTGAATATTGCCCAAGTAGTAATCGTTACTGTCCTGTAGACCCGCATGGCTTGGCTCAAGTACAAAATCATTCCAGCACGATGCCAAAATATTGGCCGCCATCGGCTTACAAATATCACAGCCTAGTCCATGACCATGTTGCTGAATCAAATCATCAAAGGTCTTGATTTCATTGACACGAACCAAGTGATAAATTTCTTGGCGTGAGTATGGGAAGTGTTCACAGACATGGTTATTGACCGTTACACCTTGACGCTGTAACTCCGATTTCAACACTTGCGTCACTAAAGGTGCACAACCACCACAGGCCGTCGCTGCTTTGGTACATTTTTTCAACGCACCTAAAGAAGTTGAACCGTCACAAATCGCTTGGCAAATATCGGCTTTAGAAACGTTATTACATGAACAAATGGTTGCACTATCAGGCAATAAATCGACACCACTGCCACCTGCTTTAGCACCTGAATCGGCAAATCCTGGCATGATCAAACTTTCAGGCGTTTCGGGAAGCGTCAAACCATTCAACATCATTTGCAGAAGATCATTGTATTCTTTGGCATCACCCACCAATACAGCACCAAGCAATTTGGTCTTGTCTGCGTCAACCACAATTTTTTTATAAACCAATGCATCCTCATCAGCATAGAAATAGCTGAGTGAGTTTGGCGTCATTCCATGCGCGTCACCGACGGAGGCAACATCAACACCCATCAATTTCAATTTGGTGCTCATATCTGCACCTGCAAAACAATGCGTATCTTCGGCTAAGATATGTTTTGCCGCGATTCGTGCCATGTCATAGCCAGGTGCAACTAAGCCATAGATTTTGTTATCCCACAGTGCACATTCACCAATCGCATAAATATTGTCATCTGAGGTTTGGCAATAATCATTAATTTTAATCCCCCCACGCTCACCCAATGCTAAGCCACTGACACGCGCTAATTCATCACGCGGACGAATCCCTGCCGAGAATAAAATGATATCGGTTTCCAGTTCACTGCCATCCGCAAATTTCATCACATGTGTGGCACTTTCGCCCGCTTCAATACATTGCGTGGCTTTTTGGGTGTGAACTTTAACGCCAAGATTTTCAATTTTACGGCGTAGAACTTTGCCACCAAGATCATCAATCTGTACCGCCATCAAACGCGGCGCAAATTCCACCACATGGGTTTCCAAATTTAAATCACGTAGTGCTTTGGCTGCTTCCAACCCCAATAAGCCACCACCAATCACCACACCTGTCTTCGCATTCAAACTTGCTGCACGAATCGCATCCAAGTCTTCGATGGTACGATAGACAAAACAGTTTTCACGGTCATTGCCTGAGATTGGAGGAACAAAGGCATAAGAACCTGTTGCCAATACCAATTTGTCATAATGAATCACATCACCGAAATTGGTGGTCACCGTTTGCTCGGTAGGATTGATCTCAACCGCTTTGGTGTTTAATCGGAGGTCAATACCATGTGCGTCGGCAAAGTCAAAACGTGCCAGCGATAAGTCTTTTGCTGTCTTGCCAGAGAAATATTCAGTCAAATGTACGCGGTCATAAGCAATACGAGGTTCTTCCGCAAGAATGGTAATTTCTAATTCATCATCCGCTTTCTCCAAGATGGCTTCGATGAATTTATGTCCCACCATACCGTGACCAATCATCACTAATTTCATTGTGTTTCTCCTAAAATCTGACGAATGATTAAGCTATGCTGCTTTGTTCTGAGCCACGTTCTAAAACGGCCTGTTCAAACAGACGTTGTTCTTTTTCTTTATGTTCGACTGAGAAGCGGATCAACATGACTGAACCTGCTGCAAAGACGACTAGGCCACCTAAAACCATTAAACAGGTTTGAATATCGACCATACCTTTTAATAGGAAGCCTGCTGCAACTGCACCCACATTACCGCCTGCCCCAATAATGCCTGCCACACCGCCTAAAGCATCACGATCAATGAATGGCACTAAAGCGTAAGTTGCACCACAAGCCATATGGGTAAATAGTGCAAATACCGTCATACTCATCATGGCAAGTGCAACACTATTCATTTGTGAAAACAGCATCAGGAATAAACCTTCACCCAAGATCAGGATAAACAGCACTTTGGTACGACCATCCAGTCCTTTTTTCATTGCGACTTTGTCTGAAACCAGTCCACCTAAGGCACGAGCAAATAGAGCCAATAAACCAAAGATTCCCGCAGCTAGACCTGCTTCTTTTAATCCGAAATTGAAGTGCTCGACGTAATACATCGCGATGATGTTGTGCATGAAAATTTCGATACCAAAACACGCAGCATAAGAGGCAAACAATATCCAGACACGATAGTTGCGTGCTGCGTGCATCAAGATTGCAACACCACCTTTTTTGTCACTTCCAACCACGACACCTTGCTCGCGCAATGCTTTAAAGTCGCCTTGAGGACAATCTTGGGTAAGCTTCCAGTAAAGAATACCGACGATCACCATCATCACACCCGGGACGATCAGCGCAATTCTCCAACCCATCGCTTGTTCAACACCAAACATCACCAATGCAGCCAATAGCAATGGCATCAAAGCTTGTGTAGCACCACCACCCGCATTACCCCAACCCGCTGAAGTGGCATTTGCGGTTCCCACCACATTTGGCGCAAACATAATGCTGGTATGGTATTGCGTGATCACGAAGCTGGCACCGATGGCACCAATCAGCAAACGGAAGAATAGGAAGGATTCGTAACTGTTGGCAGCGGCTACACCAAATACAGGAATACTGCCGATGAGTAACAAAGCGGTATAGGTTTTACGTGGGCCATACTTATCACACAGTGGCCCGACAATGAGGCGGACTACAATCGTGATTGCAACAGCAGCAATATTGATATTTGCGATTTGGTCTTTGGTTAAATGGAATTCACCTGCGATCACTGGCATTAAAGGCGCACAGGCAAACCAAGCAAAGAAGCAAACAAAGAAAGCCAGCCAGCTCATGTGGAATGCCCGCATTGCTGGTGCAGAAAAGTTAAATAACTTGATTGAAGTTGCTTTTTTAGCAGATAAATCTAAAGACATAGCCATCTCCCATACTGAACGTAATTTGCTTTGTTGACACATCAGGTTGTGTAAACAAATCGATCAGATCGGACATCGTTGGCCGTCTTATAACTTTACAAGTCATCTTTGACTCATGAGATATTTAGCAATTGCTATGCCAACTTTTTAAAACACATCTTTAAAAACATCATAAGTAATTGTTTTATATTAATTATAATTAAATACATACTCCTAAAAATGCATTCTATTTTATTGCTATATTCATAAAAATAAGAAATGAACTGTTTTACAGCAGCATTGAAACCGCCTCAAAAAAACTCTTTTTCCGCACCAAAAATGCGCATGTTTATTTTGTGTTGGCTGGTCACATCTTTTTCATTTTTCTTTCTATCAATCGCAGTACACTAATCTCTATGAAGCATCTGGCCATGAATGCAGTTCGAGATTTACCTCTCATTGACTGGCATTAAATTTGCTTCAAAACAATCATCTCTATCCTATACCGCACATGACCTTAGATGTGCCTTGACTTAGCGTTTGACCTTTATACTTATGCCGAAACTCAAGATCGCTCTTATTGATGACGACCAGGCTCGGGCTGAATACCTAAAAGCATGCTTGATTGAACATGACTTTGATGTGGTGGCTTGTTTTACGCTGGATCACTTCAATCTATTTAAACTCGAACACCTCCAAGCAGATGTGATTCTGCTGGATATGGATCATCCACATCGTGATGTAATCGAGAGTTGTGTCAGCAACTTTGATCTACCGACGGTCCTATTCACCAAAAATGCAGATAAGGACACCATTAAACAAACTATTGACGCGGGCATTACCGCTTATATCGTCGATGGTATTGACCCAAGCCGCTTACATACCATTCTCGATATTTCCATTGAGCAATATAAGAAACATAAAAAGCTGGAAGGTGATCTCAAAGATGCCAAGACCAAACTGGCAGATCGTAAAGATATTGAAAAAGCCAAAGTGTTGCTGATGCAATTACATGGGTTGACCGAAGATACCGCCTTTCAACTGCTCAGAAAAAATGCAATGAGCCATCGTATGACCATTGGAGAAATGGCGCGGCGCCTACTCGATGCCCAACAACTGTTAAATAATCAATTAAAGGATGAGTAAATGGTTCATTCTATCGTATTAGAAAAAACGGACTTACAACTGGGCTATATTCCTTTACTCGACTGTGTTGCACTGCTTTGGGCCAAACAGCGTGGTTTTTTTGCCGAAAATGGATTAAATGTTCAACTGATCAAAGAGGCGTCTTGGGCAAGTTTACGAGACCGTTTGGCTTTTGGCCTGCTAGATGCTGCCCATTGCTTATCCGCGATGCTTCCAGCTGCAGCTATAGGCGCTGATCAGATTGGTATTCCGCTGCAAACCCCCTTAGTGCTAAGTGAAAATCGTGCCTTTATTAGCATCAGTCAAAAATTATGCTATCAACTGAATATTGATTCGCAAGATTCGGCTGAGTCTTCTGCCCATAAAGTCGTTGAATATATCCAGAATAACCATCCTTTGTCTCTTGCTCATGTATTTCAGTATTCAATTCATCATTATTGCTTAAGAGAATGGCTGGCCTTGGCCAGTCCTAAATTGGCACAATCCATTCAGTTAAAAACATTACCTCCACCCTATATGGTTGAAGCCATCAGCAATCACCTGATTGATGGATTTTGTGTAGGCGAACCGTGGAATACACAAGCTGAAATTCAGGGCCTGAGCCATATCGTCTGCTCCAGCCAACAGATCATTCCCAATGTTGCAGATAAAGTGCTTGCCGTAACACAAGACTGGGCTAAACAACACCCCCATACACTCATTGCACTGAGTCGTGCGATTCTGAAAGCACAACAGGAATTACGAGAATTGCAAGACTTTACGCAGGTGTGGCAAATGCTGATGGACTTTGATGTGATTCAATTTCCATGTTCAGCAGAGATTCACGTCGAGAAATATTTTAGTATTCAGAAGATTATTCGGAACTTCGTACAAAATAGTGCTGAACCGAAAGCAGAAGATTTTGAATGGCTATTTCAGCAAATGTATAAATGGAATGATGGGGCGTCAGAAAAAACCACCTATCTTGAGCAAGCACAGCACTGTATCTTGGGCTCGATTTATCAAGCTGCCAAAGAAAGTTAAATCTTGGACAAAAAAAAGCTGTCTTGAAGTACCAAGACAGCATTGAAAGACCCATAAAAGATTACGCCAATCAGATGTAATCCTTTAAGTGATTGTTATCATATTGAAGTCATGCATATCTTTTTCGGACATTTTTATGTCATTAACTGCCATCCAGAATCAGGGTTTTCATCATTTTTGCCAATGGCAACAACAAGCAGAGTGTTCAATCCATAAGCAGCACAATAGGTCTCTATATAGTATCTACCCACGAAATGAGAAGACTCAGATGAAGGGAGAAGAATTTAAGCCTGATCATTTGCTACAGCCGATTGAAAGGAGAATAAAAACAAAGATTAAAAAACATAAAATCAATAATTTACAATAAAAATATAGATTCCATGATTTAGATTTTCAAACACAGGTTTCCACGATATAGTGAGCTACAAGTCATGTAAAAACAAACAGGCTTAGGCAAGATTGACTGCTGAGTTACACAAATCCCATGAACGAATTGGGGCAATTCAGTTTAAAATATAAAAAAACGAAAATACGCTGAAATTTGTCATATTTTAACATTGCCAATTCCTTGCAAAGTTTTCATTATATGCACCATGCTTGGTATGCAACTTTCTTCATCAATTAAAAGAATTTATAAAAAAATTGCAGAAATTTATGCCATAATAAGCAAACTTTGCAGACATCTTGCAAAAAATATTTGCAGTTTTAGAATTGGAGCAGGCTGAATGAGCTCAACCATTTTGGTGATTCACGGACCGAATTTGAACTTGCTAGGAAAGCGCGAACCAGAAGTTTATGGTTATCTCACTTTAGATGATATTAACCAGCAACTCACCGCTCAGGCTAAACACGCATCACTTACACTAGATACTTTTCAAAGCAATTGGGAAGGTGCGATTGTCGATCGCATTCATCAGGCACAAGCGGAAGGGGTAAAATTTATCATTATCAACCCTGCTGCCCTGACTCATACATCAGTTGCTTTACGCGATGCCCTTCTCGGCGTTGCCATTCCATTTATTGAGGTTCATTTGTCAAATGTTCACGCCCGTGAAGCATTTCGTCATCACTCATATTTATCAGATAAGGCCATTGGCGTGATTTGTGGCTTAGGTGCGAAGGGTTATTCCTTTGCACTCGATTACGCTATCGAAAAAATTCAATCTTCTAACTAATTTTAAACACATTAGGAATGCTCACTCATGGATATCCGTAAAATCAAGAAGCTCATCGACTTGATGATTGAATCTGACTTACAAGCGATTGAAGTTAAGGAAGGTGACCAGTCCATCTCATTAACTCGTCCTACTCCTGTTTATGCAGCAGCACCTGTTGCGGCAGCGCCAGCAGCCTCTGCTCCAGCGGCTCCAGCAGCTAAAACACCACGTGGTGCAGTTGAAACTTCTCCAATGGTTGGTGTGTTCTATGCAGCACAAAGCCCGGGTGAAGCACCATTTGTAAATGTAGGTCAAACAGTTTCTGCGGGTGAAACACTTGGTATCATCGAAGCGATGAAAATCATGAACCCGATCGAAGCAACAAAGAGCGGTGTTATTGAAGAAATCTTAGTGAAAAATGGTGAAGTGATCCAATTCGGTCAACCACTTTTCCGCTACCGTGCTTAATTTGTTTGGGGATTCCGAT
Organism: Acinetobacter sp. BIGb0102; assembly: GCF_003815055.1. Lineage (NCBI taxonomy): Bacteria > Pseudomonadati > Pseudomonadota > Gammaproteobacteria > Moraxellales > Moraxellaceae > Acinetobacter > Acinetobacter sp. BIGb0102. The sequence goes on from NZ_RKQE01000010.1 coordinate 571,349, forward strand.
GTTGCAAAAAGTATTAATTGCAAACCGTGGTGAAATCGCTTTACGAATTACTCGGGCTTGTAAAACTCTTGGCATTAAAACAGTTGGTATCTACTCAGATGCTGACAAAGACTTGATGCATTTACGCTTCGTTGATGAAGCTGTATGTATTGGGCCAGGTACCACAAGTGAAAGCTATTTAAATATTCCTGCGATTATTACTGCTGCAGAAATTACAGGTGCAGATGCAATCCATCCTGGTTATGGCTTCTTGTCTGAAAATGCTGAATTTGCTGAAATTGTAGAAAGCTCAGGTTTCATTTTCATTGGCCCTCGCCCTGAACATATCCGCCTCATGGGAAATAAGGTTTCTGCCATTATTGCCATGAAAAAGTCAGGTGTTCCAACTGTACCAGGTTGTGACCATGCAGTTACGATTCACAATGCACTTGCTGAAGCCAAAGAAATTGGTTTCCCGTTGATCGTAAAAGCTGCCGCAGGTGGTGGTGGTCGTGGTATGCGTATTGTAGAACGTGTCGACACCCTACTTGAATCTGTTCAGGCGGCACAGCGTGATGCTGAAATGTGGTTCGGTGATGATACCGTCTATATGGAACGTTTCTTACAGAAACCTCGCCATGTCGAAGTTCAGGTTCTTGGTGATGGTAACGGCCATGCGATTCACTTATATGATCGTGACTGTTCTTTACAACGTCGCCATCAAAAAGTGTTAGAAGAAGCACCTGCACCAAACTTACCAGAACAAGCGCGTGCTGATATTCTGGAAGCATGTGTCAATGCATGTAAATTGATGCAATATCGTGGCGCGGGAACATTTGAGTTCTTGTTTGAAGATGGTGAATTCTTCTTTATTGAAATGAATACACGTGTTCAGGTTGAACATCCTGTGACTGAAATGGTGACAGGCGTCGACATTATTGAACAGCAGCTTCGTATTGCCGCTGGTTTAGGCCTAGAGCTTGAACAGGAGCAAATCGAAGTTAAAGGTCATGCGATTGAATGTCGTATCAATGCCGAAGACCCAACTACATTCCTGCCTTCACCAGGCAAGATTGAAAGTTTCTATGCACCAGGCGGTGCGGGTATTCGTCTAGACTCACATATTTATCAAGGTTATAGCATTCCGCCTTACTATGATTCAATGATTGCAAAATTGATTGCTCATGGTAAAGATCGTGAAACATCTCTGGCTCGTATGCGCCAAGCCTTAGATGAAATGATTTTGACTGGGATTAAAACCAATATTCCATTGCATAAAGATCTTATCCTGCAAGATAAGAACTTCTGTGAACAGGCAATGGATATTCATTACCTAGAAAAGCATTTGCTTAAACAGCTTGAACCGCAAGCTGAAAAAGCCTAAATAAAAAAGCCTCTTCAATAAGAGGCTTTTTTTATATCTACCGATTCATTAAGGTAAAACACGACGCAAGGTAGCAAAACATTTATCGCCCTTCTCACTGGCACAGAAATCAATGGTGTGATCGTTTGACCATTTCACAAAATACTGAGAAACCTCGCCTGTTTGATCCTGAGCTTGGCCAGAACAGTCTTTTTCATTATTGTCATACTTAATCTGTAAGATCAGCGCAGGTAAACGCTCTTTATGATCTTCAGAAGGTTGGTAATCATATAAACCGTAAGACCATTCCTGTCCGCTTTTAATCACCACATCGCTGGAACCACGAAAATTATAGTACTCAACACATTTTTTATTATTTGGAATTTCCATTCCCCATAACCCCATAATTTCAGGGCGTGTTGTTACACGAATCGCATTCGCTTTAGCCACTTGCTGAGGCGTTGGCGCTGCCTTGTTATTTACGACCGTCTCTGCCATAGTCCATGTTGAGCAAGCCCATAATAATCCAATAATATAAATATTTTTCATAGATTTAATTAAGTCGTCATCTAAAACGGTGCATGCGCTTAAATTAGCATATTTTTTGATAAAAACACGCATTCATAACCATATAAACACAATATTTTTAGCAGGTAATTTAATTGATTGTTCTGTTATTTTTTTCGGGTATTCTATTTCGCAACTTAGATTTATTTTTACTTTATAACAATTTAGCTTTAGGGATAAAAGCCATGAAATTTTCAGAATATGTGCAATACGATGGTCTTGGATTAGCTCACTTAGTTAACACAAAACAAATCCATCCTTCTGAATTACTAGAAATTGCATTACAACGTACTCAACAGGTCAATCCCAAGCTCAATGCGATCATTATTCCCATGTATGAACAGGCAAAACAGCGCGCAAGCCAACAACGTTCTGGGGCATTTGCAGGTGTTCCCTTCTTGGTAAAGGATCTGTTTCAGGAATACCAAGGCATCCCCACCTCCTATGGTAGCCATGCACTTAAAAATCGCAATTACATCCCTGATTTTAATGCTGAAATTGTCAATCGCTGGGAAAATACCGGTATTGTCACTTTTGGCCGTACCAACACGCCAGAGTTTGGCATTAAAGGTATTACCGAACCTGAGGCATGGGGTTCATGCCATAACCCGTGGAATTTAAAACATAATAGTGGTGGTTCTTCAGGCGGTTCAGCATCTGCGGTAGCTGCAGGCCTTGTCCCGATTGCCGGTGCAGGCGATGGCGGCGGTTCCATCCGTATCCCCGCTTCTTATTGTGGTTTATTTGGCTTAAAGCCTAGTCGCGGACGCACGCCGTGGGGGCCACAATTTAGTGAAGCCATGCACGGCGCAGCAATGCAGCATGTTTTAAGCAAAACTGTGCGTGATAGTGCAGCCATGCTTGATGCTGAGCAAGGCCCAGAACAAACTTCACTATTTAGAATTGAAGCACCAGCACAAAAATACAGTGACATTATTCAACAAGCACCTAAAAAGCTCAGAGTCGCGTTTAATACCCAATCCCCGATTGGCACCAAAGTGTCTAAAGATGCGATTCAAGCAGTGCAACACACTGCAAAACTGCTGGAATCATTGGGTCATATTGTGGTGGAAGATCACCCAAAAATTGATGGTTTGGCATTGGCAAAAGATTTCGTAACCACATGGTTTAGCCAGTTCTCTTATATGCAGGCACAAATCAAACAACAATATGGGGCAACCGATCAGGACTTTGAACTGGATTCCATTGCATTAGCGGCTTTTGGAGCAAAAACTACGGCAACAGAATATATTCACACTCTAGATAATTGGGGCGTGTATAGCACCCAGATGAACATCTTCTTTAAACAATATGACCTGTATCTCACTCCAAGCACAGCATCAGTTGCACCCAAGAATGGTGAAGTTGCCACGCCAACGTGGCAGAAACCCATCTTAAAAGGCTTGTTAAAACTTGGCAAAGCGCATTATCTCGCACAAGGTAAACTGGTCGAAAAAATGGTACAAGATAACTTGAGATGGGTTCCTTTTACCCAGTTGGCCAATGTCACTGGCTTACCTGCCATGTCGGTGCCGCTGTACTGGAGTAAACAAGGCCTGCCGCTTGGCAGTCAGTTTATCGCGCCGTTTGGACGTGAAGATCGCTTACTTCAACTGGCAGCCCAGCTCGAACAGGCGCAACCGTGGATGCCTCAATATCAAAACATTCAACTCTAATTTAGCTTTTGGCTGCTGTTTCAATGTGATTCGGCAGCCAAAACACCAGTAATAGTCCCAGCAACACCACTACACTTGCACAGAAAAAGATGGTCATACCTGAAAACATCTGCCAGTAATGCCCAGCCAACAAACTTCCAGAAGCAACGCCTAAGCCCCACATGGTGCTATACAGCGCCTGTCCACGTCCCTGTTGCTCTGCCGAGAAGTTCTGAAAAATCACTTTCATGGCAATAAGATGGAACAACCCAAAACTAAATGCATGCAGACATTGGGTCAGCAACTGTCCGATATAATTTGTCTCTAATATTCCCACCAGCCACCAGCGAAGACTGGTCAGCAGTAGGCAAATCACCACCAGTGTCCGCCAAGAAAAACGAGTGAAAAATACTTTTTGGGCGACCGCAAACATCACAATCTCGGCGATAACACCCATCGCCCACAAACTGCCAATTTGCGTGGTGCTAAAACCGATCTCTTTGAGGAAATTACTATAGAAGCTATAAAATGGCGCCAGTGAAAACAATAAAATAAATTCAATGCTAAAGAATGCAGCAACCGTAGGTTTTTTCAGAACAGGCCATAGCGGTTGTAATTTTTTTTGTGAGCTTGGTGCATGCTCAGGCTCTTTAATGCTAAATGACCATAGAAAAGCGAGAAATGAAATCGCCAAAAGTAAAACTGGCAACATCGCAATGGGGATAATCTCCAATAATGCGCCAATCACAAACACTCCGACAATAAAACCGACCGAACCCCACTTACGCACTTTGCCATACAGTTCAGCCCGTTTTTCACCCAGCCAAAATAATGTCACCCCTTCAAATTGAGCCAGAATGGCATTCTGGAAGAAGCTAAAAATCAGCATCAGCAAAGCAACCGATTGAAAGCTGTTTGGAATCACAAATATTGCAAACCAGATACAGGCTTCCATCCATGTGGCAATGCGTACCAGCAGCATGCGTTTGCCAGACTTATCGGCGATCCAGCCCCAGATGAGTGGCGCAAAGAAACGGGTAATAATGGCAATTGAAGAAAGAATGCCAATCTCTTGATAGTTGAAACCCTGATCTTGCAGATACAGGTTCCAATACGGCATGAATGTACCAACGATGGCATAGTAAAAGAAGTAGAAACCTGCGAGTCTGGTATTTATCGTAAGTGATGGCATTGATTCGTTTTTTCAGCTAGAACTCAGAATAGTGACTTAGATATTGCACTAGAACTTTCGCCACTCAGCAAAAATAGAAATTCTTAGTATTTCTATAGTCTGAGAGTTCTAACATCATACCTTTAAATTATCGCAAACAACGTATTCAATTAAAATAAAATTGGATATCGCAGCTATAGTATTCTTTAAACGAAACGAGAGTCATTCATTACCAATAAAAACACCCTTATCAGGGTGTCTAAGATTGAAAATATTCTTATTAAAAGATTTCAAAACAAATAAGTTATATCAAAAAATATAGGGAGCAAAATTTATTCTCCCGATGTTATTGAATATGCAGCCCATGAATCATCAAGCTTTTCTTGTTTCCAAATATTTAACATTACTTTAGATGCAGGAAATAAATTTGTAGGTAAATCTGACAAACGAAACCAATCCCATTTTTCAAAAATATCAGGTTCTGTTACAACGATTTTTTCTTTCATCTGTTTATTTTGTAATTTAAAAGATAACCCTATGGTATTATTTACATGTGCCAAAGATTGGTTAATAAATACAGCAAATGGTTGAATATTATCTATTTCTAGCTTCAATCCTGTTTCTTCAAAAACCTCTCTAAAGGCTGCTTGCTCAAAAGTTTCCCCTGCCTCAATTTTCCCACCAGGAAAGCACCATGAAGGATCTTCATCTGATTTTATACGCAAGCCTAACAAAACCTGCTCAGCTTCATCTAATATCATCACTCCTACACCAAAAATAGGAGATAAATCTAAAGATTGGGTCATAATTCAGTTCCTTTCCATATTTTTATAAAAAATAAACGATTAAAGTGACTATTAAACAGTAGTCTACTCCCATAACGAGAACTTATTATTACAGTAATAATATGGCTCACATCAAATATCTCTAGATAATTACTAATCCCTAATTACCCTCCTAGTTCTAAAATAAAAAAGGGCTGAATAACTCAGCCCTTCTATTCACATCATTTATTCAAAACTTATGCATCTGTATTCAATGCCACACTATGTTGCGCATTTCTTAACTTTCGCTGTTTAAGAAAATAAGCCAGCATCAAACATAGAATCCACGCAGGAATCATCATCACGGCAATACGCATATCAGGTGTTAATGACATCACCACCAAGATTCCCAGCATAAAGATCATGCAAAGATAATTACTAAATGGATAAGCAATACTTGGGAATTTGGTTGTTACACCTTCTGCTTGCATGGCTTTACGGAACTTGAGATGTGTCCATGAAATCACCACCCAGTTAATAACAATCGCAGCAACCACCAGCATCATCAATAAGCCAAATGCTTTTTCAGGGAATGCATAATTCAACAACACACACAAAACCGTCACGAAAGCTGAAAGATATACCGCATTGGTTGGAATACCACGCTTATTGATATGCTTGAGGAATTTCGGTGCATTGCCTTGTTGAGCCAAACCTAACAACATACGGCTACTGCAATAACTTGTACCGTTATATACCGATACTGCCGCGGTCAAAATCACAAAGTTAAGTAAAGTCGCTACACCTTGACTGTCCAGTGAGGCAAATACCATCACGAACGGACTACCACCTGCTGCCATTTGATTCCAAGGGAATAATGCAAACAGAATGAAAAGTGTCGCAATATAGAAAATCAGAATACGGTAAATAATCTGGTTCACTGCTTTTGGTAGAGTTTTATCTGGCTCACGTGCTTCGGCTGCGGTAATACCAAATAACTCGATGCCACCAAATGCAAAGATGATCACCGCCATTGCCATGACTAAACCTTCAACACCAAATGGGAAAAATCCACCCAATGCCCAAAGGTTACTGATACTCGCCTGTGGCCCTGCTGTACCGGTTGCAAGTAAATAAGAACCAAAGGCAATCATGGCTAGAATAGCCAGAATCTTGACGATGGAAAACCAGAACTCCATTTCGCCAAAAAACTTTACATGTAACAGGTTGATACCGTTAATTAAAATAAAGAAAGCCAGTGCTGAAACCCATGTCGGTATTTCAGGCCACCAATACTGAATATAGAGACCAATTGCACTCAACTCTGCCATACACACCAGAACATTGAGTACCCAATAGTTCCAGCCCGACATAAAGCCTGCAAATGAGCCCCAGTATTTATAGGCAAAATGACTGAATGAACCACTCACTGGCTCTTGTACGACCATTTCACCTAACTGACGCATCATTAAAAATGCAATCAGTCCTGCAATCGCGTAACCCAATATGACCGAGGGGCCTGCCAACTTGATTGATTGGGAAATCCCGAGAAACAGACCTGTACCAATTGCACCACCTAGCGCGATAAGCTGGATGTGCCGATTGCTTAAACCATGTTTCAGGTTTCCTTGCTCCTGTTTTGACATATGATTATTCTCGTCCTTGTAGCGTAATTTTTTTGTCTAAAATTACGTATATCATAAATTAATCACCAATGCCTACCTCTAATCAAAAAATATTTGATTTACTTTTCAGATAACCGCGCATATAAACAGAAAATTCAATAAATAACAAATATTATGAATAATGTAATTAAATTATGTATTGCGTAATTAATTATTTTCAGTATGATAGAAATCATAAAGTCGATATTTCTTGCTTGAGCCAAGACAACTCAATGGATAAGACGAAAAATATGTATCGTTTTTTCAAAAGCTTGAACATAGCAAGATAAAAATTTAAACGTTTTTCACAGAATGAGAGACAAGGAAGGTACAACATGGTGCAACAATTAAACTCTTTTCTTGAGATTGATCCACAATCAGATTTCACAATTCATAATTTGCCTTACGGAATCTTTAGCGAAACAGCACAAGGTAATAAACGTGTAGGTGTTGCGATTGGCGACTGGGTACTCGATCTTGCAGCATTAGAAGCGCATGGCGTGTTACACAGCAACGTCCCAAACTGTTTTAATCAAACAACGTTAAATAAATTTATTGAAACAGGTAAGCAAAACTGGCAAGCCGTTCGTAAAACCTTACAAAGCTTACTGTCTGCTGAGAACCCTGCATTACGCGATAACGCAGACTTACGCCAGAAAGCATTATTGAAACAAGATGCCGTTACGCTACATTTACCAATACATGTACCGGGCTATACCGATTTCTACTCATCTAAAGAACATGCGACCAATGTTGGTACCATGTTCAGAGACCCGAAAAATGCCTTATTGCCAAACTGGAGTGAACTACCAGTGGGCTATAACGGCCGTGCCAGCTCTGTGATTGTCAGTGGCAAAGATATTGTCCGTCCTTCTGGTCAGATCAAATTACCAAATGAAGAACGTCCTGTTTTTTCAGCAACGCGTAAACTCGACTTTGAACTGGAAACTGCTTTTATTGTAGGTAAAGCCACTGAACTCGGTGAGCCGATTGCGATTGAAAATGCATGGGATCATATCTTTGGGATGGTGTTGCTAAATGACTGGTCTGCGCGTGATATCCAGCAATGGGAATATGTTCCGCTCGGCCCGTTCAATGCCAAAACTTTTGCCAGCGCAATTTCTCCATGGATCGTTACCATGGAAGCTTTGGAGCCATTTAAACTCAAAGGCCCAGAACAACAGCCACAACCACTCGGCTATTTACAGGAAAATGTTGCAAACAGCTATGACATTCATCTGAGTGTTGAAGTGCAAACACCTCAAGCACAACAAGCAGAAGTGATTTGCCAGACCAACTTTAAATATATGTACTGGTCGATGGCGCAACAACTCACCCACCATACCATTGCAGGCTGTAATGTTCAGGTTGGAGATCTCATGGGTTCTGGTACGATTTCTGGGCCAACTGAAAACTCTTACGGCAGTTTGCTTGAGCTGACATGGAATACCACCAAGCCACTTCACCTTTCAAACGGCGAAACACGCGGCTTCCTTGAAGACGGCGACCGTGTTGTCATGAAAGGTTATTGTGAAAAAGATGGTATTCGCGTGGGCTTTGGCGAAGTTGCCAACACCATTTTACCAGCACGTCACTTTAGTTTTAACGAACAAAAGGACGAGCGCTATGAAACTGTATAGTTATTTTCGTAGCTCGGCCGCATACCGTGTCCGTATTGCGCTGAACCTGAAAGAGATTGCCTATGAAACCCAGCCTGTTCATTTGGTCAAAAATGAACAGCAACAGGAACAATATGTTGCGCTGAATCCAAGCCAGCTTGTTCCTACACTGATTGATCAGGATCAGGCGCTTTCACAGTCACTCAGTATTCTGGAATATCTGGAAGAACAATATCCAGCAAGTCCATTGTTACCGAAAGATAGCATTGAACGCGCCAAAGTACGTGCCTTTGCTCAGGTCATCGCCTGTGATATTCACCCATTGGATAATCTGAGAGTGCTGAAATATCTCAAGAATGATCTTGCAGTCAGCGATGATCAAAAAAATCAATGGTATCAGCACTGGATTATTGAAGGTTTTAAAAGTCTAGAAAAACAGTTACAGCATTCCAACGGGCAATTCTGTTTTGGTACACAAGCCACGATTGCCGACTGTTGCCTGATTCCACAGGTTTATAACGCGAAGCGCTTCAAAATAGATTTAAGCGCTTTCCCAAAAATTGAATCGATTTATCAATATTGTTTAACCCTTCCAGCATTTTTACATGCTGCACCAGAACAACAACCAGATTGGGAATAGGGATAAAAGGAGTTTTATCATGAGCTTTGCAATTAAAAAAATTCACCACGTGGCCTATCGCTGTAAAGATGCTAAAGAGACTGTGGAATGGTATAAAAAAATGCTCAATATGGATTTCATTCTGGCATTTGCTGAAGACCATGTCCCTTCTACCAAAGCCTTTGATCCTTATATGCATCTATTTCTCGATGCTGGACAAGGCAATGTACTGGCATTTTTTGAATTACCGACTCAACCAGAAATGGGACGTGATGAGAATACCCCACAGTGGGTTCAACATATTGCCTTTGAAGTTGAAGATCAAAATGCATTATTAGCAGCAAAAGCACATCTTGAAGCCAATCATGTCAAAGTATTAGGCGTTACCAATCATGGTATTTTCCATTCAATTTACTTCTTCGATCCAAATGGTCATCGTCTGGAACTGACCTATAACGATGTTCACGCAAATGCCAAAATCTCACGCATTACAGAAGAAATGAAAATGGAAATGCTGGATGAATGGAGCCGTACCAAACGTGCTCCACACCATACTCACTTCTTGCATGAAGATGAGCTAGGAGCATAATTCAGGCTCAAACGCTCGGCATTGGGGTTCTATCGCTTCAATGCCGATTTTTATTGCCTGAATATAACGCATGTATACGCTTTTTATGGCTTATGCTTATGATACGAATATAGTGTAAGGTGATTAAAAACAATTGTATGCTTATACAATTCACCTATTTAAATCATTTAAAAAGATGATTTCTATTTTAGGTCATGCTCAGGCATTATGTGCTGCATGTAACACTAAATATTGACAGTAAACGCACACAGCTAAATGTATGCAGATTAAGGGTTATTGAATGATTGAAGAAAAGTTATCTGGTGGGGTTCAATCACTTGAGGTCGGTCTAGCCGTACTCAATGCCCTTTTGGAACACAATAAACCGATTATATTAAAAGAATTATCTAGCCGACTGGATATGCATCCTGCCAAAGTTCACCGCTATCTGGTCAGCCTGATCCGCATGAACTATGCAAAACAGCTTGAAGATGGCCAATATGCCTTAGGTGATCAGGCATGGCGTCTGGGTTTGAACTGCATTCAGCATACCGATGTATTACAACTGGTACAGCATCTTATTTACGAATTACAAAACAAGATCGGTTGCGGTATCCAGATTAGTAAATGGTCGCCTAGAGGCCCATTAGTGGTGCAATCAATTGAGTCAAATCACCCGATTTCGATTGTCACCAAAGTGGGATCGGTTATGCCGTTAATCAACTCCGCTGCGGGGCGCGTATTTGCTTCATATATGCCTGAGGCCATCATTAAGCCGCTTATGCTGGCTGAATGGGAAAAAGCGACACAAAACCACTACCCGATCAAACCGAGTAATTGGGATGAGTTCCTTGCGCTTAAACAAACTACGCTACAACACGGCATGGCGATTGCACAAGGCGACCTGCTGGTCGGAATCAATGCGGTGGGTTTACCAATTTTTAATGCCCATCACTCGATGGAGTTTTGTATTGTTGCACTGGACAGTGAAATGTTCTTCTCGGTACAGGAAGGCAGTGAAAAACTGGAACTATTTAAACGTGAAGTGGCTGCGATCAATCAGTATATTCAAACTCGTTAATTTTTATTCATTCATAAAAAAGCCAAGAAATAAACTTCTTGGCTTTTTCATTTCTTTCAGTTTTAGCTTATTTTGCTTCTAACACACCACGGCGAATCTGGTCACGTTCGATTGATTCGAATAATGCCTTAAAGTTGCCTTCACCAAAACCATCATCATCTTTGCGTTGAATAAATTCAAAGAAAACTGGCCCAAGCATGTTTTGAGAGAAAATCTGTAATAACAGTTTTTTCTGACCATCTTTGGTATTTCCATCCAGTAAGATACCGCGTTTTTGCAGTTCTTCAGTTGGCTCGCCATGATCCGGTAAACGGTCTTTCAACATTTCATAATAAGTTTCAGGTGGCGCGGTCATAAACTGCATACCCATACCTTTTAACTTATCCCATGTTGAAAGCAGATCATCGGTAATAAAGGCAATATGCTGAATGCCTTCACCATTAAAGTCCGCCAAAAACTCGGCAATTTGACCATTACCCTTGTCTGAGTCTTCATTTAATGGAATACGAATCATGCCATCGGGTGCAGTCAACGCTTTCGAAGTCAAACCTGTATATTCACCCTTAATGTCGAAGTAACGGATTTCCTGGAAATTAAAGATTTTTTCATAGAAGTTCGCCCAATATTCCATACGTCCTTTATAAACGTTGTGGGTTAAATGGTCGATTTCGTTTAAACCCGCACCTTTTGGATTACGCTCGACATCATCAAAGAAAACAAAGTCATTTTCATAAATATCACGATCTACGAGGAAAATTGGCATACCACCAATTCCTTTAATCGCAGGAATATTCAATTCCATTGGGCCAGCTTGCGAGTACATCGGCTCTGCGCCCAGTTCGATTGCATTTTTAAATGCCTTCGCTGCATCACGGGTTCTAAAGCCCATTGCACATGCGGACGGGCCATGTTCTTTAAAGAAGAATGAAGCATAAGATTCTGGCTGGTAATTCAAAATGATATTGATATTACCCTGACGCCATAAATAAACTTTTTTAGATTTATGCTTCGCCACCTTGGTAAAGCCAATTGTTTCAAAGATTTGGTCTAATCCATTTTCCGTCGAAACAAATTCAATAAAAGCAAAACCACATAGTTCTAATGGGTTATCTAAAATGTCCATCTAGTTTCCCTTATTTAGATAAATTCATCCGTTGTTAATGCAAAGTACAGTATTTTGTTTTGGCTCATCTCAGCTCACTCAACAAATCAGCACTTATATGCATTACTTTTAGAAAAGGTCACAGGTGTTTTTATAAGTATGTTAAAAGCATCCGTGTTGAAACCTTTCCTTCCATAAGTAAGCCAATGCAACCATAAAGTAGGAACTTTCTTTGCATAGGCCCTCAACCATAAATTCATGCTACAAGAAAGATTAAATTTATGCAATACATAATTAAATTATGTTATGTGTAATTTTATTGGTTTTTTCTTGTCATATATAACGTGTTTTAACTTAATTCGAAGCAGTACCTGCTAGGAGACAGAATTTAAAAAGAAAAATGCCTCGAACTAAATCAGACATTGGTCTCAAGCTCAAAAAGTCAGCACTTTAGAAGCAGAATATGATTCTGAATCAAAACAAAGGATGTATCGACATGAGGGAGATAGAAGATGAGAAGCATCCCGATAACAAGATATTATCGGGATGCTTTTATTTTAAGATGGAAATGCCCAAAGATCTTTGGAATCAACCGTATCCGATAACAATCTAAAAGCAGCAGGCTCCAGATCCTGATCGACTACGACATAACCTTTTTCATTATTTTTTAAGGCTGCACATTTATTTTCAGTGAATTGAAAACTTGCAGTATTTGCCAATGAACTCTCACTGATTTTTGCTGTGAAGCTACAGTTTTGATCAAGTGAAATCATTTGCCCTTGAGCTTTCACCTCAACAGGAATCGAACTGCCGTCAGCCAAAGATAAAGTATAGCTTCCCACCAGCTCATTCAAACTTAGCTTTTGATCAGCAATTTTTTCATAATGGGCAAATTCAAGCTTGAGATTTTTATCGCTTTGATTGCTGTGCCATGTTTTAGTTGCTACATCATAATGCATCACAATCTGAGCGCGATCTTGCTCATCATTCAAAACTACCAGCTTGGTGCCATCCGTACCTGAATAGTATTTACCCACTGTAGGCAATTCCTGATCGGTTTCGATACTAACCGAATAAGTACCCACTGCTAAAGCAGGAACTGGCTCTGACTTCTCGGCAGGCTGTTCTTGTCGATCATTGTTGTCATCATGACAAGCGCTCAAGGCTAAGCCAAGAAGTAATATCCATAAACAACGTTGCATTGGCCTTCCCCTTAATTGAACAGGTTTTTAAGACGGATCTTTAGCCATTCTTGCGCTGCAGGACGATGGTCGTAGGCCACTTGCATTGCAGTCACTGCAATTTTGCTTTGTACAACAGCACTTTCATCTGTTGCTTGTGCTGCTGTTGGTGCATTGGAATTAATGCCAAAACCTAAACCGTATTGATTGCCACCTTTATCATCTTTGCTGACTTTAAAATTAAAGTTATACAAGTCATAGCTACCAATTTTCGAGAACGCGAACGGCGTGCTGGTGCTTAAGTTCTTTGGAAAGTTGACATTCAAGGTAATGCCTTTAGGTAACAAAGCACCCTGACCTGCTTTATTTTGCAACTCTTTCAATAATACGACTGTCTGTTTTGCCACAATCACGGAATTGGCATTATTTAAAGTCTTATCATCAACCGTATTTGGATCTGCACTTAGGGCAATGGAAGGAATTCCTCGCGCTGCCGAAAACTGTACATTACCAATCGTGCCCGAATGAACTACAACCCGCCCAACATTCTGTCCTTCATTTGGCCCTGACAAGACAAGATCAGGTGCTTTGCCCCAGCGCTTATTCGCAACCACATCCAGACCATAAGCAGTTGCCATGACAGGTGTGCCATGTACATAACTCCAGTCCCCATTGGTATAACCTGCTTTGGTAAAAGCACCTGCTGCTGGTGCACCAATCGCTGCCGCCCCATTATGGCAACCATTTTCAGCCGCAATCTGCTTATCATTATCCGCAGAAATTACGCTAGCGCTGTACATCACAATCGCACCACCACGTCCGCTTTGTGGTGAACATGGTACAGATACAGCGACACTATGACCATTGGCTTTTAACTCATCATAAAGCGCTTTGACATTACTGGTTAAGCCATCATCATTGACAATTAAAATATTTAAAGCAAAAGTCTGCGTCGAACATGCAGCTAAAATTAATCCACCCCAAAAACTCTTTTTCATCGTCCTATCACTATTCAAAATATTCGCCAGAAACAATAGTGTTGAAATATGAAAAATTTATGACGTATTCACATAGAGACTTTTGCAAACTACCTGATTCAGATTCTATTCGCTGTCTTAAATTCTTAACAAAGTTCGATTAATTTAAATAAATAATTGATAAAGACCACAGCGATAATTTAACTATGAACGAGATATCAACCTTCGAAAAATTGACCCAACTTATTGATTCTTATAGCCATAAGCATGGCGCCAGACCACAAAAAATTTTAATCGGTTATAAAGCCTATTATCATCTTATGGGCAACTCGAACTTTGCCACAGAAGTGACAGATTCAGCATTAAATCCAAATAAAAGAAGGTATAAAAAGATAAAAATTAAGGTCACTAAAGATGATTATCAACTTGAGCTAGAATGATGTTCTAGCCAAAAAATACAGATCATTAGCTCTGCAATTTATACGTTTAAATCAGAATTTCATTTTCGTTATAATATTTTTCCAGTTCAGCAATCAGCTGTTCTTTGCCATCCATGCCATATAATTCAAAATTGATTTTTTCCAGATAATTGACAATAAAAATTAAGCGACTATTTTCATCATTCTGACGCTTCTTTTCTTGCAGAAACTTTTTATACGCGACAAAGAGTTGATAACTTTGACGCGTATTTCGTCTTCTATTTAAGCTTGTTGTATTGTCTTGCTCAACCATACTTTACATTTTACCCCTTATGAAATAAAAACCCACCGAAGTGGGTTCAGAAGCCATCAGAATGTTGTGTCAGAAAACATCAAAATTATTATTTTTATGCTCTAACCAACTGTTTCTTGTTCTTATAGAATTAGAATAATCTGATGTTATGACAATTCAATGACCAATAGAATTTGATTAAAATTCTCTATCCATCAGGTAACGCTGAGCGATATGCACAGCCTGATTTGGGTTAGGCTGACATTGCGTCCAGATCCCGTCCGCTTGAAGCTCCCAGGCACGACGATTGTCTTTGAGATAATTATTCAAGCCATCTTCGATAATCAATTTCTTGAGTTTCTTGTCTTCAATCGGGAAGCAGGTTTCGATGCGGGAAAACAGATTACGTCCCATCCAGTCCGCACTTGCGCAATACAGCTTAGCATCACCATCATTATAGAAATAGTAAACACGGGTATGTTCTAAATAGCGCCCCACGATCGATCGAACACGGATATTCTCCGAAAGTCCTTTCACTTGCGGTCTTAGACAGCAGATGGAACGAATGATCAGATCAACCTGCACTCCCGCCTGTGATGCTTTATAAAGTGCATGAATCAATTGTGCTTCGGTCAAGGCATTGACCTTAATCATGATATGCGCTTTCTTACCCGCTTTACTGTTTTCGATTTCTTGCTGAATCAGATCAATCAGTTGTGCATGTAAGGTAAAAGGTGCATGGAAAAGTTTCTTTAACTTGGCCATTTTCCCCATGCCCGTCAATTCCTGAAAGACTTTATGGACATCTTCGCAAATGTCATCGTCACCCGTAAGCAGCCCATAATCTGTATAAATTTTGGCATTGGTTGCGTGATAATTTCCCGTACCCAAATGCACATAACGTTTAATCTTGTCTTGCTCGCGACGCACCACCAGAATCATTTTTGCATGTGTTTTATAACCAACGATGCCATAGACAACAACCGCACCCGCCTCTTGCAATACATTCGCCACTTCAATATTTGATTCTTCGTCAAATCGCGCTCTCAGCTCAATGACAGCGGTGACTTCTTTACCATTTCTTGCAGCTTCCGCAAGGATTTTCACAATCTCGGAATCCGCTCCACTTCGGTAAAGCGTTTGCTTAATCGCAAGCACATTCGGATCATAAGCGGCATCCCGCAAAAGCTTGATCACAGGAGCAAAACTGTCAAATGGATGGTGTAACAGTACATCGCCTGCCTTGAGCACATCAAAGATTGGCTTCTTGCTATAAAGTGCTTTAGGAATTTTTTGTAGATAAGGCTTAAAGCGCAATTCCGGTAAATCGAAATTTGAGATAAAACGCGCCAGATTGACAGGGCCATCAACAAAATATAAATGTTCTTTTTCGAGTTCAAATTGCTCCAGTAAATAATCAGCAATATGATCTGGACAGTTTTTATTGACTTCAAGTCGGACAGCGCGCCCAAAACGTCTTGCAGACAGCTCACCTTTTAATGCAACCGCAAGATCTTCGACATCCTCAGATACGGTCAAATCCGCATTTCGGGTGACACGGAATTGATAACAACCTGTTGCCTTCATGCCGGGAAACAAGTCAGAGATATGTTCCTGAATAATCGCCGACAGTAAAATATAGTGTTCTGCACTGCCCGAGACATGATGAGGTAATTTTACCAGTCGAGGTAAAGATCTCGGTGCGGGTACAATCGCTAAATCAATTTCACGACCAAATGCATCCTTACCTTCCAAGGTAACAATAAAGTTCAGACTTTTATTGGCTAAGCGTGGAAATGGATGAGCCGGGTCCAGACTGATCGGTGTGACTACAGGCTGTACTTCACTGTAGAAATAATCTTTGATCCAAGCCTTATGCTTTTCCAGAATATCGGTATGTTGTATGTAATGTACGCCATGACCTTGTAGCTGAGGCAAAATGGTATAATTCAGGATCTTATATTGTTCTTCTACCGCCTCATGAACCACTTTAGAAATTTGCTGCAACACCTCTGTAAGCGGCATTCCATCTGGCCCTGTGACCTGAGTCGACATATTGATTTGTTGTAGCAGACTGGCAACGCGGATTTCAAAAAACTCGTCTAAATTGCGAGAAAAAATAATTAAAAAATTAAGTCGTTCCAGTAGCGGATGTTCAACATCTTTTGCCTGTGCAAGCACACGTTTATGAAACTCTAATAGCGACAACTCTCGATTTAGATATGTTTCTAAACTATGTTCTTGAGCATTTTTGAGTGCATGCAGTGAGGTCATTGATTACTCTTTTTTATATATAAATTACTTTACTATAAAGCAATTGGAAACGGATTTTTCAATCTCCTATTTTCTTAAAAATATATTGCAGATTAATGACATAAATAAATTGATTGCCAAAAAAAACAAACCATTTGATCTCGTTCAAGTTAAAACCATACGAGATCAAATGAAAGAGATGAATCAATCGGTTCAAAACCAAACGACGATTAAAACATCTCTATGTTTAAGCTTTAAAATTTATAGCCCAGTTTAAGCCCATATCCGATGGAGTGATTCTGACTAAACTCAGCCACGTAATAATCACTGCCAGCCTGTGCACCCAGTTGAGCTTTTGCATCACCCAGCCAGAAATATTTCACGCCGCCTGAAATAAAAGTTTGAGCTGTGGGACTATATTGTGCGCCAAGACCAACATTATAGTAGCCTTTCACAGGCCCACCACTTGACACTTTCTCCCCAGCCCCTGAATCCCACCCAACCGACATCGAGCCAAACCATTTCTGAGAAAGTTTTTGACCTAACCCAAGATTTGCTGACCATTGATCATCATAATAACGAACTAAATTAAAACCATCTGGTCGGCTTGGCGTAGACAAACTGCCCACAATCTTGGAAATTTCGCCAAAACGATAAGGCTGAAAAGAAAAGTCACTCCAGTTCACCCAGCGTACATTACCAAATAACAATGTTCCTGGGCGCAAGCCCGTTTGGAACTCAAGATTAACGGAATCCGGTGTCTTGAACTTGGTGGTTCCAGAGCTATTCGCATTGGGCAACTCAGCCACAATATGGTTGAGTGCTGCTTTTTTCTGCTCAGTCATTTGCCCAATCGAAACCATATAACTTAAATGCTGGTCGACCAGATCACGTCCTTGCTGGGTGCTTAACATATCAATCAACGGCGCATTTTCAGTTGCGTTGACTTTATGTTCTATTTCAGAACGATAGGTTAATGAGGCTTTCAGGCCTTTTTCTGGAATTTGATAGGCAAAACCAGCCAACCAGCCCCAGTCACCTACGGCTTTGCTGTGAAAATCATAGCCATTATAGAGACTGAACACCGCACCTCTAAGTTCAACCTGACTTTTAAAGTTTTCATAGGTCGGGCCGAGATAAAAATTCCAGTTTTTATTGGGCTGATAACCAAAAATGAAACTTAAATTCTGGATATCAAAGCTGGATTTGGTATTGCCTGTTGGCGCGTTATTGGAGGTTGCTTGGGCAATTCTCGTGGTCGTCATCCCTGGCAATAAAACAATATCATTTGAGGTGGCGACAAAGCTGTTATTACCTGAATACTCCGTATCTGACCCAAAAGGTTCATCATAAATAAAACCAAAAGAAAACTTTGGCGCGAGTTGTAGTTTTAATGCGGCTGAGGGCCAGTAACTTGAATTTGCAATATCAGAGATCGGCTGACGCGAAGCATTGATACCCGCTTCTTGCCCTTGTAGGGAGCTATCCGTGACTGATAAGCCTGCTTCAAAATAATTTCCTGGCTGTAAAAAGGCTGAAATGGATTGTCCATTTCGATCAAAAGCAGCGGCATTTACTTGTGTTGAAAAAACCGCTAATAGTAAACAATTGATTTTATGATTCATTTTACATTTCCTTGTAGAATGAAAGGGAGCTTTTTTATTGCTCTACTCCCTTCGATTTTCTTAAAATATTAATTAATAGTCTGGTCGAGTCAAAATTGGAAAATTAGGCGTTGGCTTTTTAAATAGCGCAAAGAATTGTCCAACTTTCATCGGATTGCCTTTTATCTCGCTGTCTTTAGATTGCAGCAGTTTGGCAGGATTGGTTTCACCACTGATCAGTCTCAAATACGAAAGCTTGGTGAGGCTTAATGTCGGACAGTCGGCTGGTAAACGATTACGCTCTATTTTTTCAAACAGCATGACTGAATTCTCGATCCGCAATGCAAAGTTTTCATTGCGATCGGTTAGGACCAGATTCAGACACTGATTTTCATTTTTTAAATTTTCGACATCTAGATTAGTGGCCATAGCCTCCAGAAATCTTTCAGTTGGCGTATGAATCAGTAAACCTAAACGACTCGAGGTATTTTTAACTGTAGGCTGACCTTGCAGTTCTTGCGCACCCATTAAATAGAAATTACGCCAGGTTGACGCTTCCGCAGTATATCCAAGTTGACGGTATGTTTTGGCGAGTAGCTGTCTCGCCTGAGCATTGTCAGGGTTATTAAAGACCAGATGTTTTAATACTTCTGCTGCCCATCGATACTCCGCTTGATCATAAGCTTTCTGGGCATTTTTTAGCGCGTTGGCCTCTCCTCCAGCAAGCTCAATATATTTCTTTGCCGCATCTCTAGGGGGCAATGGATCAAGATTGGAAGGATTCGCATCAAACCAGCCCATATAGTATTGATATACCGCTTTGGCGTTGTGCTTTAAAGTACCGTAATAACCATGTACATATAATTTCTGATCCAGCTCTGGTGGCAGTTTAATTTTTTCAGCGATTTCCGCACCATTTAGCCCTGAGTTCATATAACGAACCGTCTGATCATGGATAAATTTATAAACATCTCTTTGCGTTTTAATAAAATCCTGAATATTGGCATTGCCCCAAACTGGCCAGTGATGCTGGGCAACAAAGACTTCCGAATTTTTGGTTTGTTCTAGCGCCTGATTTAAATAACCCACCCACTTTAAGGTATCGCGGACTTTTGCCCCTCTCAAGGTATAAAGGTTATGCAAGGTATGCGACAGAATCTCCGCGCCATTGTAGAGTTTCAGCGAAGGAATGGAGAATGTTAGTTCTGATGGTGCTTCTGAGCTGGGTACATTATAAAAAACGAAATCCAGACCATCGATCTTAAGCTTCTGTTCTGGCTGTGTAATCAATTTATTCGGTTCTAAAATTCCCATTTGTCCGACAGCGACCGCCTTGCCCAGACCATTATCGACCAAGCCGTCGATACGTTTAGGCAAATATGTTCCATACATATAGCTAGCACGGCGCGTCATCGCAGGGCCCGCCATGATATTTTCACTGGTGGCCTCTTCCATAAAGCCTTCTGGTGCAACAATCGGTATCTTTCTTTGCTTCAACTCTTCAGCCGAAATCACGCCTAGCGCACCACCGAAGTGATCTACATGACTATGGGTAAAAATAATTGCCGAAATTTTTTGATCGCCTAGATATTGTCGAGCAAACTTGATCGCAGCATCAGCCGTTTCTTTTGCTGTTAAAGTATCAACAATAATCCAGCCTGTTTTCCCTTGAATAATGGTCATATTGGCCAGATCAAAACCACGAATCTGCCAGACACCATCTGTCACCTTAAATAAGCCCACATTGTTATTTAACTTGGCTTGGCGCCATAGACTTGGATTTACCGTATCAGGGGCAGCACCATTAATAAAATTAAAGGCATCGAAGTCCCAGATCACATCGCCTTGTTCATTTTTGATCTGACCGCTCGGCTTGGCAACAAGCCCTCTTTCTGCATTTTTAAACTCTTGTTCATCTTGTAAATTATATTTATTTTGATAGAGCGCATGAGATTCAATCACTGCCTTTTCTACATTGACATCCGCTGCGCCAACATAAAACGGTAAAACACATAATAATGACGCTGTAACGACTTTAATCTTCATATTACTTCCTTATAACTTCTCTTATCCCGTTCACTGTTATATTTCAATGTGTCTTAGGATGCTCAAAACCGTAGGTAAAACCAGATATATACTTAAAACTTATGTTTAAATAACAATGTATTAACCGCTTCTATTCTCCTTTTTATGATGCCAGAAAGATCTAAATCCTTTTATAAATTCTCCATATAACGTTGTCTCTTTTTGACCAAAGTAGATTGATCAATTCCTAAAGCTTGGGCTGCTTTTTGCGTGGTTTTAAACTCTGTCAGTGCTTTGGCAATAATGCCGTATTCAAATGCCTCAACCTGTCTTTTTAAATTTTTCTCTGTCGGTTGTGAGGCAGATACATCAATGAAAGATTGAGGTTCATCAAAAATATTGGTTGGAATATCGGCAGGCTGAATCTGATCGGCCTGACTCATCACCACGGTCTGTTCGATAAAGTTAGTCAATTCCCGAATATTTCCAGGCCATGAATACTGCTTCATCATCTGAATGACCGTTTTGGAATAAGTTCTATTGAGCTGATATTTATGATTAAAAAACTTAAGATAATGGTTGGTTAAAGGTTCGATTTCACTAATACGATCTTTTAAATCATCTAAATGTAACTTAGCCACACACAGTCGATAATAGAGGTCATTTCGGAATGTTCCCTTCTTCATTAGTTCCTGTAAATTATGATGTGTCGCGGAAATAATCCTTACATCGGTATAAATATAATCACTGCCGCCTACAGGAATAAACCGATTATCTTCAATCACTTTTAATATTTTTGCCTGCAAGGCCAGTGGTAAATCCCCCACTTCATCCAGAAATAAAGTGCCGCCATTCACCGCTTCAAATAAGCCTTTTTTGCCTTTCTGCAATGCGCCTGTGAATGCACCAGGCACATAGCCAAACAGTTCGGATTCTAATAAACCGTCAGGCATGGTGGCACAATTGATTTCCAGAAAAGGCTTATCTTTCCTTTTGCTACGATTATGGATATGGCGTGCTAACATGGTCTTGCCCGTGCCAGTGCTGCCTTGAATCAGCACTTTAATATCAGATGCTGCAAGCCGATCTGCCAGTTGATAGATCTGGTTGGTTGAATCACTCAAATGTTCAAACAAATCTGCAAATGGCTTGGAATGAGAGTATTTTTCCTGAGTATTTTTAATATCTTCCAGCTCACGCTGAGCATTTTGGGCACGTAATAACGCCGTAATATCACGTACAGAAGTAATCACTGCAATCAAGCTATTGGTGGTTTCATGAAAAACAGGATGACCTGTAACCAGTAATTCTTTGCCATTTTTTAGTGACTGCAAGATCGTGGTTTTTTTACAGCTTTTAATGACTTCCAGTGAAACGGAGCGCGAAAATACACCTGCATTGACCAGCTCCTGAATGGAATGATCAATCAGATCATTACGTTCCAGACCCGTCAGCATCAAATAGGCATCATTTGCAAATAAGATCTGTCCTATCCCATCTGTAATAAATACACCATCATCAATTGCGTCCATAATTGAAATGAACATTTTTTTTGAAATTCTCACGTCCCTTGAGTTTTCCTTATCAAAGAAATTTATCCAGTCCATTGTCTTATCTCTAAATACCGTTCTAAGTGATGATTTAGAACATTGCTAAGTTTTACAGCATCTCATCTGTATGCCTTCAAAAACATATTGGTATTTAATTATTTATCTTTCAACTGATAAATCTGATTAAGCAAGTATGATGCCAAAATATATTATTTATAATTATCAGATAGATATAAAAATAAGGACTTTTGAGTTAATGAAAAAAAGCATTATTTATGATTTTTTTCATCATAAAAATACTGAACAAATACAGGAGGCTTTTTTGGAAAACGATTTTTATTGTTGAGAAATAAGTTTGATTGATGATGTTCTATGAATAGCAATGAAGTTTATACATCATCGCTTCTACAGAAATACAATTTAGGCCAGAGGCTAGATGCAATCATGGCATCAGAAATAGAACGCGAGTGCATATGCTTGGTTTTGAGGAAAAGTCCACGCCCTTTTTTGTTTGACTTGCATAGGGGTAAAATATATACATAAATAATGATACAAGCTGTATCAGGATATAAAAATACAAGAATCAAGAATAGGATGAATAACAATGTCTCATCAAATTAATCTGCCAAGGATTATGGAAATTGGCAAAAATGCACGAAGCAAGCTTCCCCTGATTCTGAATAGTTTAGGTGCAAAAAAACCACTGATCATTACCGATAAAATGATGGTTTCACTGGGATACATCGCACAAATTCAAGAAATATTAAAAGCTGAACATATCGACAGTGATTACTTTGATAAAACCATTCCCGAACCTACCTCTAGCTCGATTGAAGCAGGTGTTGATCATGTCAAAAACCATGATTACGATGCCATTATCGCGATTGGTGGCGGCAGCCCGATAGATAGTGCGAAAGCGATCAGCATTTTAAGCAAGCACGGTGGTGTCATTGCGGATTATAAATTTCCCCGACAAGTCAATGAAATAGGTCTTCCGATTATTGCCATCCCGACCACAGCGGGGACAGGATCTGAATGTACACGTTTCACCATCATCACCAATGACCTGACCAGCGAAAAGATGCTCTGTGCGGGTTTAGGCTTTTTACCTGTTGCAGCAATTATCGATTATGAACTGACCATGTCACTGCCGGCCCGAACCACAGCAGATACAGGAATTGATGCACTTACCCATGCAATAGAAGCTTATGTGAGTAAAAAAGCGAGTCCATATAGTGATGCGCAGGCAATCGCGGCAATGAGATTGATCGGACCAAATTTGCAAACAGCGTATCACCAACCCAGCAACGAATCCGCTCGTGAAAAAATGATGCTTGGCTCAACTTTGGCTGGCATTGCCTTTTCCAATGCCTCCGTTGCGTTGGTGCATGGCATGAGCCGACCGATTGGTGCCTTTTTCCACGTGCCTCATGGTTTATCGAATGCAATGCTATTACCTACAATCACTGCTTTTTCAATTCAAGCCGCCCCTGAACGCTATGCAGAATGTGCCAAAGCAATCGGCTGTGCAAATCATGATGATTCGGATGACGTCGCCAATCAGAAGCTCATTGATACGCTGATTGAGATTAATCGAGATTTAGCAGTACCCAGCTTAGCTGAGTTTGGTGTCAGTAAAAGTGATTTTGATCAGGTCGTACATACGATGGCTGAACAAGCATTGGCTTCAGGTTCACCATTAAATAATCCAGTCGTACCAACGATTGAACAGATCATCACGCTTTACCAACAACTTTGGCAAGAGCAAAAACCAGCACTTATTGACGAGAATAAACTTACTGAGGAAAGCTACACATAGAACTGATCTAAAAGGTTGCTCGGGAACGCTTATCTGCCAATCAAATATGCAATCAACGATGAATACTTAATCTAGGAATACCGAGTTCAATCGAAATTTTTAGCGGGCGATCCATTTTACCGAAAGAGTATCTTTTTAGATTTACAGCAGTTGAAATAGCCATTAAAAAAGGATATTGAATAAAACATTTATTCAATATCCTTAGCTTTTATTAAACAATAGCTTAGGCAGAGAAAGCCTATACATTATTTAATGCAACAATACGGCTTAATTTAGCTGGTAAAACGTCCGTATTCATCACGTTTTTGATTACCGCGACCGCGGGTACTACGATCATCATAATCATCGTCATCATCACGGCGGCTACGACCGCGACCACCACGATCGTCATAATCGTCGTCGTCATCGCGGCTGCTAGAACGACGGCCATTTTTATGACTTAAAGAACCGGCTTCACGCGCTTCTTCTGAAGTAAATTCATGTGCATTTCCCCGTGAATGAGCCATACGTCCAGCCTCACGGGCTTCTTCGGTAGTAAATTCATGCGCATTTCCGCTTGCATGGGCTGCGCGTCCGCCCTTACTCGCTATTTCCCGTAAGCGATCTGGATCCATGCTGGCGAATCCACGGTTTGAGGTACCTGAATTATTATCTTGATCATCTTGTCTAGAATCTTGATTAGCCATGATTATCTCTTCCTCTATTAAAATTATAGATGCACCGTTATATAGCGGCTATATTCACCATAAGAGATAAAATGCTTTTGCTCTAACCCTGCTATGTTTCAATACTTTTAAATGTTGCCAATTTATTTTTTTATAAAACTGATATCATCATGTTATATGAGCAATTTTTAAGTATTATATTTTAAACTCCCTATATATTTTTTACGCTTTAAATAACACAGAGAAGAAAGCATTAATAAAGACAACAAATAAACATTCTTTTACAACCCCAATCAAAATCATTAAAGTAGATATAAAAAAATACAAAGCACACATTTAAAGAAACAATAGAATTTTAGACATTAAAAGATGCGATTTAATAAATTTTCAGGAGATTTAAAATGAGTAAAAAAATGGAAGTAAGTTCAGATTTGGAACTACAACCTAGCTTTATGACGTTACTTAGTCCTGAAATTTTGCTGGCTCATTTAGATACAGATAACCACGACTGGCTGGCATATGATTCGGACTGGTTTTACAAAGTAGAAAAAAAAGACATTACATTACCATTTCAGCGCATCCTAAATATTACTAACAATATGAAAAATATTGAAATTTATAGCAACAAGTACGAACATCCTAAGGCGCTAGAATCTCAAAGATCCTCAATCAGTGGCAAACAATTACTGGAAGCCGAGAAAATAATTAGACTAATCCTCAATCTAGAACAATCCACAGCCATTGAAAATTGGACCCAAGATACTGAAAATAGAACACTTGTCGAAGATATTATAGCCAGTCAACATATTAAGATTTTATCTCTCGTCTAGCAGTCATTTGATAATGGATAGAATTTATATTTTTTTACTAGCGTCTACGGAATAAATACAATTCCAACTAATCAAAACATTGTCCTTACCGAAAATAACATCTTTTTCAAAGATGATAAAAAATAATCGAATCAAAGGACTTTAGAGATGAGCAACAATCCGAATCAATATCCAACTTCTGCGCCTGCCCAAGAACAACCCCATCAACCAGGAAAGCAACAAGTGATGCATCCAGAACCTGAAATCATCAAGTCGACGCATCAAGGCAGCAATAAACTCAAAGATAAAGTTGCACTGATTAGTGGTGGTGATAGCGGTATAGGCCGTTCTATTGCGGTATTATTTGCTCGTGAAGGTGCAGATATCGCAATTATTTATCTTGAAGAACAAGAAGATGCTGAAAAAACCAAACAACTGGTTGAGCAAGAAGGTCGACAATGTTTACTGTTTAAAGAAGATATAACTGATCCTGACGTCTCGGAAAAGTGTGTTGAGGAGACAGTAAAGGCTTTTGGTAAAATAAATATCTTGGTTAACAATGCTGGCGTTCAGTTTCAGCAAAAAGATTTAATCAATATTAGTAATGAACAATTAGAGAGAACTTTTAAAACCAATATTTTCTCGATGTTTTATTTAACTAAAGCGGTACTGCCTCATTTAAAAGAAGGAGACAGTATTATGAATACCACCAGTATTACCAGTTATCACGGACACGATGAATTAATGGACTATGCCAGCACCAAAGGTGCGATTACAACATTTACCCGCAGTTTATCGACGAATCTCATGAAGCAGAAAAAAGGCATCCGTGTGAATGGTGTTGCCCCTGGCCCGATCTGGACTCCATTGATTCCAAGTAGTTTTGATGCAGAAACGGTAGAGAAATTTGGTCAGGATACGCCTATGGGACGAATGGGCCAACCGAGTGAGGTAGCGCCTGCATACTTATTCTTGGCTTCCGATGATGCCAGTTATATTACAGGACAGGTTATCCATGTGAACGGCGGTGAAATTATCAATGGCTAAGCCAGTAAAAAACCTCCTTTGGGAGGTTTTTTTAAGCTATAAAAAAGCTCCATGACGGAGCTTTTTAGCATTAGGCGGGTATGGCTTTTGCCACTCCTTCCCTCGCCCAAACACGATGATGACGGAGCAACTGTTTCAGCTTCTCGGCCACATGACGGAAATCATCTTGCAATAGCGTGCCTTCATCTGGCACTAAATCAAGTTGATCCAGTAATTCAGCTTTATCACCCAAGAATACAATTGGTTTTAAATGCTTATAGGCTTCAAGTAAATAATGCTTGGTCACACCATCCGCCAAAACAGCATCTAAATTATCGCCATCTGCAATCACCACAGCATCATAGATAATAGAAGGTTCCGCTTTCTGCATGCCATCCGAGGTAATCACTTCATCGCGTGACCCTTTTACTGGTGCTAGCATTGGCGTTAATAAATGCACAATCGCATTTTCCTGAATCGACCAGTTAATAATCGTGCGTAAGGTCTCCGCATGAACTTTGTCATGAATCAGTACGGCAATTTTACGTCCCTGAATATCCTCAGGAATAAACGCTTGCATAGAAAGTTTTTCAGATTTTTCAATACTGGCCTGCTTAAAGTTTTCTTTTAAGTCTGGTACCTCGATTCCAAGATTTTGTCCAACTTGTTTCGCGAGATCAGTATCAATATTGGCCAGCACTTCCTGAACTTCACGCTCACGGATATGCGGTCGCTGTACCTTGCTTAATTCAAAGGTATAGGCATCGACCACATGTTTTTGCTCATGCGGTGCCAAGCTTTGATAATACAAACGCGCTTGTGAAAAATGATCCGAGAAAGATTCACTACGCTGACGAATTTTATGTCCGTCAATGCGCTCCTGATAACTTTCAAAGCCGCCATTTTGCGCAGCAGCAGGAATCTCAATCGGCCAGTTATTATCAATCGAATTCGGCTGATATGAGGCCTGACCTTTATGAATTTGATGCTGATGAATGCCATCACGCTGATTATTGTGGAATGGACATACAGGCTTATTGATTGGGATCTGATGGAAATTCGGGCCACCCAAACGACTTAACTGAGTATCGGTATAGGAAAATAAACGAGCCTGCAATAGCGGATCATTAGTAAAATCAAGTCCTGGTACGATATGCCCTGGGCAGAATGCAATTTGTTCGGTTTCTGCAAAGAAATTATCCACATTACGATTCAACACAAACTTGCCAATTGGCGTAATTGGAACCAGTTCTTCAGGAATAATTTTGGTCGGATCGAGCAGATCAAAATCGAAGCTCATCTCATCTTCTTCTTCAACAATCTGCACACCCAGTTCCCACTCAGGATACAGACCCTGCTCAATGGCTTCATACAGGTCTCGACGATGAAAATCAGGATCTTTACCTGCCAGCTTCTGTGCTTCATCCCAAACCAGTGCACTTAAACCCTGTTTCGGTGTCCAGTGAAATTTCACAAAACGAGCTTTTTCATGCGCATCTACAAAACGGAAAGTATGCACACCAAAGCCTTGAATCGAGCGTAAATTACGTGGAATCGCACGATCAGACATCGCCCACATCACCGCATGCGCGGACTCAGGCACCAGTGAAACAAAATCCCAGAAAGTATCATGCGCAGTCGCACCAGTCGGAATTTCTCTATGGGGTTCAGGTTTTACCGCATGTACGAAATCTGGAAATTTAATCCCATCCTGAACAAAAAATACGGGAGCATTATTGCCGACCAGATCAAAATTGCCTTCTTGGGTATAGAACTTAATGGCAAAACCACGAATATCACGTACTGTATCTGCCGAACCACGTGGCCCCTGAACTGTCGAAAAACGCACAAAAATAGGCGTTTGTATGCTTGGATCAGTCAGAAAGCCCGCTTTGGTAAAACGTTCATTGCCTTCATAAGCCTGAAAATAACCATGTGCACCGACACCACGCGCATGCACAATCCGTTCTGGAATACGTTCATGGTCAAAGTGCGTAATTTTCTCACGCAAAATAAAATCTTCGAGTAAAGTTGAGCCTCGTACACCTGCTTTTAAGCTGTTCTGGTTATCTGCAATTTTTACCCCTTGATTGGTCGTTAATGCTTCGTCGGTGGCATCACTTCTTACCTGATCAAGCTGTCTGGTCTTTTCAGTCTGATTACTTTTGTCTGGTGTATTCCCAGCTAAAGCACTTTTAGTATTGTTATCTTTAAGATCGTCATTCATTGGGCTACCCTGTTTTATTGTTGGCTAAATAAAATGATTAAATGGTGTTATGGTTTTCCTGACTTAACTCGGTGAAGCGGTTAAATAAGGAAATAACAATTCTGCATACTTCTGAGTACTCCATAGACCTATGCTTTTGTGATGAGATTCGGGGGCAAGAAAAGGCGTCAATTTACAAAGCTTGAGTGCAAAATTGTCTGTCTGGCTAACTCTGGTTTGTAAGTGTTCCAGTTCGCCATCCGAGATATAACTGAATAGATAATCATGCAATGGTTGTTCTTTACTTAGGCTATTCTTATAAGGCAAGACATGGGTTGAATATTGATCGCCAGCAATCCAGTCATGAATAATCTGTCTTTCTGCGGGTGTAAACACACCATACATCTTCCCATCTTCATGGCTAATCATGCGCCAGAATGGGCTCTCTTCAGGATCACAATTAAATCTAATCCAGCGCTTTTCGACCAGTTGATTGATAAAACTCCCAATCTGTTGTGGATTGGCTAGCCACTGATTAATGGATTTGCATCCAACAAATTGTTTTTCGTTATGAACCAGTTGCCCAATTAAGGCTTTGCGTTTTAAGATTTTATGAACAAAATTTTCAAGATTCAGGTTTTTAATAATTTGTAGTGAGGACATACCCTGCTGATTTAAGGCATAGCCTCGTTTTACCTTCGCCATAAAAGCTTCTTTATCTTTATATTTTTTATAAACATTTTCAAAAGCTTTTAAAGACTTATGCGCGTGGCCATTGTCCAGATTATCGATGGTAATATGCAAATTGAAGTATTTGGCTTCGATTCCCAGCTCTTTAAGTTCATAGTTGGTAATTAAAAGGTGTAAAGGAAGCTGCTCATAGCCGAGATTAAAACCAATAATTTCAGGAATAAACTCTGGTGGTGCATAAGCCAAAGCCAGTTGGACTGCTGAGTGATGGTAATACTCGTCGTCTAGGAAAAGTTCAAAATCATCCAGCCCCAATACACGCAATAAATCATCGTAGATACAGACATGGTTAGACTTCGCCTGCCCCAGACCAAGCTCTTCTAAATAGATTAAAATGAGGTCATGAAAAACAGGATCATTCCAATAATTTACGAGGCTATATAGCCAAGAACCATCTACTTTTTTTACTGGGGCAACTTTTAATAAAAATTCAAATGCCTGCCCGATGTTTTTAAAATATTCTCGCTCGCTCCCTGCTTGGCGCTGGCTTAAATACTCTTGATAGCTGAGACATACTTTACGATTTTCATTGTTATACCAATTACGGATTTCCTCAATCTCATTGGGCAAAGAAGTCTTATTCGGCTTCATCGTATCAAATTCTTGTGCTAAGAAATTAACTGCTTTTTTCTCTTTTTCAAAGTTAGATATATCCCCATCAAGGAAGAAAGAAACTAACTCGTAATAATTTTTATGATCGTCCTGCAACAAATCAAGTAATCTTTTTTTTACGACAACAGACATTTCCATTCTCCGAATCGAAAATATAAATTTACCTTACGTTGCTCATCCTTTATTCCTACCAACATTTTGTTAAAACAAGTTAAGATTGAAACAAATAAAAATCAAAAACCTTTTATATCAACAAAATAGGAAAATCACTTTTTTACATTTCAATATTTTGAATTATTTAATCAGAAAATAGATTAAAAAATAATTAATAATTTAAGTAATAAATTTGGTGAGAAAAACCTATGTTTAAAAAATCATGCGAATTACTGGCTCAAAAGAAGCTTTCTATTTTCTTTCTTGAAAGTGCTTCCGCAGGTTATTTATCTTATCAGTTTTCTTTGAGTCCATTTTCTGGAGATATTCTTATAGGAAGTTTGGTTTGTTATGACTTAAAAGTAAAAGAAAAGGTGCTAAAAATTTCTCCAAAACTCATTAAGAAATATAGTGCTGAATCCATTCAAGTCACAGAAGAGATGATTAAAAAGGGAAAGAAAATCTTTAAATCAGATATTTATATTTCCTGTACAGGATTGCTCAAGAAAGGAGGCTCTGAAAGCAAACAGAAACCTGTAGGAACATTTTTTTATTGTATAGACTATAAAAATAAAACCTATATATTCAAAAAGATATATAAAGGCAGACCTGAAGCAAAGCTAAAAATCCTACTCAAGGATATATGCCGTAATATTGTTAAGATTATCAATAAAAAAGATATCCCAAACAAATGACCTTATTCTTTGTTGCAGTTTGTTACTTTAGTATAAACTTATATTAAGACTGTTCGCTTCAAAAACAAATACAAATACTTAACTTGTTAAAAAATCATTATTTCCATAAAAAAACTGCATTACATTTAAATATAGTGAAACAGGCTCACCCTATGATTAAAATAAAAATATGTTTTAATTAAATCATCTGATTTACTCAGATATTATCAAAAACCAAATGAGGTGTACGATCATGAGTAATACAAATAACCAAAGCAATCAAGAACGCAATAATCAACAGCAGCAACAACAAAATCAGCAAAACCAGCAGAACCAAAACAATGACAACCGTCAGCAGCAACAGCAGCAAAACGACAACCGTCAACAACAAGGTTCGAATCAAAAAAATTCTAACCAACAAGGATCAAACCCAAATAATCAACAGAAATAAGATTTGATTATTTTGAGATCCGTAAATATTTAGGAGAATAAATTAATATTCTCCTAAATTTTATATAAGTTAAAAATTTGCTGGAGAACGATAATGACAAATCAGAATATTACTGATCAAAATAATCAAGCTTCACGTGTAAGTATTGATCCAAATGATCATTGGCGTGAAAGTTATGTAACTCGCCCTTATTATCAAGAAGCTTCACTGGATACACCAGATCTGGATTATGATCGGGATTTTTCCAAAGCATATGAGCTAGGTAGTCGCGCACGTTCTGAGCACGACCGCAACACTCAGTTCGAAGATGTGGAAGGTAATCTCAAAGAATCTTGGGAAGAGCTAAAAGCTGAATCAAGATTAAAATGGGAACAGGCCAAGCAAGCCATCAAAGACGCGTGGGATAAAGTCTAACTTTCCCCTTCCTATACAAAAATGAGCTTATTTAAAACATAAGCTCATTTTTATTGCATAGAATATAATCACTTACAAACTATAAGAAAGAGTATATAAAAATGGATCTTATCGGTGTTTTCATTTACGATACGACTTGGGAATTGGTCGTAGAAATCATCATTCGTTGCTGTGTCATGTTTCTACTCATCCTGATTTTCTTGAAACTCTCAGGAAAACGCGGCATCAGACAACTTTCGATATTTGAAGTCGCCATTATTCTTAGCTTAGGTAGTGCGGCTGGCGATCCGATGTTTATAGATGATGCGCCGATTGCCCAAGCTTTTGTGGTGATGTGTACCATTATTATTTTATACCGGCTTGTAACTTGGGCCATGATGAAAAGCAAAAAAGTTGAAACGCTTCTAGAAGGAAAACCACTTTGTATTGTCGAAAATGGGTTGATGGTCATTCAGGATATGAGAAAAGAAAAATATTCGCATGATGAGTTTTTTGCCGAAATGCGCCAGCAAAGTGTTGAGCATCTTGGACAGGTAAAAGTCGCGTTACTTGAGACTGACGGCTGCTTAAGTATTTTGTTTTATGCTAAAGATGAAACAAAATGGGGACTGCCTCTATTTCCAAATCACTATAAAAAAACAGATTATTTAAACCCAACGCTTTTTTATTCTTGTATGTATTGTGGAAGGACTCAGCACTTAAAACATCTTGAGGAAGAATGCCCGCGATGCAAGGGAAAAGATTGGGCAGAATCTTTAAATACATTGCATATCAACTAACGCTTTCTTATGCTTAACAATCACTTATAAACTTGGCGCCGAGTTTTTAAGTGCTGTAAAGCGAATCGTCTTAGCTGCTAAGGCGAAAAACTTTTCCCGTCCGTGGGTGAGTAAAGGTTAGGTCATCATTGAGTTCGATCACTTTATCCGTGATCACAACTTTAAACAAAGGCGACCAGGAAAAATCATTGATATTCACATCCATTGTGGGCATCTTCTCATAAATTTGCTCCACAATAATCTTGTCACCCGCCTCACTACTCGCATCAACTTCTTTTAACATATATTGTTTCGACATCTCAAAAACTCCTGTTTCAAAATAATCGTGGCAAAATACGAGTGATTATTTTATTTCATTAAATTGGTTCTTTATGCTTAAAGTATGAAACAATCTCTTCACCACTATTTTTAGACTTATCGACTATATTTCCTAATTCATCGTAATAATAGCTTGGTATTACCACTTTATTTTTTAATTTTGCTTCTGTTTTTTTTGTAGAAACAATCAACTTTTCCACAAAGCCAGATAACCATAGTATGTATTCACCTTTATTTTTACTTTTAGGTAAAATACTCACATCCAGATTAATAGATAATGCTTTTGACTTCATTAATAAATCTTCAAAATTAATGTAATTGTAAAGCATTTTAAAATTTGATTTTTTAACTACAGACCTTAACTCAATCATTAAATTATTAAGGTCTTCTACATGATCATCTGTGAACCCATGTTTAGATTGAACCTGCTCATAAATTTGTTCTGCTATTTTTAAATATTGATGCATGACATTATTCCTTTATATTCTATTTAGGAATTTTGCAGTATTTACAGTAATCAATTGTTAATAATGTTGTGCTTTATGAAATAGCTCTTAAATTTCATATACATAAACACCACACAATAAGTGATTAGAACTACACTAATAAAAATTAGCGTGATTAACATCACAATAAAATGTATTGTTTATACTTCAACTTATTCTAATTCGCTATAAACACTAAAAATGACTAAAGTAAGGTCAGGATACTTTAGTCATTTTCCCATCATGCTTCTTTAATTAAGATGCTGGGGATTGACCTGAGTTGGAAGTCACATTGCCCGTATGAACCTCTGATGAGCCATGCTCTTCCATCATCGCTGGCGCTGATGTATGTTGCGTATCATCATGAATTTCATTATTCGGACTTACAGGTGCTGCTTCCATCGAATGAGGTGTCGTTGTTTCACCTCGTGTCATCGGATCATCAGCAGTCCGGTTCTTTTCACAGCCTGCAAACACGAAAACACAACTTAATGCTAAACTTTTCACCAATAAATTCTTCATTTTCATTACCTCTCGCTTGGTTTTATGAGTCCCTAAGATTTTTCTAAACGATCCACTCTATTCATCCATCAACCACAAACATTTCTTTTTCCGTTCATGCGCCAATCTGCATTTTCGACGCTCAGATAAAGACTTATGATGTCTAGCTGAGTCTCGTTCCCACTCATCTAGATCCATCATACGATCCGGAATATATTGAGAACTGGAATGAAAATTAGAACCGATCAATTGATTATCTTTAGCACTCATATTTTATTTCCTTATATTTATACCCAATTTTATATTTACCTAAATTTAGGCTTTATATAAAAAGAAGCTTGATCACAAGCTCCTTTTTTTTTAGATTATTTTAAGAACTTACTCAGCACTTTCTTGCCTTTCACATCATCACCCAG
This sequence comes from Acinetobacter sp. BIGb0102, assembly GCF_003815055.1. Classification (NCBI taxonomy): domain Bacteria; kingdom Pseudomonadati; phylum Pseudomonadota; class Gammaproteobacteria; order Moraxellales; family Moraxellaceae; genus Acinetobacter; species Acinetobacter sp. BIGb0102. The sequence goes on from NZ_RKQE01000010.1 coordinate 605,880, forward strand.
ATTGAGATCATCATCTTTTTTCTCATCAGATAGTTTAGTTTTATCTTTATGAGATTTATAATAACAACCTAAAGCAACACCTGTTCCTAAAGTCAGAATTGTTTTTAACATGTGGCACCTCTTAATGTATTTAATCAACCTCTATACTGAACATATTTTATGTAAACTTCTCTGTTAGTTTTTTTACTTTTCTTAAGAAATGAAATCTTATGTAATCATATAAAACATAAACATTTAGTCAAAAAACTATAAGTTATTAAAAATAATAAATTTATCTATACATTAAATTATGTATATTTCTTTCGACATATATCTCGAAACAAGTTAATAGAAAAGTATAAAAACTTTCAAAATCAAAACAAATGATATAAAAAAATTGATTCTTCTAGACTTACCCTAAATAGATACATATTTTTCACAAAGGAGAAATAATAATGGCTAAAATAAAAGCCTTTGAATCTACATCTATTCAAGACTTAGAAAATAATATTAATGAGTGGCTTAGAAATGAGTTAACGAAATATAATCATCAGGTCAATATCAAACAAATCAGCCATAGTTATGCGAATGAAAATACCCTCTTCAAATTTACTGCCCTACTTGTTTATGAATATAACTAAAAGATAGGGATGCCTGATTAAGCGGGAAATCTGGCTTAATCAGCTCTCCTACAATGATTTCGTCATTATTTTTTCTTTACGTTGTTTCTAAACACTCCTACTACTCACAATAACAGGGTTAACGGACACAATAAGAAACTCAAAACGCTTCATAATCACAAAATGACCAGCGTTTAGGGAGAACTTGATATGCCACAATATTTGCGGATAGCTGAAAAAATTTACCAAGAACTTAAGGAAAATAAAGAATTTAGCAATGATCCGTTAGAAAATTTAAATAAACTGATGATTGAGCTTCGTAAAGAGATAAAAGATTCTAAATTAAAATTACTTTATAACTTTATTGATTTTGAAGAGTGTCTCAATAAGCCCAATGCTGAATGTAAAATTCAGCTGGATATTAGCCTTATACCGACCTTAAAGAATGAAGGTGAATTTATCTTATGGTTGGCAGGTTTTATCCAGCGAATTACCACAGATGGGAAGAAAAAGCTGCCACCTATTCGCAAAGAGATACCACCAGAATTCAAATATACCCAGCCTAAAGAAGTCAAGAAAGTCGTGCTAGCGCAGCCCGAATACTCTAAAAGTGGAGAATTGATCAACTCTTACTTTAAGTCAGATGAATTTATAGAAGCATTCAATAAAAGTCACTAATTCACAGAAATAGAAGTGGGCTCTTGACCGTTCACACTTCTATTGATTTGCTGAAATCATTCAGCAGCCGCCTTTTAAGGGCGGTTTTCTTTTGCCTAGACATATTCCAATGTATAAAAAAACCCTATTCACAAAGAATAGGGTTTCGAGACTTTAATGAAAACTTTCTATTTGCTCAGATCTGTGGTGCGATTCCATGCATCACGTGAAGCATGTCGTGCCTCTTCCCAAGACAAACGTGAGTCCGCTTTGCCTTCTTGGTCCCAATGTGTTCTTAACTCAGGTTCGACTTCTTCGAAAGCCACATCAGGATCATATCCATAACGTTTTTCATAACCTACGCGATATGCACCTCGGTAATCCCGATCATAGTCCAGATCAGGATATTTGGCTTTTGCCTCATTATAATAAGGCTGGTTAAGATAGTTTTCGCGCCAGTAAGCATCTTCTACCGTAGGATCAATGGCTTCACCGACTGCATTACCAGCTAATCCACCAACAAAAGCACCAACGGCGCCACCAACTAATGTTCCTACAGGCCCACCAGCACTACCAATGGTAGCACCTGCAACTGCGCCACCTGCTGCCCCAACGCCCGTGCCGACTGGATGTGAACCAGGTTCACCGGTAATTGGATCTGCATTTAATTCTTTTTTCACTTCGTCAGATGAATTTTTAATACGTTCACGATCATATTGGTCATTATTTGTCATGGTTATTCTCCTTAGATATATTTACTTGAAACCTTCTGATGAGATAGAGGTTTCAATCAATGAACTATTTACAGTTTCAGACTAAATAAGTTCTTTGTTAAAAACAGTTATAAGAATTTTTTTTAAGTTAATGGCGATGACTTCAAGTAAAGAAAGAAATATATTGAAATAGATATAGAAACTTATTGAAATAAAAACCCTCATAAAGAGGGTATAAATATTTTAAGATTTATTATATTCAGGTCAAACTATCTTTTTCTTTATTCAAATATTTTGTATATTCTGCCTGATATTTCTGAGCAAGCTCCTTTTTTTGATCGTCTGCTAAAATTTTACCTGCTTGCTGGAAGAAACTATGCTCCTCCTCTTGTAAATGATGATGCACCACTTCAGATAATTTCTTGGCAATCGCGAGCCAACCAGAGTTACTAAATTCAGTCTCTGTGAGTTTTTCCAGTAATTCATCCATTTCATGGTGCTCAGATAAAGCATGTCTGGTGATGTTCAAGCCTGCATCAGACATCATCAATGGAATATATAGAAAGCGATCCTCAGCTACTGCATGCGCAAATAGCTCATTTTTTAACAATTCAAATAGCTCTCGTCTTTCTGGTGTATCTCCAGAGGTTTGGATGAGCTTTTCAGAAAATGCTCTTTGCTTTTCATGACTTTCTCGCAAAGCTTCAAATATCGTCAATTCTTTTTCACGTTTTGGCATGTTTTATCTCTTTAGGCTATAGTGAAAAATTTATATTAAAAATCAGTTTGATAAACTATTTTTAAGAACACTTTATTTTAATATCTTACTGCTTCTACTCATTTAAGGAGTATTGCTGCTGGATCAACACTCCTCCATGATGGCAATTTTTGGCTAATGTCGATTGAAACTATTGATAAAATCTCCATGCTTAAAATAGGAAATTATCTGTTCTGCATTTTTATCATTGCTCATGAATCCGATCTGCTTAAGGTCGCTATGCACTGTAAATTCGGGTGGGATATTTTCTACAATCGGCGGAATTCTCTTTTTCCCGCCAACTGTAATTTTCTCAATGAATCCCGCCAACCACAGCACAAACTCATCTTGATATTTATAATTTGGAATTAAACTGACATCTATATTTAAGTAACCATCTATAATCTGGTTTTTAAAACCAGAATTAAACTCAATAAAATTATAAATAAGCTTCATATCCGTCCCTTTCAGCTCTTTACGAATTTGCTTGAGTAAATAATTGATATATTCGGCTGGGGCTTGCGTAAACTTATTTTCGTCTTTAAGGTTTTTATAAACTTTTTCAGCAATACGCAAATATTGTGGCATTTCGAAGGTCCTCCACTTTTTTTGTATTCTTCCTTATTATCTAAAATTCATTTTTTCAATTTGTAATCATTTTTACTTTTATTGTGTCCTGTATTGTCTTTATGATAATAGATTCATATTTAGTAATAATTATAGAATACTTAGCTCCAAATCTAATTTTTTGTATCCATGTAAGCCATAAAAACTCAATTCATAAGAGAATAATTCTCATATCTAACAATTCGTTACTTGTGGTTCAGTCTAGTTCTTGGCATCGTTTGTCCATTGCTTTATTTTTAGGAATCTCCTGGCTATGGCTAGTCCAGCACAAGCTATAAGACATAAATTACTTAACACTTTCTTTTCAAGACATTCTGTTTGGTTTCTTTGTATTTTCATTGCCTTAAGTATTACGTGGTTCAAAACAATTTATACGCCTCATAGTATTTATTATTTTATTTCAGATACCTTGCTGAATGGTCTGTGGTTAGTCACCAGTTTACTCAGTTTGGTAGGTCTCCATGATTTATTGCAAAAGAAACATGCCATTTTAAGAAACTACCCGATTCTGGGGCATTTCCGTTTTATTTTTGAAGATGTTCGTCCAGAAATCCGTCAGTATTTCATTGAATCAGATCAGGATGCATTACCCTTTTCACGCATGCAACGTAGTCTGGTTTATCAACGTGCCAAGAATGAAAATGCAGATAAACCGTTTGGGTCAATTATTGATGTTTATGATCCGAATTACCGTTTTATTGTCCATTCAATTGCACCTTGCCCGCCATCTGACCCAGCTTCATTTCGTGTACAGATTGGTAATGCACAATGTAGCCAGCCTTACAGCGCATCGATTATGAATATCTCTGCAATGAGTTTTGGCAGTTTGAGTGCAAATGCGATTCGTGCACTCAATAAAGGTGCAGCATTAGGTAACTTTTATCATGACACAGGTGAAGGTAGCTTAAGTCCTTACCATTTAGAAAATGGTGGTGACATTGTCTGGCAAATTGCCAGTGGCTATTTCGGTTGCCGTACGCCACAAGGTCTGTTTTCACCAGAAAAATTTGCTGAACAGGCAAAAAACCCAAAGATCAAAATGATTGAGGTGAAACTTTCTCAAGGTGCAAAACCGGGTCATGGCGGTATTTTGCCAAAGCATAAGATTACAGAAGAGATTGCCGCTATCCGTGGTATTTCCCGTGATCATGACTGTATTTCACCGTCTAAACACCCAAGCTTTAATACCCCGATTGAAATGATGCACTTTATCCAGCAGCTCCGTGAACTTTCTGGAGGAAAACCGGTTGGCTTTAAATTATGTATCGGTCAGCCTTGGCAGTTTATGAGCATTGTGAAAGCCATGCTGGAAACTAAAATTGTGCCTGATTTTGTGGTGGTAGATGGCTCAGAAGGTGGTACAGGCGCAGCGCCAATCGAGTTCAGTGACTATATTGGTACCCCTTTAAGAGAAGGTTTACGCTTTGTACATAATACGCTGGTCGGTGCTGGGCTACGAGACCAAATCAAAATTGGTGCCAGTGGTAAAATGATCAGCGCCTTCGATATTGCCAGTACTTTTGCATTGGGCGCAGACTGGGTCAATTCAGCGCGCGGCTTCATGTTTGCCGTAGGCTGTATTCAGGCACAAAGCTGTCATACCAACCAATGTCCAGTAGGTGTTGCGACACAAGATAAAGACCGTCAAAAAGCGATTGATGTACCAAGTAAAGCAGAACGTGTCTTTAACTTCCATAAGAACACCCTGCATGCGCTTTCTGAAATGATCGCAGCGGCTGGCCTCAATCATCCTTCAGAGATTAAAGCGCATCATTTAGCTCAACGTATGAATGATCGTGAAATTAAAAACTATGCACAGATCCATTTCTTCTTAAAGGAAAATGAGTTGTTGCTTGGTGACTTAAAAGATGAAGACAATTTCTACTATCGGATGTGGAAACTTGCCGACCCAAATCATTTCTAGTTTTTGTAAAAAAAGCCACTCTTGAGTGGCTTTTTTATGGCTTGTATAAAAATCAATTAGCGGCTAATTAAGCGATAAATGGCAAAAATTGCAATCATCAGAATCAACAAGAATTTCAGATAAGATGTCCAATTGTACTGTGAGCCCTTACCCTGCCAGATTTGTACTTCTACAGACTGAAATTGAATATTTGTGGCTTCCATCAATTCAGCATGAACGGCATAATTTATCCCATTATTCGACTCACTCACTGAAAATGGATCTGAACTAATCACCAGCAAGATGGGTTCATTTGCCTCATAATCATGCCGATCATTGCTCTGAAATACTTCAGGATGATAGCCATTCGAGGTCTCAGTTTGAACACCTCCCATCCACTTCAACTCGGTTTCACCAGACTGTAGGGTTACACCTTTCACAACAAGCACAAAACGATAAGGATTTTTTGTTGCATCCGCCTGAAAGCTAATTCCCACATTTGGTCGTTGAAAAGTGTCCTTCGGTTTATCAATGACGGCCTTATTTAAAGCCTGAATCTCACTCGAAGTTAACAGGATCGAATTCACCAGATTTTCGCCATATTCTCCAGCTTTGGGCTCATGTTTCACCTGACCGCATGCAATTAAAATGATACTTACACCCACCATGAATACAGCTCGAAACCAATTCATTCTGACTTTGAGATGAGAATTTTTACTAAATCCTTTCATTTAAAAAACACTCACTGCAATATGATGATCTAGCATCCAGCGAATCACAGGACCTTGCTGTTCCACAGGCAAAGATAAAATGTATTCAAAAGTTCGTATAACGACTTCACACTGTTTATTTTTGTCCTGCGCAGTTTCACCCGCATTGATCAAGTCCGCATCAGCCTCATAATCCTGTCTTAACTTTTCTGCAATCTGAATCCACGCTGGCGGAGCTTGCATGCGGTCTACCACTGAATGCGTACCTTGATGAGTTAAAATATAATCAAGCGCAGCAGCGGTCTGTTGTTGCGTGGCGACACTCAGCAAATTTCTTCGTTCATCTATCGTTGTTTTAGCATAGAGAGGAAATGCGATCGGGAAACAATTGCCTTTGCGTTTGGCATCATAAAGTTGCTGTAAATAGGCTTTTGCCCATAAACGTTGTCCTTCGTCATCTGCTTGCTTCTCAACAATCTCTCGAAGCTTCCACCACAAAGTACTGCTGACGGCAGCAAGCATTTCTTCGGGTTGAACTACAGCATTGGCCGTTTGCTGAATGCTTTCGTAGTCTTTAAAAGCATGTTGCTTCAGCGGTTGTAGCAAAATAATCTGATCCAGAAGGTTCTGACGTTGTTCAACTGGATTGTTCTGTACAGCTTGCCCAGAAGTTAACTCGTGCTCTGAGCAACGATTTAACAAAAAGAAAACTGTGAAAATAGCCCCAATTACAATAAATGCTGCTCTCATTGCGCATTTCCTTGTTATTTTAATATTTGAAAATGAATAACTTAAGATAACCCATGTTTAACGTTTAAATGAACAGGTGGAACTGGTCTGGGTCACCAAAGTATTGGTAGATGCATTGCAACTTAAATAAATACCACCATCTTCAGTGCAGACTCTTGCTGCATAAAGCTGACTATTATTTTCTAGCAATTGCGCTGGACGATCTGTATAACGGGCGAATCTCTGCAAAGCCTGAATGCGCTGTTTACATTGGCTGAACTCAAGTATGGTTTTTTGAAATTCAGATCTAGAAGTCACAGTTCTCGTTTTGTTGCTTGCCAAATCCTGTGTATAAGCATTTTTCTCATGCATAATGGCTTGCTGCCGTTGTTGCTCCATCTTACGGCAATCACCCGTAAAACCATCAGCAACCGAACCTGTACAAGCCGTTTTTTGGCTGGATTGAATCGCACATGGCCGACTTTGATAGGTTGTACCCTGATTGGTTACACATTTATATAGCTCTTCTGCACAAACTGGAAAAGCAGTACAGAGCAGAATAAAGACACAAAAACCCCTTAATGTACCTTTTTTCATTATTTCCCCGAATATCTAATGCATTGATATTTTTTATAATATTCGGGATTCTATCACTTAAGTAATGGCTAAAAAAGTAAAATCAGTAGTAATAATGGTTAGGTTTCGCATGTAAAAATGCTGGAATCAGACCAGTCAGCGCCGCACGAATATCCGCACGCTCATTAATCAATTGGTGTGAGCCTTCTTCTAACATCAGCAAAGTCTGTAATCGAAACTTCCGACGAATATATTCAATGTTATAACGCCAATCCACAGTTTGATCGAGTGCGCCCTGCGCTAACCAGACTGGAATACGGCAAGCTGGGCGTTGTTCCATTTCAAGCATCCACTTCGACATCGCCAGAATCCAGTCCATCCCCATCATCCGAGGCTGCAAAGGATCGGTTAAGCGGATAAAACGCAGAAACTCGGGATTATGATTATTACGACGGAAATGTCGCGGTACTTGACTCTTAATACGGCGGATAATGCCCAGCCCGACCGAGTTATGCCACCATGCCGTTTTTGCCGGTCGAATCAACGGTGAGAGCAATAAGACCCGATCCACAATCGGATCTTCGCGGCGTTCAGCAAATTCGAGTAAATGATGCATCCAGATGGCACCACCCGTACTTTGCCCAATTCCCAACCACGGTTTTGGTAATTGCTTGGCACCACGAACTGCATCATAAACAGCATGTAAGACTTGCTGATAATGATCAAAATTCTGAATACTCGCAGGTGAGCCATTACTGAGACCATGTCCAGGAAGATCATAGGTCACAATACTAAATCCCTGATCCAGAATTTCCTTGATAATGGGTTGATAAATACCACTATGTTCTAGATAACCATGTAATAAGCACACGGTACCCTGAATCTTTTGCTGTTTCGGCTGGAAGACCTGCACATGCAAACGGAACAAAGGCATTTCGACATAACCTTGCCAATGCTCACAATCCAGCAAATTTAAACCATAGAGTTTGCGATAGGCCTGTAACGGTTTTGATGGTTCGACTATCGCTGATAGATCCAACGGTTCCAGTACCTGTGGTGTAGTTTCACGATTTGGAACAGGTAAATCCAGTTGTTTTAGAATTGTCGGATTTAAAAAAGGAATATTGGACATTATGGTATCTCTCGACAATCACTTGAACCAATCAACATATCACGAATTGTTGCCAGCATTTCGTAGTTTGCACGGCGACTGTGGTCATAGTTTTGTTCGCTAGGACGCCAGTCTGTCAAAGTGGTTGGCATAGGTGCAATGACAGGAACCGTTTCAATACCGCTTAAGGCAAATAAACGGCGGGTACGAGGCATGTGATATTCATCGGTAATGAGGATCACCGTTGGCGCCCCACCTTTCTTTTGTAGCAATAAAGAGCTGAATCTGGTGTTTTCACAGGTATTCATACTTCTATTTTCAAGGAGTTTTGCCTCTATGCCACGCTCTTTTAACCACGCCTGCATATAAGGCGCTTCAACACCACTCAACACGATAGGCAAAGCATATTTTTTCTCGACCTGAAGCGTTTTTTCCAAACGCAAACGGGTATAATTGTTTACCACGATATCTTTACCATTTGCACCCAGCGTTAAACCGCCGCCCAGCACAACAATGGCATTTGGCTGAGAAATATTTTGTGGCTCAGGTGCGCCATCTTTATTCTTTTTCAGCTCAATCAGATCTTTATTGGTCTCGTCTTTATCATCTTCATTGACAGGTAAGTCGATTGGATAAGTTTCTAAAAAAGCAATATATTTACCCATCAAAGCCTGATTATCTGGTGTATTCCACTGCAGAAAATCTAATGGCGTTGTAATGGTAACTGCTGAACTTGCCTGATCCTGATCAGCTCGCTCACCCATCAACGGAATATTCGGTTGCTTCTTTTCTTCGGCACTTTCTTTTTCCTGCTCTTCAACAATCAGCTCTTGCAGTAATTTATAACGTGCCTGAATCAGTCTTAAATCTTCAGATTTCTCTGACTGAAAGGATCTTTCCATCAGCTTGAGATAAGCCTGTCGTGCAATCCACAGATTCGAACCGGGTTCTAAAGTCTCGTGCTCACTCAAAGCTGCGGGTTTTTGGCTTTGTGCTGCGACTTCATTCACATCTACAGGCACAAAGCGGTTGAGCCCTTTAACCACCAGTTGTGAATAAAAAGGTGAATATAAAAAAAGTACAAAACAGCCCAATAGCACAAATAATATGGTAATTATTCGTACTAAACTGACCATCCAATGCACTTTAGCCATAAATCTCCTCATCCACTATGCGCTTGAATCAAACCGTGTTCACTATATAACACAGGTTCAGGTTCGAGCTGAATACTAAACTTTTGTTTTACATCACTTTGTACAGCCTGATAGGTATTTTTTACATCCGTCAGTGCTGCATCGGCATAATTGACCAAAACCAAAGCCTGCTTGTGAAACATGCCAACTGGCCCTAATTGCTTACCTTTCCAGCCCGTTTGGTCAATCAACCAGCCTGCTGCCACTTTAACATTGCTATTCGGCTGTGGATAATGCGGTATGTTAGGAAATTGTTGAGTAATTTTGTCAAATTCAGCTTGAGACAAGATCGGGTTCTTGAAAAAACTTCCAACATTCGGGAATTCTTTCGGATCTGGTAACTTGCTTTGACGAATACGGATGACCTGATTTTGCAAATTTTCTGCGTTAAGCTCATCGCCCACTGCTTGCTTTAAGTCACCATAATTCAATCTGAGATCCGCTTTTTTCAGCAGTTTAAAAGTGACACTCACGATGATGTAACGATCTGGATCATCTTTGAAAATACTGTGACGATAAGCAAAATGACAAGCTTGAGCTGGAATGGAGTCAAACTGTTTCAATTTACGGTCGTAAACCTGAACAGAATCAATAAACTCTCCTGCTTCGACACCATAAGCACCAATATTTTGTACTGGAGAAGCACCCACCAAACCTGGGATCAAAGCCAGATTTTGTAAACCGAACCACTGCTGCTGGGTGCTGTATAAAACAAAGTCGTGCCAGACTTGACCTGCACCGACCTTAACAGTCACCGTATCCGCATCCTGAGTAACAACATCAATGCCCTGAATATTTAAATGAACAATCAAAGCCTGTATTTGCTGAGGCAATAACACATTACTACCGCCAGACAATACCAATACATTGAGTTGATGCTGTTCAGCAAAATCCAGCACTGCAATCACATCATTTGGCTGATTGATCTGAACATAATGTGAAGCAATAGCATTAAGATTTAATGTATTTAAACGTTTAAGCGAAACCTGCTCTTGTACTTGCATGTTAAATTAAATCCTATGACCCTGCTGTTATCTGCTTTTTAAAAATATCGACCCATGCTTTACTGCTTGATTCACACTGATCCAGCACACGATCAAAACCATCTGCGCCACCATAATAAGGATCTGGAACAGCTTGCTGCTTGAATTGAAGATCATGCTCACTCATCAAGGCGATTTTTGCCCGAATCTGCGCTGCACCAAATTGCTGAGACGCTTTTTGCATGAGTGCCTGAATATCATCTAAGTTTTCATGATCCATTGCCAAAATCAGGTCGAACTCAACAAAATCATTCAGGTTAATTTGTCTTGCACGCAATGCAGACAAATCATAACCACGCTGCGTCGCATGTTGCTGACTGCGTGCATCAGGCGCCTTGTTGGGATGATAGTTACTGGTTCCAGCTGAATCGACAAGCACGTCCAAGCCATGTGCATCACAATAATGTCTGAGAATTGCCTCTGCGGTTGGAGATCGGCAAATATTGCCTAAACAGACACATAACACTTTATATTGTGTTTTCATTACAAAAAAATTCCAACCATTTAAATGTTGAGGAGATAAAAATATTGCCTGCAAAATTCCAGCAAACAAAGGCACCGTACGTAAAACTCATTATGCATGAATTGACCATTGTGACATCCCGTATTTTGTCAAAAATTGCTTTGATTTGAAAGGAAATCGTGTTGATCATTATTGAAAATTCTTTATGAATATGTACTTTTTTGGAATTAAGGATGGTCGCTGTTACCCTTACACCTCGAAGTCCTACCTAACGACTAAATTTAGATAAGTCTACATTCGCGAACCTGCTAAGCACATAGTTAAGGCAATAAACTTTTATTTAACATGTCTTGCTAATATTTAATTATTTTTTAAAAAAACTAAACAGTCTAGTCTGTATATGTACTGTTATTATCCCCTCACAATAATTAAACAGAGGGTAAAAACTAACGATGGCGACACCTTATATTGTAGTCGGCTGCCCCACAACTGGCGGCGGGCAAGTTATATCAGGCAACAGCATGTTCCTCATCGAAGGCATTCCAATCGCTTGTGTTGGTGATAAAGCTACATGTCCGAAGCATAAAACGGTTGCAACGATTATCTCTGGCGATCCGTGCATGCAAATCTTTGGTAAAGCCGCTGCAAGAGTCAATGACTCACTTTCATGTGGCTGTAAGTTACTACCAAAACAGAGCCTTGTTGTACAAGATAACGGCTCCTCAGCAGGCGCAAGCCAAGCTAAATCTAGTGCTGTAGTAGTGCAGAATAATCTTGTTGCCCAGAGTGATGATTACGGCGTGAAGTTTCTTTTACTAGATGAGCAAACAGGCGCACCACTAATCGAGCAGTACTTCAAGTTGGTTACATCTGATGGAAAACTACTTGAAGGATTTACCAATGAAACTGGACATACAGAGATGGTAGAAACAGGCAAAGAGGCTAAAGAAGTGGACTTAACCACTTTTGACCTATCCCAACCATTACCTGAATGGAAATAAGTAATGACTACACCACATGATAGAAATGTTTACCCAGATTCAATGGCAGATTTCCCTGCAGAACAAAAAGTTTGTGTCATTACAGAGCCGTTGTGTAATCAATACATAAAAGAGCGTAATTATTATTTAGCGCGACCTTATAACTTTATGCTTGGATTAGAGCACTGGGAAGAAGTTGCACAAAACAGCATAGAAATGTTGATGGCCGTTCGTTTTGGAATGGAATATGATGTTAATACGTTCCCAAATGGTTTTATGTTAGATACCGCATTTCATACTCAAATGTACATCAAATTTCATAACTACGTACTCAAACACTCATTAAAAGAGATTCCCAAAATTGTTGGTGAATTTCAACAAACCGCTTTCAAAGTAAGATTTTTAAGCACATTTGCTGTTAATGATTTACGTGAATTAAGAAATTTAGGCCCATTTGCACAAGGTAAAGGTGCTGTAAAAGCACTAAATGATCTAAAGAAAACTGTCAGTAAATTGAATGTGGCAAATGCTACTGTTGATTTAGAGGAATTAACTAAAAACGGTGGACCACTTCATATCAATAGAAATATGTTTAAACGTATATTTAAAAAAGATTTTAACTCAGGAATGGTGCAGATTTTACGTAATGAAGGCATATACAGAGGTGACCCAACTAATGTTCAGTACTCAGAATTTGATAAAAAATTTAATCGTTAGTTTTCTAAGCATAAGCATCCTTACAGCTTGTTCTAGCTCTTTAACAAACCAAGAAACCAGGGAAGCACTAATGATTAGTAACTCAGGTGCAATAAAAATGCTTTTAGTAGATTCTGACGTTTATCAAAAGGCTACAGATAGAGAGTTAGATGCTGTCACTTGGGAACTATTAAAATCAACAAAAATGAAATTGGATATTTTACGTGGTCTTGAAGAAACAATTGGAGGTTCATATAAAATTGAAGATAATTTATCCGCCGGTAAAATGAATCAACTCTGCGTAATTAATAACTTCATGCTTAAACATAGGAAAGAATTTCCTTCTACGATAGATACATCAGGTATTTATAGTTGGATAGATCAAAAGCAGATCGTCTATAAAAAAGCGTTAACTGCATCTTTAGGCGATAAAAGAATGAAAAATGATTGTAGATCCTAATTCTACTTAAGTGTAATAAAATGCCAATCCTCAAAATTGGCATTTTTAAATTTATAAATTTTTATCAATTTAAATTGTACAACCTAAGTTATTTACCCACTTGTCAAAGGATTGATTAGAAGAAATATTAAATAAATATTTTAGACTGACTGGTCAATAGACAGAACTGTCTTTATTTAATAAAATAGCACGGTAAATCGCTGCCGTGAGTAAATTTTATATGCCAACTCGATATATCGTTGTAGGGTGTCCCACAACTGGTGGTGGTAAAGTCATAACAGGCAATCGTAATTTTTTAGTCAACGGTCAAGCAATTGCATGTATCGGAGATGAAGCAACCTGTCCGAAGCATACTGGTGTTTCGATCATCATCACAGGTGACTCTACAACTCAGCTTGGCGGCAGATCAGTGGCACGTATTCATGACTCACTTTCTTGTGGATGTAAGTTACTTCAGCCAGAAGAAGCCTAAGCTGCGTCCTAAGTCTTTGATCAATATCCTCCATTTTATGGTTAAAGGATATAAAGCTATCTATCACTTTAAGAATATTCACTCATCAATAATCTTCCAGCGGCGGGCTTCCCTTTTACCTGCTTAGAACTGCAATATTTTCCAATAATAAAAATAACTGGCGACTCAAACGATGTATTCGAAGTATTTAAGGCTCGGGATATGTTCAGAGTAAAATTTACATGGAACATCAAAAAGTTTTAAGCACAAGAAAAAACAAGATTCATTATTATTTTCAATAATTTAAACAACAAACCACCTAAATGCTTATACATTACTGGGAATGGTATTAACAGCTCAAAATTACACTTTTCAAGCGCATCTTATGTTAATTTATTTGAGCAATGACCTATAGTCACACGATAAGAAATATAGTATTTATGATGAAAAAATAAGGATGTATGTATGAACCCGTTTCAATTTCAAACCGTTCCCAACATCATTGCGGGTCTAGGTTCTATACAAGAACTTAAAAATATTTTAACTCAACATAATTATCATAAAGTCCTGATCGTGACCGATGCAGGCATGATTCAGCATCAGTTGCATCAGCCGATTCTTGATATTTTACAAGAGATTGATTTGGCACATATCATCTATTCAGATATTCAGGCTGATCCGCCCGAACATATCGTTTTAGAAGCCGTAGATTTTGCCAAGCAAGAAAAGATTGATGTCATCCTAGGCTTTGGCGGCGGCAGTTCAATGGATGTTGCCAAAATCATTGCTTTGCTTGCACACCCAGAGCAGCAACAGCAGCTCAGTGAAATCTATGGTATCAATCAAGCCAAAGCACCACGTTTACCACTTATCTTGATACCAACCACCGCAGGTACAGGCTCTGAAGTTACCCCGATCTCGATTGTCACCACAGGTGCAACCACCAAAATGGGCGTGGTCTCTCCGATCCTCTATGCTGATGTCGCCATTTTAGATGCAACTTTTACACAGGGACTTCCTGCACATATCACGGCGGCCACAGGTATAGATGCAATGGTTCATGCCATTGAAGCTTATACCTCGAATATTAAAAAGAACTTTTATGCCGATATGCTGGCGAAAAATGCGCTGAAATTACTGAATCATAATCTGGCTAAAGTTCTCAAGAATGGTGCTGATCTGGAAGCGCGCCAGAATATGTTAGTTGGTTCAATGTTGGCAGGTCAGGCGTTTGCCAATGCACCAGTAGGTGCTGTACATGCACTCGCCTATCCACTTGGTGGACATTTCCATCTATCACACGGACATACCAATGCATTGGTACTGGTCGAGGTATTAAAATTTAATGCACCCAAAGCCAAACAGCATTATGCAGAATTAATGCAACTCTTAGATCCACGAAGTACAGGCTGTACAGATGGCTTATGTGATTTGTTTATTGATCATATGCAGAATCATCTGGATCAAAGTGGCCTGACTCTAAAATTAAAAGATCTGGATGTTCCAGAGGCCAAGCTTGCTCAACTGGCTAAAGATGCCATGCTGCAAACCCGACTCTTGCAAAACAATCCAAGAGAAATGACTGAACAAGAAGCTTTACAGATTTATCAGGCGATTTATGCATGAGTAAACCCATTTTAAAAACACGAGCACAATTTAAATTCTTTTTTCCGATCCAGACCCGTTGGGCTGATAATGATATCTATGGTCATGTCAACAATGTGACCTACTATAGTTATTTCGATACAGCCGCCAATTCATTGTTGATTCAAAAAACTGGTTTTGACATTCACAACAGTGAAGTTATAGGTCTGGTGGTCGATTCAGCATGTAGCTTTCTACAGGAACTTTCATTCCCCGAAATGGTTGAGGTTGGTGTAGCGATAGGAAAAATTGGCAACTCATCGCTTAGATATGAGCTGGCAATTTTTAAACAAGGTCAGACCCAAGCAGCGGCACAAGGGCATTTTGTGCATGTATTTGTTGATCGTGAACATCGAAAAAGTACTGCTATTCCTCCAGCAATGCGGGAAGTTCTTGAACAGTATTTGCTGCCGAGTGAATAAAGTTAATATAAAAAAGGCAAAGCCATTAAGCTTTGCCTTTTTATTAACACTTAAGGTTTCAATTGAATATTATGCAATTCTGCATCGAAGGTTTCGACCAAGCTCTTGATGGTCGGTTCCTGATGTAGCAATTCGACGGCACGATTAAATGCTTTTTGCTTACGTTGATTCTGCATCAACAACGGCGTGTTTGAATCCACCGCACCATATTGCACATTAAAATGCGTTTGAGGCCATTGCGCTTTTAAAGCATCTTCCAAACCATGTTGTAACTGTGACAGCATGCCTTCATATTCCTGAGGAATCAGGAAGATAGATGCGCCATTGATCTGGCCTTGCATAATGCCATGTTGTGCCAACTCTTGCACCGCAGGCGAAAGCTGGCTGGTTCTAAACCAGTATTCCCATTTTTCCAGATTCCATTCACCTTCCAAGCTCTGCTCACGCAACTTAAGAATATCTTGCGGCATTAAATTGCCCAAATCTTCTTGAGTAGAAGCAACCGCATTGGCTGGTAACTCAACAGCGATTTCCGCCACTGGTTCATCGATAACAGTAACAGCTTGTTCTGTCGCCATCACAGGCTGTGACTCTAGAGACAACTCATCTACTGGCGACGCTGTTTCAGTATTCTCTTCAACTGGGAAAATCAGAACGTCTTCCGAATCTGTAATACTCGATTGAACAATGTCTGTCTGTGCTGAAGTTTCCAGTCCGATCAACTGACCTGCTTCTGCATCAAACACCATCAAATTGCTATCTGAATTTTGCGCAACAGGTTCAGGTTCAGGTTCAGGTTCAGGTTCAGGTTCAGGTTCAGGTTCAGGTTCAGGTTCAGGTTCAGGTTCAGGTTCAGGTTCAGGTTCAGGTTCAGGTTCAGGTTCAGGTTCAGGTTCAGGTTCAGGTTCAGGTTCAGGTTCAGGTTCAGGTTCAGGTTCAGGTTCAGGTTCAGGTTCAGGTTCAGGTTCAGGTTCAACACTAACTGCTTCTTGCTGAACCGCAAGCTGATTTTCTGTATTTAAATTTTGTACTGGTTGCTGAACTGCTGGTGCTGCAATCTGGGTAACTGGCGTTGCACTTACAGTGACTTCATTTAAGCTCATCGGTCTAAACGCAAGCAAGCGTAATACCGTCATTTCAAAGCCTTGCTCTTGCGTCACCGCAAGTTGTAGCTCAGCACGCCCTTTGCAGGCAATTTGATAATAAAGCTGTAAGTCCTGAGCAGAAATTGACTTCGAAAGTTGCAAAATTTTCTGATTAATTTCTTCACTATATTTCAGTGCAAGATCTGGTAAATATTGCAATAAAGCCAGCTCATGTAAGGTTGAAACTAGTTGATCCAGAACCAGAGACACATCGAGAGCTTGCTGTCTAAATTGCAACAATAACTGACTCACGCGTGCTTGCTGATTTTGATGAATTGCCAAAATCAGGTCATAAATAATAGTTCGGTCAATCAGGCCCAACATATCTTTGACATCTTGATGATGTACGGCGCCCTGACCATAGGCAATCGCCTGATCTGTTAATGACAATGCATCACGTAAAGAGCCTTGTGCAGACTCGGCAATCTGCCAAATCGCATCCTGATCCGCTTCAATATGTTCTTTATTTAAAATCGCGGTTAAATGTTCCGTGATTTCATCGACGGCCAAAGGACGCAAGGTAAATTGCAAGCAGCGCGAGATGACGGTAATCGGTAATTTTTGTGGGTCTGTGGTCGCAAACAGGAATTTGACATGTTCAGGCGGCTCTTCCAAAGTCTTTAACAAAGCATTGAATGAATGCGTTGAAAGCATGTGTACTTCATCGATCAGGTAGACTTTGAAACGACCTTGAGTTGGTGCATAAGGAACATTGTCGAGTAACTCACGGGTATCTTCTACTTTGGTCCGTGATGCCGCATCGATTTCGATCAAGTCGATAAAGCGGCCTTCATTCACCGCCTTACATGTAGTACATACTTCACACGGCGTCGACGTTACACCTGTTTCACAGTTTAAGCATTTGGCTAAAATACGGGCAATTGTAGTTTTACCAACGCCACGCGTACCCGTAAACAAGTATGCATGGTGCAAACGGCCGCGTTCCAGTGCGCTGGTTAAAGCACGAGAAACATGGTTTTGCCCCACTAACTCATTGAAATTACGTGGACGGTATTTTCTTGCCAGTACTTGATACATGTATGCTCCTTTTCGCCTGTTAAGCATACTGTTTTTTTGAAAGACTGTGAACGAATACGCGTCCAATTGATCAAGATTAAGTACATTCTTTAATTTTTAAGGCTGTTTTCTAGCGTTTCTCTTGGTTTTATACAAGACTTGCACCAACATTCAACTCAAGGGACAATACACACCAATTTAAATGTTGTTGGTTTCATTTCCCATGTCTCAATCTTTAGCGGTACTCGGCGGCATTACCGCAGAACAATTTCTTAATGAATATTGGCAAAAAAAACCTTTACTGGTTCGTAATGCCATGCCTGAAATTATTGGCCTCTTAGAGCCAGCAGATGTACAAGAGCTTGCATTGGAAGAACACGTCACTGCCCGCCTGATTCGTCAAAAAAATAAAAATCCAAATGAGTGGCATGTTAAATCAGCGCCACTGACCAAAGGTGACTTCCAGAAATTACCGAATCTATGGACACTGTTAGTTCAGGCAGTTGATCATTACTCATTCGATATTGCTGAGTTATGGAAAAAATTTCCGTTTATCCCGCAATGGCGTCGCGATGACATCATGGTGTCTTATGCACCAAAAGGCGGTTCGGTTGGAAAACACTTCGATTTTTATGATGTGTTCTTGGTACAAGGTCATGGCCATCGTCGTTGGCAATTAGGTCAAATGTGTGACGAATCAACCCAGTTTATTCCAGATCAACCATTAAAGCTTTTAGCTGAAATGGATGTGCAGTTTGATGAAGTACTCGCACCAGGCGACTTACTCTATGTACCACCTGGCTTATCGCATTACGGCGTTGCAGAAGATGACTGCTTAACCTTCTCATTTGGTTTCCGTATGCCAAATCTTTCAGAGATGATTGATCAGGTCAGTGATAAATTCGCAGAAAATACCTCACTCAAGAATCCATTGGCAGATATCGCACGTCAACAGACTGCACATCTGGGTGAAATTAATAGCACTGAGTTTGCCTATTTAAAAACTCAACTATTAGACTACCTCACCCAAGCACCTGAATTTGATTCTGCGATCATGGCCTACATGAGTGAAGCAAGCTATCCAAATAACATTCCTGAACCTGAAGAAGTGGATGCGAATGATGTAGCTGAAGTGATTGGTGTGGATTACCAGATTATTTTAGAGCCTGCTTCAAGATTGCTTTACAGAAAACAGGGCGATTCTTTTGAATTCTGGGCAAATGGCGATACAGTTTGTATATCGGCAGCATTCATGCCTTATTTAAAACAAATTGCAGATGGCGAAAGCCTATTACTGGATGAACGTTTTAATGAAGCGGAAATTCTGGAAGATATCGCACTCTTGCTCAACAATGCGATTGTGATGTTATTACCTCCGAATTAAACCCTATCCTCTCCAACATCTGGCCCGATAGAGAAGATTTTTCCCTATCGGGCTACCTCTATGAGAATCAAGAAAAATAAATCCCTACTTTTTATATTGATTACATTTTATTGCTTGAATAAGATAATTTTTTTAATAGACTAAATTTAATTCATTACAAAAAACATTGAATAGAAATCATGCTTATATAACAGCAAGGAGTACCACTTGTGTTTAAAAAAATATTAGGTTTTTCTTTTCTCGCGACCTCTCTGATTCTTCAGACGAGCCATGCCTGTACTCGTGCAGTTTATCTAGGAAATAACAACCATATCATTACTGCCCGATCAATGGACTGGAAAGTAGATGTTGGTACTAACCTCTGGATTCTACCCAGCAATGTCATAAGAGACAGCAATGCAGGCCCCAAATCACTGAAATGGAAAGCCAAGTATGGCAGTGTGATCGCCACAGGTTATGACATTTCAACAACAGATGGCATGAATGAAGCAGGCTTGGTCGCAAATGTGCTATGGCTAGTCGAATCTCAATATCCAGACACCAAGCATTCGAATAAACCTCAACTCAGCATTTCTGCTTGGGCTCAATATGTACTGGATAATTATGCGACTGTTGCCGAGGCGGTCAGCGCGTTAGAAAAAGAACCTTTTGACCTGATTACTGACAGTGTACCTGGTGAACAACGTCTTACGACCTTACATTTATCGATTTCAGATAAAACTGGAGACAGTGCAATTATTGAGTATATTGGCGGTAAACAAGTGATTCACCATGATAAAAAATATCAGGTTATGACCAACTCACCGACCTTTGACCAGCAACTTGCGCTCAATACGTATTGGCAACAAATTGGTGGAACTGTGATGCTACCGGGCACCAATCGCGCGTCTGACCGTTTCGCCCGTGCCTCTTTCTATATCAATGCCATTCCTAAAAATGACGATCCTAAAGATGCCCTTGCCTCGGTCTTTAGTGTGATTCGTAATGCATCCGTGCCATATGGTTTAAATACAGCAGAAGAACCGAATATTTCCTCAACACGCTGGAGAACAGTTGCCGATCATAAACAGCAACTCTATTTCTTTGAGTCAGCAGTTTCGCCAAACGTGTTCTGGGTAGATTTAAAGAAAATTAACTTTAAAGATGGGTTAACCCGCAAACTTGATCTTGGAAAAGATCAGCAGAATACTTTTGCCGGTGATGCAACCCAACAATTCAAGGTCACCAAACCGTTTGCATTTCTTGGACCGCAACTCCATCGTTAATCATGAAAGATTCATACACGAGAGAATGAAAAATGAATAAAACTTTATGCCTGCTTAGCCTGTGTATCGCTATGAGCGGTTGTTCAACTCTACCAGACTCTTCAACTCCAGCCACATTAGATAATCTTGCAACAGCAGGTTCGCTGAACTGTAAAGCCAATGAACTGTGTCCCAACGTTTTTGTTGAATGGGATAAACAACAAAAACAGCAATTAAGAGTCGAAACTGTGCTCAACAGCAGTTATGACTACTACGATATCAAAAGCATCACCTTCCTGATTGATGGGCGATCTTTCGCCTACCAACCTGTGGGCCCAACTGAGCAGAAAAATATTAACCGCTTAATCCCAAGACGCTCTTCCAATAGCTTTATTGTTCCAAGCTCGTTTCTCTATGAGTTAAGAAAAGCACAGAATGTTGAGCTTTCGATAGAAACTGACAAAGGTAACATTAAGCGCTCTGTCTACACGCCAAATCAACAGTCCACGCTTTACCAGAACTTTGTCAAGCTGATTGCAGGCTTACCAACTGAAGCCTCAAAATCATAAAAAAGAAAATTATACGATTAAAGTCAGTTATTTATTTTAACTAAAATAACTGACTTTTAAATATTACAGTTTTATTAAAAACCCGTTCCAGAATCAATTTTTCAAAAATATTTTCTCTGATAAATAAATAAACCATAGCAAACAACAATTAGACGCTGATCATTATTTTCCAAACGTTAAAGATTATTTGAATAAAACCACATATCTTGTAAAAACAATTAGATGAATTATCATCCATTTATTTTGATCAATAATTCTATTCAAAAGTTCAATTGAATAAACGTATTTCTGATTATTTCCTCAATATTCATATCGTTAATTTTTATACTCCCCTTGAAAAGAAAGCTCAAAGGATCAATTAAATAAATATTATTATTTTTCCCTATGATCTTTCTAAAATACCATGTAGAATCCCAGCGAAAATTGCATGATGAAATGCAACATGGTGCTCTTGGTGATGGGCTAACTTGAGGCGTTGTATGTCAAAAAAAGAAGATATTATTAACACAGCATTAAGACTTTTTAATTCGCACAGTTATAACTCGATTGGTGTCGATCGTATTATTAGTGAATCTGGCGTTGCAAAGATGACCTTTTATAAATATTTCCCTTCAAAGGAAAAACTTATTGAAGAGTGCCTGATCCAACGCAATATTAACCTTCAGACTTCTCTTAATGCAACTTTGGCAGAGTGTGACCAAACGGATCACCTAAGCCAGCTTAAAGCAATTTTTCAATGGTACTCGGCTTGGTTTAATAGCGAAGACTTCAATGGATGTATGTTCCAGAAAGCTTTAGAAGAAGTGATCAAGATTTATCCATCGACTTTACAACCAGCAACGCAGTACAAAATCTGGTTAACTGCGCTCGTTCAAAACTTACTTGCCAATCTCGAAATTCGTAATCCGACGCATCTCGCTACTTTGATTGTCAGTATTTTAGACGGTATGACGATTCAAGCACACGTCAACAAACATTCCGTTGAAATGGATGAATACTGGAAGCGCGTTGAACATCTGATCAATTTTGAAAAAGAATTTGCATAAGTCATGTTATCCCTTTATGACTAGAGGGATAATAATTAGACAAATTTAAGCAAGATTTGAATAAAGAATTGAAAAAAATAAAGCGTGATTTATAATTATTATTGTGGCTCACGCTTGCGTCTGAGTGTAAAAAGAATAATAAATATTATTACCCTCTGGCGGTCGTACTTTCGCACTCCCGATCCTTCTTATGCAGACAGATCGTTCTGTCTTGTTTTTCATTATATATACTTTTTACCAAAGCACAATCTTTTTTTCGAGTTTTTTATATTTGTTAAATATATTAAGCACTTAATTTTATTTTTCAGTTTAACTAAACAATAAAATAGCCCAAAAAGATGGTTAATTCGACATAAAAGAGATATAAAGCACAATAAATAGATATAAAATTAACCAATTCACACTTTAAATAAAAATTAAGATTTAATCAGCATTTTTTAATCATTTTATCAGTTTTGCTTATATATATTTTCATTAAAAACCATTGCAAATAAGCAGTTTTACTACAACTTTTTCTTGCACTGACTTTATACTAGCCACGGCTGTAACGTAATGAGTATAAGTATGCAAAAGGATTTTGAGATCGACGCAATGAGAGAATCTGCGGGTACAATTGTCACTGTACTTAAATCTCTGGCTAATACCGATCGGTTAATTATTTTGTGCCATTTAGCTAAACAAGAGTTAAATGTTTCACAGATTGAAGAAATCACGCAAATCTTCCAACCTACCCTGTCTCAACAGCTCATGATGCTAAGAAAAAGCAATGCGGTATCTACCCGCCGTGATGGTAAACAAATTTTTTATTCAATTCTTGACCCAAAACTCAAAGCAATTTTAAACACTTTATATGAGCACTATTGTCCTCAAACATAATTGTTGAAGAAATTAAGATCATCATAGCTTTCTTTAGCATTTTTTCTGCATAATATATATGAATTTATGATTTAGACTATGATGCATGAAATTGTTCAACCGAAATGTTTCCAGACTATTTCCTGCACGAAAATGGTTAAGCGAGTATCAACTTTCAAGCTTTAAGTCAGACCTGATTGCTGCACTTATTGTACTGGCAATGCTGGTGCCACAAGGTATGGCTTATGCCATGCTGGCTGGACTACCACCAATTATGGGGATATACGCCAGTATATTACCCATGATTATTTATGCATTTACTGGAAGTAGCACAACCCTATCTATTGGCCCTGTCGCCATTATTTCGATGATGGTATTTGCAGCATTAAATCCATTATTCCCCGTGGGCTCTACAGCCTATATCGAAGCGGCATGTCTACTGGCGCTTTTGGTGGGTATCATTTCGATGGTTCTGGGGCTATTGCGTTTCGGATTTTTGATCCAGTTGATTAGTCATCCCGTTATTCAAAGTTTTATTATTGCTTCAGCATTGTTAATCGCATTGGGACAGTTCAAGTTTCTACTCGATATTCCCTTACAAGCCAGTAATATTCCAGAATTTCTGATCAGCCTATCTCAGAACTTTCACCTTATTACATTTACAGGGATGAGCTTTGGTCTGATCTCGGTTTTATTACTTTTTTTGCTGCCGAAATTTATCCGCTCTGGTTTTTTAAATAAAATCCTTCCGCTGGTGCTGGTATTGTCTTCTATTATTTTGCTGAGCTTGATGAACGAGAATACTCTGGGCATTAAAACCGTGGGTATCATTCCGACAGGTTTACCGAGCTTACATTTTCCAACATGGAATCTAGGCTTGGTTCAGCAGCTTCTACCGAGTGCCTTTATGATTGCCATGATCAGCTTTGTGGAATCACTCGCGATTGCACAGGCAACAGCATTGCAAAAGCGCGATGATTTAAACAGTAATCAAGAACTGATTGCTTTAGGTCTGGCAAATATTGCTGCAGGGATAAATTCAGGTTTTGCTGTTTCTGGAAGTTTATCCCGTACCGTTGTCAATGCGGATGCAGGTGCAAAGACTCCAATCTCAGGGGTACTGTCTTCATTATTTATGATTGCAGTCAGTTTATATTTTACTGGCTTTTTTCAAAATCTGCCTTTAGCCGTGTTGGCTGCGACAATTTTTGTCTCTATCTGGAAACTGGTTACCCTTTCACCCTTTATTGAAACATGGAAGTACTCAAAAGCAGATGGCCTTGCCATGTGGGCAACATTTTTTGGTGTAACCTGTATTGATATCTCGACAGGATTGATGATTGGTATTATTTTAACGTTTGTTCTATTGCTGTGGAAAATTAGTCGTCCACATATTGCAGTGATTGGTCTGATCGAAGGGACTCAACATTTTAGAAATGTATCACGTTATGATGTCATCACGACACCAACCGTAGTTGCCTTTCGCGTTGATGAAAACCTGACTTTTTTAAATGGGCATGTATTAAAAGGTCATGTAATTACGGAAGTCAGCCAAAATGCAGAACTGCAACATGTTGTGATTAATTGCTCAAGTATTAGCAATATTGATCTGAGTGCTTTAGAAATGCTGGAAGATCTTAACCGTGAATTATCGCAGTTAAACATCCAGTTGCATTTGTCGGAAGTGAAAAGTTTTGTGATGGATAAATTGATTAAATCAGAACTGACCAAGGAACTTACGGGTCAAATATTTTTATCACATTATCAAGCAATACAAACACTTTCGCCCGATATGCTCGCAGAATGACCAATTTTAGTGGATTATTTTTATACAAAAGGATGTGTCATGTTTTCCTAATTTTTTTTTAAAAACATTGTCTTAATTTTTTCGATATTTTTAAAGTAATTGAATTGCAAAAAAAATTTTATTATTCACGGTTCTTAGGTATAGAATACCGCCCTTGTTTAACCTTAAACCGTGCATAGGTTTATAAGGCCTTTATATGTTTAATGTATTGTCTCGCTTGAGCTTAGTTAGCAAAATTATTATCGCTATTTTTCTAGGGATTGGAGTAGCTCTGCTCTTTCCTAACTTTACACCCTACTTAAGTTTATTGGGTGAATTATTCATTAAAGCATTAAAGTCTGTTGCACCGATTTTAGTTTTTGTTTTAGTTCTTGCTTCAATTGCAAATTTCCAGATCGGTCAAAGCTCGAATATCAGACCTGTTTTGGTTTTGTATATCGTGGGGATGCTGCTGGCTGCATTTAGTGCAGTTGCTGCGAGTGTGATGTTTCCAAGTCAGTTATTCTTACACTTACCACCTGAAAGTGGACTTCAAGCACCTGGCAGTCTTGCAGAAATCTTAAAGAATTTACTTTTAAGCTTTATCGCAAACCCTGTGCAAGCGATTGGCGAAGCTAATTTCATTGGTATTCTGGCATGGGCCATCGGTTTAGGTCTGGCTTTACGTCATAGCTCAGATACAACGAAACAGGTCTTAACAGATATTGCAGATGCAGTGAATAAAATCATTCATACTGTGATTGGCTTTGCGCCAATCGGTATTTTTGGTCTGGTTGCAGTAACCTTTGCCGACGCTGGTTTGGCAACATTAAAAAGCTATGCACATCTTTTATTTGTGTTAATTGGTACCATGCTGTTTGTTGCGCTTGTGATCAACCCGCTTCTGGTTGCCATTACAATGAAAGCAAATCCATATCCATTGGTATTTACATGCTTAAAAGAAAGTGGTATCACTGCATTCTTTACCCGTAGTTCAGCGGCCAATATTCCTGTCAATATGGATTTGGCTCACCGTCTAGGTGTAAATGAAGCAACTGCAAGTGTGTCTATTCCACTTGGTGCGACCATTAATATGGCGGGTGCGGCAGTGACAATTACGGTACTCACCCTTGCTGCTGTACATACCTTAAACATCCCAGTAGACCTAAGCACCATGATTATTTTATCAGTCGTTGCAGCTGTATCGGCATGTGGTGCTTCTGGTGTTGCAGGTGGATCTTTGCTCTTGATCCCTGTTGCTTGTAGTTTGTTTGGTATATCATCTGATATTGCAATGCAGATTGTTGCAATTGGTATGATTATCAGTGTATTGCAAGACTCAACAGAAACAGCTTTAAACTCATCTACCGATGTTCTCTTTACTGCTGCCGTTGATTTCAGAGACCGTCCAAATTCATAGGTTGATATGCCACTTCAACGTTTACCCAACTGGATTCAACTTGGTGCCTTCTTACTTGCACTGAATGCAGGGATGGTAAACGTTTTAGGCTTATTTACGGTCTTACATCAATCTGTTTCTCATATGACAGGCAATGTCAGTATTTTGGCAATGAGTTTGCTGGACTGGCAGCCTGAACATTTCATTTATCTCACCTTAGTCGTCATTTGTTTTGTCACAGGCTCATTCTATAGCGGCCTAATTCTAGGTAATGGCAATGTCGCATTTGGACGACGTTATGGGCTTCCTCTGAGCCTAGTTGCCATTTTTCTGTTGCTGACCTGGTTATTGCTCCCCTATTTCCCTCGCTATGGCTTGCTCTGGGCCTGTGTCGCGATGGGTGTACAGAATGCGATGGTGAGCCATTACAAAGGCGCAATTATTCGAACCACCCACCTTTCTGGCGTGCTCACGGATATTGGTTTAGCTTTAGGGTATAAAGCCCGTGGCCTAAATGTAGAAAAACGTCGGATTTTTCTACATCTACTCATTTTTATCGGTTTTTTATTGGGTGGACTCATTGCGAGCGCTCTTTATCCTTATTTAAAATTAAATAGCTTTCTTATTCCAGCGGGCTTAAGTCTGGGAATGAGTATGGCATACTGGATTTTCTATTTTCGCTCTTCATCAAACTCACATTTGGATTGAATTATGGTTAAAAATGCATTGCAGGCCCAATTATTAAAAGCTGGGTTGGTGGATAATAAAAAAGCGAAAAAACTGACCAAACAGGTTCAGCACGAACAACGTACTGGACAAAATGACGATGCAGTCCTCAAGGCTGAAATTGATCGTGCCAAGCAAGAAAAATTAGCCAAAGATCAGGCACTAAATCTGGAAAAACAAAAGATTCTGGAAGAAAAAGCGCTAAAAGCTTCGATCATTCAGATGATTAAACAGCACAAAGTGAAAGATATTAACGGCGATGTGACCTATCAGTTTATTGATGAAGGGAAAATCAAGAAAGTCTATCTTTCACAACAGGTTTATAACGCGCTTGTTTCAGGATCGCTGGTCATTGCCAAAGATCAGGACAATTATGCATACCTGCCGAAAGCGCTGGCTGACAAGATTGACCAGAAAATGCAAGGTTTTATCTTGGTCAATAACAATACCGGGAACAATGACCAGACCACAGATGAGGAAGATCCATACGCAGCTTATGTCATTCCTGATGATTTAATGTGGTAAAACACCACTGCGTTATGTAAAAACGCCTTACAGAACGTATATAAACTGTGATCAGATTATTATAAATATCAAATACACCTTACAATTCTCTCTTAAAGAATTTTAAGGTGTATTAGTTTGGATTATTTAGGTTTTATCCGTGATATTCGGGTTGAATTAAGTCATTATCCTTGGCTTGAGATGGTATTGGCCTTAATTGTTTTAATTTTATTTGCAGCGCTTGCAAACTTTATTGCGAAAAGAATTATTGTTCGTGGGATTCGCCATTTAATTACAAAATTTAAGTCTCCTAACCAGTCTATATTTGCCCAACATAGTGTTACCCGCCGTTTTGCAAATATTGTCCCAGCTATCGTGATTATGAATGGTATTAGCACCGTTCCTCACTTACCAGAGAAAGTCATTAGCTTGGTTCAAATGGGTGCACAGGCATTTATCTTCCTCACACTTGCATTGACCGTGAGTGAAGCTTTAAATATCTTTAACCTGATCTACCAGCGCAATCCAAAATCAAGAAATAAGCCCATTAAAGGCTATTTACAGCTGGTTAAGCTGATCTTGTTTGTTGTTTGTGGCTTAATGATTTTAGGTACCTTCCTCAAGAAAGATGTATTCACATTGCTTGCTGGCTTTGGTGCGATGGCCGCAGTCCTGATGTTGGTATTCCAAAATACAATCCTTTCACTGGTTGCCAGCGTACAGATTGCGTCTTATGACATGGTGCGTATCGGGGACTGGATTGAAATGCCATCGTTAAATGCGGATGGCGATGTAATTGATATGTCATTACATACGGTGACCGTACAAAACTTTGACAAGACATTTACAACGATTCCAACCAATAAACTGGTTACTGATACCTTTAGAAACTGGCGTGGTATGAGTGAATCGGGCTGCCGTCGTATTAAGCGCTCGCTTTTTCTAGATCAAAGTAGCGTTCACTTTATGAGTGATGATGAGCAACAAAAGTTAAAAGACTTTTTATTACTCGACCAATATCTGGATGCAAAAAAATCTGAAATTGAAGAGTTCAATAATCATCTAAGCAACCAGTCGCGTTATAACCAGCGTCGTTTAACCAACCTCGGAACGTTCCGCGCTTACGTTGAGTTTTATTTGCGTCAGCATCAAGGGATTGCGCAGAACCAGACCATTCTGGTACGTCAAATGCAGCCAACCAGTGAAGGCTTACCATTAGAGATTTATGCATTCACCAATACCATTGCATGGGCATCTTATGAAGCCATCCAGTCTGATATTTTTGATCATTTGATTGCGATTATTCCTGAGTTTGGTTTGAGAATTTATCAAGCACCATCAGGCCATGATTTCCAGTTACTTACGACTGAACAAGAAACAAAAGCGTAAATGTGGCATTAAAAAAGCACCTTCGGGTGCTTTTTTAATTGATCTCAAAATATCGCTTACACCCTTCCATCCATTCTTTCGATACAGGAGGCTCATTAGGATGTTCAGTATTGGCGAGCTCACAATCCTCAACTTTGTTTAATCCGTTGTCGGCTGGGAAAGAATAACCATAATAACCGTCACTATTCAGCTGATATCCCCCTGTTTTTCTATAATCTAGATACAGGTAGCTCACAGATATCAATGTGATTGCTAAAATTGAAATCACTAACCCTTTTAAGGTCATTTTGTTCGCTCTATTGCTATTTTTTCAACATTATAAACATATTTCCTAAACACTTAAGGATATTAAAATTTATCTTATAAAAAATTATTCCAGCTTAATCATTATAAGCATTGAAATTAATATTTTCTAAATCACATAAAAAAGCCCTAAACAGTGAGGGCTTTTTTTTAACTTTTTACCTCAGTCCCATTCAAGCTGGAACTGGATATTGGTATTGGTAAAATTAGGATTCAGGAAAACACGATAACCCGCAGCCTTTAACTCAGTGACAACAATATCTGCGTCCTCACTACTCACTTCATGTTTTGAAAATTGTTGTAAGGCATCGCGGTCGCCATCATTGGCTCTTAATTTAATGGTACTTGAAATCTTGGAGAGAATTTTATCTACAGTTAATTTTTTAACATTGGCATTAGAAATTGCAGTAGCTCGTGATGCAGGTAACAAAATTTCTTCGTTCACTGTATTCCGCCTGTGATATCAGAATAAGAAAAAAATATAATATGTTCTATTTCCACTTTTTCAAGTCATCAAATTCAACTAAACGACATATTTTGGCGCATAAGTCGAAAATTGATGATCCGACTGATTAATTAGCGCCACTTAACGTAAATCGTCTAAACGCTTTACAACAAGCTTAACCCCATAACCCTCTTCATTTTGCCCACTCAATCGGCCATAACTGATCACAGCTGAGACTTTTTTATCAATATTATGGCCAGCCAACTGTTTTGCATCTTGCTCTTTAAGATAGCCCACCATTAACCCCTGAATTTCTACCCGAATCGTATGGTCATGACTTGAATTTAATGGCTCAGAGCGAACGCTCGCAGTAGTTTCTATAAACTTAGAAGTAGGAGCTGTTGCTCTCGCAATTTCTCTTAGATGATGTTGATAAGAGTGTTCGCCAGTAATCTCGAAGGTATATAAGACATTATCAGCAAAAGAAGCATCCTCTGAAGCGGAGGTCGATAGACTTTCATTATTTTGGAATTTTCTGGCAAATAATATGATCAATAAACCGATGACCAGCGTAATAATGATTGTCCACATATCATTATCTCCCCCAACTTATTAGAGTAGATATAACACGCTTAAATGACTAGAAATTTCTGTTGTTTGTATGCAGATCGCACTTAGTCTGCAACGTTTGTTATTTTTCTTTGCTCATAATATTGCAAAATACTACTGACCTTAAGAAGTAAATAGCCAAACAATAAGCCATTCATAATGATGCCGATACCGACAGCAATAATTTTTCCAGACCAAACTTGAACGATGTCCAGATTATCGTTTCGAGTTTCTATTTGCCCGAAAAGTACAATAAAAGCAATGCCAGCAATACATCCCAATATCATAACAACCCACGCAACAAAGGTATTGGTTGTGCTTTCTCTTAGATGGTGTTGGGTTTCACTCATACTGTCCCCTAAATAGGCCTAATAATTGATATTATGTGATGAATATATCAAATTTTGTACAGAGAAAAAGCTCCAAATTGGAGCTTTTTTATTGCAGTTCGTTATTGTTTATTTACAAATAATATCCAGCTTTTCAGCGTAGTAATCTGTCGATATTTTTAAATCGTTCATCAATTTTTCTTTGGTGTAATCTTTTGGTGCAACCTTTAACAAAGCTGGAATATATTTCGATTCATACAGCTTTGGATAATCTTCACAAAGTACTTTAGTCTGTTGCGCTTTAGGCGTATCTGGATTATCCAGAATATCCATATACTCAGAAATTTTATTGTCTACTGTCTCGAAGCTTTCCTGAGCCTTTTCACTCTTTACTTCAGGCTGCTTATTACAACCTACACATACGATTGCAATCAAACCAAAGAATAGAATCTTGTTTTTCATAAGGATCTTTAAGTTCTAGAAAGTAATAAAAGCTAGTGTATATCAGTTTTCATTTGAATAAATGAGAATTTATTTTTCAATTTCTTGTCTATTTCGTAAAGTTTATAGAACACTTCCTAAATTTTGTGCAGTAAAGAGATTGCCCTAAAAATTCTATTTATTTTCTGCAAAATATGAATCTAAAAAAGGCTTTGAATCACAAAGCCTTTTTCATCAGAAGTTTAATTTTATAAATAAATTTCAGGTGGATACGGCGTCTCGTCGCTGACTGGAGAATATAAACTATGCTCCACAAAGAAACCGTTTGGTGCCTGTGCAATATCGATTGTGACGGAGTCCGCCATAATCTGAGGATAGGCCCAAATGAATTGTTTCATCAGCCCCAACGGTTGATTATTTTGCATATCTCCAAATACGCGCTGCCAGATCGGTGTTCGATAAGCCTTGCTCGCGTCAAAACCATATAAATGTGCAATGGATGAATCCGGTACAAAGCCAGCCAGATATGCAACCTTGTCTTCTGGATAGTTCAGATCCTGTGTCGGAATCTCTGCCACCGCCTGATGTGCCAAGCCCAAACGCGCTTCTAAAATCCAGTCATAGGCTTCCGTCATGAGGTAATCAAAATTCGGATATGAATAATGTTCACGCGGATAATTGATATCCGTCACCAGAGTCTCAATTGGGGTGCGAATTGTCGGGAAGAAAATTAATGGGCAGACTTTGGCTTGAGGATATTTTGCCTTAACCACAGTACGAATATCCTGACAGGTCTGTCCCAACTTATTTCTTAACCAGCTTTTAAACTCATCATACGGCGTTCCCGTCTTATTCATGGCTTCGTAGATGGTGCCTAGATTCGGTGCATACAAACCAGTATCTGCATTAAAAGCCAGTTTGGTTGGGTAATCATAGACACATGGGAGATCTGTGCCCTGGTTATACCACCACCACGGTTCGCCAATCTGCATATTGACTTCACATCCGCCAACAGCCATGGTATCTGCAAACTCAATAAACGCTTTATGCAAATAAACCTGTGCATTTTGATCACATGGACTAAAGAAATAACTTGGTGGCTCATAACCTGTACGGCCCAGATCACTATTCCAGTCACGCTGTGCCCAGAATTCATTGGCACCCAATGAATACATTTCAAAGCTCACCCCAAAAACAGGCTGCATATCGGCACAATGTAATGCCTGAGCAAAATGTTCGTGCCATTTTCGGGTACATGGATTAACCACATCTGCATTGCTTAATAATGGATCTGGAATTTGCCATTTATTGATATCAGCTTTCCATGACATTTCAGGATATTTAGACATGCCACAATAATGATTAATTAAGCCGTGATAACCCAAAGCCGCCATGTTATCGACCAGTCGTTGCGGATTGAGATCATAATGATCATCATAACTGGTACAAATGCCATACTCATGCACAGGAACTGAGACCCGATTTAAAGTCAGCTTGGCATTTGGGCCTGTGGTGACGGAGTTCGTCACTCGGATATAACCATCTTCTGCCTGAGCCAATGGAAGTGTTGAGTGTCCATTGTAACTCATTGTAAATCCAGAAAAAGAAATACGCTGAATGTTACTTACAGGAAATGGATCTGTTGCAGAGAACCCTGCCTTGACGGTATCCCAGTTGATATGAATATGCGCTGATCGTGAGGCTGGCTGATCTGCATAATTAAACAGCACAATATAGGCAACTTTATCGACCCCATTTTCATGATATTGCACAGTCAATGTCGGTGTTAAAGCAGGATTATTTAATGCTGGCATAGTTGCCGATAATTCAATATCAAAATCCCAAATCGTACCGCTGTAGTCATATTTAGTCTCATAAGCGAGAAATTTATGATCTTTTACATCATAAGAATCCCAACTAACACCGACCAGATCAGTGGTGGTACGAGAACGGAAACATGCTTCAAAACCGTTACCAAAATTCGTAATTGCAAAAGACATGGTCTGCGGACCGTCTACACGCCAAAACTTTGGACTAAAACGATCGATGATCGAAGTTGCAACAGTTAAGTTAGGAGATTTTTTAAAGTTTTTTTCAAAGTTATTCGTCATTTGATAATGCTCTCATTTAATAATTAAGTTTTTATCTTAAGTAAAGTTGTTATTTTTAGCTGTTTGTATCGGTAATCTTTGATCAAAAGCGAATCACTTACATTGAGTTTGTGTAACTTGGATTGTTCATACATAAAAAAAGCCTATCAGTTGATAAGCTTTCCAATCATTGCTGCTTTTCAGCTGAGTGAATATTTTGACTATATGACAGGTCGTTATCTTTATAGTCTTCACAATTTCTTATCAGCATTTTTTCATTTTTGGTATCAGCTATAATTTCTTTACCATCTGCTCTCTTCATCAATCTTGATTCAATTAGGCAGCCATTCTTCTACATTCGATGGCGCACTGATGACAGGTTTCAGCACATTGCTGACAATGTTCAGAGGCATGTTTAATACATTCCTTGGCGCACCAATCACATATTTTTGCGCAGATCTGGCACATCTCAGCCAGAAAAACTGATTCTCGTTGATGTGCTTTGGCACATAACATACAAATATCTGAACATTCCAGACATCGGGTAATACACTCCCGCATCATCTCTACCTTTTCCTCTTCTAAGCAGGCTGATGCACACGTAGTACAAGTTAATGAGCAAACTAGACAAGCTTTAGCGCAATCTGAAAACTGGATAGTGTCCATATTTTTCTCCTTAGCTAAATCATCAAAAGTGATTACTTAATAAGCTAACGAGATAAATAGATGCAAAACAGACAGATTCGGTTATGAAAAGTAAGCCATGTTTTTTTAAGTAACCTGAATGAGAAATAAATATTAAATATGTCTTTATTCGACAGAGAAACAACAGATTTACAAGGCTAATAACTACGTAAAAGAAATGTAAAAAGAACTAAGTATTTTTATTCATCTTCATAAAACAAAACGCTCAAATTCATTGCTGAAGATGAGCGTTTTATATGACAAATTAGTCAATATTTTAGATTTATCACTAACTATAAATATTTTTATGCAATGTTTCTGAAATCCAATTGATAAATCCAGTTTTATTCTTAAACTGTGGCGTATCAAATAAATTTACATCTAACTCAAAATTATTAAAATTCATAAACTTATAGATACCGCCTCCCAAAGGGATCAAATGACTATGCGGATATTTAAGTGATTTAAGCGCCTCACTAAAGAATAATGCTTTAAGAGGTATCTCACTATTTTTGTATAACTGATAACTTTGAGATTGCGTGAATAAATCATATTCTTGATCTAAACTTGTCTTGATTTGGGAAATAACCACTTCAGACTCCTTTATGACTGGAAGTCCTGTTATAGCATATAAACAAAAAAAGCCCACCTTTTGATGGACTTTTAAAGTATTAAATTGGTACTGCTAGTGCAGGCTTAACTCTTCATCTTTGGCAATAACGACAGATGTTAGCATCGGAATCCCCAAGATCACTGGAACCATAATAATCCATAAATCAGTCGTTAAACGACTTGAAAAGAAGAAATGAATAGCGATGGCGACCAAAGCAAGTACACTCAACAAAACACTCATGAATCGAACTGCAAATTTAATCAGCATTTTTTGATCCTATGTGATTTTAGTACACCTCATCAGTATACGCTCACTGTATCCATGATGGTATGCCCTTTTGTACTGCCCATAAATCACAAAAAAATCCCAATACGAATTGGGCTTTTCTGATTAATAAAGGTTACATTATGTTTGAATACTTTTGACCAGAAAATGTAAAGTCGTAACTCAAAACAATTTTGTAAGCTAGAAATAAGTGAATTTTTTAGGCCATATCCTGTAAAAGATATGGCTTTTTTATTGATGCCCTTTTCTCATCTCTATTGCTGATTTTCTGCTATGCTACAGAATAAGCTGAATTAGTACTTTAGATTAGAGGAAAAAGAAATGCTGCGATGGTTTGAGAAGTTAGTCGACCCATACCCCACTAAAGACTTAAACAAACCATTACCGACTACCTTTTTTTCTTTCGTTTGGCAATCCACCCAAGGCATTCGCCCTTTTCTATTTTTACTGATTGCATGTACCGCTGCTGCGGCCTGCTTTGAAGCTTTATTCTTTTCCTATATTGGTAAATTGGTCGACTGGCTCACTAAAAGTCAGCCCAACACCTTTTTAGAAAACAATCAGCAGAACTTAACCATTCTGATCAGCATTCTGTTTGCCAATATTTTCTTTGTCAGCCTGCAATCGATTATTAAACACCAAGTATTGTTTAGTAACTTTCCGATGCGTATGCGTTGGCGCTTTCATAATTTGTTGTTGCAACAAAGTCTGGATTTCTTCCATACCGATTTTGCTGGCCGCCTTTCCGCCAAAGTGATGCAGACTGCGCTGGCAGTACGTGAATTCTGGATGATTCTTGGTGATATGCTGGTTTATGTACTGGTCTATTTTGTTACCATTAGTCTGGTCATGGGTGCAATTTCGCCTGTGCTGATTGTTCCCCTGATTTTATGGTTAGCCTTATTTATTGCCATTGCCAGCTACTTTATTCCACGACTGGGCAGAATCTCCCAGCAACAGGCCGATGCACGTTCAGTCATGACAGGTCGCGTCACCGATGCCTATACCAATATTCAAACTGTAAAACTTTTTGCTCATGCTGGCCGTGAAAGCCAATATGCCAAAGAGTCGATGCAGGAATTTATGGTGACTGTCTATAAACAAATGCGTCTGGGTGTGAAATACCAGATCAGTATTCGTTTACTCAGCGCCTTCCTGTTTATTAGTGTGATTGGAACATCGGTTTGGCTGTGGACACAAGGTCAGGCAGCAATTGGGGTTATTGCTGCGACTACGGCGATGGTACTCAAGCTGGATAGTCTAGCCGAATTTATCATGTGGCATATTACCATGCTGTTTGAAAATGTCGGTACCATTCAGGATGGTATGAAAACACTGGGCAAACCGATCCAGATTCAGGACAAGGAAAATGCTACTGAATTAAAAGTACAGCACGGCGAGATTCGTTTTGAAGATGTTAGTTTTGCATATAATCAGAAAAATGTGATTGACCATTTTAACCTGACCATCAAACCTGGTGAGAAAATTGGGATTGTCGGTCGTTCTGGTGCCGGAAAATCAACGCTGATTCAACTGCTCTTGCACTTCTATAACATCAACCAAGGTCGTATTTTGATTGATGGTCAAAATATTCATGATGTAACCCAAGATAGTTTACGTGCCAATATTGCCTTAGTGACACAAGATACCTCTCTGCTACATCGTACCGTCGCTGAAAATATTAAATACGGTCGTCCAAATGCGACTGAAGCTGAAATTCAACAGGCTGTCAGAAAAGCCAAAGCGGAAGAGTTTATTCCGCAGCTAACCGATATGAAAGGCCGTGTTGGATTTGATGCTTATGTGGGTGAACGTGGTGTCAAACTGTCTGGTGGACAACGCCAACGTATTGCAATTTCACGGGTTTTCCTAAAAGATGCACCCATTTTAATATTAGATGAAGCGACCAGCGCCCTTGACTCCGAGGTCGAAGCGGCGATTCAAAACAGTTTAAATGACTTGATGGTTGGCAAAACGGTCATTGCAATTGCCCACCGTTTATCTACTATTGCACAAATGGATCGTCTCATTGTACTTGATCAAGGCAGAATCGCTGAGCAAGGCACACATGAACAACTTATTGCTCAGGATGGTTTATATGCTCAACTGTGGAAACGCCAGACAGGCGGTTTTCTGGTTGAACAACGGGTAACGCAGGACACAGAATAATGTTGTATTTAGAAGACCTTAATATTGGTGATCGCTTCATCAGCCGTGAATATGAAATGACACTTGAAGAAGTAAAACAATTTGCCAATCAATACGACCCACAGCCCTTTCATACTGATGAGCAAGCTGCTGCTGAACATCCTATTTTTCAAGGCTTGGCAGCGAGCGGATGGCACACTTCAGCCGTGACCATGCGCCTTTGGACTGAATGTTTTCCAGTGGCAGGTGGCTTGTTGGGAACCGAGTCAAGCTTACGCTGGCCACGACCGACACGTGCGGGCGATAAAATTCATGTTGAAGTGGAAATTACGGCAATTGTTCCGTCTAAAACAAAACCTGACCGCGGTATCGTCAGCTACGTAACCCAAGCTTTGAACCAGCATGGTGATGTGCTATTAATATCTACAACCAAAATTTTGGTATTTAGAAGAGCAGCTTAAGGCTCGGACATTCAGTGACTGTTTTGTCCAACAATTTTTAAGATTGATTATTTTATTTCATGTAAAGATGTTTAAGACTTTAAAGTTTAAAAGATATTGGCAAAATTGATGAGCGCCACGGAAAGCACATGAAAACAAGCACAACTCGTCAAGATCAAGGAATACCAGGCGTCTATGGCCTCTTGCTATTAGACGTGGTTTCTCGCTGGGGATATAGCGACGAAACCTTATTTGCTCCATTTCATTTAACGAGTGAACAACTGGCTGATCCGAATTATCGAATTCCAACGCCGATTGCCAATGAATTGGTGAAGCATTCTTTACGCCTTACTGGTGAAAGCACATTAGGTTTTCACCTTGGTACACAAATGCGAATTTCCATTCACGGATTTATTGGCTACGCCATTATGACGGCGCATGACATTACCGATGCAATTGCATTGGCAAGCCGCTTTATTCAATTACGTCTGCCTTTTTTACAGCTTTATTTTTCCACTTTCGGGCCTAAGGCGACCTTACAACTGCAATGTGATATTGAAGTTGAGCCTTTACGCACCGAAATTATTTTAGGTTTGACCATTGGCATCATGACCATGGCAAGAGCCTTGACTGGCATAGAAGATTTAAGCGGTGAAGTCGATCTGGATTTCCCAGAACCAGTAGGCTTTGAAAAATATAGAGATAAACTCAGTAGCAGCATTCGTTTTAACCAGCCGCATTTAATCTCAAGCTTTGATAAAAAGTATCTAGGTTTGAAAATGGTCAATGCCGATCCGATTGCCAGCCAGATTGCCATTAATCAATGTGAAGCTGAACTGTCAGCACTTGGGGAACGTCGTCGTTTAGCGATGCGTGTCCGTGATATTCTGACCAATTCAGAACAACATTATCTCAGTATTGAAAGTGTGGCTGAACGCTTGCATATGTCTGACCGCACTTTAAAGCGTCAGTTAGCAGCAGAAGGAACTTCTTTTTCGACCTTAGTAGATGAAGTTCGTTATCGTCATGCCACCTCCCTGCTTTCCCGAACGGATTATAGTCTGGAACAGATTGCAGATGAGCTTGGCTATTCGGATGTCGCGAATTTTAGCCGTGCCTTTAAGCGCTGGAGTGGCCGTAGTCCAAGTAACTGGCGTAAAGATCCTTACTTATAAAATCTTCTATACCGAAAGCTTTTGTTTTTATTGAAAAGCATGTATAAACCAAATAAAAATGATACGACAGATTGTTAAGGAGTTGTCATGAATCATCCAGCAGAATTGAAATATGCACGCACGCATGAATGGGTAAGAATCGAGGGTGACCTCGTTGTAACAGGCATTACTGACCATGCACAAGATGAGTTGGGTGATTTGGTTTATGTGGAAACCCCAGAAGTGGGCAGCCATGTAACCGCAACTGAACAGTCAGGTATTGTAGAATCTGTAAAAACAGCATCAGATATTCATGCTCCTGTTTCAGGTACAGTCATTGAAGTAAATACTGATCTTGAAGATGATCCAGATTTCGTTAATGATGAACCGTATGGCAAAGGCTGGATTTACAAGATCAAACCCGACAATATGGCGGATGTTGAAAAATTACTTTCAAATAGCGAATATGAATCAGGTTTATAATTTTATAAATCTCGATCAAAAAGCCCAGTACACTTACTGGGCTTTTTTTGTTTTTGAGACTATTACATTCATTAAGCAACGTAATCTACAGGAATGCCATCCACCTCTGAAACCAGATTTTCAAAAGAGAAAATTTCATCAAGTTGAGCCTGAGTCAGTAGACCTCGCTCTAAGACCACATCCTGAATGGTTTTATTCTCTGCAATACATTGCTTACCAATTTCATCACAGAGCGCATGACCCAATAATGGATCAAGCAAGGTAATAATTCCAACACTACGCATCACTGCATCATGACAAGCCTGTTCATGCGCCTTGATCCCCCGCACACATTTCTCATCCAGACTTTGCATAGCATGCGTTAATAGCTCAATTGATTCGTTTAATGAAATTGCAATCACAGGTTCCATCACATTTAGCTGTAATTGCCCTGCTTCAGCAGCAAAAGTAATCGTAAGATCATTACCAATCACTTTAAATGCAATCTGATTCACGACTTCAGGAATGACTGGATTGACTTTTGCAGGCATGATTGAAGAACCCGCCTGTAGTTCAGGCAATTGAATTTCACCTAAACCCGTACGTGGCCCAGAACTTAGCAGACGTAAGTCATTACTGATTTTTGAAAGCTTGCATGCCAGACGTTTTAACGCACTTGATAAGATAATAAAGACACCACAATCACTGGTTGCTTCGACATAGTCTTCTGCCCCCACCAGTTTTAAGCCTGTAATCTCCTTTAAGCAAGACACGACTTTCGCTGCATAACCTTTGGGTGTATTCACCCCTGTACCAATCGCAGTCGCCCCCAGATTCACTTCGAGTAATAATTCACGGGTACGCTTAATCAATCGCAAGTCTTCTTTTAATAGAGTTGCAAAGGCACGAAACTCTTGCCCAAGTGTCATAGGTACGGCATCTTGTAATTGGGTGCGCCCCATTTTTAAGACATAGCGGAATTCAACTGCTTTATTTTCAAATGAAGTAATCAATTTATCCATTTGCACAAACAAGGGATCCAGTGAGCAGTAAGTCGATAGTCGAATTGCTGTTGGATAAACATCATTGGTCGATTGGGATTTATTGACATGATCATTGGGATGGATAACATCATATTGGCCTTTTTGATGACCTAATAACTCAAGTGCAATATTGGCAATGACTTCATTGGTATTCATATTAATCGAAGTCCCAGCACCACCCTGATAAATATCGATCGGGAAAGAATCCTGCCATTTTTCTGTTTCTGTAATTAAGGCATCACAGGCATGCTGAATCGCTAGACTTTGAGTTTCGGTTAATTTTCCAAAACTTAAATTGGTTTGTGCCGAGGCTTTTTTAACTTGCGCCAATGCACGGATAAAATAGCCATTTTGTCCAACCTTTTGCGACGAAATTTTAAAATTCTCAATTGCGCGTAAAGTATGGATTCCATAATAACAATCTGCTGGAACTTCTTTTGCACCCAGCAAATCATGCTCTATTCTTATTGTTGCCGCTTGAACCGTATTCACTTCCATTTCTCTCAGAGAATGCACCCTTATAGTGCAATGAATTAATATGAAATATTTCAAACTACTTTTCATTAGCAAAACTGCTTAACCTGATATTTTTTTATTAAGGACTTTCTCTAAAATGTTGCGCTTGTAACATCATGTGTCAAATTTTTTGCTCACTTTTTAACAGTTAAAATTTAATCTACAACTGTAGTTTTTCTAT
This sequence comes from Acinetobacter sp. BIGb0102, assembly GCF_003815055.1. NCBI lineage: Bacteria > Pseudomonadati > Pseudomonadota > Gammaproteobacteria > Moraxellales > Moraxellaceae > Acinetobacter > Acinetobacter sp. BIGb0102. The sequence goes on from NZ_RKQE01000010.1 coordinate 646,421, forward strand.
TTTGTAACTTTTAAAAACATTTAGGTTGAATTTCAATCAAAACAAAAAACTTTTTTGGAGAAAAAAAAGTCACTTTTTCGAATAAAAAAATTAAGATTCATACACTTATTTACAATTACACAAACAATACAAACACAATACATAAAAATAACAGTGTTTCAAAAATCATTCATGCTTGAATCTGTGACCTTATCAATCCCAAGAATAGTCATTCATTTTTTACTATTCAGGTGTGATTGCAAATTATGGATATGTAAGGACAGGCATCCATTATGAATTTTTCGAATCCCACAGTTGTTGTATTCGTGGTATATATTCTGGCCATGCTTGGCATCGGTTTATACGCCTATTTTTCTACCAAAAATCTTGATGATTATATTCTTGGAGGCCGAAGTCTAGGCAGTTTCGTTACTGCTTTATCCGCAGGCGCATCAGATATGAGTGGCTGGTTACTCATGGGTTTACCAGGGGCCATTTACTTAACTGGATTATCAGAATCGTGGATTGCCATCGGTTTGATTATTGGTGCATGGTTAAACTGGTATCTGGTTGCTGGCCGTTTACGTGTACACACCGAAGTGCAAAATAATGCCCTCACCTTACCGGATTATTTTACTGGTCGCTTCGATGACCAGAAGAAAATCCTACGCGTCACATCTGCATTGATTATTCTTGTATTCTTTGCGATTTATTGTGCTTCTGGCATGGTCGCTGGTGCACGTTTGTTTGAAACCTTGTTCCAGTTGCCGTATAGCACAGCATTGTGGCTCGGTGCATTTGCAACAATCGGTTATGTTTGTATCGGTGGCTTCCTTGCGATCAGTTGGACAGATACCTTCCAAGCAGGCTTAATGATTTTCGCATTATTACTTCTTCCAATCGTGACCTACATGTCTTTAGGCATTGGCATGGAAGAGTTTACTGCCGTTATCGAAAGTGTTCGCCCACATGCATTTGACTTTGCGACCAACTTGAGTGTTGTTGCGATTCTTTCTGCTGCGGCTTGGGGTCTAGGCTATTTTGGTCAACCACACATTCTTGTACGCTTCATGGCTGCTGATTCTGTGAAATCAATTCCAGCGGCTCGCCGTATTGGTATGACCTGGATGATTCTTTGCTTAGCGGGTGCAGTCGGTTCAGGCTTCATCGGTATTGCCTACTTCCAGATGCATCCTGAATTTGCAGCAGCAGTAACAGCTAACCCTGAAACTGTGTTCATGGAACTCACTAAAATCTTGTTCAACCCTTGGGTTGTGGGTGTGATCCTTGCTGCGATTTTATCTGCAATTATGAGTACGTTGAGCTGTCAGTTACTGGTATGTTCAAGTGCGTTAACCGAAGATTTGTACAAAGGCTTTATCCGTAAAAACGCATCTCAAAAAGAACTCGTTTGGATCGGTCGCTCAATGGTTGTCGCTGTTGCAATGCTTGCGCTTTTCCTTGCACAAAACCCTGAAAGTAAGGTGCTTGGCTTGGTTGCGTATGCTTGGGCTGGTTTTGGTGCAGCATTCGGTCCATTGATTATTCTTTCATTGTTCTGGAAACGCATGACCTTGAATGGCGCATTAGCTGGTATGGTTGTTGGTGCGGTGACGGTTATTCTTTGGAAAAACTTATTTGGTTACACTGGCATCTACGAAATTATTCCAGGCTTCGTTTTCGCCTTGATCAGCATCGTGGTGGTGAGCTTACTAGGTAAAGCACCAAATGCTGCTGTAACAAGTCGCTTCGAACAAGCTGATGAAATTTATGCACGCGAAATGAAATAATTTTGCTGAAAAATTTAAGGGGCTTTCGGGCCCCTTTTTTTATTTAAAATTTTGTGCGTGATTTAATTTTTATTTTCGAACTGTCTTTCACCACCTGCATTACAGGATAACTACGTGTTTCCTTGACCCCAGGCAGTTGCCATAAAATCTGCCCTGCAATACGACGAAACTCCTCCATACCCGCACTACGCAGTTTAATCAGAAAATCAAAACCACCACTGACCATATGACATTCCACAATTTCTGGATATTGCGTGACTGCGTCAATAAAATCATCCAGCACATGCGGTGTGGTCTTATCGAGTAGCACTTCCACAAAGACCAGAAAATTGGCGTTGAGCTTATTCGGATTGAGTTTTGCCTCATAACCCAAGATAAACTCATCCTTCGTCAACTTCTGCACACGCGCCATCACCGCAGTCGGTGAAAGGTTCACGAGTTCTGCTAATTTACTGTTAGAAATTCTTCCATCTGCTTGAAGAATATCCAGAATTTTCAGATCAGTTCGATCTAAGGTATAAATAGGGCCATTCAACTGAATTTTCCTCTAAAAAATAAGCAAATTATAGTGAGTTACTCGGGATTTATTCTGTAATGATAAATTATCTAAACCTCTCTGCTCAATATATTTTAGAGATTGTTATTGGAATTTAGCATGAATACATTGGATACTCCCGCACAAATGGATACAGCTCACGCAGACGGTTATATTACCGAATTTAAAGAAAAAAGTGAGTTTGAGCAACGCATCAATACGGCATGGCGCCGTGCAGAGCCTGAAGCAGTCGCTGTACTTGCTGAAGCAGCCAACATCTCTCCTGAACTTGACCATAAAATTTATGAGCTTGCATTTAGCTTAGCGCACAACTTACGTGAGCGTAAAAGTTCAGCGGGTAAAGCTGGGATCGTTCAAGGTTTACTTCAAGAATTCTCGCTTTCTTCACAAGAAGGTGTCGCACTCATGTGTTTGGCAGAAGCATTGCTTCGTATTCCAGATACAGCAACACGTGATTTATTGATTCGCGACAAAATCAACCAAGGCAACTGGAAAGAACACGTTGGTCAAAGTAACCTGATGTTCGTCAATGCCGCTGCTTGGGGTTTAATGTTAACTGGTAAGCTCATGGAAACACCGAAGCAAACCAGTTTATCAAGTGTTTTAACTGGCCTATTGGCACGCAGTGGTCGCGGTATTATCCGTAAAGCCGTTGACGTTGCAATGCGTATGATGGGCGAGCAATTCGTGACTGGCGAAACCATTGGTGAAGCGCTTGAACATGCTAAACCATTTGAGCACAAAGGTTTCCGCTACTCATACGACATGTTGGGTGAAGCTGCCCTAACTGAACATGATGCTGAGCGTTATTACAACGACTATACTCAAGCAATCCATGCCATTGGTAAAGCATCGAATGGTCGTGGTGTCTATGACGGCCCGGGTATCTCAATCAAGCTTTCTGCATTGCACCCACGTTACCAACGTGCGCAAATCGACCGTGTTCATCATGAACTTTACAATAAGGTTTTTGAACTCGCGTGCTTGGCAAAACAATACGATATCGGTTTAAACATCGATGCTGAAGAATCTGAACGTCTGGAAATTTCACTCGAATTGCTTGAACGCTTGTGTTTTGAACCAAAACTTGCAGATTGGAAAGGCATTGGTTTCGTTATTCAGGCTTACCAAAAACGTTGTTTCTACGTTGTTGATTATATCGTTGATCTTGCAAAACGCAGTAACAAACGCCTAATGATCCGTTTGGTGAAAGGTGCGTATTGGGACAGCGAAATCAAGAAAGCGCAAATTGATGGTATGACCGACTACCCTGTGTTTACACGTAAAGTTCACACGGATTTGTCTTACATTGCATGTGCGAAAAAATTACTTGCTGCACCAGATCAAGTGTATCCGCAGTTTGCGACACACAACGCGCAATCGCTTGCAACGATTTACAATCTTGCAGATCCAAGCAAATATTACCCAGGTCAATACGAGTTCCAATGCTTACACGGTATGGGTGAGCCATTGTACGAGCAAGTGGTAGGTTCTAAAGAAGACAATAAACTTGGTGTTCCATGTCGTGTTTACGCACCTGTAGGTAACCATGAAACATTATTGGCTTACTTGGTTCGTCGTTTACTTGAAAATGGTGCCAACACCTCATTCGTAAACCGTATTGCAGATAAGACTTTAAAAGTTGAAGACCTCATTCAGTCTCCAATCAAAGACATCGAGACTTCAGCGAAAGATGAAGGCCAGCTTGGTTTAAAACACCCTGCAATTCCACTTCCGCATGATCTTTATCCATTACGTCCAAACTCAAGTGGTTTTGATCTCAATAACGATCAACCATTAGCAGATTTGGATGCGACTGCACAAAAGCTACGTAGCCAGATTTGGAAAAGCGCCCCATTACTTGGTTTTGAATCAACGGTTCATGAGCAAAGTAATGCACTTGCAATTACAAACCCTGCACAAAACAGCGAAGTTGTGGGCTATGTTAACGAAGCAACCAGCGCTGATGTACAACTGGCATTAGAAGCTGCAGTACAAGCTGAACAAAGCTGGGCTGCAACCGATAAAGTTGAACGTGCTGCTTGCTTAAAGCGTGCGGCTGACTTAATGGAAGCTCGTATTCAGGAGCTTATGGTTTTACTTTGCCGCGAAAGTGGTAAAACTTATGCCAATGCGATTGCAGAAGTTCGTGAAGCAGTAGATTTCTTACGTTACTACGCAACTCAAATTGAAAACCTGCCTGCCAATGCACAAGTGAAGCCATTAGGTACTGTATTGTGTATTAGCCCATGGAACTTCCCTCTTGCGATTTTCTCTGGTCAGATTGCAGCGGCATTAGTGAGCGGTAACTGTGTTATTGCAAAACCAGCTGAACAAACCCCTTTAATTGCAGCTCAAGCCGTACAAATGCTTTGGGAAGCTGGCGTGCCACACGGCGTTGTTCAACTTCTTCCAGGTCGCGGTGAAACAGTTGGTGCTCAATTGAGCCAAGATGACCGCATCCAGGGCATCATGTTTACGGGTTCGACTGAAGTTGCCAAAATCTTGCAAAAGACTGTGGCAAAACGTTTATCTCCAAATGGTCAACCAATTCCGTTAATCGCGGAAACAGGTGGTCAGAATGCGATGATCGTCGATTCTTCTGCACTCACTGAACAAGTGGTTCTCGATGTTGTCAGTTCTGCATTCGACAGTGCTGGTCAACGTTGTTCTGCACTTCGTATCTTATGTGTACAAGAAGACAGCGCTGCAACCGTTATTAAAATGCTGAAAGGTGCAATGCAACAGTTGATCGTAGGTAACCCAGCGATCTTAAAAACTGACATTGGCCCTGTCATCGATACTGAAGCGAAACAAACCATCGATACGCACATTCAAAAGATGCAATCTAAGGGTTACCCTGTTCATCAATTGATGTTTAACAATGCTGCAAGCCAACAGGCACTTGCACAAGGTACTTTTGTTCCACCAACAGCAATCGAATTACCAAACCTTGATGACCTTGAGCGTGAAGTATTTGGCCCTGTACTCCACATCATCACGTATAAATACGGTGAGCTTGAGCAGCTGATCGATCGTATCAATGCAAAAGGTTACGGCTTGACCATGGGTCTACATACCCGTATCGATGAAACCATTAATACGGTTATTCAACGTGCGGAAGTGGGCAACTTATATATTAACCGTAATATCGTTGGTGCAGTGGTAGGCGTACAACCATTTGGTGGTGAAGGCTTGTCTGGTACTGGTCCGAAAGCTGGTGGTCCACTTTATATGTACCGCTTGATGGAACATTGTTCAGAGAAAGTATTGGCGACTCCATTTGCGGTGAAAGCTGAAATCTCTAACTTTGATGCGGTATCAAATGTTGCTTACCAAAGCTTGATGGCTTGGGCGAAACAACACATGGCTCAAGCAGTACCTACAATTCCAGCATTTGGTGTAGGTAAATTCTACGAGTTGCAAGGCCCGACTGGCGAAAGTAACCAGTACATTATCCTGCCTCGTCATCGTGTGCTTTCAATTGCCAATGATGATGCAAGTCAGCTTCAACAATTGCTTGCGATTTTCGCAGTGAGCAGTACAGCAGCTGTGTTAAAAGACAATGCATTCTTGGTGAAACACAAAGCGTCTTTACCAAAAGATGTTTTAGATGCGATCACTGTCATCTCAAGTGTTGAAAAAGATGCCTTTGATGCCGTGCTTCATCATGGTTCTGTTGAACAGTTACAAGATTTGCAAACTAAAGTTGCTGCCCGCTCAGGCGCAATTGTTGGCATTACTCAGCTTCAAGCCAATGAGCAAATTCCGTTAGAACGTCTTGTGATTGAACGCGCAATCAGCGTGAATACAGCAGCAGCTGGCGGTAACGCAAGCTTGATGACCTTATCTGAAGACTAATATTCTCCTTTCCGAGAAATACTGAATCTATCAATGACCCGAATCATGTTTACATGGTTCGGGTTTTTTATTATTTTGAAGCACATAACATCAAGAATAAAATGAGACGCTTTTGATGTAGTTCTTTTTGTCTACAGAATATTAGCCGACTTGCACTCGGCTTTTCGAAGATTATAAAAACAAGATCGAGCAGTTTATCCCTTTTGCCGTGATTGAACATATCGGTTCCTCAGCTATACCCAATGCGATTTCAAAAGGCGATTTAGATATTTATATCGAAGTATCAGCAAAAGATTTTGTGCTGACCATTGAACAGCTTAAACATCTTAATTTTAAGGAAAAACTTGATACTTTACGCACACAAGAGCTGTGTATGCTTGAGTCCTCAGAACATGATGTCGCATTGCAAATCGTTGTGACTGGCTCAGAATTTAAAAACTTTCTCATCTTCCGAGATCAATTGCGACATCATCCAGACCTAGTCCAGCAATACAATCAGCTCAAACAAAGATGTTCAGGTTTCTCACCACAACAATATCGTGAGCTTAAATCGATATTTATTGAAAATGTTCTGAATCAGGAACCATCTTACAAATAAGCAAATTTGATAATTTCCCTGCACCTTGTAGCACTTTTTTTGATACCATTCCTGTTTAGATTTCACCTATAGTTTTCTTGTTTATGACCGTATCTTACCAGCAGCAACTTCAAGAGAAAGTTGAACGAATCACCGCACAATTTGCTCCGTTCAATCCACCAGCTTTAGAAGTGTTTCAATCACCAGAACAACATTTCCGTATGCGTGCCGAATTTCGTATCTGGCATACAGAAGACGATATGTTCTATGCCATGTTTGAACGTGCTGAAGATGGTAAGCAAAAAGAAGTTGTTCGTGTGGATGAGTTTCCTATTGCAGATCAAAGCATTAATGACTTGATGTCTCGTCTGTTAGAAGAATTAAAAGCAGTCCCTGTTTTGTCGCAACGTATTTTTGAAGCGGACTTTCTTGCTACATTAAGCGGAGAAATGCTGGTTACGCTGATTTATCATCGTAAACTGGATGAAGAATGGGAAACAGCGGCTAAAGCGTTAGCAGAAAAGCTGAATATTAAAATTATGGGCCGTAGCCGTGGTCAAAAAGTTATTATTGGCGAAGACTATGTGGTTGAACAGTTGAATGTTCATGGCCGTACTTTTAAATACAAACAAATTGAAAGTAGTTTTACCCAGCCAAATGCACAAGTCTGTCAACATATGCTGGAATGGGCTTGTGATGCAGCACAGGGATCTCAAAAAGATCTTTTAGAATTGTATTGTGGTAACGGCAACTTTACCCTGCCATTGTCTTTGAAATTTAAACGTGTCCTTGCCACTGAGCTGGCAAAATCTTCGGTTTATGCAGCGCAATGGAATATTGAGCAAAACCAGATTGAAAATATTCAGGTTGCACGTTTATCTGCGGAAGAATTTACTCAGGCTTATCAGGGCGAACGTGAATTTAGACGCTTGCAAGAAGCCAATATCGACATTCAAAGCTATGACTTTGACACGGTTTTCGTCGATCCGCCACGTGCAGGAATTGATGATGAAACGCTGAAACTTCTACAAGGATTCGAGCGTATTCTCTATATCTCATGTAATCCAGATACCTTACATGACAACCTCAACACACTGACCCAAACCCATCGAATTGTGAAGTTCGCAATGTTCGATCAGTTCCCTTTTACTCATCATGTTGAGTCAGGCGTTTTACTTGAAAAGATTTAAACAAATTATTTCAACGTAACAATAATTAATAAAGGGTTTCAATAACCCTTTATTTTCGCTCAAAGTATATTGATAAAAAAGTGATAATTTTCAAAGGTCAAGTCATCATACCGTCATAATTTCGTTTGAGATGAGAAGAGTTATCGAAAAAATTGAGGTTCAACTGCTGCTTTTATCACTTAAGCTGACTTGTATTTTATTTTAAAGTGGCTATATTTCGAGCTATGTTAGGTTGTAAATGAAGGCTCTATGAGTTTTTGGCAAAAATTGTTCAATGCAGACGAACAATATAACGAACACAAGAATCAAACTTCTTGCGTTGAAAACGATTGTTCTTGCAAAACCAATGAACAGCTACTCGATGCTTTAGTCAAAGCAACAGATGAAGATGTCATTAAAGGCATTAAGAAAGTACTGATTTCTCGAGGCTACAGCCGCAAAGAATTACTTGCGCTGATCAAACCTCCAATCCAATAAAAAACAAGCTTGGCCTAACCTCTTTACATCAGGAGGTTAGGCTCGAGTTTCAATGACATCCCGCTTTATCCACTACTTCCGCAACGATTGGACCTAAATTAAAGGCTTTATCGTGACGTTTATTTTGCGCCAGATATAAACTCGAAATTGAACCATCCAGATACAGTGCATTATCCACTTTTAGTTGTTGCTTAAAGAATTGGGCAAATTGATAAAAACTTACCCGCTGCTGTGAAATCACAAAGTAAAGCTGATTATCTTTAACCCCGACACCATTTCTGATCTTTAAAGAATTTGAATCAGGAATGAACTGGCGATTGATCTTGCCCTTATAGAGCAACATCGGCCCGGATTGTGTTGCAAATTTAGCATTAAAACCACTCTCCTTATAATCAGCCGTTGTTTTGATTATTGCACGCTGCTCATTCCACGCGACCACCCCATTCGGCTGCATAAAGAAATTACCAAAACCTTTCGCCTGATTTAATTTTGCCGTTTCCTTGCCCTGCTCGATATATAAACCCACGGGCTGAAAATCGGCATGATACATACCACCATTCATGGCAAAACTTAATTGTTTGCAAGTTGGTAATTCTTTCTGAATATTGGAGAACTTCTGATAATAACGCCCCGTATTGGGATTTTTTAAAAATAATTTCAGCTGGTTTAAATGCTCAACCTGAATCACATCATAGTTCACCTTATCAACGGTGATTGTTTGATGTTGCATCGCATAAGCCATTGGCATAAAAGCAAAAGTACAGACTGCTAACCACCATTTTTTCATCATTCATATTTCTTAAAGCAAATTCCTTACTCAATTTTCCCATAACTTTTTATAGGGAGAAAACAGCAGATACAATCCAGACACATATTCCTTGGGTTGAGCTGAGAAATAGACTCGATTGGTTCACTGTTTTTGAGTAAAATAAGGAAGTAAATACAATAATCTTGTATCAACATGCAGCACAAACATCAACATTTCTCCCTTGGCGCGCATCTGATCGTCAAACACTTTGGTTATAGCCATCACGGGATCTATGCGGGTCGCGGTCGGGTCATTCATTATTCTGGTTTTGCTCATATTTTTAAAAAGCATCCGATCGAAATGACTTCAATCCAGCGTTTCGCACGTGGCAAACCGATCTATACTCGACATTACCCATCTCCGCGCTATAAAGCTAAAGCGGTGGTACGGCGTATGCGCTCACGCATGCATGAAAATCACTATCATTTAATTATCAATAACTGTGAACACTTATGTACCTGGGCGATTACCGGTGTTGAATCCAGTACTCAGGTTGAACGAATGCAACGCCGCTTAGCCACGATAGGTTATGTCAGCTCAGTCATGAGTTATATGAATGGCTTGATGCTGACGGTTGCGACCGCCTGCTTTGCGATTGTGCTTTATATTAAAATGATGCTACGTCGACAGGCCAAGAAATCGATCCCCGCTTATTTACATCTTAAAGAAAAACATTCTAAGAAATAAAATACTTTCTGAAACCTTATAGCTGTAGCACCTTATTGATTTTTTAACTATTCTCTTTAAGCTATTTTGTACCAATTACCAAATTAATCCAGCTCAAATAAAGCTGAAGATTTTTGGTACTAAAATTAGCAAGAGATCATAATGAATATATCTATTCGAAATGAACAACCATCTGACATTCCCAATATTTTTAAACTCACTCAAGCGGCTTTCAAAGATATAGAATATTCGAGTCATACAGAGCAATTTATTGTGAATGCTTTACGCGATTCTCAGCAATTGACCGTATCGCTAGTCGCTGAATATGAAGGCCAAATCATTGGGCATATTGCGTTTTCTCCTGTTTCTATCTCGGATGGAACAACCGATTGGTACGGATTAGGGCCTGTTTCTGTACAACCTGAATTTCAAAATCAAGGGGTTGGCTCTCAACTGATCCATACAGGTTTAGAAAAGCTGAAAACATTAAAGGCTGCTGGCTGTGTTCTACTCGGCGATCCAGAATATTATGCCCGCTTCGGCTTTAAAGCGAAGCCAGAACTTGTTTTACAAGGTGTTCCCGCAGAATATTTCCAGACGCTTTCTTTCACCGAAAAAATGCCTCACGGTAATGTAGTGTATGCAGAAGCATTTAATGCAACTGCATAATAGCTTTAGCGCTCAGCCTTAGATAAAGCTGAGCGCTCATAGATGATGATAGAATTTTAAAGTGAATACATTGGTGCAGTCACTTAATGACAAACAAGCTCCTCAGAAACTTCTAAAGCCTTTTCAAAGATTTCAGCATAGCCTGCGATAAGGTCAGCTTTATCTGTTCCATTGACAATGTAACGTGCACCTACATAATCCTTTTTATGTTGATTGAAGTAGTCAGAAAGTCTTTTACCTGTAAACATACCCTTTTTCATGCCAACAATCATGACCCGTGCCGCGATGTCAGCCTGTAAAGCAAGTTTTGGATTTTTGACTAAATCAATTTTTAAGTAATCGCCCATACGCTTATAGTTGGACAACCATGTGAGCTGCACATAGCCATATCCAATGTAGGGATAATATTGCTTAGATTTCAGATATTTTTCAGAACCGTACTCAATGACAGGTTGCATGGTTTTCGCAGTTTCATGCCAAGCCGTTGCCAAAATATAGGCCGCTTGCACCCGACTCAGCTCCTGATGTTCCTCTAAAACAGAAACAAGAAAATTAATTCCATCCACTTGAGGCTGAGTAAGTTTTCCAAAAGCTTCACGTAAAATATCGAAACCGTTTTGAATTATTGTCATGATTTTTTCCTTATAAAAATAAAAAACCGCCTTGAGGCGGTAGTTGATTGAATTGTGTTGTTAGAATTTGTCTTTAAAGTCCTTCACTTCTCTTGCAACATCTAGAATCGTTGAATCCTCTCTTGCATTGATGTAATTAAAAGTCCAGCGAATGAGTGCCCACACAGGTAAGCCACAAAGGAAATACAAGCCACCAAGGGCGAATGCACCAAACATATTCTTACTCCAGTCTTGCAAGTCAAAATGCTGAATCACAAAACCACCGCCGGCAATACTGCCGACCGAAGTAGAAATTAATGAAACCACCCACTCACGCCTAGATTTTGGCAACCGTGTCATCACAACAACAATCCAGGCCAAAAGCATGAAAGTTAGCGCCATCAAGACAATAAAAAACACACCATAGGATTTTATGGCGGCTGCAATATCTGCACCCGCTGAAACGAGATCTACCATTTTCCTCCTCCAAAAAGAAAAGCCCTGAGAAATACAGGGCATTATTTAAATACGATAGTTTTATAAAACAGCCGACTTATTCTTGTTGCAGTCATCACTCTTGTTATTCACTCCCTATCACATCAAATGTTTTATCTATAAAAAAACCTCCCGTGTGGGAGGCCGACTCATTTAATAAATCACAGTGGGTAAAGCGGCAAACGCTGCGAATGGTAAAAAGGTAAATAGTGGTCTGTTCTCATTCGCTTAGGCGAAACCTTGTATTTATGCACTGAGTTATAAGTTTTTGCATTGTTTGTATTTACAGCACAGATCTCTTCTCCCACTGCTGCATATGCTCCCCTTAAATCAAAATCCAGTTGAGTCATCCCATCCAGTGCAATGACTTGATAAAATTCTGGTAATTCCAATCCATGACTTGAAATCCAACTCCCGACCCATTTTTCATCGATATAAACATTCATGGAATGTTTTCCCGTAATTTCAAAAGTGGCAACTGGATTTAAACAAGGCTCATCTTGCATAAAGGTGACGTTATCCATACTGCCATAATCCCCTAATATCACCGTAAACTTCTCATCCACAAACAAACTGTAAATGACAAATCCCTGTTTAACCTGATCAGCAATCCGCCTTTTTTCGGGTTGATGCGCAAGTCCGGCAAGCATAAAAGCATGATGTGGTGCATTTGAGTTGCTCAACGAAAATTTACCCTGACATGCCTGAAAATAGGCAGATAAAAATGGCGCATTGGTCAGTTGACTGGCCCATCCCAACTGGATAAATACATTCGAAAGGTCATAAGGCAATTCAGTGGCTTCCAGCAATACATGATCAAAATCCTTATCTAACTGATAGGCCTGTGCATGAACGGTCTTATCATTGATTTTTAATAACTGTACAGTGTTTGCTGTTACCCGAATCACTAGATTCTCGATTTTATTAAAATCATTCAGGGTGATCGGCAGCGATATACTACTGAACATCGCCACTCGTTTACCCTCAATACTGAGCGTGACATGATCATGATCATTCTTAAAAAGAATCAGGGTTTCAGCCTGCTCACCAATCATAATTTTATAGTCACGATCTGCCTGTAGAGGCTCGATCATTCCTTGCATGTTTGCAGGACGGAATGCAGTCATATCTGGTATAAACTTGGCCTCCGTCACAGCAAGCATATTCCGTGGCTCAATTAATTGATAATCATCGTAAGTCAATGTGGGCTCCTGCATATCATCAATAACTTTTAATGAACCTAGATACGGGTTAGATTCCATCAAGGTCACCCCAACCGCATCTGGCGTCATTTTCATGCTAGATGGGACAATATAGGCAGGAGAAAAATGCGTTACGCCTTGATCTAAATACGGAATATTATTTGTATTGTTGATACTATTCATCTTTAATCACCTCGAATTCTTTATAAATTTCAAACCTTTTTCAGGTTTTAGATATAAAAAAACTCGGTCTCCATTACGGTACCGAGTTTTCTTTAGGCAACAAAAAAGCCCATCTGTTGATGAGCTTTTCAGTTTTGTCATATTTAATACGACCAGTATAGTAAAACTATAGCGTGCTTTCCGAAATAATGGAATCCTTAGTTATGCATATTTTTGTAAGTATTTTTTCGATATTGTTCAATCACAATTTCAGCTTCTTCAATTACCGCTTCAAGTGTTTTAACCATTAGATTTTCATAAGCTTTCCAAGTTTTTCTATAGCTCTCTACATTGAGCTGATGACGATGAATTCCTGCATACGCCAAGCGCCCTTTCGCAGTGTAATTTTCTTCCACCTCAGGGTCTAAAACGAAGTCTAAAACCATTCGTGCCACCAACCAGGCCAAGTGATACATTGCAATGCGTTCTGGTTCACGCTTCCTATCTCTTACGGCCTGTGCAATAAAAATATCAGCCAAATGCTGACGAACATATTCATAATCACTGGCGGTTTTATTTTCAAATACAATTAACGCAGTTACAGACTTCGCCAACTGTGTATCCATCGCAGCAATTGCACCCAAACGATCCTGATAGTTTAAACGCTCACCTGTACCACGCACATAGGGATCAAATCCTGAAGAACGTACAGTTAAACCGTGTGTTAACCACTCAAATTTTTCAAACTTAGTCACCATTGCATTCATCTTTTCACCTCATCTCATTATTTATTTTTCTGGCTTGATCTATGTTGTCCATAAAGTGATAGATCTTCTGCCAATTTGAATCATCATTTTCATGCTTGCTTCTGCATCCAATGACTTTACTTACTGCATAACGCAGCACTAATTAACTTTTGAAATGCGCTTTAATGATATTTTTCTCCTTGTTCTACACATTGCATAGCCTGCTTAATTTCTTCAAATCGAGCCTTGCTACACGGTCGGGTAAAGCTCTTGATTTGAGAAATATAACTATGCGCACAACCGAGAACTCCGACCAAAGCCTTGGCTCGTCCCTTATGTTCATTGAGCCAGCTGCTAAGCGTTGTGATTTGTTGTTCGGTTGCCTGATTTTCGATACGCTTTTGTTTTTTTAATTGTTTCTGCTCATCTTCCAGTCGCATCGCTTTTAGTTTTTTGCTGTATTCCACTCTTCGTGCTTGAAATTTACTTTGAATCGTCGTGATTGCATTGCCTTTCGCCAGCCAAGCTTCAATTTCAGCATTTAAGTTTTGTTTGATATGCATGTTTGGGTTAATTGCCTTATTCATACTCTACCTCCAACATTGAAATTTAGATAACACACCCATAATATTAGCAAACTAATATTAAATCAATAAGTATACTAATTTGACTTCACATTAGTTTGCTAATATTCTGAATTCAATGAATTTGAGGTCGATTGAAATGCTAAAAGATAGGCTCAAAGAAGCTAGAAAAAGAGCGAAGAAGTCTCAAAAAGATGTGGTTGCTGCTGTGGGGATTACCCAATCCGCTTTAAGTCAATTAGAAACAGGATTGGTCAGTTCGTCTTCTCATCTACCCTCTATTGCCAAATTTTTAGGTGTGGATGCTTATTGGCTACAAACAGGCGAAGGTCAGGCTGAACTAGATCCAACACAACCTGAACATTCTATTAATATTTCGCCCGTTCAGGCCAAGATGGCACCTGTCTTGTCATGGGTACAAGCAGGTATTTTTACCAATGTACAAGCTGTTGATATGACTCAAGTTGAAGAATGGCTCCCGCTACCCGATGATTGTGATGAGTGCTTTTACCTTAAAGTTCAAGGCTTAAGTAATTATCCAGTATTTCATGAAGGAGATTATATTCTAGTTGACCCAACAGTCCAGTATAGTGACATGCAGTCGGGTGACATGATTGTGGTTAGAAAACATGAAGATGCAACCTTTAAAAAACTGGTGATCGAAACCGATAATTCAAGATATTTACAGGCGCTGAATCCAGAGTTTAAACCCAATATTATTCCCTTAGATGAAGAATGTATTTTCGTGGGTGAAGTGGTCGATTCAATTCGTTATATTTATCAATCCAAACGTCGCTCTAAGATAAAGCACAGTTAAACGTGACGAGTTTGCATAAAAATTAGTATTCTGATAAAAATAAAATATTAGTATATTAATAAATAAAAAATAATAAGCAAATAAAAAAGCCCGAATGAGCTGATCATTCAGGCTTTTTTGTTAAATTCCGATATTATTTTGCAGCAGTTGCTTCGGTTGTAATATTTACAGTGATCTTGTCACCCACGTTAGGCACATAATTTCCGATACCAAATGCTGAACGGTTAAAGCTAGTGGTCGCATTAAAGCCAATTGCAGGTACTTTTGCCATTGGGTGCTCGCCTTGTTTATTTAACACGGCATCTAATACCACAGGCTTAGTCACACCTTTAACAGTCAAATCACCTGTAATTTTAAAGTGCTTTTTGTCTTTGGTTTCTACTTTGGTACTTTTGAAAGTAATGTTTGGATATTTTGCAGCATTAAACCATGCTTCTTCCTGAAATTCTTTATCTAAAGCAGGAACATTGGTATTTACGCTGCTTAAAGGAATCGTAACTTCAACTGATGAATTTGCAGGTTTTGCATTATCGACCTTAATCACACCCTGGATGTCAGTGAAGTTTGCACTTGGTGTAGAAAAACCAAAGTGATTCCAGCTGAACACAGTCGCTGTATGCGTTGGGTCAATTTTATAATCTACAGGCGCTGCCAAAGTTACTGAACTTGCTAACGCGACTGCTAAACCGAGGCTTAATGTTTTAAATTGCATTTTTCGTATCCTTGTTTGATATAGCCATTAGTGTATAGATCAAGTATTTTTATTCACTAGTCTTTATAAAACGATATGTTTCATCCATGCAACAATAAAAGCGTTACAGTTGTTATTTAAAACGCCTATTATAAGACCATTCGCTACTCGACAATTGATTTGAGAAATAACATGATCAATTGATAAATTTAGATTTAAATTCTTAAAGATAAACAACAAGGTAGAATATGACTCATACAGTTCAAGCTCAAAATACTTCAACACCTTATCGTGTTACGCTTACAGACGCTTCTGGTCATAGCTGGTATGCGGATGAGCCTACAGACAAAGGTGGGCAAGATACCGCGCCAAACCCTGTCCAGCTATTACTTTCCGCTTTAGGTGCGTGCACAACCATTACCTTAGAAATGTATGCCAATCACAAAGGCATTAAACTTGAACATGTTCATGTCGAGTTAGCCTTAAATCCGAATGGTGAACCTGAGGCAGGTCAAAATAATATTGAACGTAAAATTACTCTAAAAGGTGAATTTACTGAAGAGCAGCACAAACGTTTGTTAAAAGTCGCGGAAAGCTGCCCGATTCATAAGTTGTTAACGTCTAATATTTCGATTCAGAGTGAGCTGCATATTTAATTTTAGTAAACATAAAAAAAGCGCCCTATTCAGAGCGCTTTTTTACTACTTAATTTAATTAAGCAGTCAATTCTTTAACCGCAGCAACAACCGCTTCAGTCGTAATACCGAAGAATTGGAACAAGTCTTTTGCTGGAGCAGATTCGCCATAAGTCGTCATACCGATCACTTTGCCGTCTAAGCCAACAAACTTCCACCAGTAATCCACATGAGCCGCTTCAACTGCTACGCGTGCACGAATATGTGCAGGCAATACCGCTTCACGATATGCAGCATCTTGCTTCATAAACTCTTCAGCACATGGCATAGACACAACACGCACACCTTCAAGTTGTGCATATGCTTCCATTGCCAATGAAACTTCTGAACCAGTCGCGATGATGATTGCTTTTAACTCGCCTTTCTCTTCAGCAAGCACATAACCACCTTTTGCAACATTTTGAATTTGAGCTTCATTACGTGCTTGGAATGGCAAGTTTTGACGAGAGAAAATTAACGCTGATGGACCATCTTTACGTTGAAGTGCAGATTTCCAAGAAACCGCCGCTTCAACTGTGTCACATGGGCGCCATGTATTTAAGTTTGGCGTACCGCGTAATGATGCAATTTGTTCAATTGGTTGATGCGTAGGACCATCTTCACCCAATCCGATCGAGTCATGCGTATATACATGAATCACACGTTGCTTCATCAATGCAGACATACGCACGGCATTACGCGCATATTCCATAAACATCAAGAATGTTGCAACGTAAGGTACGAAACCACCGTGTAAAGCCACACCATTCGCAATTGCAGTCATACCAAATTCACGAACACCGTAATACACGTAGTTACCCGCTGGGTTTTCCTGTACGCCTTGGCAACCTTTCCAAAGTGTTAAGTTAGAACCCGCCAAGTCAGCAGAACCACCTAATAATTCAGGCAGTAATGGACCAAATGCTTGTAATGTATTTTGGCTTGCTTTACGTGTTGCAATAGTTTCAGCTTTAGCATTGGTTTCAGCAATGAAAGCATCTGCTTGTGCTGCAAACTCAGCTGGCAAATCACCATTGATACGGCGTAATAATTCTGCTGCTTCAGTTGGATATTTTGCTTGGTATTGAGCAAACAATTCATTCCATGCTGCTTCAGACGTTTCACCTTTTGCTTTTGCATCCCAAGCTGCATATACATCTTCAGGAATAACAAATGAATCTTCTTTCCAGCCTAATGCTTCACGGGTTAAAACGATTTCGTCTTTACCCAATGGTGCGCCGTGGCAATCTTCTTTACCTTGTTTGTTTGGTGAACCTAAACCAATCACCGTTTTACAGATAATGATTGTTGGTTTATTGGTTTCAGCTTTTGCTTCAAGAGTTGCTTGGCGAATTGCAGCAGCATCATGGCCATCTACATGAAGAACTTGCCAACCGTATGCATTGAAACGTTGTTCAGTATCATCACTGAACCAACCTTCCACTTCACCATCAATTGAAATACCGTTGTCATCGTAGTATGCGATTAACTTACCAAGACCTAAAGTCCCCGCAAGTGAACATACTTCGTGAGAAATACCTTCCATTAAGCAGCCATCGCCAAGGAAGCAGTAAGTGAAGTGATCAACAACGTTTAAATCGTCTTTGTTGAACTGTGCAGCCAAAGTTTTTTCAGCAAGTGCGAAACCAACTGCATTGGCAATCCCCTGACCTAATGGACCAGTTGTTGTTTCGATACCAGGTGCATAACCATATTCAGGGTGACCTGGTGTTTTAGAGTGTAATTGACGGAACTGTTTTAAATCTTCAATAGATAAATCATAACCAGTCAAATGCAATAACGCATATTGCAACATAGAGCCATGACCATTTGACAATACGAAGCGGTCACGGTTCGCCCATTGCGGGTTGGTCGGGTTATGATTTAAAAATTCACGCCAAACCACGTCAGCGATATCTGCCATCCCCATTGGTGCACCTGGATGCCCTGAGTTTGCTTGTTGCACAGCATCCATTGCCAAGACACGAATTGCATTTGCAATACGACGTTCATTTAAAGGGGTTGTCATAAGTCAGAATCCGATTAAATCAAATAAGATGAGAGAAGATGAGAGAAGATGAGAAACCATCTTTCAAAAACTGCCACTATTGTCTTAAAAAAACGCCAATGGGTAAAGTCCAATAGACGATATTTCTTGTTTTTCACGCAATCATTTAGCATTAAGTGTGTAAATGTTCATACGATAGGCAGTACCAGCAATATCAAGTAAAAAATTTAAGCGACAAATTACAGATTTATTCATATAAAAAACACTAAATATCAATTTCCCTGATACTCATATCAATAAAAACATCATGAAAATGAAATAAATTCACGCTTTTTAATCAGCTTGTGCTAGTCCTATGCGCCAAGTCGATGTAACATACTCTGTCTTTTTGAAAATACCAATGATAGGACGTTCATGCGCGAGTATGCTGTTTTTACTTCAGAATCTGTAAGCGAAGGTCATCCAGATAAAATGGCTGACCAAATTAGCGATGCAATTTTAGATGCAATCCTAAGAGAAGACCCGTATGCGCGTGTCGCTTGTGAAACATTAGTAAAAACAGGTGCGGTTGTTCTTGCTGGTGAAATCACAACGACAGCAAATGTGGACTTTGAAGCGATTGTACGTCAAACCGTAAATGGAATTGGTTATCACCACTCTGACTTAGGTTTCGATGGTTCAACTTGTGCCGTGATCAACATGATCGGAAAGCAGTCTCCTGAGATTGCACAAGGTGTTGATCGCCAAAAGCCAGAAGATCAAGGTGCAGGTGACCAAGGTCTCATGTTCGGTTACGCAAGCCGTGAAACTGACGTGTTGATGCCTGCTCCAATCTCTTACGCTCACCGTTTAATGGAGCGTCAAGCAGAATTACGCCGTTCAGGTGCATTGCCATGGTTACGCCCAGATGCGAAAAGCCAGGTAACGTTTGCTTATGAAAATGGCAAACCGGTTCGTTTAGATGCTGTTGTTTTATCAACTCAACATGATCCTGAAATTTCTCAAATTCAGTTAAAAGAAGCTGTCATTGAAGAAATCGTTAAACCGATCATTCCTGCTGAAATGTTCCATGCAGGTACTAAATTCCATATCAACCCAACAGGTATGTTCGTTATTGGCGGTCCTGTAGGTGACTGTGGTTTAACAGGTCGTAAAATTATTGTAGATACTTACGGCGGTATGGCTCGTCACGGTGGTGGTGCTTTCTCTGGTAAAGATCCATCAAAAGTTGACCGTTCGGCTGCTTATGCAGGCCGTTATGTTGCGAAAAATATTGTTGCAGCGGGTTTAGCAGATAAATGTGAAATTCAGGTGAGTTATGCAATCGGTGTTGCTGAACCAACTTCAATTTCAATCAACACTTTTAACACCGGTAAAGTATCAGACGAGTTAATTGTTCAACTTGTACGTGAACACTTTGACTTACGTCCATACGGCATTACCCGTATGCTAAATCTGATTCAACCAATGTATAAGCAAACAGCAGCTTATGGTCACTTTGGCCGTGAAGGTTCTGACTCTGCCTTTACTTGGGAAAAAACAGATAAAGTAGATATCCTGAAAGATGCAGCTGGACTCTAATCCACTACTCTTCAATAAAAAAGCTCGCAATTGCGAGCTTTTTTATAACCCCAATCATTATTTATTCGAATTGGTATTATCCTGTTTGAACATCTCCAGCAGCGAATTGCTTTGAACTGGTTGATCTTCTTGATGATGCTGACTATATAAATGTGCAAGTTTAATGACCACCACCACTGCTAGGCAGGCAGCAACACAAAACATCCACAAGCCATAAGGGCTGCGAATATGCTGAGAACCGCAATACGGGCACTCTTTATCTGTTGATGCGACGACCTTGTCACAACATGCACAATGATATTGATATAACATCATTAACACCTCCTCTCTTTATTTTTTTATTTTCTTTTTACAACAAATACTCATATGTCACACTTTTATCCTATGAGAAAAAAAACCATAATTCAATCACGTTTTCTGACCTATGCATTCAAATTAACAAATTTTTATGACAATTTGATTAGAATCTTAATTTTAAGAAAATCATTAAGTTCTTAATATTATTTTGATCTTTCATGTTATTTGTTAAAATAATGTTTTGCAAATTGTGGAATAGATGATGACCCAATTGATTAATAAAGGTGGATTTCGCGAACGCGCCAACCGTAGTCGCAAGTACAAACAGTCAGAAAACGAAGTCACTACCCTGCAACCTAGCCAATATCAACCACAGCCTAAAGAAACAGAGACTTCTACGAATCCCGAATCACACCCCGATCATTCCATCCAAAAAGATCAAACATAAAAAAAGCACACTCAATAAGGTGTGCTTTTTTTGCAAATTATGAATCTAATCAATTCACATCTTTAAATTCGATTTTCTTCTGATCAGGTTTTACTTCACGAGCTTCACCATCAATAATGGTTGAGTCACGATACTGACCACCACCTTGTTGTTGATTTTGCATATCTTGCATCTGGCGCATCAGGTCAGCAAACGGATTCTGTCCTGCAGCACCACCCATGTTGCCCATACCGCCCATCATCTTATCCATCATGGCTTGCTGACGTTTTGCCATGGTTTTCATCAAGGCATTGCGGAACGCCGTTTGAACAGATGGAATCAACACCAATACCGCCAATACATCCGAAATTAGACCAGGAATCATCAGTAAGAAACCTGCCATTGCAAGCGCCAGCTTCTTGGTCACAGCAGGATCTCCACCCAACTGACCTGTCATCTGCATTTGCTGTAATTGCGGCATAATCGTTGAAGCACTTGAACGTAACAGGTTTAAACCAATAAAGAATGCGATAATGAACCAGAAAAAGACATACCACATACTTCCAACGAGGTCACCCACGCCAATCCAGACTAAAACCTCGGCAATTGTGCCAAATACCACGATAAGAAGTAGATTCATGTCAAATCTCTAAAATTAAAACCTTGTGCAATATTGAACAATCAATCCTGACACAACAAATAAAATAAACTCAATACCCTTAATGATGGGTACATTTTAAAATTTATCAAGTCTTATAGAATAGCTTGTATAAAAAAACTCCCAACTAAATCAAATCTAATTGGGAGCTTAGATATTTTTTAAAGATTAGCCACAAGTTGCTTGAGTAATCTTCTTAGACTGGGGATCGATCGTTACAGTCACACGATTCTCACGATAATCCATGGTCACTGGCTGATTTGGACCTACACTACGTACAATTTCAGATTTGGTTTTTTGCTTGATTTGCGCTTCTGTTAAGCCAGACTGTCCAACCAACTTAGCGGCTTCATCAGCGATACATTTAGGTTGACTTGCGCGAAAAAGTTCCCATTCTTCAACTACTTGACCATTTGGTAATTTACAATAACCGACCTGACCATTGGCTTCATTACGGATTTCTAACTGTCCACCTTGGTCTACACAGTATTTACTAGCTGGGTTAGGCATACCAATTTTTGGTGGAGTTGTGTCTTTATTTGGTGTTGCTGAACACGCTGCAAGTGAAGTAAGAACCACACCTAAAAGTAAGATCTTTTTCATAGTTTGAATTCTGATAAAGTGAAAAAGCAAAGATAACAAAATAACTTAACTTTTTATGTCAATGATTTGAAACAGGAAGCGATTTTTCTATTTATATGATCCAAATGTATTCAATACTTAACTCATGACTATTGAATAATCACATACTCTAATCGGATCGCCTGATCCACTAAATAATGCTCTTTGATAATATAAAAATAAGGTCGCGTGCTAATCCACTCATCCATTGCCAGAATTGCTTCTGTATAGCCAGTGAGTGCGGAAAAATCTTTGACTTGTATGATATCCATGAGCTGATCTCTTTTTTTGTTAAGCCTAGCACACTCAACCTATTTTGCTAAAGAATAAAATATAGCCAGATTCATCAACAGATTTTTATATAGCCATGATCTATTTTGCCTGCCTCTCCCAATATAAAAAGTGCCTCGACATAAGAGACACTTTTAGGGACAAGATAGATCGATATTTAGAAAGAGACCATTTTTCCAGGATTCAGCATACCTGTAACGCCGTACCAACCTTTTGACATTGGAATCGCAAGTGGTGCCAGCAGACGTCCAAATAAAATATCACTGTGCTGGATCTTGGTTAACATTGCATAATCTGTATTTAAACCAGAAAAATCATCTGCAATCGCTTTACCGATACGAACCGTTTGTGCCACACCATGACCACTCCAGCCGTGTACCGCATATATTGGATATTTTTCTCCAAATTTTCGGTTATCCGTTGCGCCGTTCATGGTCAGATCACTGACCCCGCTCCAACAGAAATCCATCTCCACATTTTTTAACTGTGGAAATACTTTATTTGCCCGACCAAGCAAATATTGGTTAATACGACCTACACTCCAGCTTGTACCTGTTCCTTGCCCACCGAACAATAAACGGTTTTTCGAAACGCCACGATAATAGTCAATCTGCAACTGCGTATCATAGACAGGATGATCCAGTGGCAATAATTCAGTTAAAGGAACTTCTAAAGGTGCAGTTACCGCAATGTAGGTATGGAATGGAATCGCTGTCTGCTTCTTTTCAGGCAGCAATTTAAAAGCATTGTGATGCACGGCAATAACGACACTTTTACGTGCTTTAATGGTGCCTGTCTTGGTTTTAACATAAATACCATCCGCCTGTTCAGAAATAGACAATACCTCTGTCTGCTCAAACACTTGGCCACCATTTTTACAAAAACCATGCACCAAAGCACGATTTAAAGCCAATGGCTGAATATGACCACCTAAATCATCAACCAGCCCACCTTTATAAAGGTCAGATTTAATTAATTCCTTCAGCTCGTATTCGCCCATAACCTTGGTATTGTTTTCACCTAAATACTTCCTCGCATCTGCGCCTTGCGTCAGTGCAATGAGATGCCCTTCATGCACAGCAGCGGTAACGTGCCCACGCTTACGTGCCAATTCAACATCATATTTTTCACTGATCTGGTCAATTAATGACATCGCTTCGGTAGAGGTAAAATGCCAAAGCTTTTTAGCATCTTCATAACTAAAACGCTTAATCATTTCCTCTGCTTCCCAACGTGCAAGCCCAGGTGTGAGCTGTCCACCATTTCGACCTGAAGCAGAAGAACCAATGCGATTTTTCTCAACCAGAATCGTATCTACACCCTGTTCAGATAAATGCAAAGCCGCGGAAGCGCCCAGCAACCCACCGCCAATCACCACGACATCACACACCTGATCCGAATTGAGTGCATCAAAGGTATGCCAATCTTCCAAAGCACTTTCATAATAATTGGCTGGATGCTCAAATTTCCCATGCTTAGGATTCACCCAACTCCACTCATTCGAATTTTGATATGCCTTACTTTCTTTAAAGACAACATCATCTAAATGGGCTGGTTTTTTTATACCGTTAGACATTTGGAATTCACCTAAAAATAAATTTTCTTACTAATAATGAAACAAGCTTAGCCGCAAAATAATGATTAATAAAACCAGAATCTTTCAATAATATTGATAGGTATTGAATAACTATAATTTTAGGTGAATCGTTAAAACCTTAAATTTTATCGCTGGTTAGCTATTCGGCGTGAAATGAAGCATAAGAAAAAATTATAAAAAATATGGCTGACAAAATAGCTGGGAAAAACTAAGCAAGTCAGCTTGTCTGGACATTAAAAAAGCACCCGAAGGTGCTTTTCTCTCTATAGGCTGGTTGCAAGTAATACCACAAAACTAAATAACAACGTGCCTAAAGATCTTTTACAATGTACATGAACTTCATGCTCAAACCCTTGAGCATATGACTCCAAGTTTTCCATAACTCTACCGCTCATTAAATGTACTGCACTTATTAATTTGCCTAACAAATTAACAAAATAAAATTAGCAAAAAGTCGTAGATCTGGCTAGCACAAATTTTGTACAAAAAAGTTGATTTATGACAAAAATAGTCGCTTCACTCAAAATAATTAAATATTTAATTTAAAGAAATGCAAAAGCAGCGATACAAAAAAAAGCCCACTAAGGTGAGCTTTTTTCAATTATTTCCAAGTTCTAAGGAACAACAGTAATACCCGTTGCCTGTGGTCCTTTTTTGCCATCAGTAATTGTAAATGTTACACGTTGGCCTTCATGAAGCACTTTAAAACCGTTGCTTTGGATTTCACTGAAGTGAGCAAAAACGTCCTGTCCAGAATCAGCATGAATGAAGCCAAAACCTTTAGTTTCGTTGAACCATTTCACTGTACCAGTCACAGTATTAGACATATATTTTAACCTATTTAATAAATTTGGGGATGCTTAGCAGCAAGTAACTTGGAATCATAAACTCTGAGATTAGATCTGATAAAACGAAAGGTTTATCTAAACTATGAAATGCAAGATTTACTGAATCAACAGCGTTATTCTTCTAGTTGTAATTTACTATACACGAGTTTACTTTTTAGGCGCAATGAATATTTATTGATCGTATACAGATGTCCTTATTTGGCGATCGGTACATTGCTACTCTTGCAATTTTTCCAATAATTTTCAATTAATTATTATTCAGGTTTAATTTAAAAGTCATCAGCTCAGATAATGATATAAATTTTTAACATATTATTTCACAGGCTTTTAGCTTAATTACAAGAGCGACCACTACGTGATCTATATGTTAAACCGTTCACTAAAATCCGTTTGCCACAAAAAAAGCCCACATGAGGTGAGCTTTCTTTTTACTGGTCTAAAAATTAGATAACAGTGATAAGGGTTGCTTGTGGTCCTTTCTTACCTTGACCAAGTACGAAAGAAACGCGTTGGCCTTCTTGTAATACTTTAAAACCTTTGCTTTGGATTTCGCTGAAGTGTGCAAAAACATCTTCACCAGAATCAGCTTGAATGAAACCAAAACCTTTAGTTTCGTTAAACCACTTAACAGTACCGGTAACTGTATCAGACATACTTTTAAACCTTTTAAAATTTGTTCATTTATAAATTAAATCAAAATTTTCTAATCATGATTTAACTTAATCTATCTTTATTTGATAGATACTGCAAGCATACCAAACTTTAAGCCAAACGAGATAGTAGATTAATAGAAGTATAAAAAGTTTTATCTGCTAAGTGAGCAATATTGCGTTTTAATAAATCGCATAGTTTCAAAACAGGATTTACTTTTAAATCAAAAAATTACATCAAAAATTTACCGCTAAAAATAACGAACAGCTCAAATAAATCCATGTAGTGTATAGAAAAAATATCTTAATTTTTTACATTTGAGTTATTTTTTGCATGATGATTTCACCCAAAAAATGGTTTTTCATTTCAAATTTAGCTTTGAGCCACTCAAGCATTTCTCTATCAGAAAATGAACTCCCTTAGATTTGAACAAAATTATGTGGCTTACTTTCATTCTATCGAAATAAGCCCCTCCACCTCATCTGCTTCAAAGGCAGAATAACGAGTGACTAAATTTTTATGCTGTTTCGGCAGTAGCCCCTAAGTAAAGATTTATAGATTGACTAAAATATGTGAGTGGCAATAAATGACAATTTTCCAGATATAAAAAAAGCCCACATAAAGTGAGCTTCATTTTCAAGCAATCTTATTAGATAACTTTAATCGTTGTTGCTTGTGGTCCTTTTTTACCTTGACCAAGTACAAACGAAACGCGTTGGCCTTCGTTTAATACTTTGAAACCATTGCTTTGGATTTCGCTGAAATGTGCAAAAACATCTTGACCAGAGTCAGCTTGAATGAAACCAAAACCTTTAGTTTCGTTAAACCACTTAACAGTACCAGTAACTGTATCAGACATACTTTTAAACCTTTAAACTTTGTTCATTTATGAGTTAAATCAAATTTTTAATATTGATCTAACTCAATCTATCTTTAACAAATAGATACTTCAAGTGCGTAAACTATCTATATTAATCGATAAAGCTGATTAACATCGGTATAGAAACTTTTACCATCTAGATTAAAGTCAATTTCCTGACCTGATTCTAGCTGGATCTTCTTTCCAACTTCTACCCATTTAAAACCATTCAACGTATTCTGTTGACGTTTCATCGGGATAATTTGCACACAAATTTCATTGCCATTACTGGCTTTGGCTACACGCCATTCATTAATAATTTTCAACACAAAATCACTCATTCCTGAGCTCAAGTGATCGATTTGGATTTACTATAACGCTAGATATATGGAGAGAGGTAAACTACAATTCTAGAATCTAATAATTTTTAGCTTTCTTTAGGGTTATTTCAGCTAACTTAATTGCTGTCTAATCTTTCAGATAACAACAACTCAATAATCACAGAGCTAATATTCGATTAACTTTAAAAGTGGTAGCGGGAGCTGGATTTGAACCAACGACCTTCGGGTTATGAGCCCGACGAGCTACCAGACTGCTCCATCCCGCAACAACATATTGATCAACATCTTCGATCAATGAGATGCTTTATACGCCCATCTCCCCCACAATGCAAATTTTTTTTATAAAAATCACGTAATTTACGGCCTAATGCTCAAATTAAACACAAATCGTTCAAAATACCCCCGCAATTTACTTAAATAATAGATCTATAAAAATGAGCCAAAATTTAAAAATATTGGACAGGTAAAAGTGAGTTTGCTTAATAAATCTGCTATTTTCTTATAATTCAAAATCCTACAAAAATATTATGCATCGAAAAGCCCGCTATGTAACAATATCAACAATCTTTCATTTTTATAGTTCGACATGTCATTAATTATTGGTATTGATCCTGGTTCACGCTTAACAGGTTATGGAATTATCGAAAAAGATGGCAATAAACTACGTTTTGTCGATGCAGGAACCATTCGTACCGAAACTCAGGAAATGCCAGAGCGTTTAAAACGTATCTTTGCAGGGGTTGAACGGATTGTTAAATTTCATGGCCCGACTGAAGCGGCTGTAGAACAAGTCTTTATGGCACAAAACCCCGATTCGGCATTGAAACTCGGTCAGGCACGTGGCGCTGCAATTGCCGCTCTGGTTAATCTGGATTTACAAGTGGCTGAATATACCGCACGACAAATTAAACAGTCTGTGGTCGGTTACGGTGCAGCAGATAAAGAACAAGTCCAAATGATGGTGATGCGCTTGTTGAATCTGAGTATCAAACCACAATCAGATGCAGCCGATGCCCTTGCCGCAGCCATTTGCCATGCGCATGCTTCTGGGAGTATGAGCAAAATGGCTGTGCTCAATGCATTAGGTGGCATGGCACGAGGCCGTAGCCGTGCCAGTACCAGACGCCGTTAATCGTTCTGATTCACCACCTGATAAATCATTTTCCCCATGTCATGCGCCTGTAAACCTCGCATACCATTTTCAGCCAGCAAATCGCCAGCCTGCGCATGTAAAGTCACAATCTCGTGCAAAGCAATTTGCTGATGAAACTGCGCTTTTAAACTGGCAATCATGCCTGCCAGTACATCCCCCATTCCACCTGTGCCCATGCCAGCATTGCCTTGGGTACAGATAAATAATTCTTTCTCTAAAATGAGACTGCCTGCGCCTTTAAGCACCCATTGTCCGGCGTACTTTTGTTGCAGTTGCTGAATTGCTGCAATTCGGTCTTGTTCAATTTCTTTTGCACTACAACCGAGTAAAGTCGCCGCCTCACCTGAATGCGGTGTTGCATATACATGATTATTTAATTGTTGCGGATTTTTTGCCAAAAACCAGAGTCCATCTGCATCCAGCGCCACGTCTAAATGAGCGTTTTGATTTAGTAGTTTAAACCATTGCTGATAAATATGTTCAGCCCATTGATCCCGCCCTAAGCCCATACCAAAACATACGGCATCCACCTGTTTAAGTAACTGCTCAATCTCTTCTTGATCCAAGCTATTTATGTCGCGCACCATAATATTGGGCGAACGCGCCAAAATAGCCTGATGGTGTTTTGCATGACAAACAATGCTAACTTTGCCCGCCCCAGCATGAAAAGCCGCCTCAGCAGACATGATGACGGCGCCACCCATATCCGCATGCCCACCAACAACCAGCACATGTCCATAGCTGCCTTTATGTCCAAAAGCTTGTCGCTTTGGCAAGATAACTTTCTCTGGAGATAAATAAGCGAGGGGTTTTAAATCGTTATCTGTAGGAATCAAGTTAAGAAGATGTAGTTTTCCAACATATTGCTTGGCTTGACCTGTGAATAGCCCAGCCTTATAACCCAAAATTGTAAAAGTCTGATCCGCTTGTACAGCAACGGGTAAAGCCTGCCCTGTATTGGCCTGTAAACCGCTAGGAACATCGATAGAGATTTTTAAACCCATTTGTGCATTGAAGAGCTGAATGATATCTTGCCAATGTTGGTCGAGTTCCCGATTCAAGCCAATTCCAAATAAGGCATCAATATGACAGTCAAAGGTCGGGATTTCTTGATGGACAGCTTTTTCAGACAAGACATAATCTAGGCTTTGAATATCAACTTGCTGCTTTTGTGCATAAGCTGCTGCTTGTTTTAGATCTCCAGATTGACCAAGTTCAGCCGCAAAGATCGTCACTTTTATTCCCTGCTGCTTCAAATAGGCAGCAACATAGTAACCGTCTCCTGCGTTATTGCCTTGCCCGCACCAAACTGCAATCTTTTGAATTTTCTTTGACTTAAATTGCACAATTAACTGCTGGGAGATTGCCCAAGCTGCTTGCTGCATAAGCCCTAATGACGAATTTTGCTGAGCAAACCAACGCTGTTCCCATGCTTGGATACTCTGGCTATGGTAAACTACACCTTGCATGTTCTCTCCCTCATTCTTGGTTTATGGCTTCAACCTCTTCATCTCCGACACAATCTCAAAAGATTGAACTACAGCAGCTCGATCCACAAGCACTTAAGGCTTGGATTAAACAACAAGCTCTGGATCTGGGTTTTTCTGATTGTGTCATTGCCAAACCAGATGCTCAAGATCAAATGCCTCGTTTTAAAGAATATTTAGAACGTGGTTACCATGCAGACATGCACTATTTAGAGGAAAATCTGGAAAAGCGTGCGGATCCAACCTTGCTCGTGCCGGGCACAAAAAGTATTATTTGTGTGCGTATGAACTATCTTGTGGCATCACCAAAGCCCCGTTATATCCCTTTTGAACCAAATTCAGCCATTATTGCGCGTTATGCTCGAGGACGTGATTATCATAAAGTCATGCGTGGGCGACTAAAAACTTTAGCCACGCGGATCAGGGAAAAAGTCGGTGATTTTGAATCACGTCCGTTTGCTGACTCTGCGCCTATTTTTGAAAAATCGCTTGCTGAAAGTGCAGGAATGGGATGGACGGGCAAACATACCTTATTGATTCATAAAAAGTCAGGATCTTTCTTTGTTTTAGGTGAACTATTTACGTCACTGGAACTGCCTTTTGATGAACCAGCAACTGCACATTGTGGCTCATGTACTGCCTGTATCGACATTTGTCCGACCCAAGCGATTGTAGAACCCTACATGCTCGATGCCAGAAAATGTATCGCTTATCTCACCATTGAATATAAAGGAATTATTCCGGAAGAATTACGTGCAGGAATTGGCAACCGTGTTTTCGGTTGTGATGACTGCCAACTGATTTGCCCATGGAATAGCTTTGCCAAAACTGCATCTATTCCAGATTTTGATCCGAGACATGGTCTGGATAATATTAGCCTGCTTGATATCTGGCGCTGGGATGAAGCCACTTTTCTTGCCAATACTGAGGGCAGCCCGATCCGCCGTACTGGATATCAATCCTTCAAACGTAATATTGCAATCGGTCTGGGAAATGCTCCATACTCAGCTGAAATTGTCACGCACTTGCAAGATGCAAAAATGTGGCACGACGAGATTGTCAATGTACATATTGACTGGGCAATTCAGCAGCAATTGCAACAGGTCGATGTACCTCAAATAGAAAAATGATGTTTTTTGCCCTTTGGCTTTGGCACGATTTCTGTATGATTAGTCTCAATGTTTGTCATCAATCATCATGGATATAACAATGACCTTACGTAATGACTGGACTCGTGATGAAATCCAAGCTCTATATGATCAACCTTTTTTAGACTTAGTATTTAAAGCGCAAAGCGTACACCGTCAACATTTCCAAGCCAATTCGATTCAGGTCAGTACCCTTCTTTCAATTAAAACGGGTAAATGTCCTGAAGATTGTAAATATTGTTCGCAATCAGCGCATTACGATTCAAAATTAGAAGCTGAAAAACGTATCGCTGTTGATAAAGTCATTCGTGAAGCACAGTCTGCAAAAGAGTCTGGCTCTTCTCGTTTCTGCATGGGTGCTGCTTGGCGTAATCCGCATGAACGTGACATGCCTTATGTGCTTGAAATGGTGCGTGAAGTGAAAGCGTTAGGTCTTGAAACCTGTATGACTTTAGGTATGTTGAATCAGTCGCAAGCCGAGCGTTTAAAAGATGCGGGCCTCGATTATTACAACCACAACCTGGATACTTCTCGCGAATACTATTCTCATATTATTAGCACCCGTACTTTTGATGATCGTCTGGATACTTTAGATCACGTTCGTCAAGCAGGGATGAAAGTATGTAGTGGCGGTATCGTCGGTCTGGGTGAAAGCCGTAATGACCGTATTGGCCTATTACATGAACTTGCAACCATGCCTGTACATCCTGAATCAGTGCCAATCAACATGCTGGTTCCTATTGAAGGTACACCACTTGCTGATGTCGAAAAGCTGGATGTAACCGAATGGATTCGTACCATTGCGGTTGCACGTATCATCATGCCACATAGTTAT
Organism: Acinetobacter sp. BIGb0102; assembly: GCF_003815055.1. Lineage (NCBI taxonomy): Bacteria > Pseudomonadati > Pseudomonadota > Gammaproteobacteria > Moraxellales > Moraxellaceae > Acinetobacter > Acinetobacter sp. BIGb0102. The sequence continues at coordinate 677,778 of NZ_RKQE01000010.1, forward strand.
ATCCGCCTTTCGGCAGGTCGTGAGTCACTCAGTGATTCTGATCAGGCGCTTGCATTTATGGCTGGTGCAAACTCGCTATTCTCTGGTGACAAATTATTAACCACACCAAATGCTGGCGAAGGCAAAGATCAGATCTTATTTGCTAAATTAGGTTTAACCGCAGAAAAACCAAAACCGACTGTTGCAGAACTTTCGGTCGATGCCATGAGTGCATAAATGAAAAAGCCTTGTCAGATGACAAGGCTTTTTTTTAGATGAAAAATTAGATTGATGTCACCAGAATGCCATACTTGGCAGTTAGATACATCCCGACTCGAATAATATCCACGCCTGCTGCATGTGAAACTGAAAGTTCCTGTGTATGCACATCAAAATGCAATGAATCGAAAACGTCTTGATGATGCATTAACCATGTCATTGTATCTGCCATATTTTCATCAGCAGTATACGTTTCTGATTTAAAATCCTTACCCATTAAGCCAATCTAATCATTGAATACATGACACTATCATAGCGAATAGACAGCTTTAAATCAGCTAAGTCAAAGACATTTAGCGATATGAATTCTCGCTAAATGTCTCAATAAGCCTTGGTCGTTTTAAGATTCAGTTTAAGCAGCCTTTGGATTCACAATCGTCTGACCTGATTTCAGGCTTGCAACTGCTTTAGGATTAAATTCCAGTGTCAGTACGTGATTGTCTAAATGGACGTGATACGAACGAATCAATGACTGCTGCCCTTCATCTGTTTCAAGCACATATTCATCAGCAATATTTAAAATACCTTCCAGATTTGTCGTACTTGAAGCGCGGTCATGGCTAAACAAATCATAGATTGTTTGTAGATTAAAGCTGGTTTGCTCTTCCAATGGGTGACTCTTCAAATGGCTTTCTAGGAATAAAACAAACTTATGTGCAAAGAAATAGTAGTTAGGTTTGTGGGTATAAAGCATGTTCATTGAAAGCTCCTTTCGGTGTTTTTTTCATCTAATCATGACTAAAAAACTAAGGTTTCAATCTTAAAAAATTCTTAAAAAAAGTTTGATGTTTTTGTTAACAGCAAGAAAGTCTGTTATCATAATTAAGCACCTATTAATTTATTTTTTACCATTTGTTAAAAAATACACACTTTCTCTCATACCTATTATTCAAAAAAGTTAAACAGTTTGGTCATTTTTATTAATGAAAAAAACAATAAATCATAAGCCAAATTAAATAAACCAACTAAAAAAGTTGGTCTAAACACTATATAAATCAATAAAACACAATACATATCAATAATTTATTTTAAATCGGGAATTTCGCTTAAAATAAAACCAAAAGTGTGACGTAAGTTGCAGTTTTTAATAAAAATGATATATTCGTCGCATTACTTTTCTGGGAAGAATCCATCGGGAAAAGTAATGTACTTCCATTTTTAAGCTGATGTATTCGAGAAATTATTATGAAAAAACTTGCTTTAATCGCTGCACTTTCGGTTGTCGGTATTGCTCAAGCTCAAGCTGCAGACGGTACAATTACAATCAATGGGTTAGTTACAGATAAAACTTGTGACATTATCACTCCTGCTGGCAAAGACTTTACAGTTGCTCTTCCTACTGTTTCAAAACAAACGCTTGCAAACTCTGGTGATGTTGCTGGCCGTACACCATTCCAAATCAACTTGGCAAACTGTTCAGAAGGTAAAGTTGCAACTTACTTCGAACCAGGTGCAACTGTTGACTTCAATACAGGTCGCTTATTAAACCAGGCTGCTTCTGGCGCTAAAAATGTTGACGTTCAACTTTTAGGTAGCAACAACCAAGTAATTCCAGTACTTGCTGCTGGTAGCAATGGCGCTCAAGCAAACTCACAGTGGGTTGACGTTGTTGAAGGCGGTGCTGCTGACCTTAACTACTATGCAGAATACTATGCAACTGGCGCTTCTACTGCTGGTGAAGTAACAACTTCAGTTCAATATACTATTATTTATCAATAATCTATTGATACTTGGGTTTCTGTGTTCGCACAGAAACCTTTTTACCGCACTTTTCCTATGAACCTTATTGAGAAGACTCAAATGTCATTGAACAGTCGTAATTTTTTGCTTGGTTTAGCGCTTTCTTCTGCAATCGTAACACCACTTTCTCATGCAGAGATCGTGCTACACGGTACACGTGTAATCTATCCTTCAGATGCGCGTGAAGTAACATTACAGCTCAGTAACAATGGCAACAAACCAGCGCTCGTTCAGGCCTGGATTGATGAAGGCGATCCTAAAAGTACACCAGATCAATCAAAAGTACCTTTTATGATTACACCGCCTATTTCTCGAGTAGAAGCAGCCAAAAGTCAGTCATTGCGTATTACAGCACTGCCGAATGCAAAGCAGCTGAGTCAAAAACAGGAAACTGTGCTCTGGTTAAATGTGCTGGACATTCCACCAAGACCGACTGCTAAAGGTGAGGAAACCATTCCAGATAACTTTTTACAGCTTGCAATTCGTTCGCGTATTAAATTTTTCTATCGCCCTGCCAGTATTAAATCTGATGCGAATACCGCTGCAGAAAAACTGCAATGGCGTAAATCTGGACAAAAGTTGGTCATTAAAAATCCAACGCCATTCCACATTACAATGACAGCAATCTATCAATTTGACGGCAACAAGCGCGTTGATCTTTTACCTCAGGGCCTCATGCTCAGTCCTTTCTCTGAAGATCAAGTGCAACTAAAAACAACAAATACCGCAAAAATGAGCTTTGTAAATGTTAATGACTATGGTGGCCGCGTCGAGCAGCCTATCAACTTACAGTAACCCTTAAATATAAGCTCAATATTTAAAGCACCTATGTGAAATAGGCGAACCTCTTATGTTAAAAAAGCACACATCATATCGCTTATTGAAGCGACATATTTGCTATACGCTTGCGTCAGGGATAGTGACCATGACGGTTCCCATGTTAGTTCATGCGGAAGATTCAGTAAAAGCGCCTGCTGTGGAAGCAGAGTTTGACTCAAGCTTCCTGATTGGTGATGCACAAAAAATTGATATATCCCGCTTTAAATATGGCAATCCTGTTTTACCTGGGGAATATAACATTGATGTTTATATTAACGGTCAATGGTTTGGCAAACGCCGTATTGTGTTTCGTGCTACAGAACAAAATCAGAATGCATTTACCTGTTTTACCGCAAACTCATTACTTGAATATGGCGTAAAACAGGACGTTCTTGCGAGTCGTATTTCCGCTGCTAGTCCAAATGCCTGTCATAAAATCGAAGAATGGATTGAAGACGCCTACTACGATTTTGATACCTCCCGTTTGCGAATTGATATTTCCATTCCTCAAGTTGCATTACAGAAAAATGCACAAGGATACGTTGATCCAAGTATTTGGGATCGTGGTGTGAATGCAGGCTTTTTATCTTATAGCGGTAGTGCCTACAAAATCTTTAACCGTTTAAATGACAATAATCAAGAAACCACCAATGCCTTCATGGCACTCACTGCGGGAATGAATATCGCGGGTTGGCAATTGCGTCACAATGGTCAGTGGCAATGGCAAGACGGCGTACAAAATCAGCTAGATTCAAAAAAACAAAAAAAATCCACTTATGACGCAACCAGTACTTACTTACAAAGAGCCTTCCCTGCATATCGTGGTGTATTAACGGCTGGTGATAGCTTTACCAATGGTGAACTATTTGATTCATTTGGCTATCGTGGACTGGATTTTTCCAGTGATGATCGCATGTTGCCAAACAGTATGTTGGGTTATGCGCCCCGTATCCGTGGTAATGCAAAAACCAATGCCAAAGTTGAAATTCGTCAGCAAGGCCAACTGATTTATCAAACGACAGTTGCACCAGGTAATTTTGAGATTAATGATCTTTATCCAACAGGATTTGGCGGTGAGCTTGAAGTCTCTGTCATTGAATCAAATGGTGAAGTACAGAAGTTTGGTGTTCCCTACGCTTCGGTCGTACAAATGTTACGTCCCGGGCTCAGCCGTTACTCGCTGACAGCCGGTCAGTTCCGCGACAAGGAAATTGATCTTGATCCGTGGGTCACACAAGGTAAATATCAGATTGGTATTAATAACTATATTACGGGTTATGCGGGTGCACAGTTAGCTGAAAAATATGCGGCTGTATTACTAGGTTCAGCCTTTGCGACTCCAATCGGTGCGGTATCGTTTGACGTTACCCATTCAGAAGCAGACTTTGAGAAACAAGGTTCACAAACAGGTCAGAGTTTCCGTCTAAGTTATAGCAAACTCATTTCACCGACCAATACCAACCTGACCTTGGCCGCTTACCGCTACTCGACCGAAAACTTTTATAAATTACGTGATGCCCTACTGGTACGTGATCTGGAAGATAAAGGAATCAACACCTATGCGGTTGGCAAACAACGTAGCGAATTCCAGATTACCTTAAACCAAGGTTTACCTGAGGGTTGGGGAAATATCTATGCAGTGGGTTCGTGGAATGATTACTGGAACCGTAACGAAACCAGTCGTCAATATCAGGTCGGCTATAGCAATAGCTATCATGGGTTAACTTACGGGCTTTCTGCAACCAATCGTCAAATTGAATATGGTAGTAACAATCAGACCCGTGATACTGAATATTTGATGACGCTTTCTTTCCCGATTAACTTTAGAAAGAACTCTGTTATCGTCAATGCCACCCAATCTCAAACCAACCGAACTGTTGGTATAAGTGGCATGGTCGGCGATCGTTTTAGCTATGGCTCATCGTTTTCTCATGAAGACCGAAACAACCCTAGCCTTAACGTAAATGCACGCTATCGAACTAACTTTGCAACTGTGGGCGGTTCTTATAGCATTGCAGATACCTATCAACAAACAATGCTCAGTGTCAGCGGTAATATCGTGGCACATGATCAAGGTGTACTGTTCGGCCCAGAACAAGGCCAAACTATGGTATTGGTTTATGCACCAGATGCCGCAGGCGCTAAAGTAAATAATACAGCGGGTCTGAGTATTAATCAGTCTGGTTATGCAGTTATTCCGTATGTGACACCTTATCGCCTAAATGACATTACTTTAGATCCGCAAGACATGTCGACCAATGTGGAGCTTGAGGAAACCAGTCAGCGTATTGCGCCTTATGCAGGTGCAATTGCCAAAGTAGATTTCTCTACTAAAAAAGGTTATGCCATTTATATCGACACCAAGACTGAAACAGGTGAAAACCTGCCATTTGCAGCACAAGTATTCAATGCTCAAGATGAAGCCATTGGAATCGTGGCACAAGGCAGCATGGTCTATTTACGTACTCAGGAACCGCAAGGTAATTTGTATGTAAAATGGGGCAATGAAGCCAATGAGCAATGCCACTTCAACTATGATGTCACTGCACAACTTTCTAACGATCAGCAAAGCATGATCATGACCGAGGCCGTATGTAAATGAAAAAATTACTTTTAAGCAGTGCTCTGTTTACAGCGGGTCTTGGTGTATATGGTGAGGCGAATGCGGCGTGTGCTCCAACTGCTGGTTTTACCACTAAAGCCATTAGTATGGCTGTAGGACGTGTTGTTGTTAGACCATCTGATAATGTTGGAAAAATCTTACGTAAAGCCACCTTCACTATCGACCCAAATAACTCAACAATTAACTGTACGAGAAACTCATCTGGTACTGTAAGAGCCGATTTAACCCAGCAATATCCTGTAAGTTCACTGGGTAATAATATCTATACAACGAATATTCCCGGTATTGGTATCCGTTTATATCGGGAAGCACAAAATAATGCCAACTTCTCAGGCTATTATCCATATGCAAGAACAATTACCGGTGGCCCTTACTGGAATGGTACAAATTACTCCCTCGATACAGGTTATTTTGTCGTAGAAATTGTTAAAACAGCGACACAAACAGGATCTGGAGCTTTAGTACCGGGTCAATATAGTAGTTATTATTTAACAAGTCACCCGGGCCGCCCTATTTTAACGAGTCACGTTTACGGCAATGCAATTACCATCGCATCTTCCTCTTGTGAGCTTCAAGGAGATATTAATAAGGTTGTTCAGCTACCAACCGTGACTAAAGCAAGTTTTACGGGTGTTGGATCTACTCAAGGTGAACAATCTTTTGATCTGAATATTTTATGTAATGGCGGAGAGAATCCAACGGGCTACGAAGAAAAGAATCTGATTAGTTTAAGTTTTGACTATCAACAAGATGGTAATAATAATCAGGTAATGACCAATATCGCTCCTAACTCCACTAAAGCTCAAGGTGTAGGCGTACAATTACTTTCTACTTATCAAAATGTAGATCCTTTATCTCAGAATAAGGTGATTAGTAAAGGTGAGAAATTAGCGATAGGTTCTGTCAGCTCCAATCAAACCGTACAATTCAATATACCGCTGACCGCCCGTTATTATCAAACTGCCACCAAAGTAACGGCTGGTACTGTTCGTGCGATGGCAACAGTAACAATTCAGTACGATTAAGCTTAAAAAAAATCGCTTTCCCACCTCCTCCCTAAATCTTTTATATAGGATTTAGGGATTTTTTCATTTTAAAAATAAATCACACTAAATAAATAATAAGTGATGCATGACACAAAATAAGAAATTTATATTAATTATCATTTTATATAATATTTTTTAAATAGATCACATTTTAAATAGAAATTTTATATATATTTTCTTTTACGATTGATTCTGCAATATTTTTTATGTTAATTAATGCTTAATACATTTATAAAAGGTATTAAATATGTATAAAAACATTTATAAATCTGCCCTAGTTTTATCATTAATGGCATTTGCCTCGGTTAGTTATGCCACAGGTACAATCCAGATTAGTGGTAAAATCGTAGAAGATACTTGCTTTCAGCAACACTACAATATTGACTGTCAGCCATTGAATAGCTTACGTAATAATGCTGAAGTACAAACCAGCTCTCTGAATGATTTAACTAATCAAATGCAAGAGAATGATCTGACAAGCATTAGTATTGAACAGTTACCTGAGCAGAATAGTGCTGTTGTGATTGCAAGTTACTATTAAAAATAAACTCATTTAAATACAAAATAAAGCGTGAAACCAATCACGCTTTATTTAATTAAATATAATAAAATCACAAAATAAAAAATCAAAAAACTAGCTTTAAAGAGTATTTATTCTAATTTATTCCAACTCAATATATTTACCTTGTATTTAAATATCTATCTACTTCAAAAAACATATTACTGACTCATATAATTTACAAAACAATCATTAAGCTTTGGATCTCACCCCAATATAAAAAATGCCGTAAATATGAGCTTACAACATCTAGAGACGAGAAAAGAAGAAATTTCATTGCAATGCAGTCGAATAGTACTCGCAAAAACCCAAAAAAATATCAATAACCATTTGAAACTAATCAACTAAAATATAGGACACTTCTAGCATAATCAAGCAGAAATGGGCAGGTTCTATAGATAGGATATATATTGAATAATATTATTTATCAATTTGATCAATACTACTAATAAATCTAAGCTTAACATTGAGCGCTATAAAACAAGAATTCATGGATGAGTTCGACATGTTATTAAAATTTAAAGGAAAATAACTGAAAAGGAAATTTTTCATTATCCAAAGGAAGGACTCAATGCAAAATGTCAATGCTGCAAGGTTGATTGATCAAGCTTCATTAAATAAGCACCATAAAATTCTGGTTTTTTGGTGTTCCATCATTATGCTTTTTGATGGCTATGATCTGGTGATTTACGGTTCGGTATTACCTCATTTGATGACTGAATGGCAGCTTAGCCCCCAGACGGCAGGATTGCTCGGCGCAGCATCATTAATGGGTATGATGGTCGGTGCGATTACCCTCGGTATGGCAGCTGATAAATTTGGCCGTAAGAACGTCATTATTGCCTGTACGATTCTGTCGAGCCTTGCTGTCACCATGAATGGCTTTACCCATGATGTCATCAGTTTTTTTATATGCCGATTTCTAACAGGTTTGGGTTTAGGGGGGGCAGTTCCTAATCTGGTCACGATCGTGAAGGAAATGTCGCCAAGTACTCATCGCAACCGCTTAATCAATTTTGTTCTCGCCTTTTATGGTGTTGGCGCAATCATTTCAGGTCTGGCAGGCTTGTTCTTAATCTCTACTTTTGGATGGAAAATAGCCTTTTGGATTGCGGGGAGCAGTATTGTCATCGTCCCTTTTATGATAAAAACTTTTCCTGAATCCATCAGCTACCTGATTCATAAAAATCGCCAGACTGAAGTCGTCCAAACATTAAAAAAGCTGAATCCTCATCACATCCATCAACCTCAAATGCACTATGTAGTTGAGATGACAAGCAATACCCAGAAGAACCCTGTTCTAGGCCTATTTACCGAAGGCAAAGCATTCAGGACGTTCCTGATCTGGTCTAGCTTTGCGATGGTGATGTTAATGGTTTATGGCCTGAATACATGGTTGCCAAAACTTATGAATGTTGGTGGCTATTCTTTAGGTTCTAGTATTACTTTTTTGGTCACACTCAATATCGGTGCAATTTTAGGGACATTAGTATTTGGCGTCATTGCCGATAAACTTGGTGCCAAGAAAACGCTTGTTTTAGGCTACATATTGGCTGCGCTATCGATTAGTTGCCTCGGCTTTCATCCACCCAAGCTCATTCTGACCCTGTTATTGATTATCGCTGGCGGTGCAACTGTGGGCTCAATGGCGGTGATACATGCACTCGCAGCAGATTTTTATCCTGCCAATATTCGTTCCACAGGCGTCAGTTTTGCCGCTGCCATCGGTCGTTTTGGCGCAATTGCTGGCCCATTATTTGGTGGCTTCTTGCTCGCCCTTAATCTTCCTTTTGAGCAAAACTTCTTGGTATTTGCTATTCCCGGCATCATCGGTGCAATTACGATCGCCCTCTTTACGCATCAGAAATTAAACCCAGTACAACAAATCGTTAAAGGATAATACGATGAATACTCAAGCCAATATTGTTGAACAGATTTGGAAAGAACATATTTTTCAGGGAAACTGGATTAAAACAAATAACTTATCGAGAGATATTATCAATCCAGCAACAGGCGAACTGATTTCAACTGTGCAACTTGCCTCACTAGATAACGTGAACAGTTCCGTCGAAATCGCTGTAGAAGCACAAAAATCGTGGAAAAATACCAGCTTTGAAAGCCGTGCCAAGATACTCAGAAAAGCAGCGCAATTTTTTGAAGAGAATATTCAAACCTTTATTGACTGGAATGTTCAGGAGTGTGGTTCAACATTGTTAAAAGCTGGCTGGGAAGCCAATGCCTGCATAGAACAGTTATATATGGCTTCCTCCATGCCGATGGCAGCGGCAGGAGAAATTTTCCCCTCCTCCATTCCAGGCAGAACAAACGTCTGGCAGCGCGTTCCTTTAGGGGTTGTAGGCGTCATCTCGCCGTGGAATTTCCCTTTATTGCTATCCATTCGTTCAATCGCACCTGCTTTGGCAATGGGTAATAGCGTGATTCTTAAGCCTTCAGAATTTAGTAATGTTACTGGTGGAGCCTTGCTGGCGTGGCTGTTCCAGATGTCAGGATTACCTGAGGGTAATTTTCAGGTGATCAGCGGCGAAAGTGAGATCGGTGAAGCATTGGTAAATCATCCGCTTGTTAATCTGATTTCTTTCACTGGCTCAACCGCTGTAGGCAAAAAAATTGCTGAATCTTGTGCCAAACAATTGAAAAAATGTGTGCTGGAATTAGGCGGTAATAACGCCATGATTATCTGCGAAGATGCAGATATTGATACTGCTGTAAACAATGCCGTTTGGGGTAGTTTTCTGCATCAAGGGCAAATTTGCATGCAAACAGGTCGCCATTTAGTACATCGCAGTATTGCAGATGAATATATTCAAAAATTAAAAGAAAAGGCGTCATCTCTCAAGGTTGGCGATCCGTCTTCACCAGAAACTCAATTGGGCCCGTTAATTAATGCCAATCAGCATCAGAAAGTCTGGCGTATGGTAGAAACTGCGGTTGAACAAGGCGCGACTCTGGAATGCGGTGGTCAAGGAAATCAATTATTCTTCCATCCAGCCGTTGTGACCAATATCAGTAAAGACAATCCACTTTTTACACAAGAAATCTTTGGTCCTGTCGCACCGATCCTGATTTTTGATGATATTGCAGAAGCGATTGATATCGTAAATTCATCTAAATATGGTCTAGCTGTTGCCATTCATACGGCGCGCACCGCTTGGGCCTATGACTTAGCCAAGGACATTAAAAGCGGCATGATTCATATCAATGACCAAACCGTCAATAATGAATATCATGTACCGTTTGGAGGAATGGGAGAGTCAGGATATGGTGGACGCTTCGGTGGGCCAGCAAATTTTGATGAATTCAGTCAGCGCCAATGGGTCAGTATTTTAGATAAAGGGATTCAATATCCACTTTAAGTATTCCTTTAAATGCAATAAAAAAACCTAACGCTTCAGTTAGGTTTTTTATTGCTCGCTGAGTACTTTATTAAAAGGCTTTAACCTCTAAATTTATGAGCTTCGGGTAATATAGCGTGTATTTAATTGTTTCACCGATGGGCATCCGATTTGTGCCAAAGTACGATCGACGTCCTGTTTTAACAATGCAATCACTTCATTAACCCCAACCTCTCCTTTTGCAGCCAGCCCATATAAAGTCGCACGGCCCAAACATACCATATTCGCTCCCAGACATAAGGCTTTGACAATATCGGAACCACGTCTAAAGCCACTATCAATAAAGATGGGTTGATGAATAGAACTGGAAATATCGTATAAGGCTTCCATCGGAGAAATACTACAATCGAGTTGGCGTCCACCATGATTGGAAAGAATGACCCCATCTGCACCACATTGAATGGCACTTTGAGCATCTTCCAGACGAACAATACCTTTGACCAATAAAGTATGTGGCCAAATATCACGAAGCTTTTTTAAACTTTCCAGATTGAAACGGGTATCCATCTGACGGCTCATCAACGCAGCTTGTATTTCCAGACTCTGCGCCTCCGAAGTCACAAAATTAGCCAATTGTGGCATTCCCTGTTGAAGAAACCGCAATGACCAAGCTGGATGCAACATACCATCCAGCACCAAACTTGGTGAAAATCGTAGCGGAAGCGCAAACTCATTGCGAATATCTCGTTCTCGATAGCCATTTACTCCAACATCCAGAGTAATGACCAAAGTGGTATATCCCGCTTTTAGTGCTCGATAAACCATTTGAACGGCTAATTCTTCGTGTACAACATAGAGCTGAAACCACTTTTCACCATCACATGCTTGAGCAACATCTTCAATCGACATATTTGAAGCTGTCGAAAGCATGAAGGGAATATTTGCTTGGGCTGCACTTTTTGCCAGTAAAGCATCTGCTTTAGGCCAAAAGGAGCTATTTAAACCTGTGGGTGCAATTGCAAAAGGCGCATCCCATTTCTTATTAAAGAGCTCACAAGAAATGTCACGGTGACTGATATCAACGAAACGCTGTGGCTTAAAACGCCATTGATCGAAAACGGATCGGTTGTGCTGCAAACCTTTTTCATCCTCAGCACCACCCTCTAAATAATCGAAAATAATCCGTGGTAGTTGAGCTTTCGCTTGACGTCGATAGTCTTCAACATTGATGAATTGACGCGACACAACAGTTTCCCTTCTATTGGTTTTTCAGACAAATCCTTGTGGTTTTCTAATGCCAATGTTTCGCTTTACTGGTTTTACCAATACCAGGATTGAAACTATTGGTCGGATCCAGCTGCCTTAAATGCGCCTGATACGTTGGCGAAGCCTGATAGAGATGACCAACATTATGTTCTGCTGGATATTTTGCACCGCGTGCCTCGAGATAAGAGAGAACCTCATTTTTAAATTGTTTGGCATCCACACCATCTTTAAGCAGATAGTCTTGATGTGATACCAGACAAAAGAAATGCCCACAGCAGCTTTCCATCATCACCTGTTTTTGCAGATGCTCTGGCAAACGAATTAACCACTGTTGATCATTTCGTCTAAATGCGACATCAAACGACACCAAACGCTGATTCGGATCAATTGATCGACTTTCGCAGTAGTAAACAACACAACCACCGACAGCAAAACGGATCAGAAATACATTCTTTTCTTCTTTTTTATTGCATAGAAAAAATTGCGCTTTCTTTCCAGAAAAGAAATCATTTAATAATTTTTGCAATTCATCATTCTGTTGTGCATCAATCTTAATTATCAATAGATGCTGATACTTTTGATGAAATTCTTGTATACGCGGCTCAATCCATGACGGCGAAAGACGATTAAACAACTGAATACAGCGATCAACTGTATTGTTAGGCAAGAAAGGAACTTGTTTGAAAAATTGATCAATCTTTGATTTAAATGCAAATAAATTCGGGATTTTCTCAGCACCCCAGATATCAATCGCCTTATACATATGTTTTGCATAGCGTTGAGTCATCTCAAATGCATTTTTATGAATATATTCAGCTTGAATAGGCAGTTCCGATAAATGTTCTAATAAATATTTACGTAATTGAATGAACTGCAATTCATCATTACTCCCTATCAGATAGGTACTTGCCTCAGCAGCTGCGGCAAAAGTCGGTAAACGCACAGCAAAAACCGCTAATTTACCCGAACATCCTGCACTGTCATGTAGATATTCAGGATTGCCATTGTATCTTGTTGGCATTGCAGAAGTCGTATCTCTTAAGGTTGCGGCATAATCATCTGCCCATATACGTCCTTCCCAATGTTGTGAGTGCGCGGTTAAATAGTTTTTCTGTTCTAAATTTTGAAAAATTTCTTCGGGTGTAGCACCTAAATCAATTCCTAAATGATTGACGAGAATTAAGCTTCCATTCTCATCAATTTGGGCAAATAGAGATTTTTCGGTATATGCAGGCCCTCTTTGAATCAGAGAACCTCCCGAGTTATTGCAAACACCGCCAATGACTGAGGCACCAATACAAGAAGAACCGATAACTGAATGAGGTTCACGACCATAAGGTTTTAACGCGTTTTCCAGCTCTGTCAACGTGGTACCGGGAAAAGCAATTAACTGTGTTGCCTGCTCCAACAATTGCAAACCCTTCAATTTGCTCGTACTTATGACGACCACATCACGGTCATAATTATTTGAATCAGGCGTAGCCCCGCCAGTTACACTGGTATTCGATGCCTGCAAGATCATGATGACATCATGCTGCACGCAAATCTCTAATACCTTCCATAGTTCCAATAAGGTTTCAGGAATGACCACAGCAATTGCATTACCTTTTCCAATCCGAAATCCTTTTAAATAAGGGGCTTTGGCAGATTCTTTCAGCAAAATCTGACGGGATTTAAGCAAATCTCGAAATGCATCGATAACTGGGTTTTCTTGCATGTAACAGCATCCTATCTTGTAATTTTAAATATGCCTCGACCCTTTAATTTTCTACTGTAACAATCTCTAGTAAAGTCGGTTGATCAGAGGCAAGCGCCTGTTTAAATCGGTTAATAAATTCCTCATCATTGCTGATGCGATGCGCCTCAACACCATAACCTTGTGCAATCTGAGTAAAATCGATATCAGGCACATCCATTCCAGGGACATTTTCTGCTTTTAAAACATCAGCGAACCAACGTAATGCGCCATAGGTTCCATTTTTCAGAACAATAAAAATAACAGGAATTTTATATTGAGCGGCGGTCCATAATGCCGTAATACTGTAATTGGCTGAACCATCGCCAATGATCGCGACAACTCTACGTTGTGTGTGAGCCAATTGAATCCCCACGGCAGCAGGCATACCAAATCCGAGTCCACCTGCAGCAGCAAAGAAATAGCTACCCTGTCCTTTAATATTCAAGCGTTCCCAAATAATACTCATGGTTGAGGTAGATTCATTGGTAAAAATCGTATCCTCAGGCACCAGATCATTGAGCAAATCAAATAATCGTTCTGGCTTAATATAATTTCCTTGGCTAGGTTCTGCCAATTTAGCCCGTGGTCGAGGCATAACCTCACCTTGCTTTTTCTCTACCACCTGACTTAAACGCGCCAAACTATCCTTTAAATCACAAATATAGCTTATTCCCATTGCTGCTCTAGCAGCTTCATGAATATCACAGCTAAAGGCAATTAATTCGGTATTTTCTCCGAGATATTGCCCAGGTTCATATTGGTGATAGCGAAATACAGGCGCACCGAAAACCAGTACCAAATCATAATTTTTAAAAATTGCTGAAATCCCAGCAATACTCGCTGGCAGGATTCCCTGAAAATAAGGATGCATGGTTGGAAAAGGACAGCGCGGTGAAGACGGTGCAATCCATACGGGAACATTTAACGATTCTACAAATTGAAGTGCATTTTCATTTGCATATTGACGGTCAACATCTGTTCCGAGAACCACAGCAACTTTTTCAGCAGAATTAATTTTTTGAGCAATTGTTTTTAAATCATGATCGGATAAACATTGTGAAGATACGACATTCTTCCTTAATAAATGCTCACTTTGTTCATCAACCTCGATATCCCAATCACTATAAGGTATGGAGACATATACAGGCCCAGCAGCTTCAGCTTTTGCAAGATCAATAGCACGACTGATCGCATGCGGAACTTCATTGGCACTTGCTGGCTCATGGCTCCATTTCACCAAGGGTTTGGGTAATTGGGTTGCTTCTAAGTTTGTTAATAAAGCTTCTACCCCCATCATGGCACGGGTTTGCTGCCCCGATGTAATCACTAGAGGCGTATGCGAGTTCCATGCATTACTTAAGGCCCCCATTGCATTACCTGTTCCCGCCGCTGAATGTAAATTTACAAATGCAGGCTGCCCTGTTGCCTGAGCATAACCATCGGCAATACCAACCACCGTACCTTCATGTAAACCTAAGATATATTGGAAATCAGCTGGAAAATTTTTTAAGAAAGGAAGCTCATTCGAACCAGGGTTTCCAAACACCTTGTTAATTTTATTTTTTCTTAAAATATCATAAGTATACTGCTGAACTGTTTTCACAATATTTCCTTGATTGTGTGATTCACTACAAATCTTAGAGTCAGCCAAAATATAGATCAAATTAATAATAAATATTATCTCTTATAGCCCTTATCTATGTAGAGTAGCTTTTTTATTCAACATAACTTTTAAGCGAAAACGAAAAGTCTCAATCATTCAGTCAGCTCTGCGAAAGCGTATCCTGTAAGAAATCGATAAACCATTTCTGAGCCGTGATATCACCAGCTTTTTTATACCAATGTAAGGTGACATCAATCTCAGGTAGCTCAAATGGGAGGTCATAAATTTTAATATTGGTATTTGACTTAAAAAAAGCACCAATTCTCATGGGTACAGTCACAATGAGATTATGCTTTTCAATCAGTTCATTCAAAATACTAAATTGAGGAACCCTTAATTTAATTTTACGTCGCAGACCTTTTTGGTTTAAATAGTTTTCAATCAGGTTATGTCCTGTAGATGCTAAAACAACTGCATGATTTTCTTTTAAAAAGGTTTCCAGCGTTAACTGATGATTGACTAGCTGGATATCTTTACTGAGCAAACAGACATATTTTTCTTGAAATAATCTCAGGGTATTTAAGTTTCTATCCTCTAAATTTCTATTACAGATCGCAGCATCAACTTTTCCTGTAATCAGCCAGTCTGTGAGCTTATTCATATCCACAGTAACGACTTCCAGAGAAATATTGGGTGCTATTTTTTCCAGACTTTCATAGATTTTTGGCAAAAAGTACATTGCCCCAATATCGGTTAACGCAATCTTAAAACAGCGTTCGCTATTGGCGATATCAAAATTGGTGACTTTACTAATTGTATTTTCAATATCAATGAATGGCTGATTTAAAGACTCATAGAGCTGAGTTGAATACGCTGTAGGAATCATGCCATCTTTTGTTCTCGTAAATAGCTGATCCTTAAATATATATCTCAATCTCGATAAATTATGGCTCACAGATGGCTGTGTAATATTCAAACGCTCTGCCGCGATACTGACGCTTTGCGTATCGTAAATTGTTATAAATACTTTTACTAAATTGAGATCAATCATCATAGATACTGCTAATAGTAGTCTCAAGAAAACTAAGCTTTTAGCAATAGTAGAGTCAACCCTTGCAGAGATATTTTTAATCGATCTGTTGTTTGAGGATGCTAATAAAGTGAGTTTGCTTACATGGTGATTACATAAATTTAAGCATTAAAAAAGCACTTACAATTAATGCATGTAAGTGCTTGATATATATGGTGGGCCCACCGTGACTTGAACACGGGACCAACGGATTATGAGTCCGCTGCTCTAACCAACTGAGCTATAGGCCCTATAAATTTCAATCATATCGATATGATCAATGCTGCCTGATCTTAGTCAAATTTAACTTAAATTACAAGCAGATGATTTTATCAAACCACCAAAATAGTGTTAAAAATCATAAACTGCGCTGATTCTATCTGATCTCTATATAATGAGTAAAGCAAATATTGCACGGTTTTGATCATTTAAAAGCCACCCAGATTTCTATTATCTGAACTTTTCGGATATGTATTTTCCTCAAAACTCGTATTACACTGCGACCTCACATTGCGAATGATCACGGATATGAAAAAGTTTTTAGGAAAATCTATTTTTAAAGCAACAGGTTGGAAATATAACGTTGATCCAGCAATCTTAGAAAAGAAACAAGTCATTATCGGTTTTGAGCATACATCCAATCTCGATACCATCCTCTCTCTGGCTTTATTTGAAATTTTAGAGATTAAAATTCATACCCTTATTAAAAAAGAATTATTCAAAGGCCCTTTAAAGCCTATTTTAGAGCATTTAGGCGGTATCCCTGTTGACCGCAAAGCCAGTAAAGATATTGTCACGCAAATGGTTGAGCTTTTTAACCAGAATGAGCGTTTTAATCTGGTCATTGCACCAGAAGCAACCCGCGCTAAAGATGGTGAGGCGCGTAAACCGATCCGTACCGGCTTCTGGCATATCGCAAAAGCTGCCAATGTGCCCATCATTCTGATGTATGCCAATGCACGCACCAAACAAGGCGGCATCTTGGGTAAAATCTACCCAACCGATCTACAGCAAGATCTGGAAAAAATCAAAGCGCTGTATGCGGAATACGATATTGATGTAAAAATTAATTAATTGATTCAATCTATTTGATCAATCTTTGATGCTTGATCAAGATTTTAAATTTTGAATATGAGTTAGGGCAGTTTTCAACAAAACCTTCGCTATGCTAATATTCCTGCACTTTTTTGAGTTTTAATTTTTTGGAGTTACTTCCATGGCGGGTCATTCTAAATGGGCCAATATTAAGCATCGTAAAGCTAAACAAGATGCAAGTCGCGGTAAAGTTTTTACTAAATACATCCGTGAAATCGTAACCGCTGCACGTTTAGGCGGACCAGATGCTGCAAGCAACCCACGTTTACGTGCTGTTGTCGAAAAAGCACTTTCTGTGAATATGACACGTGACACCATTAACCGTGCGATCCAGCGTGGTGCTGGCGGCGAAGATAATGATGATTTAAAAGAAGTAACCTATGAAGGTTATGGTGTTGGTGGTGTTGCCGTTATTGTTGAAACAATGACAGATAACCTGAACCGTACCGTTCCAGACGTTCGCCATTGTTTCTCTAAAACCAATGGTAACTTGGGTACCAATGGTTCGGTTGCCTACCTGTTCACCAAACGTGGCGAAATTTCTTTTGAAGATGTGTCTTTAGAAGATAAAGTTATGGAAGTCGCTTTAGAAGCGGGTGCTGATGATATCGAGATCGATGAAGATAGTATCTTGGTAATCACTAGCCCAGAGAGCTTTGGTGATGTTCAGGATGCACTTACAGCAGCAGGTTTAAAATCTGACAATGCCGAAGTTGTAATGAGCCCATCGACGAAAGCTGAAATCAGCGATATTGATCAAGCGAAACAGATCATGAAAATGATCGATATGCTTGAAGATCTTGATGATGTTCAAAACGTTTATACCAACGTTGAATTCTCTGAAGATGTTTTAACGCAACTTGATGCTTAAACATTTATGCTGAGTAAAAAATGCATCTTTTTAGATGCATTTTTTTTATAGCTTGTTTAAAAGTTTATAGCAGTTAAAAACATTATATTCTTTAATGACAAAGCTGGAATGCAACGCCACAACACTGTCAATCTTACCAATACGGCGTAACAGGATTTCACTATAGTCATCCATATTACGGGCCACTAATTCCAGAATAAAATCAGCACTCTGCCCTGTCACTAGAAATGCATTGGTGACTTCTGGAATATCTTCTAATTCTTGTAAGAACTTATCAAAAGTTTCGCTGTCGTGTTTACTTAATGAAACCTGCAACAGAATATGTAGGCTAAACCCCAGCTTATTAAAATTAATTTCTCGTTTGAGCTGTCCCATCACCTGGGATTCAATCAGATTTTTAATGCGGCGATGCACTGAACTGACCGAAAGATTAATACGTTCTGATAGTTCATTCAGATTGACATCTTCATGGGTTAAAATTTCTAGAATTTGTTTATCAAAACGGTCCAATTCCATTTTTACAGTCCTCATAATTTATCTACGTTTTTTCGGAACTGTCTACAATCAGTAATTTTTAAGGGTCAAGGGAAAACATTCGTTTAACTTTTGACGATGCTGCATGGATAACGCAAACATGATTCCGATAAACTTTTGGTTCATCTTTGTCTCAAAGCCGAAACAAGACCTTTTGAGCAACTGTTCAACTGATCTCCCAATAGTTGAACAACTCGTTTCGATCCCCATCACACCCTGAAACATAAGATAACAAAGCCTTTTTACAATTATTTCCCTCTTTTCAGTTTTTTTAAAGTAAATTTGGTAATTATTTCTACTATTTTCTGTTTAAAACGAATTTTCTTTTAAAAATTAATTTTATTCACCAATAATTTTTTACTTTTTCAGCAATTTTTCTATTTTCTTTCTCATAAAAAAGCCCCGATTGTTTCAATCAGGGCTTTTTTACAGAAAAATTATTTATAAACCACGCCAGTCGACACGTGCATTACGCTCAGTGGCATAAATACGCTGCACATATTGTCCAAGCGGCAAGTCGGATAAATAGTCATAATACTGTTTCAGTTCACCATTAAACTGTTCAATATCATCATTTTCCAGTTCCCACGGCGTTCCCTTAATCACCAATAAAGGCGCGAGAATTGAACAGACTGCAATATCAGCAAGACCTAAACGGTCACCGACCAGATAACGTCCTTGATTATCGATCAGGCGTTGGTTGAGATCCGTAATCAGTTCCGTCATCCGCAACTTGGATTGCGCGACTTTTTCAGGGCTCAACTTATAATTGGTTGAAACCAGACTTTTTAAGATCGGCTTAGAAATTTTTTCAAACTGACGTAAATAGCCCTGCTCACCCATCATGATTTCAAGTGGATGATCCCCGACAGATAATGCATGGGCTAAAGACCAACGACGAACATGCACACCTAATTCATCAGCCAGCTTATCAATCTCTAAGGCTTGCTCACGTAACTGTTCATCACGTCTTAATAACGCATGCTCAGGATATGTCGTATCAAGATATAAAGCGATTTGGGTGGAATCAGCAATCCAGTGTTTATCATCCTTCAACATTGGCAATAAATATTGCCCTGATTTTAGGAAGGTAAATGCACGATGGAAGCCAGGAATCAAATTATGTGCAACATAGTCCAACTCCTTATGATCTAACAACCAGCGAGCTTTTTCACAATAGTGAGATAAAGGAAATTGGTATAAAACCCGCATAGACTCTCCAGATTTATTTTTCTACTCGATCAAACATAAGGTTTTTCATACTTTAGAAGTAAAAGCTAATGAATACAATGTCCTTTTCTGCCTATCTTTTTTAATTTTGGCGAAGTTTTCTTTATCAATATTCTTGGTGAGATTATTCATTTCTTTCATAGCAAAAGATTTTTTGTACCGTTCATTCAAGTCAAAATAATCATAACCCATTATTTTAACTGGAAATTTAATATTCATTTTTTTGTTATTTTTACCATAAAAAATGCTTAAGAATTATTGTGATAACTAAGCCATAACTGATGGTTTAGTGGAAAAGTAAAACTTTTGTAAAGTTCCTCTTATCTATTAGAGGTGCTCACATGTCCAGTAATCAATCAGTGATCCAAACGCAAGTACAACTGATTTCAAATGATCAGCAGGCCATTAATGCTGCCTATCAAGTTGCTGACTTTGCATTAGAAGATCGGAATCATCGAGATCAAAATCGTATCTTACCCACCGAACAAATCGTTCAGTTTAGCCAAAAAGGTCTCGGTGGAATCCGTGTGCCACAACAATATGGCGGTGCATTTGTCTCCAACAAAACTTTGGCGCATGTGTTCCGTATTTTAACTAAGGCCGATGCCAATGTCGGACAAATTCCACAAAACCAGTTTGGTCTTTTAAATTTTATCAATATCACAGGTTCAGATTCACAAAAGCAGTTTATCTATTCTGAAATTCTTGCCGGCAAACGCATTGCCAATGGTGGGCCTGAGAAAAATTCGAGAGATACCAAAGCCATTCAAACCAGCTTAAGTTTTGAGAATAATAAATATGTTTTAAATGGTGAAAAGTTTTACTCGACAGGCACCAGCTTTGCGGACTTGTTAGCTATTCGCGCACTACATCCTGAAGGTTATACCGTATTGGTAATTGTTGATCGTCATGCCAAAGGCGTGGAAGTGATTAATGACTGGAATGGCTTTGGTCAACGAACCACTGCCAGCGGCACAGTTAAATTAAACAATGTTGAGGTTGATCCTGCCTTATTTTTTGATGAACGCATTATTGCCGATACGCCGAATGTGCGTGGTGCTTACTCACAATTGTTACAAGTCGCGATTGATGTAGGCATTGCAGAGGCAGCCTTTGATGACACGTTAGCCAGCATTCGAAAAGCAAGACCAATCATCGATTCAGGGGTAGAAAAAGCCAGTGAAGAGCATTACACCCTGCAAGAAGTTGGCAAACTCAATATCCTGCTCGATGCAGCTATTTTATTACTCGATGATGCTGCCGAGTATCTGGATGAACTGGATCAACTCACGGAAATCTCTGCTGAGCAAGCTGCTCGCGCCTCGATTCTGGTGGCTGAAGCAAAAATTTATGCCAATGATGCAGCCCTACATATCTCAGAAAAATTACTGGAACTTGGCGGCAGCCGTGCCAGTCTGAGCCAGCATAATCTTGATCAACACTGGCGCAATGCCCGTGTGCATACCTTACACGATCCTGTGCGTTGGAAATTCCATGCCATTGGTGACTATTACCTCAATGGTACGCACCCTGCCCGCCATGCCTGGATTTAAGGAGTAAATCATCATGACTTCATATCAAGAATTACAAGGTTTTGCCAAAACTCATTTTAAAGCGGCGCATGTTATTCAGAGTGATGCAGAAGCACTGGAAATTGCAACCCAACTGAGTCAACAGTTTAAGAAAAATGCGGTGGAACGCGACGCCAATCGGGACTTACCCTTTACAGAAATCGAAGCGTATAGCCAATCAGGTTTATGGGCAATTACCGTACCTAAACAGTATGGCGGTGCAGAGGTTTCCAGCCTCACCGTTGCCAAAGTAATTGCCCTATTTAGTGGTGCGGATGGTTCGATTGGGCAAATTCCACAAAATCACTTTTATGCTTTGGAAGTACTACGAAATACTGGCACAGACGCACAAAAGAAACATCTCTATCAAGAAGTTTTACAAGGCGCTCGTTTTGGCAATGCACTGGCTGAATTTAAAACACGTACTTCTGCGCATAAGCAAACCACATTGATTCCAAGCGAAAACGGTTATCTGATTCAAGGGGAAAAGTTTTATTGCACAGGCAGTCTATTCGCCCATCGTATTCCAACCTTAGTGGTTGATGAAGTGGGTAATGAGTTTCTGGCTTTTGTACAACGCGACAGCCAAGGCCTTGAGCTGATTGATGACTGGTCTGGTTTTGGTCAACGCACCACAGGCAGTGGCACAGTCAAGTTTAATCAGGTCTTCGTTGCCAAAGAGGATGTGATTCCTTTTGATACCGCATTCAAACAACTGTCTTTAGTTGGCCCATTTGCACAAATCATGCATGCTGCAATTGAAGTTGGGATTGCCCGTGCTGCATTTGAGGAAACATTACAACGTGTACGTGTGGCGCGTCCCTGGATTGATGCCAATATTGAGTCCGCAACTCAAGATCCATTAACCCTGTCTGAATTGGGGCGCGTGGCAACTGATGTTAAAGCCAGTGAACTACTCCTCAAACAAGCTGCTCAATCAGTTGATATCGCTAAACAGGAACTCAATGCAGAGAACTTAGCCAAAGCCTCGATTGATGTCGCCAAAGTGCGTGCGCATAGTACAGAAACCGCCTTAAAAGCATCTTCTAAATTGATTGAATTGGCAGGTAGTCGTGGCAGTCAACGTGCAGATGGTCTTGATCGTCATTGGCGTAATGCACGGGTACATACCTTGCACGATGCCGCGCGCTGGAAATATTACTTTATTGGCAATTATGTCCTGAACGGTATCTTACCACCACGTCGGGGGACGCTGTGATGAGTCAAAATCTCCCAAAGAAAATTTTACTAAACGCCTTTGATATGAACTGTGTTGGCCATATCAATCATGGCTTATGGACCCATCCACGCGATCAATCACACCGTTTTAATGAGCTGAATTATTGGACTGAATTGGCACAAACCTTAGAGCAAGGTTTGTTTGATGGTTTATTTTTAGCTGATATTACGGGCGTTTATGATGTCTACCAAAATGGGATCGATCTGACCTTAAAAGAGTCGATTCAATTACCAAGTCACGATCCTTCTACCTTGATTTCGGCAATGGCTTTGGTGACACAGAATTTAAGCTTTGGCGTGACTGTCAATCTCAGCTATGAACAGCCCTACCAATTTGCACGCCGTTTTGCCAGTCTTGATCATTTAACCCGAGGTCGTCTAGGCTGGAATATTGTCACAGGTTATCTGGATAGTGCTGAACGCCTGATTGGACAAAAAGGCTTAAAAGATCATGATGCGCGTTATGATCAGGCCGAGGAATTTTTACAGCTTTGCTATCAATATTGGGAAGGTTCTTGGGAAAGTGATGCCTTAAAGAAAGATAAGCAACAGCGTATTTTTACTGATCCAAACAAAGTCCACTCGATCAATCATCAAGGGCAATATTACCAAAGCCAAGGTGTATTTCAGGTGGCGCCGTCGGTACAACGTACCCCAACATTATTTCAGGCAGGTGCTTCACCGAAAGGACTACAGTTCGCCACGCGTCATGCAGAATGTATTTTTATTGGCGGTGATCAACCTGAAAAAATACGTCAGCAAGTCAATAAAATACGTCAGCAGGCTACGCAACAAGGTCGTGATACACATGGCATTAAGATCTTTGTCGGGATTACTGTTGTTGTGGCTGAAACACACGAACTCGCACAGCAAAAACTGGCTGAATATCGTCAGTATGCCAGCCCTGAAGCAGGTTTAGCCCATTATGCCAGTTCAGTCGGTATTGACCTTGCCAAGTTTGATGACGATGAAGCGATTCCCTATCAAAAGAGCAACAGCATTGCTTCCGTCAATGAAAAATTTAAAGAACAGCGTATAAGTAAAAATGATCTGAAAGCGCAGCATGTTCTTGGTGGCCGTTATCCTCTCATCGTCGGTAGTGGCGCAGAGGTTGCGGAATATCTCATTGAGCTGCTTGATCAGACAGGCATTGATGGTTTTAACCTGACCCGTACCGTTGCGCCTGAATCACATCATGATTTTATTCGATTGGTGATTCCTGAGTTACAACAACGTGGACGTTATAAAACTGAATATGCAATGGGTTCACTACGTAACAAATTGTTTGCCCAAGGCGATCATTTAGCCGCAAGCCATCCTGCCGATCAGTTCCGATGTAGAACGCATAACAACATAGATGATCTAAAAAGAATTGAAGAAATTAGTGCTTAAACATTTAAGAATAGAATTGGAGAAATAAATGGCTCAAACTGCCTCAAAAAAATGGTTGGGTATTGGCCTTGTCGTTGTTATCGCAATTATCGCGTTATTCATCTGGAATAAACAAAGACACAATAACAGTAGTGAATTGGTGATTGGGATTAGCCCTTCGTTTGCACACCCCCTACAAGTCGCTGCGGATGAAGCCAAACAACAGGGTCTCAATGTGAAATTGGTGGAATTTTCTGATTGGAACACGCCTAACATTACCTTAAATCATGGTGACATTGATGCGAATTTTTTTCAGCATCAACCCTTCTTGGATAATGCGATTAAGGAAACTGGCTTCAAGCTAAAATCCTTTGCTGCGGGTGCGGCTTCGCATGTTGGATTGTATTCGAAAAAATATAAAAGTTTCGATGAACTTCCAAATGGTGCAACAGTTGCCATTCCTAATGATCCAGTGAATCAAGGCCGTGCATTACTGCTTTTACAACAAGCTAAGCTGATTGAACTGAAAGACAGCAACAATCATCTTTCTGCACTAAAAGATATTACTGCAAACCCTAAAAATCTGAAATTTACCGAAGTTGAAGGCCCTCAAACTGCACGTGCGATTGATGATGTTGATTTAGCTTTTGGCTATCCACATTACTTACGCTTGGCAAAAACGGCTGATCCTGAAAGTGCCCTATTGTTTGATGACAACACCAACAAACGTTATGCCATTTTATTTGTGGTGCGTGATGACTATCAGGACAAAGACAGCAAACTACAGAAATTTGTCGAGATTTATCAAAACTCGCCGAAGGTCAAAGCCGCATTAGACAGCGATTTCGGCCCAACGCTCTGGTTCCCTGGTTGGAAATAAGGAGAACAATAATGGTGAGTTTTGGTTCACAGGTCGATTTTTCAGTTCCACATCTGAAAATACGCGGTTTAAATAAATTTTATGAGGTACAAGACCAACGCCTACATGCCTTAAAAGACATTAACCTCGATATACCTAAAGCGCAGATTGTCGGCATTATCGGTAAAAGTGGTGCGGGTAAATCCTCACTGATCCGTACCTTAAATGGGCTGGAAGCGATTGATACAGGCAGTATTTTGATTCACCAGCAAAATATAGCTGAACTGAGTCATGCCGAACTGATCAAAACTCGGCAAAAAATTGGCATGATTTTTCAGCATTTCAATTTAATGTCAGCAAAAACGGTGTGGGAAAATGTGGCTTTACCACTGCGTATTGCAGCTTATGATAAGGCTGAAATTGAACAACGGGTGAATGATGTACTGACGCTGGTAGGTTTAAGTGCCAAACATCAGGATTACCCGTCCCAACTTTCAGGCGGGCAGAAACAACGCGTTGGTATTGCCCGTGCCTTGGTCTCTCAGCCTGAAATCCTGCTCTGTGATGAAGCAACTTCGGCACTCGACCCCGAAAGTACCGCCAACATCCTCGCTTTGTTAAAACAGATCAATCGAGACTTGGGTTTAACCATTGTCTTGATCACGCATGAGATGCAGGTCATACAGGAAATCTGCGATCAAGTGGTGGTGATTGATCATGGTGAAATCATCGAGTCTGGGCAAGTCTGGTCGGTATTTTCGAATCCACAACAACCGATCACGCAAGAATTACTCAATTTTGAACAGGTGAATTTACCCTTTGAACTGAGCCAGTCTGCTGATCAGCACACCACACAGCAGATTTTAAAACTCAAATATATCAGTGAATCGAAATCGGTTCCTGATCTGTATGAATTGCTGGGCAGCTTTAATAGCCCCGTTCAGGTCTATCACAGTCAGGTAGATACTATTCAACAGCGAACCATTGGCTCACTGGTGATTGGCATTGGTCATCTCGACTTTGACCTAAATGATGCACAATTTGAAAAACATCCTGCCATTACACAACTTGAGGTGATCGGTTATGTACAATCAACTCATTGATCTATTGTTGACAGGCACTATCGATACCTTAGTGATGGTGGGTGTTTCTGCCTTTATTGCCTTTTTTATTGGCCTACCGATTGCCTTGATTTTAGTGAGTACCGCAGATTTTGGCATCTATCCATCCAAGAAGATAAATCAGTCCTTAGGCTGGGTCATTAACATTACCCGTTCTGTCCCTTTCCTGATTTTAATGGTGGCATTGATTCCGTTTACCCGCTGGATTGTCGGCACCAGTTATGGCGTATTAGCTGCGATTGTACCCTTAACTATTGCCGCAATTCCCTTCTTCGCCCGTATTGCAGAAGTCAGCTTACGCGAAGTCGATCAAGGTCTAATTGAAGCCGCACAAGCGATGGGCTGTAACCGCAAACAGATTCTTTGGCACGTACTCCTTCCCGAAGCTCTACCAGGCATCATTGCAGGCTTTACCGTGACCATTGTGACCATGATCAGTTCTTCTGCCATTGCAGGTGCGATTGGTGCAGGTGGACTCGGAGACATTGCCTATCGCTATGGCTATCAGCGTTTTGA
Source organism: Acinetobacter sp. BIGb0102 (assembly GCF_003815055.1). Classification (NCBI taxonomy): domain Bacteria; kingdom Pseudomonadati; phylum Pseudomonadota; class Gammaproteobacteria; order Moraxellales; family Moraxellaceae; genus Acinetobacter; species Acinetobacter sp. BIGb0102. The sequence goes on from NZ_RKQE01000010.1 coordinate 704,259, forward strand.
TATGCAAGTCATGCTGGCGGTGATCGTGGTGCTGATCGTTTTGGTGATGCTGGTTCAAACCACAGGTGATCATATTGCTCAACAGTTCGATAAACGCAAAGTTTAATGTCGAATTGATAATCCGCTCTAGCCATGACTTTGTCATGGCTTTCATGTAAAATCAGCAGCAATTTTTATATTACACATTTGTGAGTGGTTTCATGGGTTTTAATTGCGGTATTGTTGGTCTGCCAAACGTAGGTAAATCTACATTATTTAATGCATTAACAAAGGCAGCCATTGCTGCTGAAAACTTTCCGTTCTGTACCATTGAACCGAATACAGGCATCGTACCCGTACCAGATCCACGTTTGGACAAACTTTCTGCAATCGTAAAACCACAACGTATTTTACCAACCACAATGGAATTCGTTGATATCGCTGGTCTTGTTGCAGGTGCATCAAAAGGTGAAGGTCTAGGTAACCAGTTCCTTGCCAACATCCGTGAAACAGATGCTATTGCACACGTGGTTCGTTGTTTTGAAGACGAAAACGTCATTCACGTGAATGGTAAAATTGACCCATTAGATGACATCGCAACCATCAACACTGAATTAGCACTTGCGGATCTTGATACCGTTGCAAAAGCATTATTACGCTTAACTAAAGCAGCAAAAGGCGGCGACAAAGAAGCCGTTGCAACCAAAGCAGTTTTAGAAAAAATTCAGCCTTTGCTTGATGAAGGCAAACCAGCACGTGCGGCTGACCTTTCTGATGACGAACGTAAAGCAGTTCGTGGTTTCGGTTTAATGACCCTTAAACCAACCATGTATATTGCCAACGTGGCAGAAGATGGTTTTGAAAACAACCCGCATCTTGAAGCAGTACAAAAGCTCGCTGCTGAAGAAAATGCGATTGTTGTACCGCTTTGCAACCAGATCGAAGCAGAAATTTCATTACTTGAAGATGAAGATCGTGCTGAATTCCTTGAAGCAATGGGTATGGAAGAGCCAGGTTTGAACGTGGTGATTCGTGCAGGTTATAAATTACTTGGCCTACAAACCTATTTCACTGCGGGTGTACAAGAAGTTCGTGCTTGGACAGTTAAAGTCGGTGCAACTGCGCCTCAAGCAGCTGGTGTGATTCACACTGACTTTGAAAAAGGCTTTATCCGTGCTGAATGTGTGGCTTATGATGACTTCATTCAATATAACGGTGAAAATGGCGCCAAAGAAGCAGGAAAATGGCGTTTAGAAGGTAAAACCTATGTTGTTCAAGACGGCGATGTATTACACTTCCGCTTTAACGTATAAATCAGTTTTTTGATTTCCAAACCGCCAGTAATGACCTTATTGGCGGTTTTTTTATTTGCTCAAAGATAACTGCAACGTTAACAGCCCATTAACTCAATAATTTTTGCAATCGCTGAGTCACATGCTGCCGTGCTTTTTTCTGCTTGAAGATTGTCGGAATATGCAATAGAAAGAACGAATAACGATATTTTTTATGGTCGCGTAAGGCTTCACTCAAATAATGGTAAAGCTCAAGTGCAGCTTCACGGTGAAAGGCCCATAAATGCTGTTGCCGATACATCACCACATAATAGGCATCATTCGGCCAGTTCAATTCATGTTTCTGTCGATAACCACAAGATTCACATATCACCCCACCCCGACTTTGCACTGAATAGCGCGTACTCCAAGCTGTTGGATCATATCCTTCTGGTAAGTCATGGATCTGGTCAATGCCGCCAGAAAGATTTGGATAATAAAATGCAGCATGCCAATAACCGCCACAAGCATCCTGAAAACGCGCATATTCAAAATCCGCATGCTGCTGAAAATAATCGATATCTTTTTTCAACGGAATCTTTGCCAATCGGGCAAATTCAAAATCCGCCTTGGCCTGACATGCGGGACATTTAATGTTTAATTTGCCAGGTAATGACCAATATTCATAAATTCCTGTCATGTGTTTTTTAATTCTGACCACCACATTTGAATAATGATAGCTTAACAACTGAATGAGTCTTTTAGAATCTTTGAATCCAATAAATGAAAAAGCCAAGCTTAATCAACTTGGCTTTGTATATATGAGTCCAGCCCATCAAGCGGCTGTTTGCGGCTTCATATCCATTTCAGCACGTTTCATTTGTGCTTCTTTTAAAATCCGTTGATGCAATGGTTTACGGAAACCCAGTAAGAAAACAAATTCAGCCAAAACAAATAAAGGACCAATTGCCAAACCGATCAGATCATCCACAAAGGCTGGTTTTTTCTTCTCAAAATAATGCCCAACAAACTGAAACCCCCAACCCACGACGAAAATACCAATACTTGCGCCCAACCAGCTCCACATAGGTAGTGCGGCAATTTTTGCAGCGAAGGGATAGGCAACGATCATGATGATCAGCATCAGAATGCCAAACAGCTTATCCAGTGAAATATAATAGAGAATACTGAGTACAATAAGTACGGAAGCTAATGTGACTGAAACGCCCGATATTTCTACGCCCGCACGGGCCGTTAAGCTTAAAATGGAAAATACAATTAAAGGAATTCCCACAAAATGAGTCACAATATTATTTCGATCTAAGTGATAAGCTGCATATTGACTCAGTAAACGTTCCAGATTTGTCATTTTTCTTTCCTCATATCATTCGTTTATGCTGTTAATCTATAAGAAATAGCGTGATCAAGTTGTCATGTAGCTGACAAATGGATGTCTTTTTAAACAAGGAAAAATCGTGTTAGAGCCGCTTTATATTCAGCATTTAAAAGAAAATTTATGGTTTCGCCATTTAGCTGAACCTTTTCAAAACTTTATTATCGAGCATGGCAAGAAATACAGCGTTGAAAAAAATGCGGCAGTTTTTCATGCCCAAGATCGCTTTGATGGCGTATACGGTGTACTGGAAGGCTCGATTAGCCTGGGATATATCGATGTGAATGGCACTGAAGCGATTGCCGCCATTGCTGAGCCGATCATGTGGTTTGGTGAAATTTCCCTGATTGACCAGCAACCCCGTTCGCATGATGCCATTGCCTTAAAAAAGAGTGTCGTACTGCAAATTCCAGCCCAAGCGCTCAATGATTTTTTGCTAAAAAATCCCTATTACTGGTATTACTTTGCCCTGCTCACCAGCCAAAAACTACGTTACGTATTTTTAGAGCAAATCGCGATTCAAACCCAAAGCATCAGTCAACGTCTGGCACAGCGTCTGTTATTTATTCTGGAAGGATATGGCAACCGTTCAACGATTCAGGACTTTAATATTCAAATCTCTCAGGATCAACTAGCCAATATGCTGACCGTCTCCAGACAAACGATTAATCACGAACTGAACCAGTTTGAAAAGCAAGGGGTGATTCAATTAGGATTTAAGAAAATTACGGTAATTGATCTAGACAGATTAAGACAATTCGCAACAGTAAGTGATGTAAAAACCTAAGATCAAGAGATAGCAATTGTGCCTTAACGATTAAGGTCTGGATTGCAATATGCTTTTAAACTTAACGCTAAATTAAAAGACAAACTGTCACTATAAAATGCTACGCATGCTCTAAAATATTTCACAAAATCAGTCTGCTTTCCCTATCTCAACACGTCTACATTAAAGCTAAGCACTATCGCTTATCCTCGCAGATGATAATCATGAGAAAAATCGCAACAATTCTAACAGCAGGCTTATTTACCGTATTAAGCGCTAGCGCATTTGCATGTCCAAAAGGAACTCAACTCCAGGGTGGCACTGGCCCAAATCATAAAGGTGGAAAATGTGTCGCAGCTGGCGTCGTGAAAGCAAAAAAAGAAACCACCAAAGCAACCCATACCGTAAAACATGATGCCATTAAAGCCAAAGACACCACTAAACATGAAGCGATGAAGGCTGCTTCGGCAACCAAAAAAGTAGCGAGTTCCACAGCGACTCAAGCCAAACAGGAAGCGGCAAAAACAGTCAAAACCTCATAATCCAACGATAGCTTTAACCATAAAAAAGCGAGATCAATGATCTCGCTTTTTTTATATGCACCTCATTATTTAGGAGAGGTATTTCCTAATGCAGGGTTATCAATCGCATCTTTACATTGTGCTTTATCACGCTCGTAGTCTGCCTGCTTTTGGGCAGATACATTTTCCTTATCTTTGACATCACGCGCCCAAGTATCCAGACTGGTCAATGCCTTACGGCAAAGCGCATATTTACCTTCAGTCACCGAGTCTGTCATTTTGACATTGATCCGCCAATCCGTGCTGAGCTGGCGTAATGGTTTTCTAACCTTCTCTTCAATTTCAGCCGTTTGCTTGTTATAAACAATCGGATCAATTTCATTGATCAGTTTCCATGCAGCATTGGCATAGGTCGTTGCATCATTATTGAGTTTTGGCGCTGGCTTGATCTCTACCTTCTCTTTTGGCTCATCACCTGAGTTCCCGCAAGCAGCCAAGAAAAAGGCACTACACAACATGATTGCTGTTACACGAGTGTTTAGATTAGACATATCAGATCGCCGATGAAACATAAGGCCATTATGCTAGTCAATTTGGGAATAATTCTCAATCATTGTTACTGTTTTATCGTGCACAGAATTTTGCGATATCAGCGAAAGATTTCAGATTTATCTTGCGCTAAATTTTTCTGTCTTAATTTTAATAAAACAATCAATACCTCATCAGGAAGTAAATCCCCCATGTCACAAATCAAGATTTATGCATTACAACAAACAATTGAACAGTTTAGAAACCAGCTTTCTCATGCCATTCATCAGACGCTGGTCAACAGCTTGAATTATCCTGTAGAAAAGAAATTCCAGCGTTTCATCAGTCTTGCGACCAACGATTTTATTTATCCAGAGGATCGCAGTGACAATTATCTGATTATCGAAATATCAATGTTTGAAGGACGTAGTAAAGAAGCAAAAAAACACCTAATCCAGTTACTTTTTACTTATATTCAACAACAATGTGGGATTTCACCTCATGACGTTGAAATCACGATTTTTGAAACACCAAAAGTCAACTGGGGAATTCGTGGGCAAAATGCGGAGGAATTAAAACTAACTTATCAAGTCAATGTTTAATTAAATCAAAGGGCTTTACCCACAATATTTTTGTCTAACAAAAAGCATGTTTTTTGTGTCATATAGGCTTAATTCGGCAAAAAGTTCTGCTATGCTTAAACACAAATTACTCAGGATAGGATTATTCGCATGAGCGTCACTCTTGGAACTCCACTTCAATCTTCTGCATTTAAGGTTTTACTGTTAGGTTCTGGAGAGCTTGGTAAAGAAGTTGTGATTTCTTTACAACGCTTGGGTGTCGAAGTTCATGCCGCAGATCGTTATGATCACGCACCAGCAATGCAAGTGGCCCATTTTGCTTATACCCTGAATATGGCCGATCCAGCCGAATTAAAACAACTGATTGAAAAGATCAAACCGAATCTGATTGTTCCTGAAATTGAAGCCATTGCCACTGAAGTCTTGGTTGAAATCGAACAAAATAAAACAGCTACAGTCATCCCCTCGGCTAAAGCGGTGAACCTCACTATGAACCGTGAAGGGATTCGTCGTTTAGCGGCTGAAGAACTTGGTCTACCAACCTCTGCTTATCGCTTTGCCAACACTTTAGAAAGTTTCCGTGCCGCATGTGACGATATTGGTTATCCAAACTTCGTCAAACCTGTGATGTCATCGTCAGGTAAAGGCCAGTCTCGCGTCAAGAGCTTTGATGAAGTTGACGCTGCTTGGGATTATGCTATGCAAGGCGGTCGTGTTAATCAAGGTACCGTGATTATTGAATCGCAAATCGATTTTGATTTTGAAATTACCCTGCTTACCGTCCGTGCTAAAAATCCAGAAACAGGCGAAATTGAAACCCATTTCTGTGATCCGATCGGACACCGCCAAGATGCGGGTGATTATGTCGAGAGCTGGCAGCCACAACAAATGACGCCTGCCGCGCTTGAAGAAGCAAAACGTATTGCCAATAAAGTAACTACAGCTTTAGGTGGTTGTGGTATTTTTGGGGTTGAGTTATTCATCAAGGGCGATAAAGTCTGGTTTAGTGAGGTTTCACCTCGCCCACACGATACAGGTCTCGTGACTTTAGCTTCACAATTCCAAAGCGAATTTGAATTGCATGCCCGTGCCATTTTAGGTTTACCTGTAAATACTGCGCGTCACAGTGTGGCAGCAAGTGCAGTCATTTATGCGGGTGTCGATGCGAAGAACCTTAGCTTTGCTGGCTTGAATCTTGCTTTAGTAAATCCAGATACAGACTTACGCCTCTTTGGAAAACCAGAAGGCTTTAAACGCCGTCGTATGGGCGTTGCCACTGCACGTGCTGAAACCACAGATCTTGCGCGTGAATTGGCCCAACAAGCCGCAGACCAAGTGAGCGTACACACTAACTCTTAACCTATTGAGTAGACCCATTTTCATGATCAATACCTCTCCATTGTTGAACTACGTCACCAGTCATCATGATATTCAAGCCATTAACCAATGGCGAACAGATGTAGAAAATCAATTACAGGAGAGTTATGAAAATGGGCAACCGATTCGTGAAGTGATTGGCGCCCGTTCAGATTCGATTGATGAGGCGCTGATCTTTCTCTGGAATCATGCTGGTTTAAATCAAACTGAACTAGGTCTATTTGCAGTGGGTGGCTACGGCCGCCATGAAATGCTGCCCTATTCAGATACCGACATCATGATTTTATCTGAGGATGAAATCAGTGAAGAACAAGAAAAACTGATCTCAACCTTTATTTCTTCTTTATGGGATGTCGGTAATTTCAAACCGGGCATTAGTGTTCGTACCATTCAAAACTGTGTTGAACAAGCCATTAATGACTTGACTGTTGCGACCACACTGATTGAAGCACGACTCATTACTGGCAATCAGCAACTGGCAAAATGGCCACGTCGTATCGTGGCGCAAACATGGACGGATCAAACCTTCTATGACGCCAAAATGGCTGAACAAGCTAAGCGTTATGCGCAGCACAACAATACGGAAAGTAATCTAGAACCAGATATTAAAAATGCCCCGGGCGGTATTCGCGATATCAACCAGATCGGCTGGATTGCCAAACGTCATTTCCGTGTCAATCGTATTTATGATCTGGTGCATTTGGGCTTTATTACCGAATTTGAACTCGGTGTACTCGAAGAAGCGGAAAGCTTTTTATGGGAAATCCGTACCCATTTGCATCGTCTTGCCAAACGCGACGAAAATCGTCTTTTATTTGAATATCAACGTGATATTGCAGCAAAATTTGGCTATGTCCGTGAAGAAGGTCAGCCTGTTAATTTTGCAGTTGAGCAGTTCATGAAGCGCTATTACCGGACGGCGCAACAAGTTTCAACGCTGAATGAAATGCTACTGGCCTATTTCAATGAGTCAGTGATTACGCCTCGCCTGCCTGATTATGAACGTCACATTATCGACATTAATGAACGTTTTAAAATTGTCGATGGTAAGCTTGCGGTTCAACATCACAAAGTCTTTTCAGAAGAGCCAAGCGCAATTCTGGAGTTGTTTTACCTGTTGGCGAATCGACCAGAAATTACTGGGATTCGTGCCCGTACCTTACGTCTGCTGGTGCTTGCAGCAAAACGGATTGACCAGCGTTTCCGCGACAATCCAGAACATCAAGCCCTGTTCATGTCGATTATCCGTTCACCCCATTTATACAACACCATGGTGGCGATGAAACGTTACGGCGTTCTCGGCAATTACATTCCCGCATTTGGGCAGATTACTGGGTTAATGCAATACGACTTATTCCATATTTATACCGTCGATGCACATACCTTATTGTTACTCCGTAATTTGAGCCGTTTTAAAGAACCTGAATTCGCCAAAGAATTTCCCGTCGTCAGTTCTGTGTTCCAACGTATTGCCCGCCATGACATCGTATATATGGCTGCAATTTTCCATGACATTGCCAAAGGTCGTGGCGGTGATCACAGTGAACTTGGCGCAATTGATGCCATTGAATTCTGTCGCACACATGGTTTTACCGAACGTGAATGCAAACTGGTGGCATGGCTGATCAACAATCATTTACTCATGTCACTCACGGCTCAGAAGAAAGATATTTCCGACCCAGACGAAGTCAGAGAGTTTGCTGAAAAAGTCGGTGATATGGAGCATCTCGATTATCTCTATACTCTCACAGTTGCCGATATTAATGCCACGAATCCTAAGCTTTGGAATACATGGCGTGCATCATTAATGCGTCAGCTGTATACCTATGCGCGTGATGTGATCCGTTCAGGCTTAGGCCGTCCAGTCGATTATCAAATGCTGATTGAAGACACCAAATTTGCTGCCAGTGAACTCTTGGTGAATGACTTCTCTCTCGCTGAAGTTGAGAAAGTCTGGCAAGAACTAGGCGATGAATACTTTGTTAAAGAATCAGCCAATGAAATTGCATGGCATACCCAAGCAATTCTGCAACACGGTGATAACCCAGAGCCTTTGGTGTTATTACGTGCGCATCGTAATGCAGCAGATGATGCGGTACAAATCTTTATCTATACTCGCGATCAGCCAAATCTATTTGCCACAACGGTGGCCGTGTTAGATCGCATGAATCTGGATGTTCAAGATGCCCGTATTATTACGGCTTCGACGTCATTCAGCCTAGACACTTACTTGGTTCTTGATCGTTTCGGCACCTTGTTGACTGATCCAGATCGCGAACGCAAAGTGAAAGCGGCTTTGGTGGATGCATTAAGTCATTCAGACCAATATCCGGGGATTATGCAACGCCGTATCCCGCGTCATTTACGTCATTTTGATGTACAAAATACAGTAGATATCGTCCTGAACCCGACCTTACAGCAACATATGGTCGAGATTTCAACGCTGGATCAACCCGGATTACTAGCACGTATCGGGGGCTTATTCATGCTACAAGGTCTGGATATCCATTCTGCAAGAATTGCTACTTTGGGCGAACGTGCAGAAGATATTTTCTTTGTCACCAAGAAAAATGGTGTCTTGCTCACCGATGAAGAAGTCAAAACTTTTGTGGAAACACTAAAAGCCGCTTTGGATGAAGCATCGAATCAAATTTGTAATCCATCTTAAATTTTATTGTTTGGTAACTGTTTAAATGAACTCTAGCTTGTCGTTATTGCATCCCTATCCTTTTGAAAAGTTAAACCAGCTTTTTAAAGAGGTACAACCTGCCAATTTACCATTGATTCCCTTATCAATTGGTGAGCCAAAACATCCAGCGCCAGAGTTTGTGAAGCAAGCAATTATTGATAATTTTGCTCATTTATCAACGTATCCAAACAGTAAAGGTTTGCCAGAACTGCGCCAAAGTATTGCACAATGGCTCACCAATCGCTTTAAGCTGAACCAGATCAGTGCAGAGGATCATATTCTGCCCGTTTCTGGAACACGTGAAGGGATTTTCTCTTTTGTACAGGCCTTGATTAAACGCGAAGATGCACCTTATGTGGTGATGCCAAATCCGTTTTATCAGATTTATGAAGGTGCTGCCCTACTTGCAGGTGCAAAACCTTATTTCATTAACTGTACCGAAGAAAATGGTTACTTAGGCGATTTCGACGCCGTGCCTGCCGAAGTATGGGAAAAAACAGCTTTATTATTTGTTTGTACCCCGGGTAATCCGACAGGAACGGTTCTATCAAAAGAACAGTTTAAAAAGCTGATTGCCCTTTCTGATCAATATGATTTTGTTATTGCATCAGATGAATGCTATTCAGAACTCTGGTTTGATCAGGCACCGATTGGTCTGCTAGAAGTTTGTGCGGAAATGGGCCGTGACGATTATAAAAACTGTATCGTGTTCCATTCACTTTCTAAACGCTCAAACCTGCCGGGTATGCGCTCTGGCTTTGTTGCTGGTGATGCAGCTTTATTGAAACCTTATTTGCAATACCGCACCTATCACGGCGCTGCAATGCCCGTACAAAATCAACTGGCTTCAATCGCAGCATGGAATGATGAAGCGCACGTTGAAGAAAACCGCCAGCAATACCGTGCTAAATTTGATTTATTCCAGTCTGAACTCGGTCATTTATTGCCGTTACAAAAACCAGATGCAGGCTTTTATTATTGGTTAAAAGTGGATAATGATGAAACTTTTGCCAAGATGTTAATGGAAAAAGCACATATTAAAGTTTTACCGGGTCGTTATCTGTCTCGTGAGACTGAACAAGGCAATCCGGGTGAAGGTCATGTGCGCATGGCACTAGTTGCAGATTTAGCCCAGTGTGAAGAAGTGGTTAAACGTCTCAAAGCTGTTCTATAAATAAAAAATCCCCGAATATTCGGGGATTTTTTTAGCGCTATAAATTAGAAATCAAAACTTGCACTAAGCATAAAGGTACGCGGCTGACCTGCTACAACATAACCATTATTGGTATTTGAAGTGCTATTGATATTGTCAGATAGGCCAACAGAAGACCAATAATCTTTATTGAAGACATTATTCACTTTAAAGTTAAAAGTGGTTGGTGTTTGTCCAAGCTGGGTTTTATAGTTTGCACCGATATCTAGCGTAGTCCAGTCATTCACTTTTAACTTATTATCCAGACTTGCATAAGTCGAGCCTGTATAAGTCAATTGTGCATTTAAGGAGATATCTTGCGGAACTGGCAACGCCCATTCAGCACCTAAATTGGCTTGGAACTTTGGCACGCCAACTTCATTATTGCCATCATACAAGGTAGATCCTGTATTTTTTTGCTTGGCATGTAGCCACGATGCACCACCCAATACCGTAATTGAATCAGTCAGCTTGCCATAGGTATTTAGCTCGACACCACGATGAACATATTCACCTGCATCACTAAACACCCCATCTTGCAAGACACCACGCTGCTTATTAATGTCAAATAAACTGATACTCGCACCTAAACGATCATTTTCGTATTTAGCACCAATTTCTTTTTGCTTGGCAACAAAAGGTTTAAGTGTTGTTGTGACATCCACTGTAGTATTACTTAACCCTTTCGCCAATGATTCGATATAGTTTGCATACACAGAAAATTCTGGCGTCAGTTTATAAGTCACACCTAAAGCAGGCGTCCATTTCGCCTCATTATATGCTGGATTGATTTTACTTCCATCGGTCTGATAGTTATAAGTTTCCTGCATGATCTTTTGATAGCGCGCGCCAAGCATCACAATCAACTTATCATCAAGCGCAGAAATATTATCCCCAATCGCGATACTTCTTAGACGGGTACGGGTGCCAAGCTTAGGATCATTAACACGATCTGGATTACCAATCGTCAATTCAGGTGCATTGCTATAATCTGGATGCAGAATATTAGTGGTGTTACTTCCGCTCATGGCCCAGCCATTACGGGTATTTTGCTGGAATGCAGAGCCTGATAACACTAGATTATGCTGGATAGAACCTGTCTGTAACTTACCGCGAACACCAATTTCACCAGTATTCACCATATCGACCCGACCATTGTCAAAGCGTGAAAATTTCGCATCACCATTAGAGACATTGGTTACAGTCGGATTTGCCAGACTATTTTGCTCTTCACCATGACGGAAGCCATAGGCCGCATAGGCAGTCACTGCATCAGTTAAATCATATTCTGCACGGTAACTACCAAATACATCTTCTTCGTTGGAATAGGTCCATTTTTGTGCATAGTTACGACTCGCCTTTATTGCATCAGGCACTTCAGTCAAACCCGCAAGTGAAATATTAGGCCGTGTCGCAGTTAAACGATTATTGCTATAGCCCATATCTCCAGATAGACGTAGGCGATCACCACGGTAGTCTAGACCAATTGAAGCCAGACCTAATGAGTTTTTTTCATCATCAACGCTGGTATTGCCACCATGATAAGCGGTGTTTACACGTACACCAAACTCTTGGTTTTCACCAAAGCGACGAGACATATCACTGGCAATTTGGCCACCGTTAAAATCTGTACCAACCGTAACACGATTTAATGGTTCATTACCTGCACGTTTTGGCAATAGATTAATTGCCCCACCAATCCCGCCATTGCCCGGCATCGCACCATTTAAGAAAGATGAAGCACCTTTAAGCACTTCGACACGTTCAAATAGCTCTGTTGGAATATATTGGCGTGGCAGAATCGAATACAGACCATTATAAGCCGTATCATCTGATCCTAAATTAAAACCTCGGATGTAATAAGATTCCTGAAAGTTTCCGAAACCACGCCCAACACGAACGCTTGGATCAGCCTTTAATACATCCCCTACACTTTTAGCTTGCTTGGACTGAATATATTCATTGGTATAACTGGTTAAGTTGAATGGTGTATCCAGATTCTTCTGATTACCAAAGATCCCGACCCGACCACCACTGGCAACTTGTCCACCCGCAAAAGGATCCATTAAACCATCTGCTGATGCATCCGCACTCGCAGTAATACGAATTGTATTTAATGTGACGGTTGCATCCGCTGCTTGCCCCTGTTGCACTTCATCTGCAAAAACAGCCGTTGTCCCCATTGAAGCGCATGTCATCATCAATACTAATGGTTTAAGTTTTCTACCCATGATTTATTTCAGCCGACTTTAAAAAAACCGCATAATAAATGAGAATTAATACGTTTTACACTATTTTTTATCTATATGTGCCATTCCATAATTTCATGAGTTTTCCAGACTTAAACGGCATTAAAATTAACAGACTGAATTCAATCAATATAAAATTTAAAGCTACCTATTCTTAAGAAATTTCACTATTTTCTTAGCCAAGCTGCCCTATAAATAAAATGATCGCGATCATCACCATTAGGCCACCAGAAACCCGACTGACGACTTTCACAGCCATTGGACGCGTTGCCAACAATTTATTCGCTGCGATTCCCACCAGCACATAAACGACTGCACAACTCAGTAGGTGAATCATACCCAGCAAAATAATCTGGGTTGTGGGTGCAAAAGACATTTCAGGATGAATAAACGGCGGCAATAAAGCAAAAAACAGCAATAAAACTTTGGGATTCAACCCACTAATCCCCACACCTTTCAGCAACCACGAACGTGCCGAATCTAAGGTTTGTGCTTCATTATGATCACTCGAAATGGTGGCAGGATGAATCAATAAATTTGCACCCATCCATAGCAGATAACAGGCACCTAAAATCGTCATCGTGGTTAACAGTATTGGATAATGCTGCAACAATGCACCTACCCCAGCAGCCACACACAAGATTGCAATAAAATGTCCCAGAATCAGGCCAGTCACCGCATTTAAGACAAAATTCCCCTTAATGCCTGCAAGAATGGCATAGGCCCAGTCTGCACCCGGCGTTAACACAAATAAAATCGAAACACACCAGAAAGCAAAAATTACACTGAGTTCCATACACCAAGCCCTTCCTGCATCATCAATGCTATTTTTAATAGCTTTCTTTTTCACCATTTGGTGAAGATTGTTGAGAAAGGATATGCTTTAATGGTGAAAATGTTATTCCAAATACTTCTATTTCTTTAACGCCAACAGGGAGATTCTTCCAAGTGGATCGCATCGATAAGAAAATTATTGCTGAACTACAGGCAAATGGACGATTATCTATCACCGAACTGGCGGAAAGAATAGGTTTAAGCCTGTCTCCGTGCCATCGTCGCGTCAAAGCTTTAGAAGAAAGTGGCGTGATCAAAGGTTATCACGCTGATCTGGAAGCCTCAAAAATCGGTCTCAATTTCTCTGCGATTATCTTTGTAACCTTAAAAGATGGCGATAAAACAGCCCTGTCCAGCTTTGAAGAAAAAGTCACTGAAATTGCCAATGTCATTCAGGCGCAGCGTTTATTCGGAAATCCTGATTATTTACTGCATGTCGTTGCCAAAGATCTGGCAAGTTTCCAGAAGCTCTATGATGACAGTCTCTCCGCCTTGCCAAATGTACAACGTCTGACCTCGACCATTGTCATGAAAAATGTAGTATCCAACCGACTGTTGCCTTTATAAAAAGGCATTATCATTTTAGGTCGACCTAAAATGTATAACTATGAATAAAGTCACTTATTTTCTTAGGTAAAAAGTAAGCAAAATAGACAGCTTTATTAATTTTTTTATCTGTCTATTGCATCTTGACCCACTGTTGAAATCTTCGTCTATACTTAGCCATCAAAACTTGATGACTATGGAAAGATGACTTCTCAAACTCCCAAGAAAATAAAGAAAAAGGGTTGGCTCATTTTAGCAATCGTTGTTGTACTTTTAATTATTGTAATCGTGGTTTGGCAGACTGGAACTGCTAAAAAAACAACAGCTGCGAAACAGCAAAAAAATGCTGATACCACCGCGCAGAAAGCGGCACTGACTGTTACCGTGGTCTCTCCTCAACAGCAAAACTGGAAACAGACCTTTACGGCGAATGGCAATATTGCTGCATGGCAAGAAGTGGTGATTGGTAGTGAACTCTCTGGCCAGCGTCTGACTCGGGTGAATGTCAATGTTGGTGATGAAGTACGACGCGGTCAGGTTTTAGCTGAAATTAACAGTGAAACTATCCGTGCCGATCTCGCAGCAGCGAAAGCCAGTTATGCAGAAGCACAAGCTGTGCTTACCGATGCCATCACCAATAACAAACGTATTCAGCAACTCAAGAACACAGGGGCAATTTCAGCTCAGGAAGCCACCCAATATCAAACGTCTCAAGCCACTGCGCAAGCAAAGCTGGATGCAGCTAGAGCACAGATTGAAAGCAATCAATTACGTTTAGCTCAAACCAGAGTGGTCTCGCCTGACAATGGTGTCATTTCAGCACGAACGGCTACGGTAGGTTCATTAGCGCAAACTGGGCAGGAACTTTTCCGTCTGATTCGTGACCATCGTCTGGAATGGCGCGCAGAAGTGACTACCGCTGATTTGTATAAACTCAAACAAGGCATGACAGCGCACATCATTTCTCCTGATCCAGCCCAGCCCGCCGTAACAGGTAAAGTGAGAATGATTGCACCTGTGATTGATCCACAAACTCGTTATGGACTGGTGTATGTGGATATTCCAACCACGCAGGCTGTACGCATGGGGATGTTTGTCAAAGGTGAATTTGATTTGGGACAAAAACCCGCATTAACCGTTCCACAAACAGCGCTGTTGTTACGCGATGGCTTTTCTTATGTATTTACGGTCAATGACAAAAATCGTGTGACTCAAAATAAAGTCAATGTTGGGCGTCGTCTAGGCGATCGAGTCGAAATTTTAGATTTGGCACCGAATGTCAAATTAGTGTCTTCAGGTACAGGTTTCTTGGCAGATGGTGATCTTGTCAGTATTGCCAAAGACATTCCTGATACCCCACTCACCAAACAACTCGTGACCACACAGGAGAAATAAGATGAATTTCTCCGCTTGGTCGATCCGAAATCCGATTCCTGGCATCTTGTTATTTATCATGCTGGGATTGGCAGGATTGTTATGCTTTAAATGGATGAAGATCCAGCAGTTCCCTGATATTGAACTACCCATGGTGACGGTAACTGCGGCCCTTCCGGGTGCCGCGCCGCCACAACTTGAGACCGAAGTAGCACGTAAGATCGAAAACTCGATTGCAACCTTGCAAGGACTCAGAAACCAGTACACCAATATTCAGGATGGTGTTGTCACCGTTACTGCCGAGTTCCAGCTGGAAAAACCCTTGCAGGAAGCGGTGGATGACGTGCGTAATGCCGTGTCACAAGTCCGTTCCGATTTACCTGCTGATTTACGTGATCCAATCGTCAGTAAAATTAACCTATCTGGCTCACCTATTCTGACCTATACCATCCAGTCGCCCAAGATGGATGAAGAAGCACTGTCTTGGTTTGTGGATTACGATATTGCCCGCGCCATGCTCCAAGTCAAAGGTGTTGGTGCAGTAGCACGTGTGGGTGGTGTCACACGTCAGGTTGATGTTGAGCTTGATCCAGAAAAACTCTTGGCACTGAATGCAACGGCGACCGACATAACCCGTCAACTACGCTTAATCCAGCAAGATGCCTCGGGTGGTCAAACCAAAATCGGTGGCAGTGAACAATCCATTCGGACCATTGCCACAGTCAAAACAGCCGATGAAATTGGTGCAATGGATATTGCGTTGAGTGATGGTCGACATATTCGTCTGGATCAGGTTGCCACTGTTCGGGATGGGATTGCTGAAAGACGTTCGGCTGCACTGTTAAATGGACAGCCCGTCATTGGTTTTGAAATCACCCGTAGTAAAGGGGCCAGTGAAGTTGATGTGCAAAAAGGTGTTACTGAAGCACTGGATAAACTGAAAACGGCACATCCAGATATCAAGATCACCGAAGCGTTTAACTTCGTCAATCCTGTAGTCGACAATTACGAAGGCTCAATGTCGCTCTTGTATGAAGGCGCTATTCTGGCGATCTTGGTGGTGTGGTTATTCTTACGCGACTGGCGTGCCACGATTATTGCAGCAACGGCTCTGCCATTGTCCATCCTACCCGCCATGATCGGCATGTATTTTTTTGGTTTTACCCTCAATACCGTGACGCTACTGGCCATGTCACTGGTGGTGGGGATTCTGGTCGATGATGCGATTGTTGAAATTGAAAATATCATCCGGCATCTGCGCATGGGCAAGACACCGTATGAAGCCGCGATGGAAGCCGCAGATGAAATTGGTCTGGCCGTGATTGCGACCACTTTTACCCTGATTGCCGTATTCCTTCCGACTGCCTTTATGAGCGGGATTGCAGGAAAATTCTTTGTTCAGTTTGGCTGGACAGCAGCATTGGCAATTTTTGCTTCCCTCTTGGTTGCACGTTTACTCACTCCAATGATGTCTGCCTATATCCTGAAACCATGGATCGGCAAAGTCGAACAACAGGACGATGCTTCTGATACCAAAACGGCGGCAGATCAAGGCACAGCACGTTTAGCCAAAGATCGCGCCAAAGATGGCAAAGTCATGCGTGGTTATATGCGTCTGGTCACTTGGTGTCTCAATCACCGCTGGATCACTTTAGGCGGCGCAATTGCTTTCTTTATTGCCTCGGTCATGCTCATTCCCTTATTACCGACTGGGTTTGTGCCTCCACCAGATACGGGACAAACACAGGTTCGACTGGAATTAACACCCGGTTCTCAATTTGGAGATACGCTTAAAACGGCTGAATATGCACGCAACCTGATTAAAGATCACCCTGAAATTAAAAGTATCTATACCACCATTGGTGGCGGTGCTGCGGGAACAGATCCATTTTCAGGTGGCGCATCGGGTGAACCCCGTAAAGCCACTTTAACCATTCAAACTACGGAACGTTCTGACCGAAGTGCAAGCTTGCAAGACATTGAAGACCAATTGCGTCAGCGTCTGGCACCACTGCCTGGTGCCCGCATCCAAGTCGGACTTGCAGGCAACAATAGCCAATATCAAATTGCACTTTCTGGCGATGATCCCGATACATTAATGGCGACAGCACGTAGCCTTGAACGTGAATTACGAACTGTTCCAAATGTAGGAAGTATCACCTCAAGTGCTGCCCTGATTCGTCCTGAATTGGTGATTCGTCCAGATTTTGCCAAGGCTGCCGATCTAGGTGTCACCACTTATGATATTGCAGAGACTTTGCGTATCGCGACTGCAGGTGATTTTGACCAGAATCTAGCTAAGTTAAACCTGTCACAACGTCAGATTCCTGTGGTGATCAAACTACCGCTATCAGCACGTCAGGATCAGGAGCTGATGAAACGCTTAATGGTCAAAGGCAGTCATGGGCCCGTCATGTTAGGCACCATTGCTGATGTCAACATTGAAAGTGGCCCATCACAAATTGACCGCTTTAACCGTCTACGTAATATCAACTTTACCATTGAGCTGAATAATCAACCTCTGGGTGATATTGCCGCAAAAGTTGACCAGCTCCCAACCATGAAGAATCTGCCTCCAACGGTGAAACGTACCAATATTGGTGATGCCGAAGTCATGCAGGAACTGTTCTCAAGCTTTGGTTTGGCAATGCTAACAGGCGTATTGTGTATTTATGTGGTGTTGGTGCTGTTATTCAAAGACTTCCTACAACCGATTACCATTCTGGTGGCCTTACCTTTATCACTTGGCGGTGCGTTTGTGATGCTGCTATTGGCGAAAAGCAGTTTCTCGATGCCAAGCTTGATCGGTCTGATTATGTTAATGGGGATTGCCAGCAAGAACTCGATTCTACTGGTGGATTACGCCATTATTGCCAGAGATGAGAAGCATTACTCCCGTTTCAATGCCTTGCTGGATGCCTGTCATAAACGGGCACGCCCGATCATCATGACCACGCTGGCAATGGGTGCAGGTATGTTACCAATCGCCTTAGGCATTGGTACAGATCCGAGCTTCCGTGCCCCTATGGCGATCTCGGTGATTGGAGGCTTGATTACCAGTACCTTCTTGTCCTTACTGGTAATTCCTGTGGTCTATACATTTATTGACGATATTAATCGCAAGATACACAGTTTCAGGAAAACCCAGCCTCAACCTATTGAACCATCCCAATAGTATTTAAGTAAAAAAGACGGTCATTTGATCGTCTTTTTTATATTCAGGATAAAATCAGTACCAGCATAAAAAAGAGAAAACTACTGCCCGCCAGATAATATAAATAATGAATATGCTGATTTAACCATGACAGATAAATAGTTGCGCTCATCAGTTTCACCATCGCCAGATTCCAGATCAGTACCAAGCCCACCATCCAGACACAGACCAAAAAGTTTTGCAAAAAATTATATTGCGGATAAACCAGAATCACCAAGACCGAATAAAACATCAGGTTTTTGGGATTGAGTAGACTTGAACCCAAACCCAGTAAAAAGTGCGTAAATTGAGCCTTGTTTTGCGACACTGCAACATCTTCCAGCTCGGTGTTAGGGATTATCTGTGCTGAACGCGCCGCACAAAAACATTGAACCGCCAGATAAGCAAAATAAAGGACACCTAACCATTTCATCGCGACCAGTATTTCAGTATTGACCTTACCCAACAGAAACAGACTGCAATAAATCATCAGCAGAATGATGGCATTGCCTACTGCAATTCCCATACAAGTCAATCGCGCTGCCTTTATTTTGCTTTGCATCAGTGTTTTTAAAATTAAAAAGAAATCAGCACCCGGTGTCAGCAAAGCAATAAAATGAGTCACCACGATCGTTAAAAAAAGCTCCATACCTTCTCTCCAAATGAAGGAGAGCCAGCTTAAAAAAGCTTAAAACTTTATTCTTGTATAAAATTGCGGGAGCTAAGATTTTTTAGAATATTGTTTTGGGGTGACCCCCGTATATTGTTTAAAGACACGATGAAAATGGCTTTGGTCAGTAAACTCCAGCTCATGCGCCAGTTGAGCCAGATCACAGCCCTGACGCAAGCGTAAGCGTGCCTGATTCACCTTTTGATTTAATTGATAGGCATGTGGCGTTAAACCCAAATAATGCTTAAATAGCCGGATTAACGCATAACGACTCATCTGTAATTCATCAGCCAGTTGCTGTAGCGATAAATCATCCATACTGCTATTCAGACATTCAATTAAGCGTGGTAAATACGGCTGGAAATAACCTGCCGCCCCAATATTTTCCCAATGAAAATTCGGTATTAACATTTCAGTCAAAATCTTAATTAAGTATTGTTCTTTTTCTAATCTTGGAATCTGAGGATCAAACAACACCTGATTTAATCTAGTAAATGCGGCGTAAATATCCAGATCATGGAGAATTATGGGTTTGAGTTGCGGCAAATATGGGATGTTTAAATCCAACTGCGAATCTATTTCCTGTTGCAATTCATTGATCAGTCCAGCAAGCCATGCTGCATCAAGATGCATCATTTGGTAACTCCAAGCCTGTTGAGGCAAAGGATTACATGAATGTTCAACATGAGCAGGAATAACTACGACACTCCCCGCCTGAATCAGCTGCTCTGAAGCAAAAGAACTGGAAAAATGGCTCTGCCCGGCATCTACAGCGCCGATTGAAAAGGTGGGATGACTATGCGATTTATAACAGATTCGACTTTGACATGCCCTACGCGTTTCAACATACGGCATGTCAGGATGGTTCCAAAACTCAACGGTGGAGTTCAAAATGATTTAACTCAAAGCCAAAACGTATTATTTCTGGGCTAAAGCTTTTTCAATATCTGCTTCTAACGCTTCTGGCTTAGTCGTTGGCGCATAACGCTCTAGCACTTCACCATGACGACCAACTAAAAATTTCGTAAAATTCCATTTGATATTCCGACTACCTAAAAGCCCTTTCGCTTCACGGGTTAAATAACGGAAAATCACATGTGCTTCAGGCCCTTTCACATCAACCTTGGCAAACATGGGAAAACTGACGCCATAATTACGCTGGCAAAAGGTTCCGATTTCTTTATTGGTGCCCGGATCCTGTCCTCCAAATTGATTGCATGGAAATCCTAATACTTCTAGTCCCTGAGATTTATATTTTTCATAAAGTTTTTCTAATCCAGCAAACTGCGGGGTAAAACCACACTTACTTGCAGTATTTACAATCAGCATGACCTTGCCTTTATAATCAGCGAGCGCTTTTGTTTCTCCCTCTAACAACTCAGCTTCAAACTGATAAATGTTACTCATGGATAAGTTTCCTCGTCATTCTTCTCATCTGTTTTAAGTTGTAATGATGCCGAATTCACGCAATAACGCAGTCCTGTCGGCTGTGGACCATCCTCAAACACATGGCCCAAATGTGCATCGCAATCATGGCAGACAATTTCTGTTCTGACCATACCATGCGATAAATCTTCATGTTCTTCTATTGCAACACTATCAATCGGCTTAAAGAAGCTCGGCCAGCCACAGCCGCTATCGTATTTTGTATCGGAAGAAAATAATTCCGCACCACAACAACGACAAACATAAGTACCATGTTGCTTATTATTCCAATATTGTCCTGTAAATGCGGGTTCTGTGCCTTTCTGACGGGTAATGCGATATTCTTCTGCGGATAACTCTCGTTGCCATTCTCGGTCTGTTTTATTCACTTTTCCCATAACCTGCACCTTTTATTCTGATGTTAAAAATATCATGATGATCAGATTTTATATTTACGCCATTCGCAAAAAAAACTCTAGTCTCAGATCGTATAATTTGTTGAAGTTTAAGCATCTAAATTAAAAATAGCAAAAAGAAAGCAAATTAAATATTTAACGTAAGCAAATTTTAACAATATTGTCTTTTGCGTGAGCAAATATAGTGATATTCTTGTTCCGCACGGTTGTATAGGACAAAAAATGTCTCAGAAAAAAAGTGTGGTGTTTCAAAACTTATTACCAACCATCAGACAATATCAACAATCAGGTTTTACCCACGAAAAAATTGTTGAATTACTGAGAGATCAGCACGACCTGAATCTGGTAACAGTTGAAACCTTTAAAAGTTATTTATACCGATATGCAAAAGTGAATCCTGCTATGTCTAAAAGTACAGTTGTTCCCCAGTCTCATCCATCAAGCCGAGAAATTAAAAAATCATCTAAGCTTGAGCATGTTTGTTATGACATCCGTGGACCTGTATTACGAGCCGCCAATGAAATGGAAGAGCAAGGACATAAGATTATCAAACTGAATATCGGCAATCCTGCCCCGTTTGGCTTTGAAGCCCCTCAAGAAATTATTAATGATGTCGCTTTAAACCTTCCGAATGCGATTGGCTACACCGATTCAAAGGGGATCTTCCCTGCACGTAAAGCCATCTGCCAGTACTACCAGCAGAAAGGCATCTTCGATATGCATGTGAATGATGTCTATGTTGGCAACGGCGTATCTGAACTTATCGTTATGGCAATGCAAGGCTTGCTGGATGATGGCGATGAAATGCTGGTGCCAATGCCTGACTATCCTTTATGGACGGCAGCGGTCAATCTGTCTGGCGGTAGCGCAGTGCATTATAAATGTGATTCGGAGAACTACTGGTACCCAGATATCACGGATATGGAAAGCAAAATCACGCCAAATACCCGCGGTATCGTGATTATCAACCCGAACAACCCGACCGGTTCAGTTTATCCACGCCATGTATTAGAGCAAATTGTGGCATTGGCGAAAAAGCACGACCTGATTTTATTTGCAGATGAAATCTACGACAAAATCGTTTATGACGGCATCGAACATGTGGCTGTAGCTGCATTGGCTGGCGATCAACTGTGTATTTCCTTCAATGGTTTATCAAAAGCGTACCGTATTGCAGGTTATCGTGCAGGATGGATGGCGATTACAGGCAATAAAGCACGTGCAGCAGACTATATCGAAGGTTTGGATATGCTGGCTTCAATGCGTTTATGTGCCAACCACCAAGCTCAATATGCGATTCAAACTGCATTAGGTGGATATCAATCAATTAACGATTTGATTCGCCCAGGTGGCCGTTTATACGAACAGCGTAATATTGCTTGGGAAATGCTGAATGAAATCCCCGGCCTTAGTTGTGTTAAACCTGATGGCGCAATGTACTGCTTCCCTAAACTCGATCCAGCAGTTTATCCAATTGAAGATGATGAAAAACTGATGCTGGATCTGTTAAAAGCGGAAAAAGTATTATTGGTACAAGGCACAGGCTTTAACTGGCCGACGCCAGATCATTTCCGTGTCGTATTCCTGCCTGCGGAAAATGAGCTTCGGGAAGCCATCAATCGCTTAGGCCGCTTCTTGGCAAAAATGCGTTAATACAAACTCCCCCTATCTTCAGGGGGATTTTTTTATATTCAATCTTTAGATGTGTTGTCTAGATTTTAGATCGCTTTCCACAGCAGTGCCGTAGATTTTGAATCAAAATCGAATATCTTTTTACACAGCCAAATTCCAAACAGTGCAGCTTTACTTTGATGTAGTTTGCTAGCACATTCAGAGCAACAGGATATCTTTTACTCGTGTAAGCGCTTTTCACATTAAACATGACAGATAAGCCATAGCTCGGTCTAGTTGCTATGCAAAACTAGGCCACACATAGAAAAAATCAAAAACTAATTTTTAACTTTTGAACAAAATAACAAAGCAAACACACGGTTTGCCAAAATATTAAGCATGTCATTTTCGGTTTGCATGCTAAACTATGCGTTGGTTTGAAAAAGGATAGTCCTTCTATGCGGTTTGTTCATCTCGGTATCCATACAGAGTTTTCGATTACAGAATCGATTGTTCGCATACCTGATTTGGTCAAGGCTGCCGTAAAAGATGAGATGCCAGCTCTGGCACTCACAGACTTATCTAACCTGCACGCAGCAGTAAAATTTTACGAAGCATGTCTAAAAAAAGGCATTAAGCCCGTTTTAGGCAGTGTTATTCGCCTCAATGATGCTGAACATCGCGCCACTTTACTGGCAATGAGCAATACTGGATGGCGTAATCTGACTGAAATCGTATCTCGCGGTTTTATCGAAGGCCAACAGTTAAGTATCCCATGCGTACAAAAAGAGTGGGTACTTGAACAGGCAGAAGACCTGATTGTCTTGCTAGGCCAACATAGTGATGTGGGCAAAATGCTCTGCTCTTCCAATCCACAAAAAGCTGAACCTTTACTGGAAGCATGGATTGAGAAATTTGGCAATCGCGTCTATTTGGCCTTAACGCGTACTGAACGCGTAGGCGAAGAAGATTTTATCCAGCAAGCCGTCAAATTGGCCGCCAAATATCAGATTGGTGTTGTTGCCCATAATGATGTGCACTTTGTTGAACAAATAGATTTTGAGGCCCATGAGGCCCGCGTTTGTATTGCTGATGGCTATGTACTTGGCGATGATAAGCGCCCGAAAAACTATAGCCCTGAACAATATTTTAAAACTGGCGAACAAATGTCTGAGCTGTTTTCAGACATTCCGAGCGCGATTGAAAACACTTACCATATTGCAAGACGTTGTAATGTCGCATTACAGCTCGGAACTTATTTCTTACCTGATTTCCCGATTCCAGATGGGTATACCATCGACACCTATTTCGAGCATTTATCTCGTGAAGGTTTAGAAGAACGCTTAAATGTTCTTTATCCGATCGCTGAACGTGATGAAGACTGGACCGAGATTCGCAAACCTTATGATGAGCGGATCAAATATGAAGTTGATATTATTCTCAAGATGGGATTCCCGGGTTACTTCCTCATTGTCATGGACTTCATTCAATGGGCCAAAAATAATGGCGTGCCTGTTGGGCCGGGTCGTGGTTCAGGTGCGGGTTCACTGGTTGCCTATAGTTTAAAAATTACCGATCTTGACCCACTACGTTATGATCTACTCTTTGAACGTTTCTTAAACCCGGAACGTGTCTCGATGCCCGACTTTGACGTCGACTTCTGTATTGCAGGTCGTGACCGTGTGATTGAATACGTTGCACAGAATTATGGTCGTCAGGCGGTTTCACAGATTGCCACTTTCGGTACCATGGCGGCAAAAGGTGCGATTCGAGATGTAGCCCGTGTCTTGGGTAAATCCTATGGTCTGGCTGACCGTATTTCTAAAATGGTTCCGACCAAACCACTGGGTGTCGATCTAGCGACTGCGATTGACATGGAACCGCAGCTCAAAGACATCGTCACCAACCCGTCAAATCCAGACAATGATGATGCCGCTGAAATCTGGGAAATGGCGCTTAAGCTAGAAGGTATCACGCGTAATACAGGTAAGCATGCCGGTGGTGTTGTTATTGCACCCGGTAAAATTACCGATTACTCAGCCGTTCTTTGTGATGCCGATGGTACCAACCGCGTAGCACAATATGATAAAGATGATGTTGAAGCTGCGGGTCTGGTTAAATTCGACTTCTTGGGCTTACGTAACCTGACGGTAATTGAAGATGCGGTTCAGAATATCAACAAGCGGATCAAATCCGAGATACCACTAAACATTTCCAATGTTCCTTTAGACGATAAAGATGCTTATCTGGTGTTTGCCGAGGCAAATACCACTGCGGTATTCCAGTTTGAATCCGTCGGCATGAAAAAGATGTTGAAGGAAGCACGACCAAGCAAATTTGAAGAAATTATCGCCTTCGTTTCCTTGTATCGTCCGGGCCCGATGGATCTTATTCCTGACTTTATCCATCGTATGCATGGCGGTGAGTTTGAGTATCTTCATCCCCTGCTTGAAGGCGTATTAGAACCAACCTACGGGATTATGGTTTACCAAGAACAGGTAATGCAGGCTGCACAGTTCTGTGCGGGTTATACACTCGGTGGTGCGGACTTACTTCGTCGTGCCATGGGTAAAAAGAAACCTGAAGAAATGGTCAAACAGCGCCAGATCTTTATTGAAGGTGCGGCGAAAAAAGATATTGATGAAGCAACTGCCAACCATATCTTCGACTATATGGAAAAGTTTGCAGGCTATGGTTTTAACAAATCCCATGCCGCGGCCTATGCCCTTGTTGCCTATCATACCGCTTGGTTAAAGGCACATTATCCTGCTGAATTTATGGCGGCCGTATTATCTTCGGAAATGCAGAATACCGACAGTATCGTGTTCCTGATCGACGACTGCCGTAATAACAAGCTGGAAGTGCTACCACCGTCTGTGAATATGTCTTTGTATCATTTCCATGCCAGCGATGAAGCAACCATTGTGTATGGTCTAGGTGCAATTAAAGGCGTTGGTGAGCAAGCGATGCAATCGGTCATCGACTCACGCATCAACGAAGGCCCATACAAGGATTTATTCGACTTCTGTCATCGTATTGATTTGAAAAAAATCAATAAACGTACTTTAGAAGCCCTGATCCGTGCGGGTGCGCTGGATTGTCTCGGTATTGAACGTTCAAGCTTAATGGCACAATTGCCAGAAGCCGTGCAAGCAGCCGAACAAGCGCGTAGTAACCGTGAAACAGGAATTATGGACTTGTTTGGTGAAGTTGAAGAAGTTCAGCGTAAACCAGCCAAACCCGTGAAACCTTGGTCAGATGAAGTTCGTCTTAAAGGTGAAAAAGACACGCTGGGTCTCTACCTCACAGGTCACCCGATTGATGTCTATCGTCCAGAATTAAAATCATTCATTTCAGCAAAACTGAATGAGTTGACACCGACACGTCGTGGTGTTACCACAGTTTTTGCAGGTTTAGTTGTTGATATTGCCAACTTCCCAAACCGCATTATGATCACACTAGATGATGGTACTGCCCGTGTCGAGATCAGTTGCAACCATGAGCGTTTCCAACGCTACAAAGAAGTGGTTCGTTTAGAACAAGTGGTGGTGATTGAAGGCGAAATCTACGAACGTGAAGGCTTTGACCGCCCAATGGCACGGTTAAGTAAGGCATTCAGTTTAAATGAAATTCGCCAGAAACGTGCCCAAAGTATTCAAGTTCGCTTAGCACAAGACCTGATGAGCAAAACTTTAGCAAAAGATTTACAAGCGATTCTTTTACCTTATTGTAATGTTGATATGTGCCAGCATATTGGTCTGCAAATCCAGCTGGAGCAAAGTTTTGCAACCGCCGAGCTACACCTCGGCCCACAATGGAAAGTTGCACCACTGGATGAGTTGCTGAGCAAATTACGGGATTATTTTGGTAAAGAAGCAATTGCGATCGAATACCAAGTGAAATCTAAAGCAGCCAAAGTTGCAGAAGCACCGAAAGTGGCAAATATCGCACCGCCGCCTGACAACATGTCAATGGATGAAGCGCTTGATCTCTATCAAGCAGAAGTCTCTCAATACTCTTAATTCTGGATAATATATGAACCAGTTTGACTCAAATAACGTGTCCAAACATTTGGATCATGTCCGTATTGTCATGGTCAATACCACCCTACCAGCCAATATTGGTAGTGCTTTACGTGCAATGAAAACCATGGGCTTATCCAAGCTCGTATTGGTTGCACCGAAAACCTATCCGCATCCCGATATTGATGCTCTGGCAGCCGGTGCACAGGATTTAATTGAACAGATTGAGATTGTTGAGACGCTGGAACAAGCTATTCAGGATTGTCATATCGTATTCGGTACCAGTGCCCGTAGTCGCACCATTCCTTGGCCATTGCTCGATGTTCGCCCTGCGGCAAAAGAAGCATTACAGGCAGCAAGCAAAGAACAACATGTTGCCATCGTTTTTGGACGTGAGGATCGTGGACTGACCAACGAAGAACTGGCCTTAGCCAATTACCATTTAACCATTCCAGTCAATCCTGAGTATGGCGTTCTGAATGTCGCTCAAGCCATTCAGGTGGTGTGTTATGAAATGAGAATGGCTGCACTTGAACAAAATACTCAAGTTACAGATACACCAGATGACCATATGCAACTAAAACAACAGCAAAGCATGGAATGGGATGAACCACTGGTGACGCAGCAACAGATGGAAGAGTTCTACCCTCATCTGGAAAAAATGCTGACTGAAATCGAATTTTTAGACCCGAATAATCCCCGTTTACTGCCATTACGCTTGCGTCGTTTATTTGGAAGGATACAATTAGATCGTATGGAGTACCATTTATTACGTGGGATCTTCAGTCGCGTTCAGGCACTTGCCAAAGGTTCATGGAAAAAGACAAACACGGAGGATCATTCAAATGATTAAACAGCTTAAAGAAGATATCGAGGCTGTATTTGCACGTGATCCTGCGGCTAGAAACACGCTGGAAGTGCTAACGACCTATCCCGGTATCCATGCGCTGATCATGCATCGTATGGCACATGAATTGTGGAAAAAAGAATATAAAGGTACGGCTCGCCTGCTTTCTTCTTTTAGTCGCTTTGCCACAGGCATTGAAATTCACCCAGGGGCAAAAATTGGCAAACGTTTCTTTATCGATCACGGCATGGGTGTTGTGATTGGTGAAACGGCTGAAATTGGCAATGACGTTACGCTTTATCATGGCGTTACTCTAGGCGGCACAACCTGGAATAAAGGCAAACGCCACCCAACCCTAGAAGATGGTGTTGTAGTCGGTGCAGGTGCAAAAATTTTAGGCCCATTTACAGTCCATAAAGGTGCGAAAGTTGGCTCGAATGCTGTAGTGACCAAAGAAGTCCCTGAAAATGTGACTGCGGTCGGTAACCCTGCACGTTACATCTTCAAAGATAAAAACCAAGTCGAACAAGATGAAGTCAGCCGTCGTGACTATGCCGAAAGTATTGGCTTCCAGCCTTATGCAACGACACAAGATCAATCTGATCCAATTTTGGAAGGTATTCGTGTGCTGCTGGATCGTATGCAGAAAAACGAAAAACGTATGAATGTGCTGTGCCAGCGCCTCTCAGAACTGGATCCGAGTTTCTCGCCTCAAAGTTCTAAAAATCAACCATTGAGTAAAGAAGAACTTAAAATTATTGAAGAAGTTAGACGTGAATGTGAAGCACAGAACAAAACTTCGGCAACCTAAGCGAATATATAAGAAATGTAACAAGCTTATCATTGCAAGTTGGTTTTGCTTTTCCTAGACTGGTGAAACCAACGATCTACTTCTCATTTAACTAAAATTAATGGATGTAAGCATGAATTTTAAGCCTTTGGCATTACTTGTACTTTCAACTTCTTTTTTAACCGCCTGTGGCATCGCCCCAGTCAAAAAAGATAAAGCTTCTGAGCCATTTGTATTCAAAGAGCCAGAACCGACAGCACCGTTCTATGCTTTAAATCCAATCAAATATGATGCACCACCAAGCTTCGAAGTTGCAATTAAAGATGCTGCTGCTCAGCCTGTGACTAAAATGGTTGTGTCATTACAAAATGATCCATCAAAAACAACCACATTAGATATCAACAAACTCATCGTTCCGACGATCGACAGCAAACAACGCAATGTAAAATATGCAGTTCTTGCTGGTGAAAATGAAGTCGATGTGACTGAGATTGATGACTTCCTACAACTTGTTGAAGGTAAGGCACGCCACTATCCACCTCGCTTCCCTGACCGTCA
Organism: Acinetobacter sp. BIGb0102; assembly: GCF_003815055.1. NCBI lineage: Bacteria > Pseudomonadati > Pseudomonadota > Gammaproteobacteria > Moraxellales > Moraxellaceae > Acinetobacter > Acinetobacter sp. BIGb0102. The sequence goes on from NZ_RKQE01000010.1 coordinate 733,091, forward strand.
AGAGCGTAAAGGCTATGAAGCGAAGTTGAAAGAAACAACTCAAAAATTAGATGCTTTGGCAGAAAAACCAAATGCCTCTATCGACGTATTAACACGTGCTTTTAAAGCAAGCGTGATGGCACGTAATATGGATTTGGGTACAGCGTACACCACCAAATCATTGAACTATGCTCAACGTATTCTTGCAATGAACCCGAATGATGCTGAAACAAACTTCTGGTTCGGTTTTGGCTTGTCAGAAGGTGGCGGTCAACGTGAAGCGATTCCTTATTTAGATAAGGCAATGAAAGGCGGTGTTCAAGAAGCTTATCTTTCTGCTGCTAACAACTATCTCTGGTTAGAGCAAAAGAAAAATGCGCTTCAAACCTTAAAGAACTACAAAATCAATTACCCAGATGAAGCTGAAGTTACTGATCGTTTGATCAAAGAAGTTGAATCTGGAAAACGTTGGAATGTTTGGCAAGTATTGAACTAATTACTGTCCCATTCTGTAATGGAAAATAGACTGTCGTGTACAGTCTATTTTTTTATGGATGATTGAAAAAACATTCGATTTTCGTATTATAGCTACAATCTCCCAGCCAACTTGCTGATTTATGAAGCTAGCATTTACCCCGAATAAACGTTTATTTGCGATCAGCCTACTCAGTACTATGGTGATGAGTGGTTGTCAGGTCGTCAGTCTGAAACAGCAAGACCTCAATGTGACGATCGCGAACGAGCGTAATAGTATTCTGACACAGAAAAAATTGAGCGAAGCCAGCCTCAATGTCCTGTCGATGTCCGGCAAAGAAGCAAAAGTCTGCATGCAGACTCCAAATGAATGTATTGCAGATCTGCATAAGATTCCGCAGATTCAGGATGAACAACTTCTATCTACTGCCAGCGAATTATATCTTTCAAAAGCAATGAGTCTTTCCGACTCCTCTGAATGTAAAGTCAGCAAGCTCACCAAACATAAAGCTGAAGAAGAACAAAAAGCTATTCAGAAAACCTATGAAAACTGTCTGGATCAAGAGCTTGAAGCTTTAGATAAAAGTATTCGCTACAGTTATGCTTATTTATTTAAGACTGCCCGTCAGCCGCAGGAACGGATTTTTGATAACAGACAAGTTCAAATTCGGGATTTCTATAATCAGGCGTTGACCAAAATGGTCAATGTCCATAGTTTAAGAAACCCATCCAAAACCATTACACCAACGATTAAAATTGGTAAAAGCACATACACCATCGATATTCAGTCCTATCAACGCTTGCAGAACATGCAGCTCGAGAAGTTTATTTCTAGCTATAACATGAACTTTTCTGGTTTAAGAGCGATTAACCGTCGAGATGGTTTCGGTTCAGATTTCGTCGCTGTATTTCCTTCTACCGATGGCGCTGCTCCTGATGAAAATAAATACATCCTTGATCCATTAAGTTATAGCTATCCAAACGGTGTTAATCCAAATATTCATAAAGCACGTTATCTAGCTGCAACCATTATTGCACAACCTAAAAAGACAACCGCAACGGTTGACGATGTGCTTAATAGTCCAGAATTTGAAGTCAAGGTTTACGATCCATATAGCGTCGAGAAAGTAAATATTGCTGGAAAAGAATACTCTCTGGCAGCCAATTTCTCTGCGCCTTATGGGCTTTGGCTGGCTGAAAATAATTTAGGGACTGCCGCTTATTTAACTCTAATTGACCGCGATCAGCACCTCACCATGCCGCATTTATATATGCTTGAACCTTATAATCCGAACAAGAAAGTGATTGTACTGGTGCATGGTCTGGCAAGTAGCCCAGAAGCATGGATTGCCGTAACCAACGACATTATGGGTGATGCAGTATTACGTGAGCATTATCAGGTTTGGCAAGTCTTTTATTCGACCAATATGCCTATTTTGGAAAGTCGCTTTCAAATCTATGCTGTGTTAAAGCAAGCCTTTGGTTCACTAAATCCTAAAGATGCCGCTGCTCAGGATGCAGTTTTAATTGGTCATAGTATGGGCGGGATTATTAGCCGTCTTTTGGTCAGCAATGCTGATATTTCCAAAGAAGCATTGACCATGATGAACAGCCGCCAACAGGCACGTTTGAGAAAGCATCCTGTGATTGGCGAGCGTCTCAAGATGGAACCGATTACGAACTTTGATCGTGCCATTTTCTTGGCAGCCCCACATCGTGGTACAGACTATGCAGATCGCTGGTTTACCTTGGCAGCCCGTAAGATTATCAAGCTCCCTGCTACATTCTTGACAACCTTAGCGGATACACTTACTAGTGATGACATGGATCTTAAGGATTTCGTCAAAACTTTGACCAATGACGTGATCCAGAATGGGCCAAGTGATCTGAGCAAAAAATCCAAATTTATGGAATTAACCGCAACGATCCCACCAGAAAAAGGTCTGGTTTTCCATTCAATTATGGGCAACATTACCAAGAGTGATGATCCGAATGTCATCACCGACGGAATTGTTCCTTATAAAAGTGCACATCTAGATGGTGCTGTGTCTGAAAAGATTTTCAAAGGCGGTCATTCCATTCAGGAAACCCCTGAAGCAGTATTAGAACTTCGCCGTATTTTACGCGAACATCTGGTTGATCATGGTTTATATAAACCAAAGAACTAAATGCAATAAAAAAGCCCCAATCATCATTGGGGCTTTTTTTTGATCACATCATTTATACGCCAGAACGGATCATATAATCAAAGGCAGACAGGGATGCTTTGGCGCCTTCACCTGTGGCAATGATAATTTGCTTGTATGGCACTGTAGTACAGTCACCAGCAGCAAATACACCCTTAACACTGGTTTCGTTGCGATCATTAATCACGATCTC